>CAMHUI010000052.1 GCA_946188345.1 uncultured Prevotellaceae bacterium | reverse complement strand
ATGTGTCCGCAGTTGCGGCACTGCCAGATGCGGTCGCCGTCGCGTGAGAAGACGATGCCTTCCTCGATGTTGGCGAGCAGTTTGCGATAGCGCTCTTCGTGAGCCTTCTCGATGGCAGCCACGGCACGGAATTTCTCTGCAATCTCGGCAAACCCTTCCTCGTCGGCTTCCTGAGCCATGCGATCGTACATGTTGGTCCACTCAAAGTTCTCACCTTCGGCAGCAGCCTTCAGGTTCTCTGGTGTTGACTTGATGGATCCGCCTTCAAGCAGCTTGAACCACATCTTGGCGTGTTCCTTCTCGTTGGCAGCGGTCTCTTCGAAGATGGCGGCAATCTGCTGGTAGCCGTCCTTCTTGGCCTTGGATGCCCAGTAGCTGTACTTGTTGCGAGCCTGACTCTCTCCGGCGAAAGCCTCTTGGAGGTTGCGCTCGGTCTTGGTTCCTTTTAATTCTTTCATAATGATTTTTGTTGTTTAAAGGGTTGTTTTAATAATTATTCTTTTTTTCTATGATTGCCTTGGACTAACTATGATTAACTGGGATTTTCTAATTTCCTTTATAGGGTTATTTCTCCAGCGAGGGCGGTGTTCATCTGCTGGCGGATGATGTCGGGGTCGTCGTTGTAGGCCTGCAGATGCATGAGTTTGGTGACGGCAGCTTCTACGGTGCTGTCGTAGCCGCTAACGACGCCGGCTTCCTTGAGTTGGAATCCTGTGTCGTAGCGGGCCATCTCAACGGTTCCGGCTACGCACTGGCTGATGTTGACGATGACGATGCCGCGGCTGGCTGCTTCGCCGAGCAGTCGGGTGAGCCATGGCTGTTGTGGCGCATTGCCACTTCCAAAGCTGCGCATGACGATGCTCCGCAGGTTGGGATAGCTGAGCATGTGGCGCACCATGTTTTCTTCGATGCCTGGGAAGAGTGAGAAGACGGCTACGCTCTTGTCCATCTTGGTGTAGGGGGTCATCGGGCGGCTATAGTCGGGCTTCAGAATCTGGTGTTCGTGGAAGATGATGTTTACGCCTGCATCGCAGAGGTGGGGATAGTTGAATGTGTCGAAGGCATTGAATCCGTCGGCATTCTGCTTAGTGCTTCGGTTGCCTCTGAGCAGGTGTCCGTTGAAGTATATGCAGACTTCCGGCACCTTTGCCCTTCCGTCTTCATGGTGAGCGGCGGCGAGCTCGATGCTGGTCACGAGGTTCTCTTTGCCGTCGGTGCGCAGTTGTCCGATGGGCAGCTGGCTGCCGGTGAGGATGACGGGCTTGGTGAGGTTCTCAAGCATGAACGACAGGGCTGATGCCGTATAGGACATAGTATCAGTTCCGTGCAGGATGACGAAGCCGTCGTAGTTGTCGTATCTTGATGCGATAATGCCGACGAGTTCTGCCCAGCGTTGCGGATTCATGTCGCTGGAGTCGATGGGTGGGTTGAACTGATGCACGTCGATGTCGGCACTGATTTGGCCGAATTCGGGCACGCGGTCGATGAGGTGCTTGAAGTCGAGCGGCTCGAGGGCTCCTGTAAGCGGGTTTTGTCCCATGCCGATAGTGCCACCGGTGTAGATGAGGAGTACTTTGTTCGTGTGCATATCTTTCTATGTGCGATGGATTACTTGCCTCTTTTTTCCAGGAGGACGACGTTTTCTACGTGTGGTGTATGTGGGAACATGTCGACGGGCTGCACTGCAGCTACGCGATAGTCGGCATCCATGTCGTGCAGGTCGCGTGCCTGTGTGGCCGGGTTGCATGATACGTAGACGATGCGTTGTGGGGCGGCTCTCAGGATGGTCTTGACCACGTCGGGATGCATGCCGGCACGTGGCGGGTCGGTGATGATGACGTCTGGCCGGCCGTATTGGGCTATGAAGTCGTCGGTGAGGATGTCTTTCATGTCGCCGGCGAAGAAGAGGGTATTGCTGATGTGGTTCACCCCGGAGTTCACCTTGGCGTCTTCGATGGCCTCAGGCACGTATTCGATGCCGATGACCTGGCGGGCTTTCTTGGCCACAAAGTTGGCAATGGTGCCGGTGCCCGTATAGAGGTCGTAGACGAGTTCGTTGCCGCTGAGGTTGGCGAAGTCGCGGGCTACGGAGTAGAGGTGGTAGGCCTGCTCGGTATTGGTCTGATAGAATGACTTCGGGCCTACTTTGAAACGCAGGTCTTCCATCGTCTCGAAGATATGGTCGGTGCCGCGGAACACGTTGACGGGCAGGTCGCCGAATGTGTCGTTGCACTTCTGGTTGTCGACCCAGAGGAGCGACGACACCTGTGGGAACCTGTCGGCTATGAACTCCAGCAGTGCCATGGCCTTCCGGCGTTCCTCTTCGGTAGTCTCCTTGAAACAGAACTGCACGAGCACCATCCACTCGCCAGTGTTGGAGTTGCGCATCATCACATCGCGCAGCACGCCCACCTGCTCTCTCAGGTCGAAGAAGGAGATGCCGTTGTCGGTAGCGTAGTCGCGTATGGCGTTTCTGATGTCGTTGTGCAATGGTTCCATGAGGCAGCACTCTTCTATGGGCAGAATCTTGTCGAAGGCCCCGGTGATATGGAATCCGAGGGCGTCGCGGGGGTACTCCTGGCCGGAGGCAATTTCCTCCTTGGTCAGGTAGCGGCGGTTGGAGGCTCCGAAGTCGAGCTTGTTGCGATAGTCGCGTGTCTTCACGCTGCCCAGGATAGGAAGAAACTCGGGCAGCTCCACCTTTCCGATGCGGGAGAGCTGGTCATACACCTGTTTCTGTTTGAACTTCAATTGTTCTTCGTAGGGCAGGTTCTGCCACTTGCATCCTCCACATACGCCGAAGTGTCGGCACATGGGTTCCTGGCGTGTGGGGCTGTATTCGCGGAAGCGGACGACCTCAGCCTCGGCGTAGCTGTGCTTCTTGCGCCGGATCTGCAGGTCGACGACATCGCCCGGCACGCAATAGGGCACGAATACTACCAGCTGACTTTCCGGCTGGCCGTCGTGCGCCGGGATGGGGATGCGCACAAGCGACTTGCCTTCAGCAGCCACGTCGGTGATGGTGATGTTCTCGAATATGGGTAGGGGTTTCTTTTTCCTTGTCATGTCGCATCGATATTTTCTTTTGCAAAGGTACGATTAAGCGAGCGAAAAACAAAGGAAAAGACGAAGTTTTTTCAGTTGTTTTTCC
>CAMHUI010000051.1 GCA_946188345.1 uncultured Prevotellaceae bacterium | reverse complement strand
TCTTCCGCAGGAAACAGCACCCGCTGTCCTTCCTGAACGTTGTTGGCACCTTCGGTAACAATGCGGTCGCCCACTTTGAGGCCGGAATTCACGATGACGTCCTTACCGTTGCCGGCAGAGGTGGTGGTCACCGTAACGGCCGTGGCCGTGCTGTCGGCCTTCACCTTATATACCAGCGACTTGTCCTGCAGGCGCACCACGGCGTTCTGCGGAATCACCATCACGCCCTTCTGCTGGAAGGGGAGCACCACGGTGCCCTGAACGCCCGAGAACAGATGACCTTCGGGATTGGGGAACGTGGCCTTGGCACCCAGCGAGCCTGTGGCAGCGTCGACGACGCCCGTCAGACTGGTGATGCGGCCCTTGTGCTTGTATTCCGTTCCGTTCTTCATCACGAACGTCACGTCGGGCAATGCGGCCATGTGCTTCTCTTTCTCGTCACCCTTCATGCCGGCCTGCACCTGCGCCTCGATAATGGCTTCCGAGACAGAGAACTCTGCGTCCATCGTGGTGTTGCCGCTGAGGATGGTGAGGTAGGTGGCTGGCGAAACCTGGTCGCCGGTGCGTACGGGAATCTCGCCGATGACACCGGTCACGGGAGCCGTGATGGTGCAGAAGCCGAGGTTCACCCTGGCGCGGTTGACTGACGACTGTGCCTGGGTTACTGCGGCCCTGGCCTGGCTGACGGCAGCCGTTGCCTGGTTGTAGCTGTTGCGGGAATTCTCAAGCATATAGGAGCTCACAATCTTCTTGTCGAACAGGTTCTTGTTGCTCTCATACTCCAGCTTGGCGCTGTTGGCCTGTGCCTGAGCTGCCGAGAGGTTGGCCTGTGCAGCCTGGAGGTTGGCACGTGCGGCCTCTACTTCGTGCTGGGCATTGCGCGAGTCGATGATAAACAATGTCTGTCCCTTGCTCACGCGCTGACCTTCGCTGACGCATATTCTCATCAGCTGTCCGCTCACCTGCGGCGTGATGGTCACGTCGGACTGACCTTTCAGCTTGGCGCTGAATTTCATGGGAAGTTCAACGTCGGATTTCTTAACGGTAATCGTCTCGAACGATGTCAGTTTTTCTTTGGGTATGTCCAACCCGCAAGCCGTCAAACAGCCGATTGTGGTAAAGAGTGCGAACACCCCAACCAAAGCATTGATCTTTTTCATTTTTTTTCAATGATTATGTTTTTATTGTGTTATTTTCTTGAACTGCCACCATAGTCTATCTGTCCAGGAGCACCATGACCGTGAGGTTGATCAGGCAAAGGGCAACAGCCACCACAAGCAGATAAATGACTGCCATGATCCAGTGCTCAACAAGCCATTCGTAGGTGCCCGCCATCCACTTATGGCGGATGATGAATCTTTGAATCCTCGATTTTTTGGAAACTTTCATCCCGTGATTACATGATTTCAAAATAAATATCATGCAAAAGTACTTTTTTTACACGCGCAGGCAAATAGCAAAGACAAATGGTCAAGTGTTTTCAGACAAATGGTCAAATAAAAAAAGCCCTGAAATCAGGGCTTTGGGGAGTGGCGGTATAGTTTGTGTATGCTAAACTTCGCTGTTGGCACGGCGGTATTGGGAGGGGGATATCTGGTATTTGCGGCTGAAGTATCGGCTGAAAACGGACGCATTGGAGAATCCTGCCTTGGACATAATCTCGGTGATGGGCAGGTCGGTTGTGACGAGCAACTTGCTGGCATACTCCAGACGCAGGTCGTTGACAAACTGGGGCAGGGAGTCGTATTTGCTGCCCTGAGAGAAGGCCGCGCCCACGCGCTCTTTGGTGATGTGAAACTCGTCCATGATCATCTGCCGGTCGAACGACGGGTTGAGGAACAGCAGCCGTCGGCTGACCTCGTGCTCGATGTAGTGGAAAAGTTCTTCGGGAGAAAGAGAATCGAGTGAGCCGCCCGAAGGGATGACCGGCAAATGGGTCTCAAGGCCGGCGTCAGCGGCAAGATTGTCAGGGCTCCCCTCCGCATTGCGCTGGTGACCGTTGGCTAACTGCTGTAACTGCTGTTTTAGTTCCTCGTACTTATCTTTATATGTAAAGGCCTCCTTTATCTGCTTGGCCAGCGCGCGGTTCTTCAATTGTGTCTTGCCCCATTGGCGGGCAGCATACCAGGCAAAGAACAAGCCAAGCATGGCAAGAATGCCGATGAAGAATGCCATTATGGTGACATATTGCTTGCCTGCCTTCTGGCGGTCTATCTCCTGCTGCTGTTCCTGTGCATGAAAGCGGGCAGCGTAGAGATGGGCCTTGCCTCGCAGCAGACGGTCGTTGAGGGTTTTGCTGAGCGCCTCGTATTGTTCGAATAGGCCGACGCTTTCTGCATCGCGTCCCTGTGCTTTGGCGGTCTGGGCATGTTCGTATAGGATTGCAGCCATTCGGGCGTTCACGGTGTCGCCCTGCTGGCGCAGGTCGGCTTCAAGGTCAGCGCAGGCAGCCTCTGCCTTGTCGTAATGTCCCAGAAAGCGCCACGTCGGTGTAATCTCCTCGCGGCCATTCATGGTTTTGGCGAAGTCTGTCTGCTCGTAAAGGGCAAGATTCTGGCTGGCCTTTTTCGCGGCGGCAGCCGATTCTTCACGATTCGCTTTTCGTTCTTCACTTATTTTCGCGTAGGCGTGTGCCTTGTATAGATAACACTTGGACCGGTAGAACTCGATATAGCCGGGGCGCTGTTCATCGGTCACCTCACGGTAGGAGTCGTCGTGAAACTCGTCGGGATGCTGTTCATAGTCGGCCAGGAGGTCAAGCATCATTTGTGCCACGGGTGGAATGTCGCTATACCGTTGCTCCAAGTCGAGCACACTCACCTTGCGCTTCAGGGCGATAATGCTGGCATCCATCTCAGCCCACTTACGTTGGCCTTTGAGTTGACGGATGACATTATCTATCTTGGCCAGCCCCTCGTCGGTCCGGCCTATCTGGGAGAGTGCCATGCCTATCTCCGCCTCGGTGCGCAGGGCTTCGGTTTCCAGCCCCTGTTGCCTGACGAGGTCTAACAGCATCGTTGACCAATGGATGGTCTGTTCGTCGTCGTGATGCAGCCGGCAGGCATTCACCAGCATCTCCAGAATGTCCTGCCGGTAGCCCAGGTCTTTCTTCGCCTCGTCGAGCGTTATCAGTCGCTCACCGATGATGATAGCCGAGTCGAGCCGTAAATAGTCAGTCGATTGCGCATATATCTTGGCACGCATCAGGTCGGTGTGGTAGTAGGGCAACGCGCCAATGCGCTTGAGCGAGTCAATCATCTGCATCCCTCTCTCAGGCGATTCATTGGCCGCCGTCAGCACCTTCTGATAAAGAGATATGACCTCGTTCTGCTTAAGCGACGGATCCCATGCCGACCGTTTGCAACTCACGGCGATCAGCATCGCGAGTACACCTACTATATATAATATGTATTTAACAGTTCTCATATTTGAAAAAACGCTACAAAGATAGTCATTATTTCTCATATATATGAATCCATCCGCTGTTTTAACC
>CAMHUI010000050.1 GCA_946188345.1 uncultured Prevotellaceae bacterium | reverse complement strand
TATATATAGCAGGCAACAACCTGACCTGCCACCGCTATGTAGACTACGGCAACGTCCGACAGCCAGGCCTGTGGCTGACTGTCGGAGCGAAATACCACATCCGGCTGTAAGGGAAAGGCTTGATTTACATCTTGTAAATGTGGAAAAAAATAAAAAAGCCTGCCAAAGGCAACGATTTTATAGATTTTCTGCTTACCTTTGCCGTGTCAAAATTAAACAACAACAAAGAAAAAAATGAAAAAACTTTTAACAATGCTGACACTCATGCTGCCCACACTGGCCTTTGCACAGTGGCGAGTGGGTGTCAACGGTGGTGCTGACTACAACCACTTCATCATCGACAAACACTATCAGACGGACTACTCCTTTGAAGACCGCTGGGGCGTGACCCTCGGCGTCATGGGACAGTATGACTTCAACAACTGGTTAGGCATCCGCGCCGAGCTCGACTGGACGCAGAAGAACTACCGCCACACGCGCAAGTTGCAGAAGTCGATGTGCTACGACTACACCAACAACTACCTGCAGTTGCCCGTGATGACGACGTTCAGCTTCGGCGGCAATAAGCTTCGCGGATTCTGCAACACCGGTATTTACTTCGGCCATTGGCTGAACAGCGGCCGCGAGGGTTTCGACACCAACAGCTTCAGCTCTCGACAGTACAACTTCAGCGAGGACATCGAGTTCAACAGCCAGCGAGACCAGCGCTTCGACTTCGGTCTGCTGGCCGGCATGGGTCTGGAGTACCGGTTCCACCGCCATTGGGCTGCACAGGTGGAATTGCGCTACTACTACAGCTGCGTGAGCACTCAGAAGGACTATCAGCACGTCAGCGACCCGCGCTACAATTCGACCCTGGCTGTGCAGGCCGGCGTGTGGTACTGCTTCTAAAAGGGAATAGTGAACAGTTAACAGTGAAAAATATGCTTCCGACGGAAGACACCTATTTATATACATAACAATGAAGAATAACATCAAGATAATAGGAGCGTTGCTCCTGACACTAGCCGTCAGCGCGTGCCACAAGGATGCTGACACGCTGGTGAACTATGCCTACGCCGACAATCTGTCGTTCAGAGAGGCCCAGCAAAGTTATGCCGGCAAGTTCCGTGTATTCTGGAACGCCATGAACCAAAACTACACCCTCTGGGACTACGAGGAAGAGAACGGGCTGGACTGGGATGCCGTCTACGACGAGTACCTGCCGAAGTTCGAGGCCCTCGACAAGCCCGACACCAAGGTGACCGACGCGGCGCTCAAGGCCCTGATGACCGAGATGGTTGCCCCGCTGCACGACGGTCACATGTATGTAGAGTTTGTGAACCATCAGACCAAGAATTCTATCATCGTGTCGCCGAGTGAAGGTCGTAACAACAAACGCGCCGATGCCAAGGAACTCAAAGGATTCCGACCCTCTATATACGAATACTATCTGAACAACCTGCTGAAGCGATACATGAGCTACGACGCCACCGTGGCTGGTCAGCTGCGCAACATGTTGGCGAAGCCCGGCATCGGCTTCCAATGGGTGCGCACCTGCATGGCGGAGCTTGAGGCCAAGAGCAGCCTCACCGAGAGCGAGGTCATCCAGTATGAGGGCCTCAGCAAACTCAGCAAAGCGATGGAAAAACTCGTCAGCCAGCCGATTGACGAGGGGTGGCTGGGCAACTTCAACTCGCTCGTACAGCAGTACAGCTACCTGAACGTGCCATTCCTGGAGCAGATTGACCCCCGCTTTGCAGACAACGGCATCAAACTCGAGTTTGCACAGACCAACGACGACATCGTCTATCTGCAAATCAGCGAGTTCTCACTCTCCGTCTACCTCGAAGACGATATGTTCAACGAAGAGCTGGGCGGCAACAACCATAACAGTGAAATCCGGCAGCATGTCGTAAGGGTATGGCAGGCATGGTTCGACACCATCCAGGACCTCCATAAGAGCGGACGCCTCAAAGGTGTCGTCATCGACGTGCGCAGCAATCCCGGCGGATACATGAACGATGCCAACTATGTGCTCGGCGCACTGATCCCGTCGGGCGGACTGCAATACGGCTGGTCACGCTACAAGCGCGGTGTGGGCCGCTACGACTACTCGCCGTTAACGCCCAAGTATATGTTCACGATGGATGCGCCGCACGAAATCATCAACGACTGCCCCATCGTCGTGCTGGCCAATGCCGCGTCTGTCAGCATGGCGGAAATGACATCGCTCAGCGCGCAACAACTTGAGAACGGCACCGTCATCGGCCGGAAGACCTTCGGCGGACTGTGCGGACTGACCGGCAACAGCAGCAACTCAGACAACTACTCGGGCCACATCGGCGTGAAAGGCACTACCCCCGTCTATGTCTACATGCCTACGGAGTGTATCCTCAAAATGGACAAGAAACCCCTCGAAGGCATCGGCGTGACACCCAACATCGAGGTGGCCTTCGACCCCGATGAGTATAAAACCAACGGCAACGACACGCAGATAGACCGTGCCCTGCAGTTCATCCGGACGGGAAATTAACAGTAAACAGTAACAAACAGCAATTTATACATGACATACAGTATGAAAACAATAAACATACACAGCCTCATGGGAGTCTTGCTCCTGGCTGGCATCATGCTCACAGGCTGCACCAAAGACAACACCATGGACGAAATCGTCAAGCCTGCCGAGCAGGAGAAGACCACTGATGACTTCATCGAGGCCCTGAAAGCCATCGACGGAGTGCGCGACGTAGTGGCGGAGACCACCTCGTCGGGCGAGGAAACCGTCTACTATTTCTACTTCCGCCAGCCCATCAACCACGCGAACCCCGATGCCGGCACATTTGACCAGCAGGTGGCCATCAGCTTCAAGGGCTACGACAAGGACGTGGTGCTCCACACCCACGGCTACACTATTTACGACATCAGCAAATTCTATCGCGACGATCTCTCCACACACCTGGGAGCCAACCAGGTGAACGTGGAGCACCGCTACTTCGGCAACTCGCTGCCCGAGCCGGCCGACAACCCAGGCTACACCTACTTCAACGCCGAGCAGGAGGCCTACGACCTGCACGCCATCGTGCAGATGCTGAAGAAAAACCTCTTCAAAACCGGCAAGTGGGCCAGCACCGGCACCAGCAAGGACGGCATCACCTCTGCCCTCTATGCCTACTACAGCGACCAGAACGGATGGAACGACATCGACCTCTTCGTGCCCTTCTGTGCGCCCTTTCTGCCTGGCAGCACCGCTGCCGACGGCACCTTCACATGTATGGACACCCGCATTGGCAACTATCAGGACCAAGTGTGCGGCACGGGCTATGCCGCCGGATCCCCCGAGGCTATTGCCTGCCAGCGGCTGCACGACATTCCCTATTATATCTGCACCAACAAGACATTGCGCGATGCCTGCAACAAATACATCCTCGCATCAAACGCCACCAGCTATCGCAAGATATTGGACCAGTACAACCAGCATAGCCCCATGAGCACAGGCGACCTGGAGAAAGACATCACTGCCCTGACCATTTCCACATTCCTCGACAACCTGTTCTCCAAGTTCTCCTACGTACAGTTCCCCCTGTGGGTTAAACTGGTGCCCGACCCTGCCAAGGCCATCACCGACAAGAAAGAGCTGGGTAACCTGCTCACCTTCATCACCATGGACAACGAAATCCTGTTTGACTCGCTGAAAGTCCTGAATGGTGCTAATGTTGATGATACTGAGGAAACAGAGACCAGAAGCGCGCTGGACGTGCTGAGCGTGCTGAACGACAAGTACGCACGATTCTGGAAATACATCAACGACTTGCGTGGTGATAATAGCTATCCCTACGCTATCCAGGCATTCAAAGAGCTGGGAGCTGCCGAGAATGCTTTCCTGCACGTCGACGGCACATTCCTGACCCCGACTCAGGTGCGCGATGTCAACGAAATCTTCTCCGTGCAGCATCAGTTTAGCGGCATCTTCCGCCAGGACGAAGGCGCCCTCATGCGCAATTTCCGCCAGTGGGTAGCCACAGAGTCGACACAGAACATCGTCTTCGTCTATGCCTACAACGACCCGTGGACTGGCGGACGCCCAGACGAAACAGCCATCAGTCAGAATCCGAAGACTGTGATGGTCATCGACCCCATAGCCGTGCATAATGACTTCTTCCTCAACTCAGGCTATTACACCCCGCAGACCAAGAAAGTCATCGTCGATGCTATCAACAAGTACATGAAGTAACATTATCGCGAGCAGCGACAATTATCAAAAGGAAGAGCCCTGAAAGCCAGCAACGGTTTTCAGGGCTCTTCTTTTGAGGATTTGTCTGGAACTTTCAAGTGTTATGACACACCCGTTCTGTTTTTTTTCAGGCCAGACAGAAATCCAGGTCCTTGGTAATCTGCTCTTTGTCTAAGTGCTGGCC
>CAMHUI010000049.1 GCA_946188345.1 uncultured Prevotellaceae bacterium | reverse complement strand
TTTTCAAAATAAACGAAGATTTTCCGAAATCTTGACAAAATAGAGACTGAAAAGGGTAATAACTGAGGCTTCAATGGCTGATAACTGAATGTTCAGGGGCTGTTAATCAAATGTTCCCTTAGCAACCGGCGAAGAATTACTAAGGGAACATGGGCTGCGGGGTGGGAAAACATAAAAAAACATAAACTAGTTTCTGTTTTCTTTGTTTTATGCGCGGTTAATTGTATCTTTGCATGGATTTAGCGGTTTGACTTGCGATCCCCGACTGCATGTCTGAGCTGCTATGAATATGATTAACAACTTAAAAAGGAAATTGAATATGAATGTGAATGAACTTGAAAGGTTTTCCAGGAATGAGGAACTGACGCTGTCGCAGGCGTTTCCCGTGCTGATGCGCAAGGTTTATGTCTGGATGTCGCTGGCGCTGTGCATCACTGGCCTGACGGCCTACGGTGTGGCTTCGTCGCCCAATCTGATGTTGGCCATCTATCAGCACAGTGTATTGCTGTGGGGTCTGATTATCGGTGAGCTGGCTTTGGTGATGATTATTTCTGCCGCCATCAACCGGCTGTCGCTGACAACAGCAACGCTGCTGTTCATCCTTTACTCTGCCCTGAACGGCGTGACGCTGTCGTCTATATTCCTCATCTATACGATGTCCTCCATCGGCAAGGTATTCTTCATCACTGCCGGCACGTTCGGCGCCATGGCTTTCGTGGGCTATACGACGAAGCGCGACCTAAGCAAGATGGGTGGTCTGCTGTTTATGGCGCTGCTGGGCCTGATTATCGCCACGGTGGTGAACCTGTTCGTGAAGAGCAGCGGCCTGGACCTGATTCTGAGCTATGTTGGCGTGCTTATCTTTGTGGGCCTGACGGCTTGGGACACACAGAAGATCAAGGTGATGCTCTCTGAGCAGTATGACATGAGTGAGGGTGCACAGAAGATTGCGCTGCTTGGCGCGCTGTCGCTGTATCTGGACTTCATCAACCTATTCCTCTACCTGCTGCGCATCTTCGGCAGCCGCAACGACTGATTTACTCGCGCGTACATATTATTATATTAAAGGCCTTAAGGACTTTAAGGCTTTGAGGACGTATAAAAAACAAAGACATGAAGAAAGTAAACATTATCATTGCAGGTCTTGCAGGACTTGTATTGACGGGATGCGGCACGGTGGCCTCTACGCTGGGGCAGGCAGCTCTCGGACAGGTGCTTCAGGGTGCTACGGGCACTCAAACCACCGAAGGCACTACGACAAACGGCAATTCGACTAACATCCTGGGCAGCGTGCTCGGTGCCGTGACCAACGGCGATGCTCTGGGCAACATTCTGGGCAGCGTGCTCGGCACGGACAAGATGACCGAGGCTCGCCTCTATGGCACGTGGAAGTATGTGCAGCCCGGCGTAGCCTTTACCAGCGACCAGTTGCTGGCCAAGGCTGGCGGCGAAGTGGCCGCATCGCAGGTCAAGGAGAAGCTGAAGAGCTACTACCAGACAATGGGTATCTCGGCCAGCAACACACAGGTTGTCATCAACGAGGACAAGACGTTCACGATGACCCTTGCTGGCAAGAAGCTCAGCGGCACCTATACCTACGACGAGGCTGAGGGCCTGCTCACGATGAAGACACTGCTGCTCACGATGCCTGCCCATGTGAAAGGTTCTACCACAGGACTGAGTCTGCTGTTCGAGTCGAAGAAGCTGCTCACGCTCATCCAGACTGCTGCCGCCCTGAGCGGCAATACAGAGCTGCAGACCATCGGCGACCTGAGCAAGAACTACGACGGCATCCGCCTCGGCTTCGACATGGGCAAGTAAGCGCCAACTGTCATAGCAGCCACTGCTACTGCGCCATCGCACCCTACAAGCGCCCTGCAAGAGTAATGCTTTTGCAGGGCGTTTTTTTATCTTATCCTGCAAAAAATATTCATAAAAATTTGCCAGTATCAACATAAATATGTATTTTTGCATTGTTTTTGGGAATATATATACATTGATTATGAATAAGAAGGATAGCCGATTGGAAGTGCTGAAGATGCTCTTCTCAAGCAAAGAACTTAGTAATCAGGAAGAAGTGTTGCAGGAGCTCCGCAAGGAGGGCTTCTATGTGACGCAAGCCACGCTGAGCCGCGACCTGAAGCAACTGAAGGTGGCGAAGGCCGCATCGATAAGCGGGAAGTACGTCTACGTGCTGCCCAACGAGACGCTGTACCGCCGTGTCCACAAGCCTGTCAGCCTGATGGAGATGATGCAGTCGCCCGGCTTTGTTTCCATCCACTTCTCCGGCAACATGGCCGTCATCAAGACACGCCCAGGCTATGCCAGTTCCATCGCCTACAACATCGACAACAGCGACATCCCCTCTATTCTCGGAACCATTGCAGGCGACGACACCATTTTCCTGGTCGTCAAGGAAGGTGTAGGAGAAGACGAGGTGAAGGAAGAACTGTCGAATATCATCAATATATAAGAAAAATCATTCATCCGGAGAAAAAAAGAAGGTTCTACTGCAACTTTCCTTTCCTGTGAATCGTCAAAAGCGTAGAACCATATTAATAAATTATTGACGACTATGAACAAGAAACTCTTATTACGCTCACAAGACCGCGTTATCGCCGGTGTGTGCGGCGGTATTGCCGACTACTTCGACGCCGACCCCACCCTTGTACGCCTGCTGTATGCCGTGCTGACCATTTGTACTGCTTTCTCGGGTATTCTGCTCTACCCCATTCTTTGGATTATTATGCCCGAACGATAAACCATCCAAGGTATGACAGACGACTCCATCCGCCAGATAGGCCAACGGCTCAGAGGCCTTCGCGACGTTCTCGACATCCCCGCCGAGGAGGTGGCCGAGCTATGCGACATCTCCCTGGAACACTACCTGAAGATAGAAGCCGGCGAGGCCGACCCTTCAGTCTATCGCCTGTCGCGCATTTCCAAGCGCTACGGCATCGACCTCGACGTGCTGCTCTTCGGCGAGGAGCCCCGCATGGGTGCCTACTTCCTGACGCGTCGCGGCAAAGGACTCAGCCAGCAACGGCCCAACGCCTATAAATACCAGAGTCTTGCCGCCAGCTTCCGAGGCCGCAAGACCGACCCCTTCTATGTTGAGATAGACCCGCTGCCCGAAGGAAAGACCTTTAATCAGAACTCCCACGGCGGCCAAGAGTTCGACTACGTGCTCGAAGGCCAGCTTGAAGTAACCATCGGCGACAAGACCCTTGTCCTCGACGAAGGCGACAGCGTCTATCTCGACGCCTCGCACCCCCACTCCATGCGAGCCCTTGGCGGCAAACGCGTGAAGTTCCTGTGTATTGTTATTTAGGCATCGGGTGACGGATGACCGTGAGAACCAGACACCTTTCACGACCCCGTCCCATCACCCGCTTCCAGCCAACCACCGTCCAACACTCAAAGACCAATATGGTAGAAAGATTTTTAGAGCAGACCAGCTTCACCTCAGAGGAGGACTTCAGACAGCATCTGCGATTCAGGATTCCAGAAAACTTCAATTTCGCCTACGACGTCATGGACCAGTGGGCCGAAGAAAGTCCCGACAAGTTGGCCATCATCTGGACCAACGATCAAGGTGCTGAGCGGAAGACCACTTTCGCCCAGCTCAAGCATGAAACCGACCAGGCCGCCTCCTATCTGCAGACGCTCGGCATCGGCCGCGGCGACATGGTGATGCTCATTCTCAAGCGCCGCTACGAGTGGTGGCTTGCCATGCTGGCACTCCATAAGCTCGGTGCCATTGCCATCCCCGCCACCCACATGCTTACGACCAAGGACATCGTCTATCGCAACAACCGAGCCTCGGTGAAGGCCATCATCTGCGTCGACGAACCTTATGTAGTGGAGCAGGTCAAAGGCTCTCAGGCAGACAGTCCCACGCTGCAGACCATCATCACCACCGAGCAGTGGCTACGCGAATGGCAGCAGGCACCTCCGTTCCATCGGCCGGCCTTTGTCAATAGCAACGACGACACGATGCTGATGTATTTCACCAGCGGCACATCGGGCGAACCGAAGATGGTAGCCCACAACTACCTCTATGCCCTCGGACACCTCACCACGGGTGTCTTCTGGCACAACCTCGGCGATGACAGCATCCACCTCACCGTGGCCGATACCGGCTGGGGAAAGGCCGTCTGGGGAAAGTTCTACGGCCAGTGGTTTGCCGGAGCTGCCGTCTTTGTCTACGACCACGAGAAGTTCTCTGCAGACCAGATTCTTCGTCAGATAGAGCACTACCATATCACCTCCTTCTGCGCCCCTCCAACTATTTATCGCTTCCTTATTCGCGAGGAGCTCTCGCAGTACGACCTCTCCTCCCTGCGCTATTGCTGCACGGCGGGCGAGGCGCTGAACGCTTCCGTCTATGACAAGTTCCTCGAACTGACGGGCATCCGGCTGATGGAAGGGTTCGGGCAGACGGAGACGACACTGACCCTGGGCACCTTCCCGTGGATGGAGCCGAAGCCGGGGTCGATGGGCAAGCCCAATCCCCAATACGACATCCACCTCATCAAGCCCGACGGAACTCCCTGTGAAGATGGTGAGAAGGGAGAGATTGTCATCAAGGCCAGCCAAGCCGGGGCGATGGCTCCAGTAGGGCTGTTCAAGGGC
>CAMHUI010000048.1 GCA_946188345.1 uncultured Prevotellaceae bacterium | reverse complement strand
TGCCCTGGGCTGAGATCTTTCTGGCCCTTCAGGCCGTTTTTACCGGACAGCAATGTTTTTTTATTCTCCGCAGCCCCCCTCGTTTTTCACTTTTCATTTTTCACTTAGCCCGGCAGTGTAAAACAACAATGAACTGCCAGGAGACTGCTGAAGAATCTTTACAAAAACCTCCGAAATCTGCGCTGAGAAGGCCCACTTTCTGAAATTATTTTCCCTCGGGCGCAAATAACGCAGTTTTGAGCCATCATGCGCAACCCGTTGACTGTGAGACAGATAGCGTTTCGAGCCTTGATAACCACCGACAAAACGACCAACGGAGCTGACCTTTCGGACAGCGAAAGGCAGGCTTTCGTGCAGACTTTTGGTACAAAAGTCTGCACGATAAGTAAGAAATCGTCATGCGATATCTAAGAAATCATCGGGCGAATCGGTACAAAAGTCCTGACGATTTGTACCAAAAGTCTTTCGAACACCTTAGGAAGCGTCAAAAAACTGCCCCCGAAAGTCGAATTCTTTTCCTGGAACACCCGAAAATCCTGACAGAAATTTCCGGTAAAAAATCCTGACAACCCCCCCCGGTAAAACCTACCATAAGGCTGACAGAAAGGGAGTCTATATCATCAACGGCAAGAAGGGCGTGGTCAGATAAAAGGCGTTTCTCCTCTACAAACTCAAGGGCTCATGGGACATTGGGAAGGAACCCGTCCTATGGGTCCTAATAGTCCGTAGATACTTTATACCGACATCTCAGCAGCAACTGACTTCACTTGCTACAACGCGGAGGTATAAGGGTTCTTCATTCTTAAATGTTAATTTTGAAGAAACACTTCACAAGGGGCAACGGCGAAAGTGTTGAAGTACGAATAAACCCTAAATTTCAAAAAGTTTCCCACGTTTTTTTTGTCAGTCAATGGATTTATTGTATCTTTGCAAAAGCATAACTAACAAAAAAGAATTCACTTATGGCAAAGAAAGAAGAAACTGAGGCTCTGAATCCGCAGAGCGAGAAGCTGAAGGCCTTGCAGGCTGCCATGCAGAAGATTGAGAAGGACTTCGGCAAGGGTACCGTCATGCGCATGGGCGACGAGAATATCGAAAACGTGGACATCATCCCTACCGGCTCCATCGGCCTGAACGCCGCCCTCGGCGTGGGAGGCTATCCCAAGGGACGAATCATCGAGATTTACGGACCCGAGTCGTCGGGTAAGACCACACTGGCCATCCATGCCATTGCAGAGGCTCAGAAGGCCGGAGGCATCGCTGCCTTCATCGACGCGGAGCACGCATTCGACCGCTTCTATGCCCAGAAACTCGGTGTCGACGTGGACAACCTCTGGATATCCCAGCCCGACAATGGTGAGCAGGCTCTCGAGATTGCCGACCAGCTCATCCGCTCGGCGGCCATTGACATCGTCGTCATCGACTCAGTGGCGGCCCTCACGCCGAAGAAGGAGATTGAAGGCGACATGGGCGACAACGTCGTCGGACTGCAGGCCCGACTGATGAGCCAGGCCCTGCGCAAACTCACCGGAACTGTTGCCAAGACAAACACCACCTGTATCTTCATCAACCAGTTGAGAGAGAAGATTGGCGTGATGTTCGGCAACCCCGAGACTACCACCGGCGGCAACGCGCTGAAGTTCTATGCCTCAGTGAGACTCGACATCCGCAAAATTACCAGCATCAAGGACGGCGACCAGGTGGTGGGCAACCAGGTGCGAGTCAAGGTTGTCAAGAACAAGGTGGCACCTCCCTTCCGCAAGGCTGAATTCGAAATCACCTTCGGCGAGGGCATCTCCAAGGCCGGCGAACTCGTAGACCTCGGCGTGGAATACGGCATCATACAGAAGAGCGGCTCATGGTTCTCCTACGAAGGCACCAAGCTCGCACAGGGACGCGACGCAACCAAGCAGATGCTGCTCGACAACCCAGAACTCGCCGAGGAGCTCGAGGCCAAGATTATGCAGGCCCTCTCCGACAAGCAGTAGGCCGGGATGCCGACAAGACCGCTCAATCAGACAATAAGAAGGGATGCACCTGCGTCCCTTCTTATTATTATGTATACCATACAGAACAACCACTTGCGTGACAAAATGGCAGTGACGGGTGACAAAACGATACGCGCAGGCAGGTTGGCACATTATTTGTCAGTTCCTTAGCGGATGCTTATATCCAATGAGTTTAATCAATCAGAAATCTAAAAATTAAAAATAAAAAGAATTATGGGAAAGATTATTGGAATTGACTTAGGAACTACCAACAGCTGCGTCGCCGTATTCGAAGGCAACGAGCCAGTAGTAATCGCCAACAGCGAAGGCAAGCGCACAACGCCTTCAGTGGTTGGCTTCGTGAAGGACGGAGAACGCAAGGTCGGCGACCCTGCCAAGCGTCAGGCCATCACCAACCCGAAGAACACCGTCTACTCTATCAAGCGCTTCATGGGTGAAACCTACGCACAGGCCGAGAAAGAAGCCACGCGCGTACCTTATACAGTAGTTAACGAAGGTGGCGTACCACGTGTAGACATCGACGGACGTAAGTATACACCGCAGGAAATCTCGGCCATGGTGCTGCAGAAGATGAAAAAGACTGCCGAGGACTACCTCGGACAGGAAGTCACCGATGCCGTCATCACCGTGCCCGCCTACTTCAGCGACTCACAGCGTCAGGCTACCAAGGAAGCCGGACAGATCGCAGGACTCAACGTCCAGCGTATCGTCAACGAACCTACCGCAGCCGCACTGGCCTATGGCGTCGACAAGGCTAACAAAGACATGAAGATTGCCGTCTTCGACCTCGGCGGCGGTACCTTCGATATCTCCATCCTGGAGTTCGGCGGCGGCGTCTTCGAAGTGCTCTCCACCAATGGCGACACACACCTCGGCGGCGACGACTTCGACCAGGTCATCATCGACTGGCTCGTCAGCGGATTCAAGGCCGACGAAGGCATCGACCTCTCAAAAGACCCGATGGCCATGCAGCGACTCAAGGAAGCCGCAGAAAAGGCAAAGATTGAACTGTCTTCATCCACATCGACAGAAATCAACCTGCCCTATATCTCGGCAGAAGGCGGCGTGCCCAAGCACCTCGTCAAGACACTCACACGCGCACAGTTCGAACAGCTCGCACACGCACTCATCCAGGCATGCCTCGTGCCCTGCCAGAACGCCATGCGCGATGCCAAGCTCTCCAACAGCGACATCGACGAAGTCATCCTCGTTGGCGGATCGACACGTATCCCCGCCGTACAGGCCCTCGTCAAGAACTACTTCGGCAAAGAGCCCTCCAAGGGCGTCAACCCCGATGAAGTAGTTGCCGTAGGCGCTGCCATCCAGGGCGCCATCCTCAACAAGGAAGGCGGCGTAGGCGACATCGTGCTCCTCGACGTCACACCGCTGACCCTCGGCATCGAGACCATGGGCGGTGTGATGACCAAGCTCATCGAGTCCAACACCACCATCCCCTGCAAGAAGAGCGAGGTATTCTCGACAGCCGTCGACAACCAGACCGCCGTCACCATCCACGTCCTTCAGGGCGAGCGCCCCATGGCCGCACAGAACAAGTCCATCGGACAGTTCAACCTCGAAGGCATCGCACCCGCACGCCGCGGCGTACCGCAGATCGAAGTAACCTTCGACATCGATGCCAACGGTATCCTCAACGTATCCGCCAAGGACAAGGCAACAGGCAAGGAACAGGCCATCCGCATCGAAGCCTCCTCAGGCCTCTCGAAGGAAGAAATTGAGCGCATGAAGGCAGAGGCCGAGCAGAACGCCGCCGCCGACAAGGCCGAGCGCGACCGCGTCGACAAGCTCAACCAGGCCGACTCGATGATCTTCACCACCGAGAACTTCCTCAAGGACAACGGCGACAAGATCCCGGCCGACCAGAAACCCGCCATCGAGAGTGCCCTCCAGACCTTGAAGGATGCCCATAAGAATGCCGACGTCGCAGCCATCGACAATGCCATCAACAACCTCAACCAAGTCCTCCAGGCCGCCTCAGCCCAGATGTACAGCCAGGCCGGCGGTGCCCAGCCCGGAGCCGACCAAGGCTTCAATGGCGGCGCAGGCTTCAACGGTGCCCAAGGTGGTTTCAACGGCGGTGCCCAGCAGGGTCCCCAGAACGGCCCCACAGCCGAAGACGCCGACTTCGAGGAGGTCAAATGAGACGCATAAGTAAAGACATAACAAAACACTATCAAATGGCGTGTAGCTCAATGAGTTACACGCCATTTGCTTTTTATGGGCTCATGTTTTCTATGTGCTTATTCTGCCTTTTTTTACGGCTTTTTTGTTACATGTGTGTAGCAAGACTTAATGGTAGATAAGGTTGGACATAAACATACTTAAACATACATATAGGACTTAGTAAAACTTAAAAGTAGAAAACATGGCAAATTTAGGAATTGAAATCAAAAGGAAGTGCCCGATTTGTGGCAAAGTCTTTATTATTAAGACGTTAGACAGTGTTTATTGCTCTCCGAAGTGCAGCAAAGTAGCAAACAAGCGTAAGAAGGACAAAGAGAAGAAAGAAGCCTTATTTGTTACATATGCGCAGAACGTGCCTGACATCAGAGAATACCTGACAGCACGCCAAGTCGTTGCTATATACGGGATTGAGCGCAGTACACTATACCGTTTAGCCAAGTTAGGTAAGATTCCATGTATTAATCTAGGCACAAGATTGATGCGTTTCAAGCGTTCAGAACTGGACCTGCTGTTTCATTACAGACGTGATTTGAAAGAGGCAAAAGAAGTGCCGCAAAAGAAACTCTACAGTCTCGAACCCGAGGACTGCAATACCATTGGAGAAGTCTGCGAGAAGTATCACATCAACGACAGTTCCGTATGGGCTCACGTCAGGAAGTATTCCATTCCCTCTCGTCAGATTGGCAACTATGTGTATGTTCCAAAAGAAGAAATTGATAACTTATATAAATCAGAAGAATTATGAGAAAACCTTTATTACACACTAAAGTGACGGTCAAACTCCGCAAGTCGGAGTACCGTGAAGAGTGGTACCTCTACACAGAGTCGTACCCAGTACGCAATCCAGGCAGCACCAAGCCTAAGAGAGTCATTGAAGCGGTCAACCGCACCATCACCACTCCAGTTTGGGACACAACCGCCATAACCGGCATTGATTTGGAAGGCAACTACAAGTACAAGCCGAAGCGAGATTCCAATGGCATTATCCAATGCGTATCACAGCTGGACAAAGAGGCATGTAGATATGCCGACAAGGTACGAGCCTTGCGTCAGCAGGAGTACGATACTGCTGTGGTTTTCTCCGACAGAGAGCAGGAAATGATTGCTCAGAACGAACGCTCAGAACAGGACTTCATTGCCTACTTCAACAGCATCATCTACAAATGCCATCCAAACAGTTCAGATTCTATCATTGTCAATTGGACTCGCGTAGGCAAGCTGCTGTCCATCTACTCTAAGGGCAAGCCTATCCCATTCAAAACAATCTCTGCGA
>CAMHUI010000047.1 GCA_946188345.1 uncultured Prevotellaceae bacterium | reverse complement strand
ATATATACAGGGAATATCAAATATAAAAGAAAATTTTACCGGACAGCAATAAAAAGAATTGCAGCACTTCATAAAGTAAAATAGGCTATTTTGTTCGGTAAAATAGGCTATTTTACTTTACGATTTCATAGCAAAGTCTTAGCGAAAGCCTATAAGATGCACTCTCGTTGCCTGCGAAAGAGCACAAAAAATGGCAGGCCTCTAAGAATGAGACGTGCCAAGTCGTTGGATTCCGTCCGACCTTTTTATTTGCTGCCGCAGTTCAGAACTTATACCTTGCTCCGGCTGAGATGATGCCCTGTTCGCCCAAGCCCAGTTCGAGGAAGCCTCGCCACTCGGGGCTGCCGGCCTCAAAACCTAACGGGGTGACCTGGAAATTGGGAATGACGGAAGTGGAATGGGAGTCGGTGCCGCCGGAAGCATCTTCTTTCTGATGTTCGAACAACAGAGAGACTCCGAAGCCCAGCTTGGAATAGAGCCCCACGTGCTTGCGGCGCAGCCAGTCGAACTTGACTGCCGGAATAAACGACAGGTTGTTACGCGACGCCTTGCCGGCCTTCACCTTCTCGGTCGTACCCGTCGACTGGTTGTTCGTCGTCAGATACATGTCACGATTCATTCCGTTGAAGGCCATGAAGCCACCCAGACCGATAACCTTGCTGACGTGGTAGTAGTACTCGCCAACGATGGTCGGGATGTAGTGCTCATTGCCGAAGCTGTAGTAGCTCGACACCTGACCTCCGCTGAAGATGGCGGTTGTCGTTGCCGACACCATGATGGCAGTCATGTCGGCAAGGCCCGTGAGAACCTCTGTTGTCGTAATACCGCCGACAGCAAGGCTCACCTCGTGACGGGTTTCATAGTAGTTTGTCTCCTGTGCCTGGGCACTGCCGATGGCACAGAACAGGATGGATAGAAGCATCCAGAAAGTCTTTTTTCTCATATGGTTGTTTATTGTAGTTAAATCTATTATCTGACAATTATTTTCCTTCCGTCGACTATGTTGACTCCTTGCTGAGGTTTCTGGAGCCGCTGACCCTGAAGGTTGTAGACGCCGGCCTTTGGTGCAGGGCCATCTGTCTCGGGCAGCCGCACGCCCGGTGTCAGGATGGGCATGAGGGCCCGGATGCCGAGGTCGATATACTGGGCACCTTCCTGCTGGTGGCAGTGCACGGCGACGACATTGGTATCGTCGGTACGCAGGGCAGCACGGGCCTCCTCGCTGATTTCGTAGTTGCCGTATTCCTGGGTGAAGCCCGTCAGCTGCAAGGCAAGAACGCCGTTGAAGTAGACTTCCACATCCTCGTCGTGGTGCAGCCGGAGATGAATGGACTGTAGCTGCTCGTCGGTAAAGCCCTTCAGGTCGAGCTGATGGCGGAGGTAGATGTCGGCTGTCTTCCATTCGGTGTTGATGACGGCATTAGGTGGCGTGCTTGCCCCGAAGCCTGCGAGCCCGGTGCTCCAGCGGCTGTCGTTGAAGTCGGTATTCATCCAACCGGTATAATTGGTGGTGGTATAGCGCCACGTCTCGGGCTCCACCTCGGCAGTAGGGAGCAAGCTGAAGAGCATGACGTCATATGTATCCTGCAGCTGAAGCAGCTGGTCTCGGCTGATAATCTCAACACTGCCCTGGCGCATGTCATCGGGCATGACGAGGTCGCTGCCGTTGTAGGGTCGCCAGTTGACACTCTGTCCCTCGGGCGTGGTGAAGAGAATCGGATGGCCGTTCTCATTGTAGGCATACATCAGCCAGCCGTCGCCGCTGAAGGTCGGGAAGACAGATGCCGACGTGTAGGCGGGGAATTCTGATGAGAAGAGGCGCGAAGAGGTAAGCCGGCCTGAGGTCATCTGCGCCACGTCGCCCATGTAGAGATGGCCGTTGCTCCGTCGCGTATAGAGCACGTAGATACGGTCGCCTATCTGCTGGGCGGTCATGTCGTGACCGTTGACGTTAGTATAGAGCACCGAGGGGGCGGAATAGTTCTTGAAGTCGCGCGTGGTGACATAATAGATGGTCTCGGTCTCGTCGTTGAGCACGGTCCAGAAGATATAATAGCTGTGGCTCACGGGGTCGAGCACGAACTCAGGAGAGCTGACTCCTGCGGCATCGTCCATGCGCACAAGCACGCCGTTGTCGGTTCCGTTGGCCGGCTGCCAGTTGACGAGGTCGGTCGAGGTCTTCAGACAGATGGCTCGACGGCTGTCGTCGGCATAGGCAAGGACATATTGTCTGATGGCTGAGACATAGCGCATGAAAGGTTGGCCGACGGTTTCTCCCGGCAACACGGGACGCCCGCCGTTAAGGACATCCCAGCTGATGCCATCGTAGCTGTAGGCATAGTGCAGCTGGGAAAGGTTGCGGGTCTGATAGGTCATGAGGTAGACATTCTTGTCGTCGGCGGCCGGCTGGGGCTGACGCACATCGGGCATCTCATCCACCCGAAGGTCGCTGCAGGGCTTATACTTGCGCAGGGCAATGCCGCAGTCGATAAACTGTCCGCCAGTGCCCTGATGGCAGTGGATGGCCATGACATTGTCACCACCAATCTTGAGGGCCGCAAGAGCCTCGGCACTGATGGGGAAATACTGATAGGAGTCGTTGTGACCGCTGATGCCAATGGCCTTGACACCGTTGATGTAGACCTCGGCATCATCGTCGTGGTACATGTGGAGGGCAAGGTTAGGAAGGTCGCTCTCCTTGATGCCTTCGAGCGTGAAGTGACGGCGCAGCCAGATATCGTCTGTACGCCAGCGGGTGCGGCAGAACGTAGAACTGACGGAACCGAATCCGGCCGCATCCTCGTTCCAGGAGGCATCGTTGAAGTCCGGCTGATACCAGTTGTCGGCCGGCTGGACAGTGGTATTGCGCCAAAGCAGGCCGGAGGTGTTCTGCCCGTCGGGCACCACAGCAGTGCTGCCCGTATAGCGATAGTTGATGGTCTGCTCGATGAGACGACGCATCTGCTGACGCTGGGCATCGGTAACCTTCAACACCTTGCGGTCGTAGGTAAGAAGTCCGTTGACTTCCTGCTCTACGTCGGATATCTGGGTGTAGACAGACCCCCAGATGCCACCTGAAGGCATCAGCTCCTGAAGGGTGTAGGTGTAGCGGTTGTAAAGGTCGGTCAAGGCCGCGTTGTCGCTGACAGAGGTATAGACCTGCTGGCTGCCTGCCCAGAGGTGGCCTTCCTCAAGCAGCGTGATGCCGCCAAACTCTCCGCATACATTGACACGGTCGTTGGAAGGATTGGAGCTGACGTTGGGAGCAGGATAGCTGTGGATGTCGAGGATGTCACCAACCTCAAAGTCGGTCCAGCCCGTCACGGAATGAAGCAACCGGTAAGGGTCATCGTCAGCTTCACGCACTGCCCTCACGCCGCGAAGGGTGTGCTGGCTGCCGGCACCGGCATCCTGACCCCAGCCCTCATTATAGACCACCCAGGCTGCTATGCAGGGGTGTTGCTTCAGGGCCTTGACAATGCGGACACTCTCATCGTAGAAGTTCTGCTGAATCACAGCCTTGGAACCGATGTTGCCGGAGGTACCTCCGTTGGGCATATCCTGCCAGACAATGAGGCCGTTGCGGTCGCACCACTCATACCACAGGTCTGGCTCAACCTTGATGTGCTTGCGGACCATGTTCATGCCGAACGACTTGATGACTTCAAGATCGTAGACCATTGCCTCGTAGCTGGGCGGAGTGAGGAGACCGTCGGGCCACCAGCCCTGGTCAAGCGGACCATACATATAGATGGGCTTGTTGTTCAGCAGGAAAGCCGGCTTGCCGTCGACCATACCCTTCGAGAACTTGCGCATACCGAAATAGCCCGTAACGGCATCTGTCTGCTTGCCGTCCTGCTGAAGGGTGATTTCGAGGTCGTAAAGGAAAGGAGAGTCCGGCGACCAGAGCTTGGCATCGGGAATCTGAATGGTGCAATACTCGTCAGCATCCACATTGCGGGCATGGGCTATCAGCCGCGCACCATCCTTAACCATAATCGTAGCCTTGGCTCCTGGGACAGAAGCGGTAACCTTGATGCGCACCTGACCATTGTCAATGTCGGGAAGCACATCGTAGCGCTCGACATGCACCTTCTCGACAGGCTCCAGCCATACCGTCTGCCAGATACCACTGACAGGAGTATACCAGATGCCGCCAGGGCCGCTCGTCTGCTTACCCAAAGGCTGACCGCCACGATTGGTCGGGTCATGGACGAGAACCTCCAGCTGCTGGGTCTTTGAAGAACTGATAAAAGGCGTGATATTCAGGCTGAAAGGATCGCTACCACCAGAATGATAGCCTGCCTCGACACCATTGACATAGACCTTACATTCCCAGTCAACGGCTCCAAAATGCAACAGCACGTCCTTACCCTCAAACGACTCGGGCAATGTGAAGTCACGATAATAGATATAAGTACTGTTCATACTCTCTTCGTAGTCCGTAATCATAACACCCGACAAGGCTGACTCAACACAGAACGGCACCAGAATCTCAGTATTGTAGCGGTTGGCACGAGGGTCATAAGAAAGATTAACAGAACCCGAACGACGGTTGTACTTCCACAAGCCATTCAGGTTCATCCAGTCCTTTCGGACAAGCTGCGGACGAGGGTACTCTTGCCAGACGGAAGAGGGATTGATACTCTCACCCCATGTCGACATGATGGGAGCCGACTTGCGTTCCCAGGCATTGGCCGCAGAAAAGAGACTGCCGAGCAACAGCACGGAAAACAAAGAAAATAATAGTTTAGCCTTCATAATCATTGCTTCAGTTTTATTTTTGATGCAAAGATAGCGGAAATCCGTTAAAAAAACAAATTATTTTAATTATTATTAGGTAGATAGGCCGAAAATGAGTAATTTTGCACTTCCGTTTGAAATAACTAATTATAAAAGAAATGAATATTGTATTTGAAAACCCTGACAAGGTGAATGGATTGATGACCATCACCGTCGAAGAGAATGACTACAAAGAAGAGGTAGAAAAAACCTTGAAAGACTACAGGAAGAAAGCCAACTTCCCCGGATTCCGCCCCGGCATGGTGCCCATGGGACTGGTAAAAAAGCAGTATGAGCTACCCATCAAAATGGACGTTGTCAATAAGGTTGTCAGCGAAAAGCTCTATAACTACATCAAGGAAAACAACATCCAGATGCTCGGCGAACCACTGCCCTCTGAAAAGCAGGAGCCCATGGATCTGGCAAAAGAAAGCACCTACACATTCATCTTTGATATCGCCGTTGCTCCCGAGTTCAAAATTGAGCTGAACGGAAAGAACAAGATAGACTACTACACCATAGAGCCCGACGACAAGATTATCGACCAGCAAGTGCAACAACATGCACAGCGCCATGGCGGATATGAGAAGGGCGAGACCTACGAGAAGAACGACCTGCTGCGCGGTGACCTGCGCGAACTCGACGCCGAAGGCAATACACTCGAAGGAGGAATCACCGTAGAAGCCGCAGTAATGATGCCCGAATACATCAAAGTAGAAGAGCAAAAAGCCCTCTTCGACGGAGCTAAACTCGGCGACATCATCACCTTCAACCCACGCAAGGCATATCCTGACAACGATGCAGAAGTAAGCTCACTCCTCAAAGTCAACAAAGAAGAACTGGCCAAACACGAAGGAAACTTCAGCTATCAGATAACAGAAATCAGCCGCTACAAGGCTCACGAAGTCAATCAGGAACTCTTCCACGAAGTATATGGCGACGACGTAAACGACGAAGCCACCTTCCGCCAGAAGATAGCAGAAGAACTCAAAGCACAGTTTGCAGGCGAGAGCGACTACAAGTTCCTCCTGGATGTCCGCGCCTATGTAGAGAAGAAAATCGGCAAACTCGAATACCCCGAGGCACTGCTCAAGCGCATCATGAAGAAGAACAACGAAGACAAGGGCGACGAATACGTAGAAAACAACTACGAAGAAACCGTCAAGCAACTCACCTGGCATCTGGCCAAAGAACAACTTGTGGCAGCTCACGGCATCAAGGTCGAAGATGCAGATGTCAAGGAAGCAGCCAAGGAAGTTGCTCGTCTCCAGTTCGCACAATACGGAATGGCCAACGTTCCCGACGAATACCTCGAGAACTATGCCAACGACATGATTAAAAAGCGCGAAAACATTGAAGGCCTTGTCGACCGCGCCATCGACCAGAAGCTCATCGCTGCCCTCAAGACAGCTGTGAAGCTCAACGAAAAGACCGTAACCATCGAAGAGTTCAACAAACTGTTCGAGAAATAATCCACGAGAAGGACTACATATTATAAGAAAGAGGATACTTCACCATGCGGAAGTATCCTCTTTCTTATATTCTTTCTATTATATATCCTCCTGCCGTTCAAGCAAACCTTGCAGTGTTTTTCATGCTTTTAAGACTTGCACCACACTACAGATTTTGCACTTCTATCTTGAACTAAGGCATTTTACCTTTTTACAACATAACCCACCACATAATCAATTCAACATAAATCAATCTACCAACATCCTTCAATACAATCGCCCCCTTCCTACCAATGCAACAGACACCCTGCCCCCAATGCAACAGACTCCCTGTCCCCAATACAACAGACTCCAAGCCCCAATGCAACAGACTCCCTGTCCCCAATGCAACAGACTCCCAGCCCTCCATTCTCACTTCACCCCTTCTTTCATCTCCACGCCTTGGGTTGTCAAAAGTGAGGCCCTCCCTTCCTTCTTTATTCTTATTATTGCTGTCCGGTAAAATTTTCTTTTATCTTTGATATTCCCTGTATATATTGCATTTTTAAAAGAATTAATATGATTAGGGGTTGAAAACGGCCTGAACCAAAGGTCGACGGCCGAAGGGAAAGTCAAGGGCCAATGAGACCTCAGCCCAGGGCAACGCCCTGAGTGTTATATTCAACGCCCAAATAACGCCCCACAGGGGCAAAAGATTGAAATCTAA
>CAMHUI010000046.1 GCA_946188345.1 uncultured Prevotellaceae bacterium | reverse complement strand
AGATAAATCGGAATTTATGAATGCGAAAAAGATAATCTCTATCATAACAGGACTGGTTGCATACATTATTGTGTCAGCCATATTCCATGAGCTTTTTAGAGGTAAACCTGATATAGCATCAGGTATTTCGTATATCTATAATGATATGCTATATGTTGTGGGGTTTGTCTTTACTTTTATGTTCTATGGTTGCAATAAAATAAATAGAGCATTATTTGTTTTGTTGAGCATAATATTCCTATCGCTAGTTATTTATAATTGGTGGATAGTCTCGTCTATGCCTTATGAGAGATTCTTATATATAGGCTTAGGGACTCTTGTATATATATGCGAAACTATATATTTGAGAACAATCGGGGGCAGCTCGACACTTGATGATTGCTAAAGGGCTAATGACAGAGACAGGATAGTGGCACTACCAACCAAGTAAATTCCAATTTATCGTTCCAAGCAGGTATAGACCCGCAGATAGAATGTAGTGCAATAGTGATTTTTTTCCGCAGACTAAAGTGTTCATGAGGTAAGAAGATATGAAAAAGATTAAGTTATGGTTGCTGATTGCAGCCCTTGCCATTTGCGGGGCTACGAGCATCGCAGCGTGCTCTGCTGACAAAGACGACCAGACAGAGCAGAGTCTGGCTGACTCTATTGCGGACAAGGTTTGGGCCTTCAGTCAGAGCCATCCCGACGGATTCACCCTCGACATCCGTACGATGACGGAGCCTTCCGAAGGGATTGCCGTCAGTTATGCAGCCACACAGGGCTGCCACAGCCGTGAGCAGCTCGGCAAGGTCGTCAGCCATGCTCTGCAGAACGACGGCTATGTGGGTGGCTGGTATAACAGCGAAGACGGGCTCTATTACTTCGACAGCACGAAGCTGTTTCCTGAAAGCGAGCTCGGGAATGCTATCAGGTTCGGGCGAGAGAATGGGCAACATTCGATGTTCGTCCTCTCCTCCTATACCGACATCCCGCTCAATGGCACTGTCGCAAGGATTGCTGACCGGGGCCTGCTTATCATTGGCACTACGGGCGACTACCGTCCGCTCACGTTCCTCGAGCCAGACGGGACCTATTGGGGCTTCGGTGTCGACGTGGCCGAGGAGATGGCAGCCCGATGGGGAGTGGGCGCGGCCTTCGTCAGCACCTCATGGCCTACGCTGACGGCCGACGTGCTGGCAGAACCACAGACGTTCGACCTTGCCATGGGAGGCATCACCATCACCGATGCCAGACGACAGACGATGTTGATGAGCGAGGGCTATCTGGCCAACGGGAAGACCATCCTTTGCCGTGCCGAGGAGGCCGGGCGATATAAGTCGTTGGCTGACATCGACCAGCCCGAGGTGCGCGTCATGGTGAATCCCGGAGGACTGAACGAGAAGTTTGCCAACGACAACCTCGTGCATGCCACCGTCATCGTTCATCCCAGAAACGAGGAGATACCATCGCTCGTGGCCGAAGGAGCTGCAGACGTGATGATAACTGAGATTACCGAGGCGCCCTACTATGTGCAGACCGACAGCCGCCTGGCTGCATCGCTCATTGACGAGCCGTTTACCAATGGCGAGATAGGGGTGCTGATGCGAAACGATCAGGAAGACCTGCTGCAGCTGGTCAATGTCACCCTCCGACAGATGAAGAGCGACGGTAGCCTGCGTGCGTTGCACAATAAGTACGGGCTTGTATATACTTATGATGAACTTTCAGACTAAATAGCATATGAAAAAACTGTTTTTTACATCCCTTTTGATAATCCTGACTTTATGCTCCTGCAACAAAGCCAAGGATGAATCAATGCAGCCATCCGGCATCACCGCAGAGATGGCCTACGAAGGAGTCAGCAACTACTGCCATCAGGAGTATGACTGGAGCATAGCAGAGGAAAACCCCACCATCATGTATGTAGCCATGGGCGAGGAAACGGATTCAGCTTATCAAGTCATCTTCCGCAGCTATACAGGAGCCTTGACCTATTTCTATGTCAATAAGGAAAGTGGCTCAACGCGCATGGTGGAGTATGTGCCGATGTTCGATATCGAAAATGAAGCCGGCAGCATCAGCCTGCAAGATTATTTAGGAAAGAACGAATAAGCAGCATGAAGATAGAACTGAAGAAATGGACCTGGGCCGACAAAGACAGCCTGACGGCACTGTTCAACAGCGTCGACAGAACCTATCTCTCCAGCCGGGTTCCCTCTCCCTACACCGATGCTGATGCCGAGTGGTGGCTGGAGATGGTTGCCGCGAATGAGGGAGTCGGCGGAACGTTCCGGGCCATAGCCGTCAATGGGAAAGTCGTCGGCAGCATCTCGGTAGAGCGCAAGGATGATGTCTACAGGCTCGACGGAAAGCTGGGCTATGTGCTGCTGACCGGCTATTGGAACCAGGGTATCATGACTGAGGCCGTACGACAGGTCTGTGCCGAAGCCTTTTCCGAGCTTCAGCTCAACCGGATTACGGCCTATGTCTTTCAGCCCAACGCAGCCTCTCAGTGCGTGTTACTCAAGAACGGATTTGTCTTGGAGGGAGTGATGCGCCAAGCGGTAGTGAAAGACGATAAGACCTACGACGTCTGCATCTACGGGCTGCTGAAACAGGAACAAAGCCTATGAATATTGAAGACTATCGCAACTATTGCCTGTCGTTGGGCGAGGATGTGGAGGAGAAGATGCCGTTCACGGCCTTTCGCTATGCAGGAGGCGTCTTGGTGTTCTATGTGCATGGTCACATGTTCTCGTTTTTCGACTGCGATGACTTCAGCGTCATTACCCTGAAGTGCCAGCCCGAGAGAATCGGGGAACTCGCGCAGAGCGACTGCATCACCAAGCCTTTCAACCTCTCGCCCAAACACTGGATAGGCATCCGGCCGGACGAAGCCCCCGATGACCTGCTGCGCCAGCTGACACGCAACTCCTACGAAATCGTAAAAGCCAAATACCCGCCCCTTAGCTCCCCCTAAACTCTAAACTCTAAACTCTAAACTCTCAACTCTAAACTCTAAACTCAAGACTCTCAACACTCCCACATCATGAATCCCGTTGCCATCAGACTTCTCAACCAGCAGCTCGCCTCGCCTCAGTTCAATAACCCTGCCGACGTCGTAGCCCACATGGGTGCCATCCAGGCGCAGGAGTATCGCATGATGCGCTGGGCCGTGGCCATGCGTACCAGAAGACCGTCGCACGAGACCTTCAAGAAAGCCTTCGATGAAGGCCGGATAATCCGACTGCACCTGATGCGGGGCACTTGGCAACTCGTGTCGGCTGCCGACTACTGGCCCTTCCTTCAGCTCTGCGCACCCAAGGCCATCGCCGTCACCAAGGGTTGGATGAGCAGCAACAAGGTGACCATCCCCGATGAAGAGTTGATGCGCGTCAGAGACATCCTCGAGCAGACAGCAGCCAACCAGCGCAGTGCCGTCAAGGAGGACTTTGTGCAGGCGCTGAGAGAGAAGGGGATACAGATGGACGACCATCGGTTGTCATACCATATCCGTATGGCAGAGATGTCGGGAGTGCTCTGCAGCGGAGACCTTCTGCCGATGAAAGCCACCTACGCCCTCGCAGAAGAAAAGGTGGGCCGCCCGCAATCCATCGACCGCGACGAAGTCCTCATGCGCTTCACCCTTCAGTACTTTCAGAGCCGCCAGCCCGCAACGTTGGAGGACTACGTGTGGTGGTCGGGGCTCAACGTCAACGACTGCCGCAGGGGCATCATGCTCCTGGGCGACGTCCTCCATCAGGAGAGATGGAAGGGCAGGGATTTCTACCTGACTGACAGCTGCCGCACGCGCGGTTTCAGAACAGGAAAGACACTCCTCATACCGCCCTACGACGAATACCTCATCGGCTACAAGAGCCGCGACGTCGTGCTGCCTGCCGAGCATCGCCACCGGGCCCACAACAACAGCGGCATCTTCCAGCCCGTCATCGCCTGCGACGGCATCATCTGCGGCAACTGGACGCCCTTCAGGGACGGCTGCCAGACCGACCTCTTCGATACCACGGCTACTCCATCAGGACTGCAGGAAGCCTGGCAGACATATATAAGATACAAACGGTAATTAGGGACACTCGTAAGACAGTCACCCCAGTCAGCAGAAGAAAAGAGAAGGCCAACATAGCCCCTATGATTGGTGTGCGGTGAGACAGAGCCAAACCATTGGCAGTTTCCCGCACACCATTTTTTTGCTTCGTATTTCAGAAAAGATTTTATTGCTGTCCGGTAAAAACGGCCTTTGGTTCAGACCGTTTTCAACCCCTAATCATATTAATTCTTTTAAAAATGCTATATATACAGGGAATATCAAAGATAAGAAAAAATTTTACCGGACAGCAATATAAAAGATTGCACGCTTTCAGCGAAAACTAAGACTTCTTTCGGTGAAAGCTAAGACATCTAAAAGTAAAATCGCCGAAATTGCAGACCAAAATCGCCGATTTTACTGACCAATTTCGCCGATTTTACTTTGGCATTGATAATCAATCACCTGCAAAGGGGGCATCTACGGCTCAGGCATGGGCCGTTGAAATGCTCTCCATGGCATCGTTCTTTGGGGCGCTGGCGTGGCTTGAGATGAGCCGGGAAGCAACAGCGACAGCGGTGAAAGACACTTGTGTGGCGATTGCCCGATTATCTATGTAGTGCATGATAGGTGGTGTCGTCAACAGGCTCGAGCCATTCGTTGGAGGCATCTTCCTGCACGTCCTTATGATAGGTCAGGTGCTGGAACCATGCGTCTTTCTGCGCTCCGTGCCAGTGCTTTGCCTCAGCTGGGATGGCGATGACGGTGCCAGGCGTCATCTCAACGGCTTCCTTGCCCCATTCCTGATACCAGCCCCGGCCGGCAACACAGATGAGGACCTGCACCTGTCTGTGGTGCACGTGCCAGTTGTTGCGGCATCCAGGCTCAAAGGTGACATTCATCACGCCTCCGCCAACGTCGGCCAGGTAGCTCTGGCCGATGAAATACTTCCCGTAGGGATTGGGCTCGCCCTTGGGCCATTGGCTCTTGAGGGTGTAGCCTTCGCTGGAGAGCCAGTCAGTGAGTGCATCCACCAGTTGCTGGCTGTTGCCCATATTCACGGCTCCCTGCTTGTGGGCTGCCAGTTGGGGTGCCACTCCCTCTAAGCCGCTCAGAGCAGCCACGGTTACTATCTCGCGGTCGGCAGCCGAGAGCTGGTCGCCGGCGAAGATGTCGCCAAAAAGGTGAGACCGCAGGTAGTAGTCGTCTTGGGGGCAGAAGTCATAGTTGAACACGCGGCCAGAGAGCTGCGTCTGGTTCTTGACACCCAGCTCGTATGCCTTCCTGGCATCGTCCCACTCGGCTGGACGAGTCCATGGCTTGCCATCCTGCCAGTTGGGCTGTCTGTTTTCCAACACCTTGCTCAATACTCCCAGTGCGTTCAGGGAGCGGGGGAATCCGGCGTAGGCATAGAGCTGAGAGAAGGCTTCCTTCAGTTCGTTGATGGTTACACCATTGTCGAGCGCTGTCCGCAGGGCAGGCTCCAGACGTACTAAGTCACCTTGTGCCATCAGGCAGGCACATGCTGCCAGTCCTTTGACTCTGTCTTCGAGCATCACGACTCGGCCTTCCAAGCAAGCTTGGCGGCTCTCGCTGTTCTGCTCGGTTTGACGCTCTGACAGCGTCTGTCCGTTTGCTGTTGCCATAGTCATTGTTGCAAGTATAAAATAAACAAATCTTTTCATTTTATCCGTAGTTTTCAATGAGATACTTCACAAACTGCGGGTCGCCGAAGTTGATGGTGCCCGTGTCGTGCTGGTTCATCTTGGCGATCTGGGCCATGTCGGCATCACTCAGCGTGAAGTCAAACACGTTGAAGTTCTGTGCCATGCGCTCCTTATGCGAGCTCTTGGGGATGGCCACGATGCCGCGCTGCGTGAGCCAGCAGAGGGCGACCTGAGCGGCAGATTTATTGTATTTCGCTCCGATAGCTGCCAGTGCCTCGCACTTCACAATGCCATCGACACCCTGTCCGCCAAGAGGCCCCCATGCCATCATCTTCGTGCCAAACTCTGCATGGATAGTCTCGATGCCCGTCTGCTGAATGAGCGTGTTGCACTGCAGCTGGTTCACCATCGGCTTCACGTCTACATAGTGGGCGAAGTCGAAGAAGCGGCCTGCCTGGAAATTGCTCACGCCGATAGCACGAACCTTGCCGACACGGTAGGCTTTCTCCATCGCCCGCCAGGTGCCGAACACGTCACCGTAGGCCTGGTGGATAAGCAGCAGGTCTATATACTCCGTCTGCAACTTTCTCAGACTCTCGTCGATACTCTTGGCTGCCTTCTCTTCACCGGAATTGGAAATCCATACTTTTGTCACGAGGAAAAGGTCCTCACGCTTGATACCGCTCTTGCGCCAGGCATTGCCTACGCCTTCCTCGTTCTGGTAGGCCTGGGCCGTATCAATCAGCCGATAGCCCACACTCAATGCATCACTCACACAACGTTCACACTCGGCAGGGCTTACCAGAAAAACACCATAGCCCAATGTCGGCATCTGAACACCGTTATTTAACTTGATATATTCCATACTGCGATGTTTTATAAGGATGCTACAAGAATTTCCTTAATATCCTGCTCCGTAAGCGGGGCATAGGCTTGCTCCAGACCTTCGTTCACGGCAATGTGATGAGCCATCTCGTCAATCCGACTGTCGTCAATGCCTACCTCACGAAGGTGCATCGGGATGTTGAGGCTCTCGAAGAAGGTGTAGGTGGCATCAATGGCCTTTTCGGCAACAGCCTGCTTGGGAAGGGTGGCATCGATACCGAAGACGTTGATGCCATATTTTACGAAGCGGTCAATGGTCTTCTCACTGAGAATATGGCGCATCCAGCGAGGTGTGATGATGGCCAATCCCTCACCATGGGTGATGTCGTAGTAGGCACTCAGGGCGTGCTCAATGCCGTGGCAGGGCCAACCCGAAGGGCTGTTGCCCAGGGAATAGATGCCGTTGCAGCCGAGGGTGCAGGCAAACATCATCTCGGCCCTGGCACGATAGTCCTCCGGATTCTCCAGACAAGCCTTGGCATTGACCATCAGACTCTTCAGACCAGCTTCGCAGAATCCGTCGTTGAGTAGCGTCGAGTCCTCACAGAAGTACTGCTCCATGATGTGGTTCATGGCGTCGGCGCAGCCTGCAGCCGTTTGCTTCTTGGACACGGTGAATGTGTAGCGGGGATCAAGGAATGAGCAGACCGGATAGAGTAGGGAATCCACGTAGCCAATCTTGTCGTTGGTCTCTGTACGTGAGATTACACCTCCGCAGTCATACTCAGAACCCGTAGCAGCCAGCGTGATGATGTCGACGATAGGCAGGGCAGCTTGCGCCTTCACTTTGTAGGATATCAAGTCCCAAGGGTCGCCGTCGTATTTCGCTCCTGCAGCAATGGCTTTCGAGCAGTCGAGCACCGAGCCCCCACCCACTGCCAGGATAACGTCGATATTGTTCTCTTTACAGAGTCGCGCACCATTGAGCACGCTGGGGTTGTACTTCGGATTGGGCTGAATACCTGAGAGTTCTGTTATCTCAAAGTCCTTCAACAGTTCCTTTACACGGTCGTAGAGGCCAATCTTCTTGATGCTGCCACCGCCATAGGTCAGCAACACGCGCTTACCGATAGCCGCCATCACTTCTGGCAGCTTTTCTATTGCATTCTCGCCAAATACCAAGCGAGTCGGGGTCATGTAATCAAAGTTCTGCATAGTTCTTATTGTTTTGATTATCAATTATTAATCATTAATTCCCTCAGCCACTTCTCAACCTTTGCTTTCCCTGTGCGCACCTCGTGGCCGTAGATGCTGAAGCCCTTTGTGACGTTGGCACCGGGGAAGGCATCCTCAACATCCTCCACGCAGTTGGCCAGCCCGGAGCCTTCGTGAGTGGTGAAAGGAATGACGGTCTTGCCCTCCAGATCGTTGGCATGATTCTTGAAGAACGTGAACATCACCTGTGGATAGGTGCCCCACCAGACGGGACCGCCGATGAAGATGGTGTCATAGCTGCTTAAATCGATGTCGCCTTCATACTCCGGGAGCTCGCCTTGCTTGGTTTCTTCCTTGGCAAGATTGATGAGCGGGGTGTAAGCCATGCCGTCGTACTTGTGGGTGACGATTTCAAACTGCTCTGCACCTATCAGCTCCGTGATATAGTCGGCCACAATTTTCGTGTTGCCCACCTTGATGTTACCTACTGCGTAGTTATCTCCAGCATGAGAGAAGAATACTACCAATGTCTTTCCTTCTTTGTTCATAGTTTTCTCCTGTTTTGCGCCGCCGTTGCATGCCGTTGATACAAGCAAAGCCAAGGCGACTGTGATGATACTTTTGATGTTCATAATTGTTAGTGGTTAGATTTCACGATGCAAAGGTAAGATGATTTTTCGACGTATCTGTTTCACAAAATGCGTTACAATTTTCACTTTTTGCCGAAAACGTTTGCCAATATCTAAAATAATGTGTATCTTCGCAACCAAAAGGCGATAATATGGAGGTGGATTTTCGATATTCTAAAGAATTCAACGAGATGAATGACAGAGCACTGCGTCATACATGTATGCATCTGCTTTGCCTGGCTGGCGAGGGTAGCTTCGTATTCAACGAGCACTGCTACCACATCGTTAAAAACGACTTGGTGGTGGCAGCAAGGCCTGATCGGATCAGTAACCTTGCGGCACATGCTGATATACAAGTGGAGTGGTTTGCTGCCGATTATAAGTTCCTGCAGAGCTTGTTGCCGTCAAACAACTACAGTATCGGGGGCAGTATCTCGCTGAATCAAGACCCTGTCATCAAACTCTCTGACGAACAGGCACGACATCTGCAGAATGACTTCCATCGGCTTCGCGACCGCATGGGCGATAGTCACCTGCAGTTCTATCGCGAACTGATGGGGAGCCTCTGCCTGACAATGATGTACGACATCTTTGAGGCTCACGCCCAGCGTGATGCTACTGATATACATACCGACCGGACGGCTTACATCGTGAAGCGGTTGATGGCGCTGCTGGCAACCGGCATCAGCAGGACAGAGCGGGATGTAAGCTACTATGCTGAGCGTCTGAATGTATCGCCCAAATATCTCTCTGCCACCATCAAGCGCGTGACGGGACAGAGCGTCACATCGTACATCGACCGCCACACCATTCCAATACTGAAAGACTATCTCAACGACGACCGACTATCGCTCACCCAGATAGCCGACTATATGAACTTCACATCGCTCTCATACTTCAGCCGCTACTGTACTAAGCATCTTGGCCAATCGCCGAGCGACTATCGCCTGAGCCTGCAGCCCAGGTCCGAGTAGCTTGGGTTGTTCAAAACTCTTCAAAGTTGTTTTGAGTAGTACAAAGTTGTTTAGAATTGCATAGAGTGGTTCAAGGTTGTTCAAGTCCCGTTCTTTGCAGAGCGAAACGGCAAGGCACTCAGGTGATTGTAATTCACTTTCTGACGCAGTAATCATACGGTGCTGACTGACTGCGGTTTATGATTTGAACCATACAATTGGACTTCTGGGAAATGGAATCTTGCGATTCTCGTCCCTTTAGTCCATCGGCAGG
>CAMHUI010000045.1 GCA_946188345.1 uncultured Prevotellaceae bacterium | reverse complement strand
TTGAGGAGTTTTTCAATTACTTGTTGTAAATTTGCACTTGCTTGTTGAATTCGCATGTGGTTTACAGAAGTTAAATACGTTAAATTTGTGTCTTTTCTAATCTCTATGGAATCTACGTCATCACTTTTCTACCGTTTAGATTGCAACTCGTTGATATAAAACGATTTGCAAATTCTTCTTCTGAAAGTGGTCGTACCTCAGCATCCTTACTTTCGATAGGTTTGATATAGTCGGAGGCACGTTCAGAGGATATTACAGTCCGACCAAGTTGACGCTCCAGATCATCGCGAGTATTCTTAGCAATCTGTCCTCCTGCTTGTGCCGCCTGCCGACTCTCCCTCATACCTTGCGTTTGGCGCTGCCGAGCTATTTCTGTTGTTGCCACTTCGGCAAGTGTGTTGAGAGCCAGTTCGACATTCGTCATGTTGTCGCGTAGATTCTCTTTCGTCAGTCCCTTGTGGCGTTTGTATTCGCCCGTAGTCATACCACTCCAAGCCTTGGTTAGAACATTGGTGAGGATGGCAAAATCTTTCGGTTCATGAATGCCTGAACGATGCCACTCGTCCGTTAGTTCCTTGCGCATCTCAATGGATCGCATACGCTCGTTTATCCAACGATCGCTGTAGCCTTGGCGACGATAGTCCTCGACGGCCATCTGAAAGGTCAGTTCTGGGTCAATCATTTGGTCAACGCGCATACTGCCCAACTCGGCAAGCCATTGCTTCACAGGTTCGGCTTTCTTGGAGGGTATGGCCTGGATGATTCTAAAAATGCCTTCAAGATCAGCGGCTTGCGTCTTGCGTCGCTTGCCATCTGGAGCCAACATTTCAACAGGGGGACAAATTGTCCCCCACTTGGATTTCAGTTCTGGATCACGTCTAAGCATCTTCTTTATGTAATCGCGTGGATTCACAGAATCTGTTAAGACCTGCACTATGTCCGTTACAGAGAAATAATACTTCTCCTTCTCAGCATCCCATGCGATGCGGACTTTTTTACCCTCAAAGAGTTGTATGACGAAGTTATCGTTCATTATCAACAATCAGATGAATTTATCGCTGCAAAGTTACGACATTTCCCGCAAAAGTATTACAGGAATGACAGACTTTAACATCATATTATGCTCGTTTTACTCACAAATGAGCGAAAAATGACATGTCAGTGTTGACTTTGAATTATTAACCGTCGTTGAATCCCTGATACTTAGAGCATCCGAGATACAACCGCAGTACAAGAACCTTATTTTTCGTTGATTTTCGTGCTATCTGCAAAGCCCTATAATGAGCAACTATTGTCAGCCAGACTTAGCAAACGGCAAAATTGCCTCAAAATCAAAAGTTAAAAAATCTCAACCGATTGTTAAATCTTGCTCACTCTTGAAGGCTGGTTTTGCTCTACAAAACTCTTAGATTTCCCATTTTTCGCTATTGCACTTTTTGTACCGTTCAATTTTGGGAGTGCCGCGTTTTCTCCTGTGTTTCAGTTACTTGCGAAAGTTTGAAGCAATTCCACATGAACCCATTACCGGTAGATAATGTCTGCAGCGACGAATAAACAGCTATTGCTGAGGGCTAAAAGATTTCGTTATCCGCTCCTTGAAGTGAGTGGTCTGAAAAATCATGACAAAAATCCTGTTTTGCGGCCCTGAGAATGCCATCTTTTGAAAAATTTTTCCCCTCGGTCGCAAATAACGCAGCCATGAGCCATTAGACGCAACCAGCTGACAATGAGACAGATAGCGTTTTCGGCCTTGATAACCACCGACAAACCGACCAACGAATCCGACCTTTCGGACAGCGAAAGGCAGGCTTTCGTTCAGACTTTCGGTACAAAAGTCATAACGATAACTAAGAAATCGTGATGCGATTTCTAAGATATCATCGGGCGAATCGGTACAAAAGTCCTGACGATTTGTACCAAAAGTCTTTGAGGATGGCAAAAAACCTTCGGAAGGTTAGCCGGAAAAGTCGGAAATTTTCGCTGGAACGAGGATTTTTCATAGCAAGATTTTTCCGTCAAAAATCTTGACAAAATGACGACGGACAGACAAAAAAAAAGACCGACGGCTGGGAGGTCAGTCCCAGTCGTCGATCTTGAAATAGAGGTCCTGCCCGGCAGCATCGCCCGTCCAGTAGCCGAAGAACTCCTGAGCCTGCGGCGGCAGCTCGCCCTGTCCCTCGCGAAAGATTTGCTCGGTGGCCTGGTCGGCAATGGCCTCATCGCGCAGGCTGACGTAGCGTTCGCGAACAACGAGCCAGTCGCTGTCGAACTTCTCAAAGCGGAAGCTGTCATACCATCCGTCGCCGGCCCAGTACTCCCAGCTGTCCATCCCCTGTGGCAGGCTCCAGCCGTGGCGACGCTCCACCTCGTCGATACGGCGGCCCAACACCTCGCAGATACCGTCGGAGATGACGTCGCGAAAGGAGACGTAACGGTCGTTGAACCACACGTCCACCCAGTCGTCATAGTCCTTGGCGTGAATCTCGCCGATGGCCATCATCCACAGCCTGACGGCCCACCAGTCGTGACCGGTCTCCTCGCAGAGCCCCCCGATACGCAGGGCCACCAGAGCCTTTTGTCCGCCATACCTGGCACACCGGATGGCGTGCACGTCACGATTCACCATCTGCACCAGCAGCCTTGTCTCCAGCTGCTCGATGCAACCATTGGGCGTGCATCGGCACACCCGATAAAAACTACGTTTTCTCATGTAACAACAATTTAAAAGAACACCTAAGTCACCAGCCTCGTCGGCCAGATCTCTCCAGTCGCAACCGCGACCTTCTTGCTGTTACATTTTCCGCTACAAAGGTAATACTATTATTTGAATTGGCCAAGAAAAAACCTAAAAAAGCATAAACTGACGGCCGTTTGCTTTGTTTTAAGCACACTTCGTCGTACCTTTGCGCTATAAAACCAGAGACTATGAAGCAACTGACAATCCTACTGGCTGCGCTGGCCTTCACCCTAACGGGGCAGGCCCAGCCTGACGAGACGACACGCGAGGGCATGAGCCGACTCTCGTGCACCAGCATCATGGTGGGCAAGAATGCCTCGCAGGACGGCTCCGTCATCACCTCTCACACCTGCGACTCATGGTACCGCACCTGGATGCAGATGGTGCCGGCGCGCGACCACAAGGAGGGCGCCACCACCGCCATCTTCGACGGGCGCATGCACACCCAGTCGCCTGCCGACAGCACGAAACTCTATCGACGCGGAGAGATACCGCAGGTCAGCCACACCTTCCGATACCTCGACACCGCCTACCCCTGCCTCAACGAAAAGCAGTTGGGCATCGGCGAGACCACCATCTCTGGCCGCGACACCCTGCGCAATAAGAAAGGACTGTTCCTCATCGAGGAACTGCAGCGCATCGCCCTGGAGCGCTGCTCGACGGCCCGCGAAGCCATCAGGCTGATGGGCGACCTCGTCAAGACCTACGGCTACGGCGACAGCGGCGAATGTCTGACCATCGCCGACAAGGAAGAGGTATGGATCTTCGAAATCTACGGCGAGGGGCCCGACCGCGTGGGCGGCGTATGGGCGGCCGTGCGCATCCCAGACGACGAGGTCGCCGTCTCGGCCAACATCTCGCGCATCTCCACGCTGAACCTCAAGGACAAAGACCACTATATGGCGTCGGAGAATGTCTATGACGTGGCACGGCGACTCGGACTATGGGACGGCAAGTCGGAGTTCAGCTTCTGGCGAGCCTACAGCGGAGGCAACTACTCCGGCGAGACCAAGAACTACAGCGTGCGCGAACACTTCATCATGAACGCCCTCGCCCCCTCACTCTGTCTGAGCGACACCGTCGAGGACCTGCCCCTCAGCGTCAAGCCCGACCGGAAGGTCAGCGTCGAGGATGTCATCCGCCTGCTCGGTTCCTACTACGAAGGCACCGCCAAGAGCCTCAGCAACCGCCTCCAGATACCCAATCCCAAGCGGAAGAACAAAGACGGAAGCATCAACGAGAGTGAGCCCGACAGCATCGTCTCGCCCGTCTCCAACCCCTGGATGCGTCCTGACGAAATCAATATGTACTATGCCATGGGCGACTCCGCGATGAAGAACATCCGCACGGTCAGTGTACCGTGGTGCGCCTACAGCACCGTCATCCAGCTGCGCTCGTGGCTGCCCGACGAAGTGGGCGGCGTGGCATGGATATGCCTCGACAACCCGGGCGAGAGCCCCCGATTCCCCATCTTCGCCGGCAACACCGAGCTGCCACAGCTGCTGCAGACATGCGGACAGCACACCGACCGCGACGACGCAGCACTCTGGCACTACCGCAAGGCCAACCGTCTGGCCACCGTGCGCTGGGGTACCTACCGCAAGACCCTCGAACCCCAACGCGACTACTTCATGAAGAAAGGCCAACGCGAGCTGCCCTACGTAGAGCAGACGTGGCAGACACTACAGAAAGAGTCGCCCGAAGAGGCCCAGAAGATGCTCAACGGCTACACCGCCGACTTCTTCGGTGCCACCATCCAGCGCTGGGACGAGATGGCCCGCAAGCTATGGCGACAGACCTGGACAGGATTCTGAAGCCTGCAAAAACGACTAGGGAAGAAGGCGAATAACCGACTATACCCACATTAAGTAAAACTAAACGAAAGAGCATCAACAAAAAGTCAGGGAGCCTACAGCCAAAAACTGGTACAGGCTCCCTGACTTTATGAATTGTTTATTATAATACCCCTCTTACTCTTCCATCAGCTTGCGGTAGCGGGCGCGCTTAGGCTCGTCGAGGCCGAGGCGAAGGGCTTTGTTGGCTTCATACTCGGAGTAGTTGCCTTCAAAGTAGAAGACGCGATGGGCGGGCTGTCCGGGCTGACTGGCATCGGGGTTGTCTTCGAAAGCGAGGATGTGGGTGCAGATGCGGTCGAGGAACCAGCGGTCGTGGCTGATGACGACAGCACAGCCGGCAAAGTCTTCAAGACCTTCCTCCAAGGCGCGCAGGGTGTTGACGTCGATGTCGTTGGTAGGCTCGTCGAGGAGGAGTACGTTGCCTTCCTGCTTCAGGGCAAGGGCCAGCTGCAGGCGGTTGCGCTCACCGCCGGAAAGGACACCGCACTTCTTCTCCTGGTCGGCTCCCGTGAAGTTGAACCGTGAGAGGTAGCCGCGTACATTGATGTCGCGACCGCCCATGCGAAGGGTTTCATTGCCTTGGCTGACCACCTGATAGACGGTCTTGTCGGGGTCGATGTCCTTATGCTGTTGGTCTACATACGAGAGTTTCACGGTCTCGCCCACTTCAAAGTGTCCGGCATCGGCCTGCTCCAATCCCATGATGAGTCGGAAGAGAGTCGTCTTGCCGGCTCCGTTGGGGCCGATGACTCCTACAATGCCGTTGGGCGGCAGCATGAAGTTGAGGTCGGTGAAGAGAGGCTTCTCGGGGAACGACTTGGCGACGCCCTCGGCGAGGATGACCTTGTTGCCCAGTCGTGGACCGTTAGGAATGAATATCTCGAGTTTCTCTTCCTTTTGCTTCTGTTCTTCGTTGAGCATGCGGTCGTAGGAGTTCAGACGGGCCTTGCCCTTGGCATGGCGAGCCTTCGGTGCCATGCGCACCCACTCCAACTCGCGCTCCAGAGTCTTCCGGCGCTTCGAGGCAGTCTTCTCCTCTATGGCCAGCCGCTGACTCTTCTGCTCGAGCCACGACGAGTAGTTGCCTTTCCAGGGGATGCCTTCGCCCCGGTCGAGTTCAAGTATCCATTCGGCCACGTCGTCAAGGAAGTATCGGTCGTGGGTGACTGCGATGACAGTACCTTCGTATTGCTGCAGATGCTGCTCGAGCCAGTCGATGGACTCTGCGTCGAGGTGGTTGGTGGGCTCGTCGAGGAGTAGCACGTCGGGCTTCTGCAAAAGCAGTCGGCAGAGGGCCACGCGACGACGCTCACCACCAGAGAGATGGGCTACGCTCCAGTCGGGCGGCGGACAATTGAGGGCTGCCATGGCCCGTTCGAGTTTTGAGTCCATGTTCCAGGCATCGGTGGCATCGATGATGTCCTGCAGCTCGGCCTGACGGGCCATGAGCTTGTCCATCTTGTCAGGGTCCTCGTAGAATTCGGGCAGACCGAACTTCACATTTATCTCGTCATACTCGGCCAAGGCGTCATAGACATGCTGTACTCCCTCCATGACGTTCTCGCGTACGGTCTTGCTGTCGTCGAGCGGAGGGTCTTGCGGCAGGTAACCGACGGAGTAGCCGGGGCTCCAGACAACATTGCCCTGATACTGCTGGTCGAGGCCGGCGATAATCTTCATGAGCGTGGACTTACCGGCACCATTAAGTCCGATGATGCCGATTTTTGCCCCATAGAAGAAACTGAGGTAGATGTTTTTGAGCACTTGCTTCTGATTCTGCTGGATGGTCTTGCTCACTCCGACCATCGAGAAGATTACTTTCTTGTCGTCTACGGTTGCCATGAAAAAAAGAATAATGAGTAATGAGTAATGAATAATTAGAAATGAGTAATTATGATTACTAAATCCGGCTGGTACTCCCCTCCTTGGACGAAACGCGAGGAGGGTGCGTTGAGGGGAGCAAAGCGTCGGAGGGCATGTCGGGGGACGCCTCGGGGCTTCTGGCGTTAAAACTGATTTTCAACGATGTCGCTGAGGACCTGAGCGATGTCGAGCCCTGCTGCGCGTACCTGCTGGGGAATGAAACTGGTTGCGGTCATGCCGGGGGTGGTATTGATTTCGAGCATGTTGAGCCGGTCGGTTCCGTCGTCATTCTTTGTGATGATGAAATCGACGCGTATGATGCCGTTGCAGTGCAGAAGGTCGTAGATGCGCGAGGTTTCTGCCTGCAGGGCTGCTGTGAGCTCGGGAGAGATGCGGGCTGGCGTAATCTCGTCGACCTGACCGTTGTATTTGGCATCATAGTCGAAAAACTCGTTGCTGGTGACGACCTCTGTGACGGGGAAAACGATGCTCTTCTCACGGGTCTTATAGCATCCTACGGTGACCTCGGTGCCATCCATGAAGCGTTCTACCATCACCTCTGGGCTCTCTGCGAAGGCTTTGTCGAGGGCAGGAGCCATGTCGGCAAGGCTTTTCACCTTTGAAACTCCGAAGCTTGAGCCGTCGCAGGCAGGCTTGACGAAGCATGGCAGGCCTAACCGCTGAATGATGTCTTCATCGGAAGGTCGTGCTTCTCCACGTCGCAGCAATAGGCTGTCGGCCACGTTGACGCCGAAGGCTCGCAGGAAGTTGTTGAGGGCGAACTTATCGAACGTCAGAGCCTCGACAAGCACGCTGCTGGTGCTGTATGGGATATGGAGCAGATCGAAGTAGCCCTGCAGGATGCCGTTTTCGCCGGGAGTGCCGTGGATGGTGATGTAGGCATAGTCGAAGCAGGTCTTCTCGCCGTCGATGGTGAATGAGAAATCGTTTCGGTCGATGGGTGCCGTGCGTCCGTCGGAGAGTTTGACATGCCAGTCGAGCCCGCGCATGTCGACGATATAGATGTTATACTGATTGTGATTGAAGAAGGAGTTGAGTCCTTCTGCTGACCGAAGCGAGACGTCATGTTCTGACGAGTCGCCTCCGCATACGATTGCGATGTTGCGCATATTGTTTTTTTACTAATTGATGTTGTCGTTATTACTAAAGTACTGATACCAATAGGCATACCAGATAGCCCCGTCGTCGTTTTTTTCTTTTTTTTCATCACTGTCTTCGTCATATTCCTGACGTTCTTGCCGTTTGGCGATTTTTGCAAAAACCATATAGGCAATCAAGAAAACGAAGCCCAATGTCATAACAATCTCCATGACTATTTATATATTTTAAAGTTCATTTTTCTTTTCATTACCGGCTGTGCCATTCATATATTTGCGCCATTTGTCGATGAGGGCGGCGAAGTCGTTGGGAAGTGGTGAGGCGAAGTGAGTTCCGCCTGCCAGTGACGGCTGTGGTGCTCAGTCGTCGTTGTGGTCCATCATATTGAAGAAGAAGAGCAAGAAAAGGAAGATTTTGGCATCTTCGCTTAGTGGCGCAGACGGCTTGTTGCGGTTTTTCCAGACGTCATATAATATGTATCCGAAGATTCCGATGACGAAGATGGATGTTCCAATCATTGCGACGTAGTCAATAATACTCATAGCTGTTTGGGTGTTATGTTATCGAAGATAATTTCTTTGTCGACGGCCAGCCCGTTCATGTAGCCGCGCCATTTGTCGATGAGGGCGGCGAAGTCGTCGGGAAGGGGTGAGGTAAAGTCCATCTGTTCATGGGTGACTGGATGGACGAAGCCGAGCGTCTGGGCATGGAGGGCTTGGCGCGGACAAAGACGGAAGCAGTTCTGAATAAATGCCTTATAGGTGGAGCTGCGGTTACCGCGTAGTATCTCCATTCCTCCATACCGCTCGTCAGCAAAGAGCGGATGTCCGATGCTCTTCATGTGGGCTCGTATCTGGTGGGTGCGGCCTGTCTCGAGGCGACATTCTACGAGTGTGACGTAGCCGAATCGCTCGACGACGCGATAGTGGGTGACGGCGGGCTTGCCCTCTTCCGACCCTGGCGGCAGTACGGTCATGCGCAGCCGGTCGCGCGGGTCGCGGGCAATGTTTCCTTCGATGCGGCCCTCATCCTCCTGCATGTTGGCCCAGACGAGGGCGAGGTAAGAGCGATGGGTGTCGTGGTTGAAGAACTGTAGCCCGAGGCGCGACTTGGCGTCGGGCGTCTTGGCGGCCACGAGCAGGCCTGAGGTGTCCTTGTCGATGCGATGGACCAGGCCTACCTCCGGGTCATTGGGGTCGAACGATGTCAGGTCGCGTAGGTGCCAGGCGATGGCATTGACGAGCGTTCCCGTGAAGTTGCCTGCCCCGGGATGGACCACCATGCCGGCGGGCTTGTTGATGACCATCAGGCTGTCGTCTTCGTAGACGATGTCGAGGGGAATGTCTTCGGGCAGGATGGACACCTCGTGGCGCGGACGGTCGAGCATGAGCGTGACAACATCGCCGGGCCGAACCTTGTAGTTCGACTTCACGGGCCGGTCGTTCACGTGGATGAAGCCCTCGTCAGCAGCCTTCTGGATGCGGTTGCGCGACGAGTGGGTGAGCTTCTCACACATGAACTTATCGACCCTCACAGGCGCCTGTCCCGGGTCGCACACGAAACGGAAGTGCTCATAGAGCTGGCCTTCGCCGGCAGTATCAAGTTCCTCAATGTCAACGACTTCGTCGTCGATGTCCAATATATCTTCTTTCATTTTCAGTCTTCCTCAAAGCTCCCGTCATCTTCGTCGAAAAGCCCCTCGTAGAGAGCATCGTCGTCGGACGAGGGTGTGATGATGCGTATGGAGTCGTTTTCGTCGGGCAGTCCGTTGCCCACGACGATGGTGATGCGTGCGTCAACCGACACGCGGTCGCCGGCCTGCACCTCCTTGCCATCGGCCTTGATGCCGTAGACCCAGTCACGCTCTCCGGCGATGTGTTCAGGCTGCCCCACGCGGAATCCCATGGCCGTGAGGCGGGCCATGGCCTCGCGAAGCGACGAGTTGTCGACGAGATCGGGCATGGTGAGCGTGGGCGACTTCGAGGCATTCACGATGAGGTGGATGACATGTCCCGACTTCACATGGGAGCCCACCTGCGGCGACACCTCGAGCACGCAGTCGGCTGGCTGCGTCTTGACGTATCCCGTGTCGGTAACCATCACCTCCATGCCCAGGCTGCGCAGCTGGCGCTCTGCCTCAGAGCGGGGAAGGTACTTCACGTTGGGTATCTCGATGGACTCGCCGTGATGGGTGTAGAGGCTCAGACCGAAGGCCACACCCCACACCAGTAACACCACAACCACTGCCATAGCCAGCAGGTTGCCCCACACGTAAAGCCCCCTGCGGCCAGATGTCTTCTTTTCACTCTTTTCTGCCATAGCATCTGGTTTTCTTCGGCAAAGTTACACATTTCTTTTCATTTTCCGCAAGCTATGACCTTATTATTTTACGCACGTGCGCGAGAAAAGCGCCGAAAAGACAGAAACCGGACAAACTTCAATGCCTGAGATGCCGGCTCAGCCACGACAGCCGGCAAAGAATCACCATGACTTCAGCAGCTGATGACACCCTCTCCAGCGGCTGATGTCACCCTCTTCATACACTGCGTCAACCTTTGCACTATAAGGAAGTTGCACGAAAAGCCGTCATCCCACCTGACTTTGGCGTCCCCTCGCACCATGGTACACAAAAAAAGGCAGTAACAATCCGCTCCTCGGGGGCGTTGCTACTGCCTTTTCGTCGTCAGCGACGACGGCGGCCGCGGAATTACTTTCCGTGGTGCTCGTCAGATACAGTCAACTTCTTGCGGCCCTTGGCGCGGCGAGAAGCCAATACGCGACGACCGTTCTTCGTTGTCATGCGCTCGCGGAAACCATGCTTGTTCACGCGGCGGCGATTGTGCGGCTGAAATGTTCTCTTCATTGTCTTATATTATTATTTATTCGTTATTGATTTTCGTACTAACGCACATTTTGGGTTGCAAAATTACACATATTTTTCGAATTAGCAAAGAAATAAGCGAAATTTAGCAGAAATATTTAGGTTTTTTTCCGAATTTGCAGTACCTTTGCATCCGAAAATCAGAATTATCATCATAAAAAAGCAACAAAGACAATGATTAAATCACAAGACATCAAGAAAGGTACCTGCATCCGCATGGACGGAAAGCTGTACTTCTGCATCGACTTCCTGCACGTAAAGCCGGGAAAAGGTAACACCATCATGCGCA
>CAMHUI010000044.1 GCA_946188345.1 uncultured Prevotellaceae bacterium | reverse complement strand
GGCGTTGAATATAACACCCAGGGCGTTGCCCTGGGCTGAGTTATCATTGGCCTTTGACTTTCCCTTCGGCCGTCGACCTTTGGTTCAGGCCGTCGACCTTTGGTTCAGGCCGTTTTCAACCCCTAATCATATTAATTCTTTTAAAAATGCAATATATACAGGGAATATCAAAGATAAAAGAAAATTTTACCGGACAGCAATAACTTTTTTTAAATGGTCCTTCATGTCCGTAGGATTTATATTTGTCCTTGGGATTGTCGGAGTCTGTAGGTTATTGCTAACTGACGAATTCCTTTGGCAGGAGGCCGAACTGCTTGAAGAAGCATTGGGAGAAGTAGGAGGGTGAGCTGAAGCCTACGATATAGCACACCTCGCTCACCTTGCAGTCGCCCGTCTTCAGCAGTTGTGCTGCCCGTTTGAGGCGTTCCACCTTGATGTAGTTGTTGGGTGTCAGGTGGAAGATTCCCCTCATCTTTCTGTTGAGGCTGGTTCGGCTCATATACATCTCCGAGGCCAGCAGCGTGATGTCGAAGTCTTTGTCGCTGAGGTGCTCGCTGACCACTTTCTCCAGTCGTTCCACAAACTCCTCGTCGGCCTGGCTAATGGTGACGGCATTGCTCTGAACGAAGGGTGAGTTGGCGTAGGCCTGGCGTACGTTTTCGCGCTGGCGGATGAGGTTTTGGATGACGCTGAAGAGATAGTCTACGGAGAAGGGTTTTTCTATGTATGAGTCGGCTCCGCTCTCCATGGCCTCCACTTTTGAGGTGTCGAGAGTCAGGGCAGTGAGCAGGATGAAGGGGATGTGGCTGTAGTTGATGTCTTGTTTGACGCGTCGGCACAGTTCGAATCCGCCGATGGGTTCCATCATGGCGTCGGAGACGATGATGTCGATGTCGTGCTCTGCCAGCACCTGCAGGGCTTGTTCGCCATTGGCCGCACTCAGCACGCGGTAGACCCTGCCGATGACGCGACGCTCGTATTGCAGCATCTGCTGGTTGTCTTCCACAATAAGTACAGTGGGGGGGGTAGATTCTTCTGAGTCAAAGGGGGTGTCATCAATGGGCTGCTCTTCGGGATACTGCTCCTCTTCTTCGGCGGACATGGGTTGCTCGGCTTTAAGCTGGATGGCAGCGGCCTGTTCGATGGGCAGGTCGAGCCGGAAGATGTTCAGTTCGTCAGAGTCGGCCATGGCCAGCGTGCCGCCGTGGAGCTCGGTCAGGGTGCGTGCCAGTGCGAGGCCGATGCCGGTACCGGTCTGCGTGGTTCCTCCGGCACGGAAGAAGGGGGTAAAGAGCTGTTCGCGGATGTCCTTGGCCACGATGGGACCGTCGTTCACACATTCCACATGGAACTGCCGTTCGTCGGCGGTCAGCGAGAGGCTCATGGTATGGTCGCAGTATTTGACGGCGTTGTTGATGAGGTTGGAGATGATTTTCGTGAAGGCCTCGCGGTCGATGTGTGCCATGAGCGGTGTCTGTGGCAGGGTGAGAGTGGCTTCGATGCCTTGCTGGCGCATGGTGGGCAAGAAGCGTTCGTAGACGCTCTCGACGACGCTGCCGATGTTGCACTTCTCGAAGTTCAGCCTCAGTCCGTCGCGCTCGGTGCGGCGGAAGTCCAGGAGCTGGTTGGTGAGGTCGAGCAGTCGGTCGACGTTCTTGCCCATGATGCTCAGGTTCTCGTATTCCTCGCCTTCCTGTGGCTGGTGTTGCTGCAGGATGTCGTTGAGCGGTCCCTGAATGAGCGACAGCGGCGTGCGTATCTCGTGGGCTACGTTGGTGAAGAAGCTGATCTTGCTCTCGTAGAGTTCCTGGTCCTTCTCGTGTTCGAATTTCTCCATCTGCATGCGTCGGCGCAGGTGCGAGCGGTGGCTGAAGTATCGGTAGATGAACCATGCCAGCAGGCATGCGATGAGGAGATATCCGAGTCGGGCCCACCAGGTGTTCCATGGTGAGGGCTTGACGACGATGGTGAGCTCGTAGATGTCGGGCGCGGGTTGTCCGTCGGAGTTGTGGGTGCGTACCTTCAGGTGGTAGGTGCCGGAAGGCAGGTTGGTATAGGTGATGAACTTCTCGCCGTAAAGGTTTTGCCATGTGTTGTCGAATCCTTCGAGCCGGTATTCTATGGGCTGTGCGTCGTTTTCGTCGAAGTTGAGCACGGCGACCTGCAGTGAGAAGGAGTTCTCGTCGTGGTTCAGTGTGAGGCGCTTGGTGGCAGTGATACTTTCTTTCAGCGGCGACCCGTCGGGACTGAAGTTGTCGACCTCGGTGTTGTTGATGAGCAGCTGGGTGGCTACGATGACGGGCTTGTTGTCGTCGTCGCCGAAAGACGCGGGCATGAAGGATATGAATCCCTTGAGGCTTCCCATATAGATGCGCCCGTCGGAGGCCAGCAGCGACGAGGCATAGTTGAAGCTGTTGTCGAGCAGGCCGTTGTCGGTGGTATAGATGCGGGCGTCGGATGTGGCCGGGTTGTAGCGGATGAGTCCGCTGCTTGACGACATCCACAGCTGCTGTCGCGAGTCTTCCACTATCTGGAAGATGGTGCGGCGTGCGTTGTAGATGGGGAGTGTCACGGCGTCGAAGGTATTCTTCTCGGCGTCGTATTGGGCTATGCCTTGTCCCTCGGTGGTAATCCAGATTTGTCCTTTCGAGTCTTCAAAGATGCTGAGCACGTTGTTCGAGGGTATGTGGTGGTTGTCGTCCTGCGTGCTGTATAGCTGCCAATCGCTTGAGCCTTTGGTGCGTCTGTAGAGGCCGTGGCCATAGAGGGCTACCCAGAGGTTGCCGCTGCGGTCTTGCAGGATGTCATAGACGATTTTTCCTGAGATGAGGCTGTCGGCGGTGAAGGTGTCGGTGACGGGGTCGTAGACGGTGAGGCCGCTGAGCTGTCCGAGGTATACTTTGTCTTTGGTCGGACAGATGGTGAAGACGCTGTTGTCGGGCAGTGCTGCATCGGGACCTTCGCCGGTGAAGGAGCGGACGATGCGTCCGCTGGCGATGTCGAGAATCTTCAGTCCGTGGGAGAAGGTGCCCACCCAGAGCTGGTTGCCTATGACGCTGATGCCGTGGATGTTGGGGAAGGCATTGCTCTCGGCTATATAGCGGAACTGTCCTGTGTGGGGGTTGTAGCAGTTGAGTCCATGGTCTTCGGTGCCTATCCAGATGTTTCCGTCTCGGTCTTCCGCAAATTCTCTGACGCGTCGGCCTGACAGTGAGTTGGGTATGTCTACTCGGGGGAAGAATTTGTCGATGACGTAGGGCCGTTGTGGCGAATAGTTGACGCCGCCGAAGTAGGTGCCTACCCAGATGCCTCCGTCGCGGTCGCGGAAGAGGCACTGCAGCGAGTTGTCGGAGATGGAGAATTGGTTGGAGGGCTCGTAGGTGTAGTGCCGCATGTTGCGGGTGAGCATCTCGAAGACGTAGAGTCCGTCTTCGGTGGCCATCAGCAGCTCATTGCCGCTGCGCATGATGGCGTGGGCATAGACGCGGCGGCTGGCATCGGGCATGACATTGGTGACGGTGTGTTCCTTGGTGTTGACCTCGTGCATGCCCGAGAGGTTGTCGCATACGAAGAGGCGACCCTGCTCGGTGGGGATGATGCCGAAGATGGTGTGGCCTTTGAACACGTCGCGGCCGTCGTGGTCGAGGTAGGTCGTGATGTGCTGGAAGGTGTTGTCGGTGTAGAGGAGTCCTCCTCCGAAGAGTCCGAGCCAGATGCGTCCGTCGTCGCCGATGGCCAGCGAGGTGACGTTGGGCAGGCCGTGAAGGGGGAATTGCTCGAGTGTCTGTTCGGAGACGTTGTAGCGGAAGATGCCCTGCAGCTGGCTGTTGATGTAGACAAAGTCGCCGTAGCCCTGTATGAGGTTGATGTTGTTGACGATGCTTTCGCCGCTGTCGGCCTTGGTGTCGAAGCGCTTGAACGAGTCGGTGAGCGAGGAGTAGATGTAGATGCCTCGGTCGGTTCCTACCCAGAGGTGGTTATCGGGATCTTTGTAGAGGCAGTTGATGTAGTCGCACTCCAGTCCGTGACTGCCATCGCCGCTGCGATAGACCTTGAACGACTGGCCGTCGAAGCGGTTCAGGCCATCCTTCGTTCCGAACCACATGAAGCCTGTGTCGTCCTGCGTGATGGCCAGCACGGAGTATTGCGACAGGCCCGTCTGCATGTCGAAATGCTTGAAGAGATAGTTCGAGTTGGCCTCGGCAAGGCTGATGTTCAGCCAGACCGTCAGCACGGCCGTCAATATTCTGAGGCGAAAGATGATTCTGTCAATACGTATTCCCATATTATTTAGACGAACGGAGAAACTATTACCATGAATGGGATTGTTGCTTTTTTGATGCGGGTGTCAGCCTTTTTTATACCTGCAAAGGAACGCATTTTTTTTCGAATATGCAAATCTATTTATCTGAATTTATGGTCGATAGGGAATTTCCTACGTAGATTTAGGGAATTTCCTTTGGCCTTTTGCCAAAATGCCATTACCTTTGCAGCAAGAACCAATAAAAGGAAACACTATGAAGAAAGTTTTTGTATATGCTATTTGCGGTGCCCTTGTAGCCAGCAGCTGCGGCACCTATGAGGGAGCCGGCGCCTATACCGGTGCTCAGTTCGGCTCCATCCTCGGCTCAGCTATCGGCGGCATCTCAGACGGTCCGCGCGGCTCCGACCTCGGAACCATCATCGGCATGGCCGGAGGCGCAGCCATAGGAGGTGCCATCGGTAAGGCTAAGGACAACAAAAACCGGCAGGAGGTGCACGACCGCTATGAGCAGGTGCAGCAGCGCAAGGCGCGCAAACAGGCCAGGCAACAGGTCTATGACAGCGGCTTCGACGAGACCAACAGCGGCGATGACCGCCTCTACGACTTCAACGGACCTGAGTACAACGGCGGATTCAACGGCCAGCAGTCGATGGCCGAAAACCTTGCCGACAGCTGGAACGGCGCAGCCGTTGAGATTCGCAACGCCCGCTTCATCGACGACAACCGCGACGGCATCCTCAGCCGAGGGGAGATGGCGAAGGTCATCTTTGAAGTCTACAACCGCTCCGGCCGTACGCTCTACGACGTGCAACCCGTCGTCGAAGCCGTGGGCAACAAGCACGTCTTTGTTTCGCCCGGCATCCACGTCGAGAGTCTCGCACCCGGTAAAGGCATCCGCTATACCGCACTGGTCAAGGACGACGGCAGCCTGAAAGCCGGAACCGTGCGCCTGCTTGCCTCCGTGAGACAGGGGCTGGACACCGTTTCGCAGGTCAGCGAATTCAATATCACTACACGCAAATGACACCCGACTCTTGTAGCCGGCAGGCATACAGGAGATAGCAAAGACACCAAGTCTGCCTATCCTCCCAGACCTGCGGGACAACAGAAATAAGCGACAAAAGGCAAGGCCGAGGGGCTGACAAGACGTCAGACCCTCGGCCTTTTCCTGCCATTCATCCCCACTTCTGTAAGAAAGAACATGGAGATGTCTAAGGAATCGCAAAGTAAAATAGGCTATTTTACCGACCAAAATAGGCTATTTTACTGACCAAAATAGGCTATTTTACTCAGCGATATCTTACCAATCATGTTACGATAGCTATCAAAAGGCCGGGCGAAGTGTAGTCTTTCGTCCGGCCTTTGCTTGTCTTTCTGCCTGCAGAGGCAGCCCGTCAGTAGGGGGTGGGGCTGCGGCTATTCCTCGTCGTCGGCTTTTTCTATCTTGTTCAGGTAATAGGGATAGAAGGAGGCTACGGCACCCCAGAGAATCGTGAAGACGTGTTTGTGTATAGGCCACCCGTAAGCCTTTGTTGCTATGTAGGACAGCTCCAAGACGGCAAATCCCAGCGCCATGTAGCGCACCATGGCGGTGTAGTAGCCTATCTGCGTCCAGTTGCGGATGGGGTTTTGCCGTTTCCTCCATGTGAGCATGTCGGGATGGTAGGCGCTGAAGAGCAGGAATGCTATGGTCAGTGCCATCACGGCCGTCAGGATGATGGCCGGCACGTCGGCCTGCTGTCGGCGGTGCGACGTGACGAAGATGATGAGGAAACTCAGCATGAGACACCCTGCCGCGACGGCTTCGATGACGGTGCCCTGCAGCGTGCGGCGGATGTGCACCCGCCTGGGGTCTATAGGAGTCTGGTCTGTCTGCATCTCTTTCTGTGGCTAATCGGTCGTATTCTGTTTCTTGGGCAGGCGGCGGGCCCTGCGCAGGGCCTCGGTGATAATCCACTGCAGCTGCCCGTTGGTCGACCGGAACTCGTCGGCCGCCCACTTCTCGATGGCATCCATCGTGGCACTGTCGATGCGCAGGATGAAACTCTTGTTCTTATTCTTCTCCGCCATGCTAATTGCGTTTCTTGCCTTGTTTATACTCCGGGCACTCCTCCCAAGGTTTACATGTTCAGGGTTCCGGTGTTGACAACGGGCTGTGCGGAGTCGTCGCCGCAGAGCACGACGAGCAGGTTGCTCACCATGGCAGCCTTCTTGTCGTCGTCGAGTTCGACAATCTGCTCGGTAGAGAGCTTGTCGAGCGCCATCTTCACCATCGACACGGCACCCTCGACAATCTTCTCGCGGGCAGTGATGATGGCGGCAGCCTGCTGGCGGCGCAGCATCACAGCGGCAATCTCGGGAGCATAGGCCAGGTAGTTGATACGGGCTTCCACAATCTCGATGCCTGCCATGGCCAGACGCTCGTTGAGACGGTTCTCCAGTTCCTGGTTGATTTCGTCGCCGCCACCGCGAAGGGTCAGTTCATTGCTGTCGTTCTCCGTGTCGTCGTAGGCATACTGTCCGGCCACCTGGCGCAGCGCAGCATCGCTCTGAATCTTTACGAAACGTTCGAAGGCACGCATCACGCTGGCCACATCCGTACCTACGGCAGCCTGGTTGCCGACAGCCTGAGCCATCGTCTGAGAGTCGATGTCGAAGATGGCCTTATACGTGTCCTTCAGCCGCCATACCAGCACCATACCTATCATGACAGGGTTGCCCACCTTGTCGTTCACCTTGATAGGCTCGGCATCGAGGTTGCGGGCACGCATCGAGAGCTTCTTCGTGGTAATGAAAGGGTTGACCCAGTGGAAGCCCACCTCGGAGAAGGTACCACGATATTTGCCGAAGAACATCATGACGCGGGCCAGACCGGGCTCAATCTGAACAAAGCCGCAGGTACAGATAATCGCAGCGAGCATCAGCAAGGCGCCGGCTGCTATGTGCCAACCGTTCTCTGTGATGATAGCCTGAATAAAGGCAAAGATACTGGCTGCATAGAGCAGCAGCGTGACAAACAACATCAGGAAACCATTCGTCACGGTTCCCTTGAACTTGAATTCTTTTGTTTCCATTGTATCCATATTGATTTAGTCCTTTAAAACAAATTGATATCACTTTGATACCACAAAGGTAAGGACTAATCCCGTAGATACAATGGTTTTGAGTGGATTATTATGTTTTATTAACGTTTGAATTCTTTTGTCATTCAAACACTTGGAGGCTTTCCTCGCGGATATAGTCGTGGAGTAGCTGTCCGCCGTCGAGCGAGGCAGTACCCTCGACGAATACTGCCGGGCGCATGGGGCGCAGCGACTTCAGCGTGTTCAGCACGCACACGTCGCCGGCAATGCCGCAGACAACCACGGGCTCCTTCTTGCCGAAGACCATCACGTCGGGTGTCTTCGTCTTGGCCGAGGCAGCGCGGTAGGCATGGAAGTCGGCATAGTCGTGCAGATGCTCGAAGGCCGTATACTCCTCGCGATCCTGGTCTTTGCCCTTATGAAGGAATGTGGTGAAGACATTCATCAGTCGCGCGGCCTTGAGCAGGTCGGGGTGGATGTTGGCCCCATGGGTGCCTCGGACGCAGTGGGGAGGCCACGGACCGCCCTGAGCGGCAAAGGAACAATGGTACTGAGGATGCCAGTCCTGAGTGAAGACCAGTCGGCCCACACGCCCGCTGAGGATGAGCTGGCGGATGTTCTCTACAGCTTTGCGACCGCCATTAACGGCCAGACTGCCGCCTTCAATGAAGTCATGTTGGCAATCTACGACGATGAGGGTTATTTTCTTCATGTTGCGTGTCAGTTAATCAGTTACGCCTGCAAAAATACGGATTTTAGTTTACGTGGGCAAACAAAAACGGAATAAATATTGTTTATTTCTCCTTTTCTTCGTACCTTTGTCATGTTTTCTTATCGCGCGTACATTATTTATATAATAGGAATGAACACAATCGATGAATATCGCGAGGCTATTCTTCAGGCCATGCTGAATGTTAAAGATGACGACGGATTGGGCGTCATCACAGAAAAAGCCGCCCGCCAACTCTTGTCGGAACTCTCCGACGAGGAATTGGAAGACGGCATTGATTTCAATACGCCTGAAGAGGTGGCCGAGTTGTTGCTGGAGCCTTAGACGGGCTGACTCGTTGCCACGGCATCAGGGTAAGGTGTCAGAACTCATACTGGAAGCCGATGACTTCGTGCCAGGCACCGCGCGTGAAGTCTGGAACACGGACGGGCTGCGAGCCGTTCTCGATGGAGATACGCGAGAGCGGACCGATGCAGCACCATTCGGCCATGTCGTAGACGTCCATGTCGAGGGGCAGCCCGTGGCGCAGACAATACACCAGACGGTAGTCCATCAGGTAGTCCATTCCGCCGTGACCACCCACCTTCTTAGCTTTTTCTTCTATCTCCTTGACCCACTCGGGCGTGTACTTCTTGAGCATGTTGTCACGCAGTGAGTCGGGCAGGCAGCTGTGGGCACTGAGGTTCTCATGGTTGGCCTTCTCATCGGAGGTCAGCTTTTCCGTGCGGAACAGCAGCTCTTGCTTCGGATATTTCGAAGCGTAGCCGTCGGTGCCGACAATTTGATACATGCGGCTGTAGGGGCGGGGTGTCATCACGTCGTGCTGCAGCAGGATGGTCTTTCCGCTCTCGGTGCGGATAAGCGTCGACGTCTGGTCGCCGTTCTGGAAGTCAATGGGCACCTGCCCGGTCTGCTTATAAACCTGATGAGGGCCGTTGGCGGCCTTCGTGTCCATAGCCACCAGATAGTTCATGCGGTCGCCGCGGTGGATGTTCAGTACCTGACAGTCGGGGCCGAGACCGTGGGTGGGGTAGACGTCGCCGCGGTTCTGACGGTTGAAGTCAAGACGCCAGTTGTTCCAATAGGCCGTCCAGAAGTCGTCAAGGTTGTGAAGGTAAGAGCCTTCAACATGCAGTACCTCTCCGAAGAGTCCGCGCTGAGCCATCTGCAGACAAGCCATCTCGAAGAAGTCGTAGACACAGTTTTCGAGCATCATGCAGTGCTTGCGCGTCCGCTCAGAGGTGTCGATGAGTGCCCAGATGTCGTCGAGCGTCGTGGCTGCCGGCACCTCAATGGCGACGTGCTTGCCGTGCTGCATGGCATAGAGGGCGATAGGCACATGGTGAATCCAGTCGGTGCAGATGTAGATGATGTCGATGTCCGGCCGTTCGCACATTTCTTTGTAGGCCTCTGTAGAGCCGTAGTAGGCTGCGGCCTTGTGGCGGTTGTTGTTCTCGAGGATGCCCTGAGCGGCATCTACGCGGCTCTTCTCTACGTCGCAGAGGGCAACGACATCAGTGCCTTCAATCTGGCACCATCGGGCGACAGCTCCGGGACCGCGCATGCCGAGGCCGACAAAGCCCACGCGGACAACGTCTAAGGCCGGTGCCGTCATCTTGATGGCGTGGCGCTGACCCTCGGGGCGTTCGGGTGTGCCTGGGTTTATCTGTGCCTGAAGGACGAAGGCGAAGGTAAGGAAAACGAATAGGATAAGCTGCTTCTTCATAGTATAAAAAATATACCCCACCCGTTGCTGCTGGTGGGGACTTTGTGAGGGTGATTACTTCAGTTTTGCGGCAGCCTTCTCAGCTTTGTCAAGAGCCTTCTGATGCTGCTGGCGGGCCTTGATGGTGGCAGCTTCGAGCTTCAGCACCTTGGCGTTCTCAACACCCTTGGCCTTGGCGGTGTTCAGCTTCTCTTCAGCCTTCTCCACGCCACGCTGAGTCTTCTCGACAGCCTTCTGAGCCTCCTTCACAGCCTGCTCGGCTTTGATACGCTTGGCTTCTTCCTTGCGCTGACGGTCGGCTTCCTTCTGGGCTTTCTTAGCTTCTTTCTGAGCCTGCTTAGCTTCTTTCTCGCGCTCCTTGGCTTCCTTGGCAGCCTTCTTCATCTCTTTCTGTTGCTGCTTGGCAGCCTTGGCACGAGCCTTTGCCTCTTTCTCGGTGGCACGCGAAGCCTTGGTGGCATCCTGGGCCTGCTTGGAAGCCTGCTTGGCAGCCTTTGTGGCATCGACGGCCTGCTGGTTAAGGACTTGCTGGGTGGCGGCATCGACAACCTGGGGCAGTACCTGCTTCTCCACTACCTGTGCGGAAAGCTGCATGGAACCTGCTACGAGCCCTAAGGTCAGGGCGAGTGTCTTCAAAATCTGGGTTTTCATTTTTTTTCTCTTGTTGGTTTATAGGTTATTAATTAGTTCTATCTGTTGCAAAATTAAGAATTATTTTTGGAAAACGTGCATTTTTTCGAAATATTCTTAGTCTTTTACAGTAGTTATGATAATGGGGCTAAATTGTTATTAAAGAAAAGAAAAAAGTTTGCGTGTTCAGTGGTAAGTGAGTACCTTTGGACCATGATGCGACGGATGGTGATAGTGCTGGCTGTTCTGGCAACAGCGTGCTGGGGTCAGAAAGCCTTGGCTCAGGCCAAGGGCGTGGTGGTAGACCTGTCTACCGGCGTACCCCAGCGCGATGTAGTCATTTATACCAATCATAACGAGGTTGATACTACAGACTGGAAGGGAGAGTATGAGTTACGCCAGCCTTTCGAGTGGGCCGTGCTTCGTCATCCCCGGTTTATGAAGCGTCGGGCGAAGGCGGAAGAGATGCGGGCCGATACGCTGGGGATGATACCGTTGGTGAACGAACTTTCTGACGTTGTCATCACTGCCAAGGCGCCGCGTATCAGCGAGGGCTTCTTTCGCGGATTGGACCAGGAGATTGCCATAGGAGCTGCCTCTGCGCCTAAAGGGCTTGCCACTTTTGACTTCTTTGCTCCTCTGGCGCGCTTTGACCGTTCCAAGCGTTGGGTCTCGAAGAAAGAGCGCCGCAAGCAGAAAGAAATCTTGGACAATTATTAGATGTCACACCACGAGCGACCCCATCCGAAATTTCGCTTGAGCCCATCAGAAGTCCTCTGCTTGGGTAGTATATAGGTTTTTCGCAAGGCGGGATGAGGAAAAAGAAAAAGCCCTCTGCTTGTGCAAAGAGCTTTCCGTTGTGTCGACACTTGGACTCGGACCAAGGACCCCCACCATGTCAAGGTGATACTCTAACCAACTGAGCTATGC
>CAMHUI010000043.1 GCA_946188345.1 uncultured Prevotellaceae bacterium | reverse complement strand
TCGTCTTCTCACGCGACGGCGACCGCATCTGGCAGTGCCGCAACTGCGGACACATCGTCATCGGACCAAAGGCTCCCGAGGTATGTCCCGTTTGCGACCATCCGCAGTCATACTTTGAACTGAAAGCTGAGAATTATTAAAAAAGCAAGGGAAGCCTCATCCCTGCCCCTCCCGAAGGATGGAGCAAATACTCCTTTCCCTCGGGGGAAGGTTGGGACGGGGCTTCCTAAATCTTCAGCTCCGCCAGGATGTCTGCCATCTTTTGCATCGTAGTGATGCGGGTAGGCACAAGGGGAAGACGGAGTTCGTTTTCTATATACCCCATCTCATGTAGCAATGCCTTGACGCCTGCAGGGTTGCCGTCAACAAAGAGCAGCGAATAAAGCTCCGTAAAACGATGGTGAATCTTTCTGGCCGGGTCGTATTCGCCCTTGAACTCGAGGCGAATCATTCGCGAGAACTCCTTGGGCAGTGCATTGCCGATGACCGAAATGACACCGGCAGCTCCACTGGCTATCATAGAGAATGCCAGGGCATCGTCGCCACTGAGCACGTCAAATCCGTCGGGCTTGTTCTTGATGATTTCATCCATCTGCTCCAATCGTCCGCAGGCTTCCTTGATAGCCACGATGTTTTCAAAGTCGCGGGCCAGCCGAACCGTTGTCTCAGGCTTCATGTTGACTCCCGTACGCCCGGGAACATTATATAAAACGATAGGCAGCGGACTGGCCTCAGAGATGGCGCGGAAGTGTTGGTAAAGCCCTTCCTGAGAAGGTTTGTTGTAGAAGGGACAGATGCTCAGTATGCCGTCAACACCATCGAGATTGAGCGTCTTCAGGTCATTGACGACGGCAGCCGTATTGTTGCCTCCGCAGCCCATCAGCACGGGTACCCGGCCATTGTTCACCTCGACAACAAACTCCTTCACCTGCCGCTTCTCCTCAGCTGAAAGACAGGGAGTCTCAGCTGTGGTGCCAAGGATGCAGAGAAAGTCTGCGCCGTTGGCCAACTGATATTCCACAAGCCGCTGAAGCGCTTTAAAGTCTATCTTACCCTCGTTGGTGAAAGGAGTAACAAGGGCGATACCCAGCCCCTTGAAAATGTTGCGTACCATATCGTTTCGTTTTGTGTGTGCAAAGATACGAAAAAACTGAGTAAGTGACAAGAAAACGAATAGATTTGTTTTACCGTACATGAAGTTTTTAATCAGGATTTTTGGTTTTTCGGGTTCATCTTCGTAACTTTGCAAGACTAAGAACACGAATCATCACATGGGAAATATCTTTTCGACCATCATTGCCCAACGGCTCAGCCTTCAGGAGGCTGCCGTGGGAAATACGCTGAGCCTTCTGGACGAAGGTTGCACCATCCCCTTCATCGCCCGCTACCGCAAGGAACGCACCGGGGGGCTTGACGAAGTACAGATTGCCGCCATCAGCGACTGGAACGAACGGCTGAAAGAAATACAGAAACGCAAGGAGACGGTTCTCAAGACCATCACCGAGCTCGACCAGATGACGCCTGAACTGCAACAGAAGATAGAGCAATGCTGGGATGCGACAGAACTGGAAGACATCTACCTTCCCTTCAAACCCAAGCGAAGGACTCGTGCACAAGTGGCTCGCGAACTCGGCCTTGAACCCCTGGCTCAGACACTGCTACAGCAGCGCGAGCGCGACATCCGCAGCGCGGCCGCCCACTTTGTGAAGGAGGGTGTGGAGGATGTCGATGCAGCCCTGCAGGGTGCGCAGGACATCATCGCCGAGATGGTGAGCGAAGACCAGGTGGCCCGCCAGCAACTCAGACAGACCTTCCTGCGCTCGGCTACCATCGCCTCGAAGGTGGTCAAAGCAAAGAAGGACGACGACGAGGCACAGAAATACCGCGATTACTTCGACTTCTCTGAGCCGCTGCGCCGCTGCTCTGGCAACCGCCTGCTGGCCATGCTGCGCGGCGAGAACGAAGGTATGTTGAAAGTCAACGTGTCGGTCAACGACGAGGAAGCCATCGCCCGTCTGCACCGCCATTACGTGAGAGGCTCGTGGGAGATTTCCCGATTGGTGGGCGAAGCCGTCAGCGACGGATACAAGCGCTTGCTGGAGCCGTCAATCGAGAACGAGACCATCGCCACGGCAAAGCAGCAGGCAGACGAGGAAGCCATCGGAGTATTCACCGAAAACCTGCGACAGCTATTGCTCGCGCCACCCTTGGGACAGCAGCGGGTGATGGGCATCGACCCGGGATTCCGGACGGGATGCAAGGTCGTTTGTCTCGACCGACAGGGCAACCTACTCTGCCACGATGCCATCTTTCCTCACCCACCCCAGCGCTATCGCATGCAAGCCATGATGACCTTGCAACGACTCATCGGCGAATACGACATCGAGGCTATCGCCATCGGCAACGGTACAGCCTCGCGAGAGACCGTGGAGTTTGTCAAGGAAGCCCTGCAGTCACTTGACAGCAAGCTGCCATCACCCAAGGTCTTCACCGTGAGCGAAGACGGCGCGTCGGTCTATTCTGCCTCGAAACTGGCACGCGAGGAGTTCCCCGACGAAGACGTCACCGTGCGCGGCGCCGTGTCGATTGGCCGTCGACTGATGGACCCGCTGGCAGAGCTCGTGAAGATTGATCCGAAGAGCATCGGCGTGGGGCAGTATCAGCACGATGTCGACCAGACAAAACTCAAGCACAGTCTTGACCAAACCGTAGAACACTGCGTGAACCTTGTCGGAGTGGATGTAAACACAGCTTCGCAACAGTTGCTGACCTACGTCAGTGGTCTCGGGCCGACACTGGCCAAGAACATCGTCGACTACCGCCGCGAGCATGGTGCCTTCCAGAGCCGCGCAGCCCTGAAAAAGGTGCCGCGACTTGGGCCGGCAGCATTCGAACAGTGTGCCGGATTCCTGCGCATCGCCGATGCAAAGAATCCGCTCGACAGTAGCGCCGTCCATCCTGAGAGCTATGCAATCGTCGAACGGATGGCCAAAGACCAAGGCTGCACCGTGGGCGAACTCATCAAGGACAAGGCCCGCCAAAAGGAAATAGACCTCAGCCGATACGTCAGCAGTGAAGTAGGCATGCCCACCCTGACCGACATCATGAAGGAGTTAGACAAACCCGGCCGCGACCCGCGCGAACAGATAGAGGAATTCGAGTTCGACCCGAACGTCAAGGAAGTCTCCGACCTCATCGAGGGCATGGAGTTGCCGGGCATTGTGACAAACATCACGAAGTTTGGAGCCTTTGTCGACATTGGCGTCCATCAAGACGGTCTCGTGCACGTCTCGCAGCTGGCCGACCGTTTTGTGAGCGACCCCTCGCAGGTGGTCCATCTGCACCAGCACGTCCGGGTCCGTGTCATCGAAGTGGACCAGCGCCGCAACCGCATCTCGCTCAGTATGAAACACATAAAACAATAAAAACAAAAACAAAATCAACATCAAAAATGAAAAAGCTATCCTTCTTTCTCCTAGCACTCTACTGTGCAACAGGTTCGCTGCAGGCACAAGACCTGGCGACCATCATCCACATGAGCGACATGCATAAGGCTGCCGTCAATATTAATGACATCGACTCCATCACGGTAGCCAATGCAGCAGACGTTGCTGCCGACCTCTTCATCACCAATGAGTCGAAATGGAAAGGTAAGCGCATCGGCTTTCTCGGCAATTCCATCACCGAGTTCGGAGAATACGTCAAGGCCTATCAGGAACTGACGGGCTGCAACGCCATGAACTACGGCGTCAGCGCCACCCACATGGCAAAGATTGATGCCTCGACCTCCAACGCTTTCGAGACCCGCAACCGCTCTATGCCATCAACCCTCGACATGGTCATCGTCTTCGGCGGCACCAACGACTTCGGCCATAGTAACACTGCCGACTTTGGAGAATTCTCTGACGGGGCATCAAACAAATACACCTTCTATGCAGGATTACACCGGCTGTTTAAAGGACTCTGGACGCGCTATCGCGGGAAGCCCGTCGTCATCATGACGCCAATACACCACGGAACGGAGATAGACACACCAGAATATAAAGTGAACAGCGACGGAACCATCACGGAAGGTGTCAACGCCAAGACGGGCAAGACCTTCCGCCAATACGTCAACGCCATCAAAGAGGTGGCCGCCTACTATTCGTTCATCGTGCTCGATGCCTACTCCTACAGTGGCCTGTCGCCCATGGCCGAAGGCACGTCGCGATACTACTTCCGGGACGGCCTGCACCTCAATGACCGAGGAGGTGAACGCCTCGCCCGATGGATGTATCCACAACTCGAACTCGTCTACGACATGTTCTACTAAGGTAATGAAGACTTTAGCTTGGTATCTTCAGTTGTTTACTCACAAAAAAACTCAGATAACCACTTAGTAAAGGCGCACCGTCCCTAGTGAAGTGCTTTATTACACAGCCTGCCAGTCTACAGGAAAAGAAAGTGCCGCAACCGGTTTTTCACCAGTTGCGGCACTTCTATTTACATTCTTCTGTAAGATTCTCTTACTTCACCTTCTCCACGATGGCCTTGAAAGCCTGGGGATTGTTCATGGCGAGGTCGGCGAGCACCTTGCGGTTAATCTCGATACCAGCCTTGGTGAGTGCACCCATGAGCTTAGAATAGCTCATACCTTCCTGACGGGCAGCAGCGTTGATACGCTGAATCCACAGGGCACGGAAGGTGCGCTTCTTGTTCTTACGATCGCGATATGCGTAGGTGAGACCCTTTTCGTAGGTGTTCTTAGCAACAGTCCAAACGTTCTTACGAGCTCCAAAATAACCTTTAGTGAGCTTCAGAATGCGAGTTCTACGTGCCTTCGAGGCAACATGATTTACTGATCTTGGCATAGTTCTTCTTTCTTTTTAAGTTCTACTAAAAGTTAATTAACGCAGGCAAAGCAGGTCGCGAACTTGCTTCATGTTACTCTTGTCGACGATGGCCTGATGAACCAGATTACGCTTTTGCTTCTTGGTCTTCTTGGTCAGAATGTGACTGTGATAAGCGTGATGACGCTTGATCTTTCCTGTTCCGGTGAAGCGGAAGCGCTTCTTTGCACCGGAGTTTGTCTTTACTTTTGGCATTTTTTTAATTTTTAATGTTTAAACTTTTATGATAAAAAGCGGCGGCAACGCATATACCGGGCGTTACGCACCTTATTCTCTTCTATATGGTTATACTTCGTCTTCGAGACCGAGTTTCTTGAGGATGTCGTGCCCGCCCTTGGCGTTGGCCAGCAGTCCGTTGCTGACGGCACGCTCTTCCTCGACAGCTTTCACTTCTTCCTTCTGTGCAGCCTCGGCAGCTATCTTGTCGCGCTTCTGCTGACTCTGCTTGGCTACACCGGCTTTCTTGGGAGCCATGTAGAGGAACATCTTCTTGCCCTCAAGCTTGGGCAGCTGTTCAACCTTGCCATACTCTTCGAGGTCGTTGGCGAAACGCAGCAAGAGCACTTCGCCCTGTTCCTTGAAAAGGATGCTGCGGCCACGGAAAAAGACGTAGGCACGAACCTTATTGCCTTCGGCAAGGAATTCCTGAGCATGCTTGAGCTTGAACTGATAGTCGTGCTCATCGGTCTGCGGTCCGAAACGAATCTCCTTCACCTCTACCTTCACCTGCTTCTGCTTCATCTCTTTCTGACGCTTCTTCTGCTGGTAAAGGAACTTCGAATAGTCGATGATACGGCAAACGGGCGGCTGGGCGTTAGGGGAGATTTCCACCAGGTCAACACCCTGCTGGCGGGCCAAATCCAAGGCCTGGCGAGTGGGCATGACGGTGGCTCCTTCGTCACCTACGACACGTACTTCCTTTGCGCGAATCTGCTCATTCACGCGGTACTGATTGGTCAATTTGTCGTTCTTCATTCAACTGTTTTCGAATGTCTTATGCAATAATTTATGATTAAGCGGCTGCAAAGGTACGAATAATATTAAGAAAAGAAGTAGGCTGAAAGCTTGAAAAATCCTATTGTTAAGGAAATTTAACAAACTTTCAGCCTATTTGCAGCCTTGAAGCATGCTTTTGCACTCATTATGAGACACTAAGCTTCTTCTTTTGCTTCCTGATTCTGGCGGTCGTCAACGTTGTCGCCCTCGGTGGGAGCCAGAACGGTCTCGAAGTCGGTATAGCCATTCTGTACCAGGATATTATACCACTGGATAAGCTTCTTGATGTCGCTATCGTGAACACGCTCACGGTCATATTCAGGCAGCACTTCGGCAAAGTAGTCGCGCAGTTCCTGACCGCTGCATTTCTTATAGTTCAGTGAGCACTCCTTCGACAGTTCCTTGTCGCCCACATTTTTCAAGACCTTCCACAGAGGGATATCTTCTGAGTCAGTGAACATGGCGATATCTGCAAGGCTCGTCACGCGGTCGGTTGCGAAGACGGGCATGCGCTTCTTGGTTTCGTCGATGGATTCTACGATAAGGTTCATTTTGCCGCGCGACACCAGACGATAGAGTCCGGGCTTGCCGGCGATAGAAAGGATTGTTTCCATTTTTGTTTATAATTAATGATTTTATGATTGAATTGATTTCAGTTTGTTCATTAATGTTTCCAGCTGGGGCAGTATGGGCCGCTGGCCGTCGTTGACGACTTCGAAATGGCTTTGCCTGACAACCTCCTCCTGGGGCAACTGTCTATGAATCCATTCGAGAGCCTTCTCACGGCTGATTCCGTCACGGTTCATGACTCTGTTGACACGGATTTCCAGGGGGGCCGTCACGCAGACGATAAAGTCGAAGCGAACCCGCCGGTCGAAATGACTGTCGAAGAGAATGGCACTTTCGAGCCATTCATAGCCGGAAGCCTCGAAGTCTTTGGCCACGGCCGGATGAACGACGTCGTTGACAGCCTGCTTGTTGGCCTCTGAGGTCAGGAGAAACTGTGCCAGCACAGCCTTCTGAAGCACTCCCTCGCGGTAAACATCCTTGCCCACCAGCTTCTGAAGGTCCTGCTGCAGCTCTTCGGAAGTGTGCATCAAGCGTTTGGCGGCTGCGTCGCAGTCGTAAACGCGGACACCCCACTGCCCGAGCAGGTGGCATACGTAGGATTTGCCGGCTCCGATGCCGCCGGTAACAGCTATACGCATGGCGGTTCAATTATTCCTGTTCGACGAGATAGGTCACCCGCACATCGTCAAGACGGACATTGCTCACTTCAGAAGGGCTGCTCTGCAGATGAACCTTGCAAGGCTCGGAGGGCTTCTCGCTCACTTCCTGATAGTTCACCGTGACACGGAATTGCTCCTTCCTCACCTTATCGGCGGCTGCTCCGCCGACGTTATAGTAGACCTTTACTTTGTCAGGCACCAGACGGACAATCTTGTCGCGAGGCGCATTGACTACTGTCAACGGCACCTCCACACTCCTTTCGACGATGACATCGGCCTTCAGCACCACTCGCACCGTGTCGGGGATGCACTTCACGCCACTGGCATGCTGCAGGGGGATGAGCATCTCTACAGAGTCTTTCAGTTCGTCCACGTCGACTTCCTCGGTGGGAATCGTTGTCATGCCGGCCAACATTCGCTTATCGGCAAAAACCTTCACCTCCTCTGGATCGACAAGGGTCTGCCAGAGATATCGGTTCTTGGCTGCTGTAACATTGGCTTGTAGACTGACGGGCACGACCTTCGAGGTGCCGTAACTGAAGGCGAAGTCCATCCTGTCGGGGCTGGCCGAAACGATGCGCGTCGACGAGAGCAGCATCTTTGAGATGAGGTTCTGTACCTCAGCCACAGGCACCGTCCCCCTACCCTTCGTGCGATTGGCATACAAGGGGAAGTCGATGACCAGAGGCCGCAGGCGTTTGCCGTGCATGTAGCCCAGCATGGCAAACCCTTTGTCGCTGAGCGTGAAGGTCAGGGTGTCCTCCACCTCGGTCGAGAAGATGACATTATCGGGCACACGAGCCATCCTGACCGGCACGCTGAACTCCCGCTCGTAGGTCTCATCCAGAGTCATGGAGAGCCAGAAGCCTCCACTCAGCAAGAGAAAGAAGCAGAACACCAGAAACTCCTTGTTGACAATGGCAAGCGTTAGTTTCCTGGCTATGTGGCTCCAGCGTTTCAGGCCATTCAGGTTCATCGCGTCTCCGTTTACCTATATATTAAATAAGGTATAGCCTTATGCATTCTGGACGGGAGCAGCTGCGAAGACGTAGTTCTTGTCTACTGTGACGATGACGCCGCGGCTTACTTCTACGTCGACCGTTCCTTCAGCCAGGTTGATGCGGCGCACGGTTCCGTGGACACCGCCACCAGTGACCACCTTGTCACCCTCGCGAAGGGCGTTTTGGAAGGCACGGATTTCCTTCTGCCGCTTCTGCTGCGGACGAATCATAAAGAAATACATGATTGCGAAGAGGGCTGCCATCATGACAAGCATGCCGCCCATACCCCCGCCTGCGGGTGCTGCCTGAGCAGCGAGTACGATTGTATTCATATTCTAAAATGTTTTATGACGTTTGATTTTAATTATTCTTCGTTCTCTGATTCTGCCGGTTCGTCTCCTTTCTGCGAAGCCATCGACTTGAAGAGTCGGCCCGAGTCAATGAGATGGTGGGCGATGGCATCGAGCATGCCGTTGATATAAGCTCCGCTCTTGGGAGTACTGTATATCTTGGCCAACTCTACATATTCGTTAATGGTGACGCTGACGGGGATGTTGGGGAAAGTCATCAGCTCGGCAATGGCAATCTGCATGATGACGATGTCCATGTAGGCCAGACGGGAGAAGTCCCAGTTGCGCGAGGCCTCACTCATATAGTGCTGATACTGGTCGGCATTGAGGATGGTGGCTCGGAAGAGCTTGCGGGCAAAGTCCTTGTCCTCCTCGTCCTTATATTCAGGCAGCAGCTCCTGACGGGCATTGTTCTTCGGGTCGAAACGCTTGATGGTCTTCAGCACGAAGGTGTCGATGACATCCTTGTCGTCGTTCCAGTAGATGCTCTTGTCCTCGAGCAGGCTGTCGAGATCTGCATTGTCTTGGATGAACTGCTTGTAGAGCTTTCGCCACACCTCTCGGTCGGCCTCATAGGAGTTGTCGTCATCGGCCATATATTCCTTGTAGGTCTCACTCTGCTCTATCACGCTGCAGAGGCGTCTGACCGACTCGATGTCATCTTCCCAGTTGGTCTTCTGCTGCTCCATGAACTCGCTGAGCATGAGGTTCTCCTCAAGCTGCACGGCAAATTTATTATAGGCGAACTTGGTGGAAGGCTCTTCCTGACCTTCTCTCTTGGCACGCTGCGCTGCTACCTCCACGCGGTTGCGCTCTTCCTTAGAGATAGCCACTATCAGGGCCAGCAAATAGTTATAGAGGTCGTATGCCTTCGACAGGCTGAACAGCAGTTCCTTTTCGGCGGTTTCCATGTTTTTGCTGCCGTTCTGATAATAGGCATAAGTCAACTGGACAATTTTGATTCGTATTAGTTCTCTGTTTATCATCGCTATGTAACGGTTGTTTAATACTTTATTTGCTCAATTTGAGTGCAAATTTAGCCTTTTTCTTTCTGATATGCAAGAAAAATAAAACTTTTGTTGAACTTTTTTTTCGCAAATCTTGTTTATTTGACGAAAATGCCGTACCTTTGCACCGCTTTTTTGAGCACATCCCCCGTGTGATGGCGAATTAAGCAGTAGTATTAACAACTTAATTTAGAGTAACACAACTTTAAAAAACTATGAAACAGATTAGTGTATCCGGTCAGAAGCGTGAGACCGTAGGAAAGAAAGCTTCCAAGCAACTTCGTAAGGAAGGCCTCGTGCCATGCAACCTCTATGGCATCGGCAAGCAGTCGCTTTCATTTGCCATTGCCGCAGCCGACCTGCGCAAGGTTGTCTACACTCCCGAAGTGTATGTCGTAGAGCTAAACATCAGCGGCGAACAGCACCTCGCAGTAATTCAGGAGCTCCAGTTCCATCCCGTGAGCGATGCCCTGCTCCATGTCGACTTCCTCGAAGTAACCGCCGAGAAGCCCATCACCATTGGCATTCCCGTTAAGCTCAACGGACTTGCTCAGGGTGTCCGCGATGGTGGTAAGATTAACCTCGCCGTCCGCAAGCTCAACGTCAAGGCCGTCTATACCCAGATTCCTGAAGTGCTGAACATCGACGTCACCAACCTGCAGCTCGGCAAGAGCATCAAGGTGGCTCACCTTCAGTTCGAAGGCCTCGAGATCGTCACCTCTCCCGAGGTTGTCGTATGCTCCGTGAAGGCTACCCGTGCATCCCGTTCGGCCGCTGCCGCTGCCGACACCGAGGCTGCCGCTGCTGAGTAAGCACTCCGCAAGATGACAAATGAGGAATGAGAAATGAGCCTGCCGGTACGCCGCCAGTTCATTCCTTATTCCTCATTTCTCTTTTTTCATTCCCTACCCTTCATTCCTCATTCCCCATGGACAAATATCTCATCGTAGGCTTGGGCAACCCTGGCGACGAATACGCCCAGACACGCCACAACACCGGCTACATGGTAGTCGATGCCTTCGCCCGTGAGGCAGGCGCCACCTTCGACGACCGCCGCTACGGCTTCGTGGCCGAAACAACGCTCAAAGGCAAGAAAGTATTCCTACTCAAGCCCACCACCTACATGAACCTCTCGGGCAACGCCGTACGCTACTGGCTCAACAAAGAGAATATCGACCAGAGCCGCCTGCTCGTCGTCTCTGACGAAGTAGCTCTGCCGCTCGGGCAGTTCCGCCTCAAGGCCAACGGCTCCAACGGCGGACACAACGGCCTCGGCCACATCCAGCAGCTCATCGGACAGCAGTATGCCCGACTGCGCATGGGCATCGGCAACGACTTCCCCCACGGCATGCAGGTCAACTGGGTACTCGGACGCTACAGCGAGGAAGACCTTCAAGTCCTCCAGCCCGCCATTGATACCGCCGTGCAAGTCATCAAGAGCTTCATCCTCGCCGGCATCGACATCACCATGAACCAATACAACAAACTCGGAAAGACATGCAAGAAACAGCCCGAATAGACAAGTGGCTTTGGGCCGCCCGTATCTTCAAGACCCGCAGCATCGCCGCCGACGCCATCAAGAACGGCCGCGTCAGCATCCAGGGCGTCAACGTCAAGCCTAGCCGACTCATCAAGGCCGGCGAAGTCATCGACGTCAAGAAGCCCCCCATCACCTACTCCTTCCGCGTGTTGCAGACCATCGAGCAGCGCGTCGGCGCCAAGCTCGTGCCCGAGATACTCGAGAACGTCACCGACCCGAAGCAGTACGAGCTCCTGGAGATGTCGCGCATCAGCGGCTTCGTCGACCGCGCCCGCGGCACCGGCCGCCCCACTAAGAAAGAGCGCCGGGCCATCGACTCCTTCATCGACCCTACCCTCTTCGGTTTCGACGACGACTTCGACTTCGATTCTGACGAAGAATAACAGGATTCAGGAAGTTACTATCTCCTGTTAGTTTCTTATCTTATAATATCACTATTTGTAGTCTGCTTTTTTTGAGAAACAAAAAAGATAGCAAGCTAACGAAGTCCTGGTCTAAATATGCTAATTCTAATTATTGCCGTCCGGTAAAATTTTCTTTTATATTTGATATTCCCTGTATATATTGCTTTTTTAAAAGATTTAATATGATTAGGGGTTGAAAACGGCCTGAAGGGCCAATGACACCTCAGCCCAGGGCAACGCCCTGGGTGTTA
>CAMHUI010000042.1 GCA_946188345.1 uncultured Prevotellaceae bacterium | reverse complement strand
TTTTCAAAATAAACGAAGATTTTCCGAAATCTTGACAAAATAGAGACTGAAAAGGCGGAAGCCGAAGAAAAAACAGGGATGGGACACCAGAGAAAGGGGCACGGCATACTAAAAAACGGGGAAGGCAGTGTCGGCAACTATGCCGGCGCTGCCTATCAATAAAAACGAGAGAGTATTATAGTCAGTTCAATAACCCATGCGCGAGGTGTCAACTGCTTTCTTGTTCTTCTCTTCGAAATTGCCGAGACGGTAGATTGCGGTGAGGGAATAGTTGGTGTAGGGCATCCAGACACGCATGCTGTAATTCTGATTAGCGATGTTGGAACGTGTGTTGATATGGGCGTTCAGGATGTTCTCGCTTTTGGCCACGAGACTCCACTTGCCGTTGTTGGTGGTGTAACGGAGTGTGGCATTAAGCCGCAGGAAGGGATCGATGTCATAGAGTCCCTGAATGGCCTTGGTCTGACAGAAGGGATTTAGGATGAGCTGGATATTGTGCTTCCGCAACAGTCTGGCTACTGCCATACCTCCGAAAATGCCTGAGAGGTGAATGCGATTGATGGGCAGGTCGAAGAATTCCGTCTTGTCGTGGCGACAGAGGGCTGTGGCCATCATGCTACCGTTGAGCCAGCTGCCGATGCGAAACTGCGCAGATGCCTGCATGCCGTAGTAGTTAGAGTAATTGAAGTTGGTTTCCTTCATGATGACAGCCATGCGGTCGGATGGCTGATAGGCCATTTGCACGAAGTAGTCGGGCTCCAGCATAGCGAAGGCTGTGAAGGTGTATTTATGGTTGAGTTGCCACATCAGGTTGATATCGTATTTCGACATGGGCTTCAGGTCGGGATTGCCCCATATCTCACTGTAGGCCGACGTATAATATATGCTGCTCATGGTGCTCCAATAGCTGGGATAGACGGCTTCGCTACTGAAGGAGAGATTGAGGATATTATTCTCATTGACATTCCACATTGCATCGAACTGGGGATATATGCGCCACTTGTCCCATTTGGTTGCGTGGTATTGCTCAGCTGCTATTGAGGCTTCAAGGTGTAACTTCCTGCCTATCTTCTTACTCACTCCGGAGTAGACATTCAAGATGCGCTCGTCGTAGTCTACATGCGAGGTAGCGTCGGACAAGGGATTGCTGTTGGCATCGAAGGTGGCCTGATAGCTGTTGTTGGTGGTGAACTGTGCCTTGCCGCCGTAGTTCAGTTCCCAGCCTTTTTGCAGAGAGTGGGTCTGGTCGGCGGTGAGGAGCCATTTGCTCACTTTCTGCCGACTATCGACATACAGATAGCGGCTTATTCCCCCCAGCTTGCCTTCAAGATTCTGTGTGCGTGGCTCTTGATAGCTGGTATATGATGTCCCAAGCTGCAGACCGAACGGAGCCGAATAGCCTATATCCACATTATGCAGTGAGGTATGCTGGTGTGAGTTCTGTACGGATTGCGCCGAGCCTGTCGTTGTATTGGTTGAGCGGGTGCTGTTCCTCTGCCCCGTGTAGGCCAAGCTCAGTCGATGGTCGTCGCTTATGGCATAGTCCATACCGAGGCGGTAGTTATGGTCGGAGCCGTCGCTGCGGCTACGAGTCTTGTCGCTATAAGCCATTCGCTGTTCACCAAGCGGATGGTTGGCTTTATGCTCTACCTGCCCATAGTTTGAACCGTTAGTGTAGCTGTATGAAAAGTCTAAACTTATTTTGCCATGATTATAAATGACGCTAGGACTCCAGTAGCCTGTTCCAAACTTATTTTGCCGCCAGGCCCACATCATCTGTCCAGAGAGTTGGTTTGTTCCTATGAAGTCCTTGGTGACGACATTGATGACCATGCCCCGTACATGATATTTTGCAGGAGCCGACGGCATCACTTCGGCTTTGGCCAGCATGGCGGCAGGCATCTGTCGAAGCCGCTCCACCACCCTGTCGGCACTCAATGTGGTGGGGTTTCCGTTGATGATGAGTGTCACTGCCTGACCGGAGAACATGATGGTACCATCCATCTCGCTCACACCGGGAATACTGTTCAATGCGTCGTAGGCATTGTCGGCGGGATAGACTTGCAGGAGCATGGGCATGTTGTAAACAAGGTGCCCGCTCTCCGTTGTCGAGACGATTCGCTCGCCTTTCACCTGCACACCTTTCAGTGAAACCGTCTCAGGCTGCATCCGTATGGTTCCCACTTCCGGCTGGTTACATATTCTGAATATGGTCTTGTAACCGACGTATGAGATACGGGCAAGGACAGCCCCCTCCCGTCCTCCCCTCTGTGAGGGAATTGTCTCGTATGGAATGGCGAAGTAGCCGCTCTCGTTCGATACGCCACCGCCGAGCAGCGTGGAGTCGGCGGGATTGAGAAGGGCGATGTTTGCGTAAGCCATAGGCAGGTTCTGTTCGTCAATAATCGTACCCGTCAAGTGGCGTTCGGTCTTGTGGGTACACTCCACGTAGATTTCGTGGTCGTCGGGCTTCACGGTCATGCGGACAGGATAGAAGCCTATCATCTGCTGTATGGCTTCAGGCAGGGTCTTGCGCGATACAGTGGTGGTGATACGGAAGTCCTCCAGTTCGTTGTAGAGGAAGTTGATGACGTATTCCGTCTGTTCGTTGTTCAACGCAAGCAGTGCTTCGCTGAGTGAGACATTATTATATGTGCGGCTGACGCGCTGTGCTAAAGCATCTATCGGCATGCAAAGGATGCTAGCCACGAGTGTTAAGACATATAGGGGGCCTCTCATCTTACCACGAGCTTATTGTCTTCCAGGTCAATGTTCACGGCCTCGAAGGTATTCAACTTTTCTACGACGCGCTCAAGGCAGTCTGCTCGCTTCCATACGAAATGGAGACGGAGTTGCCGGGCAGCGTCATTCTCGAATTCCACCTGCCTCCCGTGGGCAACTGAAATGGTTGTGATCATAGAGTCGAGCGGCACATTATTGAAGACATAAGCCTCGGCGGATATCATGTCTGTCCTAACCGTATCAGCGGGCTGGGATGTGAAAGACTTGATGTCGGTCGCTTGCTCCATAGTGTTCAGCAGCGGCTGTGGCGTGTTGACGATGCGTACGATTTGGATGGCAGCAAAGGCAATTCCAGAAGCCAAGAGCACCCCGATAAAAGATGCAGCAACTTTGTGGAGTGAGAAGAGAAAAGAAAAAAGTGAAAAATAGGGGTTCGGTTTTTCTTCGGTGAGGGCATCCAGCTCTTCGGCATGAGAGGCTGCAAACTGTTCCCATTCGCCTTCCACATCTGGGGTGTCGTTTTTAAGCTCGTCGTGCATGAAGGCACGCTTAGCAAAACCAAGCTGCTGTACGAGCCGGTGCAGCTCATCGTCGGCATGTATTAGCTGACTCTGTGCGCCAGTTATTTGCTCTGGATGCTCCTGCAATGCCAAAAGCCACTCTATACGCTGATCTTCGGTCATCATATTGCTTTCGAGATTGAATGATAATACTTCCTGATTTTCTCTATTGTCTGCTTCAGATGGGTGTGTACGGTCTGGCGGCTGACGTTCAGCTCGTCGGCCACCTCTTGACAGGTCATCTCCTTTAGATAACGCAGCCGGAATATCTCTTGACTCAGAGGTGGCAGATTGTCGTGCAAGTATCGCATCAATTCTTCCAGCAGCATTTGTTCCTCGGCCGTATCGTCGCCTGCGAATGTAGGGCTATCCCCGATGAGCAGACGTGAAAAGCGCTCCTGCACCTGCTTGTGCTGCATCACATTCAGACAGCGATGCCGCACACTTGCCATCAAGAACGCCCGTGCTTGGTCTGTCCTTACATCGGTGCTGCTACTGAGCAGGCTGGCAAACACCTCACTCACCACGTCCTTGCTCTCTGCTTCATCGAAGAGCAATGTGAGTGCCAGATGGTACATCTGTGCATAGTGTGCCTTGAACAGACTTTCAACATCTTTTCGTGTCATACTTCTTATATTACAGTTCTGAAGAAGAAAATGTAAAGCAGAAATGCGTTTTTTTAATGATTCAGAAAGAAAAACCGGAAGTCCAGCGGAGGACAGCTATTGCTTCAATGGCTGATAACTGAATGATCAGGGGCTGTTAATCAAATGTTCCCTTAGCAACCGGCGAAGAATTACTAAGGGAACATGGATGGATGTCTTTGGAATCTCAGTTATTTATTCATAAACGTTGTCGATGCTGAGGAAGGAATCGACTCGAAGGGCTGTGCTGTCGTTTCCGCAGGGGGCAAAGTCTTCAGGAATGTCGAACTTGGTTTCTGAATTGTAGCCAAGTGTTTTGTCTTCGAAGACGCGGTTCATATATGTTGCCCAGATGGGCAGTGCTGCTGCGGCTCCCTGGCCGCTGGCCATCGACTGGAAGTGTATGTCGCGGTCTTCTCCCCCAACCCAGCATCCGCTGACGAGTTGTGGGGTGAAGCCCATGAACCATGCATCGCTGTTGCGGTTGGTGGTTCCTGTCTTGCCACCGATTGGTCCGGGCACATTATATTTAAATCGCACGCGCGAGCCTGTGCCTCCGTCGATGACGCCTTGGAGCAGTCCTATCATCTTGTAGGCGCTCTCGGCGCTGATGACTTCGTTCATGCGCGGCTGGAATTCGGCGAGCAGATTGCCTTCGCTGTCTTCGATTCGCGTAACGTAGAGGGGAGCTGTGCGGATGCCGTTGTTGACGAATGCTGTGTAGGCGCTGACCATTTCTCCTACGGAGATGTCGCAGGGTCCGAGACAGAGCGACAGCGATGGGTGGATGTCTGGGTTGCGGATGCCGTAGTCGTGGAGGAGTCCGACGAACTGCTGTGGCGAGAGTTGGTTGAGTAGCCATGCAGATATCCAGTTGTTCGACTGGGCAAGTCCCCATGCCAGTGTGACCATTTCTCCGTAGCGAGCTTTGCCTGAGTTGCGTGGTGTCCACGGCTTTCCTGCTACCATGTATGTGCGTTGCTCATTGGGTGCGAGGTCACAGGGAGAGAAGCCGTTCTCCATGGCAAGAGAATAGAGGAATGGCTTGATGGTAGAGCCTACCTGCCGACGTCCGCTGGTGGCCATGTCGTACATGAAGTGCGTGTAGTTGAGACCTCCGACGTATGCGCGTACGGCTCCTGTATGGGGTTCCATGCTGACGAAGCCTGAGCGCAGGAACGACTTGTAGTAGCGTATGGAGTCGAGGGGCGTCATGAGGGTGTCGCGCTCTCCTTGATAGGAGAACACGGTCATCTCGGTCTTTGTCCGGAAGGCTTTCTGTATCTCATCGTCAGTTGCTCCGTCGGCCTTCATGACTCTATAGCGCTCGCTCTGGCGGATGCTACGGTTGAGTATCTCTTCGACTTGCTTGGCAGTGAGGTCACTGGTGAAGGGTGCGTTGGCTTTATGTCTGTTCTCTGAGTCGAAGATAGGCTGCAAGGTCTTGGCAACATGGTTGTAGACGGCCTCTTCGGCATACTGCTGCATGCGGGAGTCGATGGTCGTAAAGACTTTCAGTCCGTCGGCGTAGATATTATATGTATGCCCTCCCCGCTTGTGGTTCTTGTTGCACCAGCCATAGAGGGGGTCGCTGACCCAGGCCAGAGAGTCGTAGAAGTACTGGTTCTGGTTCCACGACGGATAGTCATCATGAGAGGGCTTGTTGGCCGTCATATACTGCCGTAGGAACTCGCGGAAATAGGTAGCCGATCCTTCTTTATGGTCGGTTCGGTGGAAGTCCAGCTTGAGGGGTTCGGCCGTATACTTGGCCAGTTCGTCGGCCGTAAGATGGCCTTCCTTATACATCTGTTGCAGCACGACGTTACGGCGTCCGAGGCTTCGGTCGGCGTAACGCACGGGATTGAAATAAGAGGGGTTCTTGCAGAGACCGACAAGGGTTGCCGACTCGCATACGGTAAGGTCGCGAGGCTCCTTGTTGAAGTAGGTCTTTGCAGCGGTCTTGATGCCCACGGCATTGTGGAGAAAGTCGAAGTAATTCAGATAGAGGGCGATGATTTCCTCCTTCGTATAGTTTCGTTCGAGTTTGACGGCTATGACCCACTCGATGGGTTTCTGCAGCAGTCTTTCCGTCTTGCTGTGAGCTGTTTCGGAATAGAGTTGCTTGGCCAGCTGCTGGGTAATGGTTGAACCGCCTCCGGCACTTGTCTGCTGGAAGATGCCCCGCTTGATGATGGCTCGCATGAGCGACATGAAGTCGATGCCGGAATGGTCGTAGAAACGCTTGTCCTCAGTGTCTACCAACGCCTGGACAAGATGCGGCGAGAGATCCTTGTAGTCAACGCTGACACGGTTTTCCTTGTTCATGTTCCATGTTCCGAGCACCTTTCCGTCGGCCGAGAATATCTGTGTAGCATAGCGGTTGATGGGGTTCTGCAGGTTTTCGATGTCAGGCATATAGCCAATCCAGCCGTTCCATATGGCAACGAAAGCTATGGCTGCCCCCACGACAGTAAGCAACAGCAAAGTCCACAACGTATGTATGAAAAATTTCTTCATAGCGTCTCTTTTTCTAAAATTTGTTGCAAAAATACACAAATCTTTCGAATTATCGTTCGTCTTTTCAAAAATATTCACTAACTTAGCGGTCGAATTCAGAACAATCAACAAAATCGTCAATGGAAAAACATCATTTTGTAACGATTGCAAATCTCTCGAAGGAGAAAATCATGTATCTCATCGAGATGGCGCAAGAGTTTGAGAAGCATCCTAACCGCGAACTGCTGAAAGGTCGCGTCGTAGCCACCCTATTCTATGAGCCATCCACCCGCACCCGTCTGAGTTTCGAGACAGCAGCTAACCGCCTTGGTGCGCGCGTCATCGGCTTCTCCGATGCCAAGGCATCGAGCGTTTCGAAAGGTGAAACACTGAAAGACACCATCCTCATGGTCTCCAACTATGCCGACGTCATCGCCATGCGCCACTATATCGAAGGCGCAGCACAGTATGCCTCCGAGGTGGCACCCGTACCCATCATCAATGCAGGCGACGGAGCCCACATGCATCCCTCACAATGTCTGCTTGACCTCTACTCCATCTACAAGACTCAGGGCACGCTGGACAATCTGAACATCTATCTCGTTGGCGACCTGAAGTACGGCCGCACCGTTCACTCACTCATCATGGCCATGCGCCACTTCAACCCCACCTTCCACTTTATCGCCCCCAAAGAGCTGGCCATGCCGAAGGAATACAAGGTCTACTGCGACGAGCACGGCATACAATATCAGGAGCACACCGCCTTCAACGAAAAGGTCATCCAAGATGCCGACATCATCTATATGACACGAGTGCAGAAGGAACGATTCTCCGATTTGATGGAATATGAGCGAGTGAAGAATGTCTACATCCTGAAGCGCGACATGCTGCGCCTTGCCAAGGACAACATGAAGATTCTACATCCCCTACCTCGTGTTAACGAGATTGCCTACGACGTTGATGACGACCCGCACGCCTACTACATCCAACAGGCACAAAACGGACTCTATGCCCGCGAAGCCATCTTCAGCTACTGTCTCGGCATCACCCTCGACGACATCAAGAATGACAAAACGATAATCAGATAGATACTATAGTCAAAATAATTACTATAGCACTATATAAAAAGGACAACGCTATGAACAAGAAAGAACGCCTTGTAGCCGCCATCGAGAACGGAACCGTTATCGATCACATACCAGCCGACAAGACCTATCACGTAGCCAACCTGTTAGGACTCTTCGAACTGCAGACGCCAGTCACCATCGGAATCAACTATCCCTCGCTGAAGGTCGGCAACAAAGGCATCATCAAAGTCTCTGACAAGTTCTTTACCGACGATGAGATTTCCCGCCTGTCGGTCGTCGCACCGAAGGTCATCCTCAATATCATCCGCGACTTTGAAGTGGTGGAGAAGAAGACCGTTGAGACCCCCGATGAACTGCGCGGCATCGTACGCTGCAACAACCCCGTATGTGTGACCAACAACGAACCCGTGGCCACTATCTTCCACGTCATCGACAAAGAGCGCGGCATCTGCAAGTGCCACTACTGCGACAAGGAACAAGACATCAGCCACGTAGAACTGGTATAAATAAAATAAAAGAAAAGGTAAAAAAGTAAGGAAAATGAACTATAAAGAAACTCCCGTACTGCTACTGACGGGCTATCTCGGCAGCGGCAAGACTACATTGTTAAATAGAATCCTCACCAACAAACGGGGCATCAAATTCGCCGTCATCGTCAACGACATTGGCGAGGTGAACATTGATGCCGACCTCATCCAGCAGGGCGGCATCGTCGGAAAAAAAGACGAAAGCCTGGTAGCCCTGCAGAACGGTTGCATCTGCTGCACGCTAAAAATGGACCTTGTTGAGCAGTTGCGCGACATCATTGCCATGCAGCGCTTCGACTATATCGTCATCGAAGCAAGTGGCATCTGCGAGCCTGCCCCCATTGCACAGACCATCTGCTCCATTCCCTCAATGGCGCCCGAGGTAACGAAAGACGGCGTACCTCGCCTTGACTGCATCGTGACCGTTGTGGACGCCCTACGCATGAGAGACGAATTTGAAGGCGGACTCCAGCTGACTCGCCCAAACATCGAGGAAGACGACATCGAGAACCTTGTCATACAACAGATAGAGTTCTGTAACATCATCCTCCTGAACAAAGCCAGCGAGGTGACTCCTGAGGAACTCGGTCGTGTCCGCCAGATTGTTCGGACCATACAGCCTCAGGCAGAAATCATCGAATGTGACTTTGGCGACGTAGACCTCGACAAGATTATCAACACCAACCTCTTTGATTTCGACAAGGTAGCTACTTCCGCTGCCTGGATACAGGAGATTGAAGGTCATCACCACGATGATGATGATGATGATGACGATGACCACGAAGAAGAAGAACACGAGCACCATCATCACCACCATGAAGAAGGACACGAACACCATCACCACCACCATCACCACGATGAAGGTGAAGCTGAGGAATACGGTATCGGCACCTATGTCTACTACCGCCGTCGCCCGTTCGACCTCGGACTATTCGATGAGTTCGTAGCCCGCAAGTTCCCGAAGAGTGTCATTCGCGCCAAAGGCATCTGCTACTTCGACGACGAACGCGACACATGCTACGTCTTCGAGCAGGCAGGCAAACAGGTCAGCATCCGCAATGCGGGCCAATGGTATGCCACCATGCCTAAAGGCCAGTTGGAACAGTTCAAGGCTCAGAACCCTGACCTCCAGCGTGACTGGGACGAGGAATTCGGTGACCGCATGCAGAAGATTGTCTTCATCGGCCAGCACCTCAACAAGGAGGCTATTGCAGCCGAGCTTGACCAGTGTTTGATGTAAAGAATGAATGGGAAATAACATAATAAGAAGATAATTACAATGAAAAAAGACAATCAGATTTTCGAGCTCATCGAGCGTGAGCACCAGCGCCAGCTGAAAGGCATGGAACTCATTGCCAGTGAAAACTTTGTGAGCGACGAGGTCATGCAGGCCATGGGCTCTTATCTCACGAACAAATATGCCGAAGGCTATCCCGGCAAGCGCTATTATGGTGGCTGCCAAGTTGTCGACGAAGTTGAGACTCTGGCCATTGAGCGTGTCTGCAAGCTCTTCGGAGCCGAGTATGCCAATGTGCAGCCCCACTCCGGAGCTCAGGCCAATGCTGCAGTACTGTCGGCTGTCCTCAAGCCCGGCGATGTTTTCATGGGTATGAACCTCGACCACGGTGGTCACCTCTCCCACGGCTCCCCCGTTAACTCCAGCGGCATGCTCTATCGCCCCGTCGGCTATAACCTCAACAGGGAGACTGGCCGCGTGGACTACGACGAGATGGAACGTCTGGCCCACGAGCATAAGCCAAAGCTCATCATCGGCGGCGGTTCGGCCTACAGCCGCGAGTGGGACTACAAGCGGATGCGCGAGATTGCTGACTCGGTTGGCGCATTGTTGATGATCGACATGGCTCACCCTGCCGGACTCATCGCTGCCGGACTGCTTGAGAACCCCGTAAAGTATGCCCACATCGTGACATCCACTACCCACAAGACCCTGCGCGGACCGCGCGGAGGCATCATTCTGCTTGGCAAGGACTTTGAGAATCCGTGGGGACTGACCACAAAGAAGGGCGACCTGAAGCCTATGAGCATGCTGCTCAACTCGGCAGTCTTCCCCGGGCAACAGGGCGGACCGTTGGAGCATGTCATCGCCGCCAAGGCTGTTGGCTTCGGAGAGAATCTGCAACCCGAATGGAAAGACTATGCTACGCAGGTGAAGAAGAATGCAGCCCGACTGGCTGAGGAACTTATCGGCCGTGGCTTCGGCATTGTCAGCGGAGGCACCGACAACCACTCAATGCTGGTCGACTTGCGCTCGAAGTATCCCGAGCTGACTGGTAAGGTAGCCGAGAACGCCCTTGTAGCTGCCGACATCACGGTGAACAAGAACATGGTGCCCTTCGACACCCGTTCGGCCTTCCAGACCTCAGGTATCCGCCTCGGAACAGCTGCCATGACCACACGCGGCGCCAAGGAAGACATGATGGTGCTCATCGCCGAACTCATCGAGGAAGTGCTCAACGCTCCTGATGATGAGCAGGTCATTGCCCGCGTGCGTGAGAAGGTGAACCTGACGATGAAGGACTATCCTCTCTTTGCTTATTAAGAATCTTCCGTTTTTTTATAACAGAAGAGAATGCTTGTGCAATACATCCTTGTAGCGATTGTCCTTGTGCTTGCTTCGGGCTACACCTTTTGGCGCATCCGCAGAGTAGTGAAGCACAAGGGCAATCCCTGCGAAGGATGTGCAGGATGCGCTCTGAAGGATATCAGGCAGAAAGAAGACTGCCACGACTACCGCAACTATCGAAAACGCTGAACCGACATATCGGTTGACCGACTTCCTCCCGACTACCAAGAAGGAGTGTGAGCTGCGCGGATGGGATGAACTCGACTTCATCCTTTTCTCTGGCGATGCCTACGTCGACCACCCTTCGTTCGGTGCGGCCGTCATCGGACGTTCGCTTGAAGCCTCGGGCTATCGTGTGGCCATTGTTCCACAGCCCGACTGGCACGGCGACTACCGCGACTTCAAGAAACTTGGCCGGCCCCGTCTGGCCTTCGGCATTGCTCCGGGGGCTATGGACTCAATGGTGAACAAGTATACCGCCAACCGCCGTCTGCGTTCTTCCGACGACTATTCTCCCGATGGGCGTCACGACATGCGGCCCGAGATGCCCACCATCGTCTACACCCGGATTCTTAAGCAACTCTACCCCGACGTTCCCGTGCTCATCGGAGGCATCGAGTCGAGCATGCGACGCCTCACCCACTACGACTATTGGCAGGACCGGCTGCGGCCTTCCATCCTTGTTGACTCCGGCGCCGACCTCATCCTCTATGGCATGGGGCCGAAATCGGTCATACAGATTTGTCAGGAACTGGAAAAGGGCCGCTCCATCGAGAGCATCAAGGAGGTGCCCCAGACCGTCTACCTCTGCAAGCAAGACGGCATCATGGGCGGCATCCGCAAAGACGACATCGTACTCAACAGCCATGAGGAGTGTCTGCGCAACAAACGGGCACAGGCCGAGAACTTCCGCCACATCGAGGAGGAGTCGAACAAGATGCATGCCCAACGGCTCATCCAGCAGGTGGGCAGCCGCTATGCCGTGGTCAATCCCCCCTACCCCGTTCCTACGACCGAAGAGGTGGACTTCACCTTCGACCTGCCCTACATGCGGGCTCCTCACCCGAAGTATAAGGGCAAGACCATCCCGGCCTTCGAGATGATCAAGTTCTCCGTCAACATCCATCAGGGCTGCTTCGGCGGCTGCGCCTTCTGCACCATCTCGGCACATCAGGGGAAGTTTGTCACCTGCCGCTCGAAGGAGAGCATCCTGCGCGAGGTGAAGAAGGTCACCCGGATGCCGGGATTCAAGGGCTATCTCTCCGACCTTGGCGGACCATCGGCCAATATGTATGGCATGGGCGGGCGTAACAAAAAAGCCTGCGAGCACTGTGCCAAGCCTTCGTGCATCCACCCGACCGTCTGTCCCAACCTTGACACCGACCACTCAAAGCTGCTCGACATCTACCGCTCGGTCGACGCCCTGCCCGGCATCAAGAAGAGCTTCATCGGCAGCGGCGTGCGCTACG
>CAMHUI010000041.1 GCA_946188345.1 uncultured Prevotellaceae bacterium | reverse complement strand
TCGTTTTCTCGCCATGGCAGAATTGAAGCGAGCTTCATTCTGCTCATTTGGCTTAGCGAAAACGTTCGTTGGCATTGCGCTCGGCTTTGCCGCTTCGCTCGTCGAAGAACCTGCCCAGGGTGCTTGCCAGCCAGACAAACCAGTCTGCCACTTGCTTCAAGGTAACACTGGCAAGTTCGGCAAACATCTTCAGGTATTGCTTGATGGCAAATGACTCGTTGTCCCAGAAGATGTCACCATGCTTGCCGCCACGACCGCCGAAGCCTAAATACGCATAGTCCTGAATGGTTTGATGCAAAACTGTAAGCCCTCGTCAATGCGGTAGATATAGGCAGACATGGCAAAGAACATCGGGACTTGCCAGTCGCCACGCTCTTTGATGGTGTAAAAGTCTTGTGAAACGAAATAACAAGGAAAAGTTGGCGTATTATCAAAAAAATGTCCTAACTTTGCAGGTGTAATAAACACGTTGCTTATGAAGACTCCAGAGATTTTCGATGAGATTAGGCCCTACGAGACGGGCGAGATGAAACAGGCCTTCGAGGAAATGCTTAACGACCGGCAGTTCAACAGGCTGACGAAAGGCTTCCTGCCCTGGCTGCCAAAGGCTGTCGTCCACAGTCTGCTACGGCTGGCATTCATTGGCGTGAAGACGCCGCTTGACTTCCAGAAACGCTTTATGAAGCCCGTGGTGAAGCATATCATCAGGAAGCACACCGACGGGCTCACGTCCAACATCCGGAAACCATCAGGCAACGCCCGCTACACCTTCGTGTCGAACCATCGGGACATCGTGCTCGACTCTGCATTCCTCGACGTGCTGCTCGTCGACAACGGCTTCCCCACCACCGTGGAGATAGGCATCGGCGACAACCTGCTCATCTATCCGTGGATCAAACGGCTCGTCAGGATGAACAAAGCCTTCATCGTCAGGAGGGCGCTGTCCATGCACGAGATGATGCGGTCGAGTCAGCTCATGAGCCAGTATATCCACTATGCCGTCACCACGAAGAAGGAGAACATCTGGATAGCACAACGGCAGGGCCGCGCCAAGGACTCCGACGACCGCACACAGGACTCCGTGCTGAAGATGCTCGCCATGGGCGGTGACCTCAGCGAGCTGAACATCGTCCCGCTGACCATCAGCTACGAATACGACCCTTGCGACTACCTGAAAGCTAAAGAGTTTCAGCAGAAACGCGACAACCCCGCTTTCAAGAAGAGTAAGCAGGACGACCTGGACAACATGCGGACGGGCATCTTCGGATATAAAGGCCGCGTGCATTACCATTGGGCCGCAACCGTCAACGACTTCATCGGGGAGCTTGAGGCGCAGCAGCTGCCTAAGGGCGACTTCTTCAAGGCTCTGGCCGAACATATCGACCGCGAGATACACAGCCACTACCAGCTCTTCCCGTGCAACTACATCGCGCTGGACCTGCTCAACGGCGACACCGCACAAGCCGGCCACTACACAGCGGAGGACAAAGCCCGCTTCGAGGAATACCTCGACGGTCAGGTAGCGAAGGTAGACCTCCCCGACAGGGACGAGCCCTTCTTGCGCGAGCGCATGCTCACCATGTATGCCAACCCGCTGCGCAACCATCTTCAGGCCACGGGGTCGACAGACTCTAAGGCAGCACGTTCTAAGGATGAAGGATAAGGGGGAAAGGGTCTACGGACCCTTCGGACAAGATGGACTAAGGATGAGAAAAAGGGGAAGGTCTACGGACTCTTCGGACAAGAGGGACGGGTGAAAGTCCTATAAGTCCCCGAAGTCCGTAGAAAAAGTAAAAGAGGGCCTTAGACAGAGTGACCGAAGAATACTGTCCTCTGAAGTCTGTAGAATAGATAAGAAAATGATTTCGGTAGAATAATATGAAGAAGATATATATCCTTTGCGCAGTGCTCGGCATGCTTTCCTGCACGAGCGAGACCTACGAGTCGGGCGACGGCGACCTGTCGTATCTGCGCGCCGACTTTGTTGAGATGCATACGGCGGCCACCAAACTCGTCGACAGTTTTGTCACCGATGAGGACGATGCCTTTGAATTGCAGCAGTATGCTGATGTAGCCTGGGCCGAGAGGCCCGACACACTCTATCGTGCGCTCGCGTATTATAATAAGGTAGGCACACAGGCCCAGCCTCATTCCTTTCAGCCAGTCTACGTGCTACGTCCGAAGAAGGCTGCCGACATCGAGGGCGACATCCGCCACGACCCAGTGGGGCTGGAGAGCACTTGGCTAAGCGCCAACGGAAAGTATATCAACATGGGATTGCTGATGAAGGTGGGTCAGGCCGAGGGCGATGCGCTCAGTCAGGTTGTCGGCGTCACCCTCGACAGCGAGACGGCCGATGCGATGGCGCTCACCTTCATCCACGACCAAGGCGGCGTACCCGAATACTACACGCAGCGCCTCTACGTCAGTATCCCCGTCAGCGACACCATGCGCGGCAAGACCATCACCCTGCGCATCCAGACCTACGGCGGTCCCGTCGTCAAGACGCTGCAACTGTAATCCTATTGTTCTTTCAATATGCCACTATCCCCCCCTCGGTTAGTGGCTTTTTTAATTGATGCAGTGCTTGATGAAGTCCATGAAGAGCGGGTGAGGATGGAGCACGGTTGAGGAGTATTCCGGGTGGAACTGCGTGCCTATATACCATCTATGGCTGGGAATCTCGACAATCTCTACGAGGTCGGCGGCTGTGTTGATGCCCGTGCAGCGCATGCCTGCCATCTTGAAGTCTCTCCGGTAGTTGTTATTGAACTCATAGCGATGGCGGTGTCGCTCACTGATGTGCGTCACACCGCCGTAGGCTTCTTGTGCGCGGCTACCGCTGACGAGCTGGCAGTCGTAGGCGCCGAGCCGCATGGTACCTCCCTTCATTAGGAGATTTTTCTGCTCTTCCATGAGGTCGATGACGGGGTTAGTGGTGGCTGGGTCCATCTCGCTGCTGTTGGCGCCGGCAAAGCCGAGCACGTGGCGGGCAAACTCAATGACCATCATCTGCATGCCAAGGCAGATGCCGAAGGTGGGCAGGTCATGTGTGCGGGCATATTCCGCTGTAATGATTTTCCCCTCGATGCCTCTGTTGCCAAAACCCGGACAGATGACGATGCCGGCCATAGGTGAGAGCAAATCTTCAACGTTGTTGGGCGTGATGTGTTCGCTATTGATGAAATGGGTCTGGACTGTTCTGCCCAGATAGGTGCCGGCGTGGGCCAGGCTCTCGATGATGCTCTTATAGGCATCCTGCAGGTTGTACTTTCCTACGAGTCCGATGTCGAGGATTTGTGTGGCCTGTCGTCGAAGTTCGAGGAAGTGTCGCCATGGGCCCAGCTCGGGTGTCGGTCCCGGTTCAAGGCCCATCTTTTTCAATATGATGGCGTCAAGACCCTGTTGCTGCATGTTGATGGGCACCTCGTAGATGCTGGGCAGGTCCTGACTCTGTATGACGGCATCGACGTCAACGTTGCAGAAGCGAGCTACCTTGGCCCGGAGGTCATCGCTCAGGAGGTGTTCAGTGCGCAGAACCAGGACCTCCGGCTGTATGCCAAGCCCCTGTAGTTGTTTCACGCTGGTTTGCGTGGGCTTGGTCTTCAGTTCGCCAGCAGCTGCCAGATAGGGAACATAGGTCAGGTGCACGTTCAGTGTCCGTTCTGGTCCCAGTTCCCAGCGCAACTGGCGAATGGCTTCGAGGAAGGGTTGACTCTCAATGTCGCCAATGGTTCCGCCTATCTCGATGATGACGAAGGCGTATTTATTTGGCGAGTTGACTTCACTGCTTTGCATGCGTCGCTTGATTTCGTCGGTGATGTGAGGCACCACTTGGATGGTCTTTCCGAGGTAGTCGCCTCGGCGTTCACGCTCGATTACGCTGAGATAGATGCGCCCCGTGGTAACGCTGTTGTCGCGTGAGGTTTGAATGCCTGTGAAGCGTTCGTAGTGCCCCAGGTCAAGGTCAGTCTCTATGCCGTCGGCTGTGACATAGCACTCGCCGTGTTCGTAGGGGTTAAGCGTTCCAGGGTCGATGTTGATGTAGGGGTCGAACTTCTTGATAGTGATGGCGTAGCCTCTGGCTTGCAGCAGTTTTCCGAGTGAAGCCGAGATGATGCCTTTGCCTAACGATGAGGCTACGCCTCCGGTAATAAAAATAAGACGGGTTTCCATGGTGCAAAGATACGAAGAATAGTCCTCGCAAGTTGAAGAAAGCAGTTTTCAGAAAACTTAAAAAGCAGAAAGACTTTCTGATTATTACTTTTTATGTCTGTAATAGTTTTAGGTTGAAAGTAAATACATGCAATCTCTTACAAATCGTAATAACAATAAGGTAAAAAAGAATTAAAAATCATATAAGTTGGCGGTTGTTTTTGGGGTTTTGTGTACCTTTGCAGGCAGCTTCAACTCTTCAAATAGTTAACTGCTTATAGTTCAGGATGGCCAAAATATGTTTTACTAAGATGCATGGTTGTGGCAACGATTATGTCTATGTTGACACGATGCGTTTCCCTATTGCTTCTCCAGAGTCGGCAGCTCGTCGTTGGAGCGACCGGCATACTGGAATAGGCTCCGACGGGCTAGTGCTTATTGGCAGTGCCACGGAGGATGGGGCCGATTTCTCGATGCGCATCTTTAATGCCGATGGTTCAGAAGGTATGATGTGCGGCAATGCGGCGCGGTGTATCGGCAAATATCTCTTCGAGCGGGGCCTTACCGAAAAGCAGGAGATACGGCTTCAGACGCTCTCGGGCATCAAGACCCTATGGCTCTCGCTGTCGCCAAGACAGGTCGGGCAGGGTACCCGCGAGATTGTTGATAAGGTTACGGTGGACATGGGGGAGCCAGTGTTTGACGCCCCGACGCTTTTCTTGCCCGAACGGGCTGACGGCTTAACGGGCTATGGAGCAGAGGGGGTGTTTGTCTCGATGGGTAATCCGCATTATGTACTCTTTACTAAAGAGATAGACCAGGTGGTTGATGCCGGGCCGTTTTTGGAGGGCCATCAGGCGTTTCCTCAGTTGTGTAATATAGAGTTTGCACGTGTGGAGTCGCTCGGCTCTTTGCGAGTAAGGGTGTGGGAGCGTGGTAGCGGCATCACCCGAGCTTGCGGTACGGGAGCCTGCGCTACGGCTGTGGCTGCCGCATCGACAGGCCGGGCTGAACGAACTTCGCGTATTGTCATGGACGGTGGAACGCTCTCTGTCGAGTGGCGTCGGTCCGATAACCATGTCTACATGACAGGCCCCGCTACCTTCGTCTTTGACGGAGAAGTGGAGATGTGAGTGTTTAGAGTTTAGAGTTGAGTGTTTAGAGTTTAGAGTTGAGTGTTTAGAGTTTAGAGTTGAGTGTTTAGAGTTTAAAGGAATATTAGAACCATGGCATTAATCAACGACCATTTCCTGAAGTTGCCGGCGAACTACTTGTTTGCCGACATTGCCAAGAAGGTGAACATCTTCCGCGTCACCCATCCTAATTCCGACATCATCAGCCTCGGTATCGGGGATGTCACCCAGCCGCTCTGCCCTGTTGTCGTCGAAGCCTTGCAGCGTGCTGCAGCGGAGATGGGAACGGCCGATGGGTTCCACGGCTATGGTCCCGAGCAGGGCTATGACTTTCTGCGCGAGGCCATTCTGAAGAACGACTTCCTGCCCCGAGGCATCCATCTCGACATCGATGAAATCTTCGTCAGCGACGGAGCCAAGACAGACACAGGAAACATTCAGGAACTCATTCGCTGGGACAACTCCATCGGTGTTACCGACCCCATCTATCCCGTCTACATCGACTCTAACGTCATGATAGGCCGGGCTGGAGTGCAGCAGCAGGGGCGATGGTCGAATGTCATCTATCTGCCTTGCACGGCCGAGAACAACTTCATACCTCGGCTGCCCGACCGACGTGTCGACGTCATCTATCTCTGCTATCCCAACAACCCAACAGGCACCGTCGTCACCAAGCAGGAGCTGCGCAAGTGGGTGAACTACGCCCTGAAGAACGATGCCATCATCTTCTTCGATGCAGCCTATCAGGCCTTCATTACCGCCCCCGATATACCACATTCTATTTACGAGATACGAGGGGCCCGCAAGTGTGCCATCGAGTTTCATAGCTATTCCAAGACGGCAGGCTTCACTGGCGTGCGCTGCGGATATACCGTCGTGCCCAAAGACCTCACCGCCGCTACTCTCACCGGCGAGCGCATTCCCTTGAATCCCCTTTGGTTGCGCCGTCAGAGCACCAAGTTCAACGGAGCCAGCTACCTCAGCCAACGTGCGGCCGAGGCTATTTATACTCCCGAAGGACGCCTGCAGGTGCAGCAGACCATCGACTACTATATGCACAACGCCCATCGGTTGCTCGATGGACTCCGAGGGATGGGCTACGAAGTCTATGGCGGAGAGAACGCACCCTACCTCTGGATGAAGACCCCGCGCGGAACCACCTCATGGCAGTTTTTTGAAGAGATGCTCTATGGGGCCAATGTGGTCTGCACACCGGGAGTAGGCTTTGGACCCTCAGGCGAAGGCTATGTCAGGCTGACAGCCTTCGGAACCCACGAACACACCGAGGAAGCCTTAGACAGACTACAGCGATGGACATTTAATAGGTAAAAATCTCCCTACGGCCGTAGGGAGATTTTCCACATTCTTTATTCGTGATAGAGCATTTCTGCTGGTATATTCTCAGCTGCGATGCCAGGGCCTTGCAGGCCTACCTGCAGGGTCTCCTCGGCGAAGTTTTCAAAGAACTGCACCTCAATACGGTGGTAGCCCGTTGCCAGCTTGAGCCATGAGTCGGCGTGTCCACCTCCGTCGCGGTTGAGGTCGAGCAGGGGCTTGCCGTCAATCCACAGCTTTGCTCCGTCGTCGCTGGTCATCGTGATGCGGAAGAATCCGCCGCGGTCAATCTTCAGCAGTCCCTTGAAGATGAGACCGAAGTGGTCGCCGCGTTCCTTGAGGTCGGTGGAGAAGATAGGAGCGATGCCCTCGGTTTTCACGGGTGCAGCAGCCACAGACTCCACACTCATGAACCCTCCCTCGCTGTAGGTATAGCGCAGTCCCTGTCCGGAAGGTTGTACGTCGATAGATGGAAAGCTCTCAAATTCTTTGATGTCGAGGATGTTGTTTACAGGCCATGCCTGCGGTTTCTTCAGCGTGAAGCGTCCCGTGGCCTTGATATCTTTGGCGGATGCTCCGAAGAGCACCTGATAGTCTCCGCTGGCCGTCTGCCAGGCTGAGGCGTCTTCGTTGAACGAAGCCAGCTCGTAAGCGGTCACGCTAAACGTCATCACCTGGCTTTCTCCGGGCTGCAGCAGGCGGGTCTTGCCAAAAGCCTTCAGTTCCCGGCGTGGCTTCTCGAGCCCGCCTTCTGGAGCATTGACGTAGACTTCTACGACATCACGCCCTGCTACGCGTCCAGTATTGGTGACGGTCAGCGAGGCCGTGAAGCCGTCGGCCGTGGCTTTGACAACGGGCTTGGTCCAGTCGAATGTGGTGTAGCTCAGCCCGTAGCCGAAGGGGTAGCTCACCTCCATGCCCACCGTCTGGAAGTAGCGGTAGCCCACCCAGATGTCTTCCGTGTAGGTGGTATAGTCAACGTTCTCGGCCTTTGTGTTGGCGTCATGTTCGTCGTAGTTGTATGGGAAGTTGGCCGACGACGGGATGTCGAGGTAGTTCAGGGGGAATGTCATAGGCAGCCTGCCCGATGGGTTGACCTTCCCAGTGAGCACGTCGGCAATGGCATAGGCGCCGTCCTGTCCGGGCGACCAAGGCAGGAGTATGGCATCGACGAGGCCTTTCCATGAGGCCGTCTCGATGACGCCTCCGATGTTCAGCACAACGATCACTCGCTTGCCTCTGGGCCGATAGCTCTCGCTGACATTCCTGAGCAGTTCTCGTTCCACGTCGGTCAGTTCGAAGTCGGTACGCTTACGGTCGAAGCCTTCGCCGGCATTACGTCCGAGCACGACGATGGCCACATCGTTCATCTTGGCTTGGTAGTCGATGACATCGGCCTTGATGGGCATCTCCTTCGAGCGCCGTCCGCCATTCTCCTCGTATTCCATGGCCATGGCCGCATATTGGGCTTCTTTCAGCACGCGATAGTAGTTGGCCAGCCGCTCGTCGAGCTTGAAGCCGGCTTCGGTGAGGGCTTTCTGCATGTCGACGACATAGGCCTTGTTCACTTCTCCCGATCCTGTTCCGCCTGCTACAAAGTCTGTCGATGAGACGCCGTAGAGGGCGATGCGCTCAGTGCCCTTCAGCGGCAGTGTCTGGCGGTCGTTGCGCAGGAGCACTATCGACTCCGTGGCAGCCTTGTGGGCGATAGCGGCATGGGCTTTCAGGTCGGGCGCATCGGAGTATCTGTATTGTTTGAAGCGAGGGGTCTTGACGATGTACTGCAGGACGCGTCGCACGTTGCGGTCGAGCTCGTCGTGGGTGATGCGGCCGTCGTTGATGCCGTTGATGATGCGGTCAATCTCCTCCTGCTCGCCCGGGTCCATGATGTCGTTGCCGGCTTTGACGGCTCCCACGGTATTGTCTTTGTTACCCCAGTCAGTGATGACGATACCGCGATAGCCCCACTCGTCGCGCAGCAGCGTGGTGAGCAGTTCGGGGTTCTGCTGGGTGAAGAGGCCGTTCATCTTGTTATACGACGACATGATGGTCCACGGCTCTGACTCCTTCACTGCAATCTCGAAGTTTTTCAGATAGATTTCCCTGAGGGCGCGCTGGCTGATGCGGGCATCGTTCTCCATCCGGTTGGTCTCCTGGTTGTTGGCGGCGAAGTGCTTGATGGATGTGCCTACGCCGTTGCTCTGAATGCCGCGCACATAGGCCGCCGCAATCTTCCCCGACAGCAGGGGGTCTTCTGAGAAGTATTCAAAGTTGCGGCCGCAGAGCGGGTTGCGATGGATGTTCATGCCTGGTGCCAGCAGCACGTCGACGCCATATTCCTTCACCTCGTTGCCCATGGCAGTGGTCATGCGTTGCACCATCTCCACATCCCACGAGCTTGCCAGCAGCGTGCCGTTGGGGAAGGCTGTGCAGTAATAGGTCTTGTCGGAGTTGCTGCGTATGGGGTCGATGCGCAGTCCTGCCGGTCCGTCGGAGAAGACGGTGGCTGGGATGCCGAGTCGTGGAATGGCTCTCGTGCCACCTCCGGCACCCTGGACAAGGCTATATGGACTGCCGCCCACCAGCAGGGAGGCTTTCTCCTGCAGGGTCATGGCCTGCAGCACTTCGTCGATGTTGTCTTCGCGCAGTTGTGGCTGTGCTGCAGCGCCAAGCGCGAAGCAGCAAAAGAGGAATAGGGAAATATGCTTCATTGTTTTTATGATTGACTTTTTTATTTGAATTGTCGGCAGAGCCGATGAAGAACTCTCAATTATCAATTCAGTAGTAGATGCAGCTGTCAGGAATGGGTGTGTAGTCGGCATCGCCTTCTGCTTTCCATGCCCATGAGAGGTGCTGTCCTTCATAGTCCTCGAAGAAGACGAGGCGGAAGGGGTGCAGTCCTTTGCGCAGGGGCACATTGCCGGTGGCGGTGATTTTGCTGTGTGAGCCGTCGTTGTTGACTACGCGTTCATCGTTGATGTAAAGGGTGCTGCCGTCGTCACTGGTCAGTGCAAAGCGCCACATGCCGTCAGTCGGGATGTCGAGATAGCCTGTGAAGATGTAGCCGAAATGTTCCTCTGCCCGGGCCTTGGTGATGTCGGGGTGGGGCATGGTGCCTTTTTCGATGACTTTACTCTTCTCGACGTCTCTGACAAGTCGGAAGTCGCCTTCGTGGTAGGTGAAGCGGCAGCCGGGCTGAAGTGCCAAGTCCTGGCCTACCGGGTTGTAGTAGACGGCCTTGCGGGCTTTGATGGCTGCGCGGGGTGAAGGCTGGTAGCCGTCGAGATAGGCCCGTGCCTGCAAGGTGCAGCTCTGGTCAACCTGGAAGGGCTGGGTGTATATGGGACTCTGCTCGGTGGGCTCGCTGCCGTCGGTGGTGTAGTGGATGACGGCATCGGCCGTGCGGCAGCTGATGGTGACGGTCTGCGGCTCGGTGAAGTAGTAGAGGTTGCCGGCAATGACGGGTGTCGAGACGATAGGCTCGGTTGTCAGCGAGTAGGGTGCAGGCAGCTTGTCGCGGCTGTGGTCAGGCTTGGCCGAGAGCTTGAAGTTGAGTTCTCCACCTTGCATGATTTGGTCGTAGGTGATGAAGTGCTGTTGGAGCGGCGAGCCGTTGAGTGTCACGTCGCTGATATAGCAATGCTTCGGGTTGTCGGCATTGATGGTGAGCGTCTTGCCGTTGGGCAGGCTGATGCAGGCCTTCTTGAAGGAGGGTGCCACGAGCAGATACTCTCCCGTTCCCGGGCAGGCGGGATAGAGTCCAAGTGCTGAGAGCACGTACCAGGCTGACATCTGGCCGCAGTCTTCGTTGCCGCAGATACCGTCGGGGGCGGTGGTATAGAGTTCGGTGAGAATCCTTCTGACGAGTTCCTGGCTGCGCCACGGAGCACCTACCCAGTAGTAGAGGTAGGCCATGTGGTGGCTGGGCTCATTGCCATGGGCGTACTGGCCTATCATGCCTCCGATGCCCTCGCCGGGTGTCTTCTGATTCTCTGCCTGATAGAAGAACAGCGAGTCGAGTGCAGCCGTCAGCGGTTCGGTGCCGCCCATGATCTGCTTCATGCCTTCCGTGTCGTGGGGCATGAAGAAGCGATACTGCCAGGGTGTGGCCTCGGTATAGTCGCGCGAGGCCTCCTGAGGGTTGAAGTAGTTGCTCCAGTTGCCGTCTTCGTTCTTCCCGCGCATAAAACCTGTCGACGAGTCGAAGAGGTTCTGGTAGCGCAGCGACCGCTGGTCATACTCGGCCCGGATGTCGTCATGGCCGAGGGCTTCTGCCATGCGGGCGATGCACCAGTCGTCGTAGGCAAACTCGAGGGTCTGCGACACCGATTCGGCCTTCAGGTCGGCTGGAATGTAGCCAAAGGCATTGTAGAGTTCAGAGGCATTGACGTTGTGCTTGTTCGAGGTGTCGATCATGGCCTTCAGCGCCTTCTCTCCGTCGAAGGTCCTGATGCCGCGCAGCCAAGCATCGGCGATGACGGCCACGCTGTGGTAGCCAATCATGCAGTCGGTCTCGCTGCTGGCCAGGGGCCACATGGGGAGGTCGCCCAGACAGTCATACATGTCGAGCATGCTGTTGATGATGTCTTCCGTGACGTCTGGCCTCAGGATGTTGATGAGCGGGTTCCAGCTGCGGAAGGTGTCCCAGATGGAGAGGGTGGAGTAGAAGTGATGGCCTTCGGGCAACTGTCGGTTGCGGGCGAGCTCGTCGCGATACCGGCCGTCGACGTCGTCGATGCGGTTGGGCGTGAGGAAGACGTGGTAGAGGTTGGTGTAGAACAGCTCCGTCGGTCCTCCCTCCACTTCGATGGTGCCCAGCGTCTCGGTCCATGTCTGGGTAGCTTGTGCGAGTACGGCGTCGAAGTCTGCCTCAGGCACCTCTGCCTTCCGGTTGGCCGTGGCATTGTCGATACTGACGCCCGAGATGCCCACGGTAGCGGTGAGCTCCTCTATATCGTCGGCAAAGGTCAGCAGCAGCTTGCCCGGTTCAGACTCTTCCCACTCGGCGAATGGTTCGGAGAAGACAGCCGACATATAGATGTCGCGCTTTTCGGCCCAGCCCTCTACGAGGCGGTGGCCCGTCAGTTCCTGGCTGCCTGTCACGGTGAGCTCCTTCTCAATGGCTTTGCACCAGCCACCGTTGCAATAGACGGCATCGATGAGTATCTGGCGCGGGCCTTCGCCACGGAAAGAATACCGGTGGACTCCCACGTGGGGTGTGACGGTGAGTTCGGCGGTGATGCCCTCGTCGGGGAAGGTTACCTTATAATAGCCGGGCCGGGCCTCCTCGTTGTCGTGCGACAGAGGAAGCGGCGTCACAGCTCCGCCCATGGCAGGCGTGAAGAGGAAGTCGCCAAGGTCTGGGCAGCCTGTGCCCGACAGCTGCGTGTGGCTGAAGCCGAGAATGGCATCGTCGTCGTAGTGGTAGCCCGAGCAGCGGTCGGCATGGGTATCGGGACTGAGCTGCACGGAGCCAAAAGGAAGGGTGGCACCGGGATATGTGTTGCCCGAGAAGGCTGTGCCGTTGAAGACGTTGACCTGGGCCAGAGGCTCCCTGACCTCTTGACGTTCTGCGCATGATGCAATCGTGAGCGCCACAGCCACGGCTGCAGCCACCGAAAGGAAAGTGTTTTTCTGTTTCATAGTTTACGGATGTTTTTCTGCTTACAAAGGTACGATTAAGCGAGTGAAAAACAAAAGAAAAGACGGAGTTTTTTCATTTTGTTTTCCCGAGCGTCAGTACCTTCGGCGTAGCCAAAGACGATTAAGCGAGTGAAAAACAAAAGAAAAGACGGAGTTTTTTCATTTTGTTTTTCCGAGCGTCAGTACCTTCGGCGTAGCCAAAGACGATTAAGCGAGTGAAAAACAAAATATTGCTGTCCGGTAAAATTTTCTTTTATATTTGATATTCCCTGTATATATTGCA
>CAMHUI010000040.1 GCA_946188345.1 uncultured Prevotellaceae bacterium | reverse complement strand
AGTGAACCTAATTTATTTAATTTTTAAACTCGTCCATTTTTAGTGGACACTAGTGCAATAAAACATCAATTTATTTTCAATCTTAAACAATAAAACTTCATAACAATGATCAGACTAAATGCATTCTTCGTAGTAAAAAAAGGAGCAGAGGAAGAAGTACGCCGCCTCGGCAACGAATTGGTAGCAGCATCCCTCAAGGACAAAGGCTGCGTAGGCTATGACCTCTTCACCAGCGAGACACGCCCCGGACTCATGATGTTCTGGGAAACATGGGAAAACGACGAAGTACTCAACGCCCACAGCAACTCCGAGCACTTCAGACTCTACGTCCCCCTCATCGAGGTACTCACCGAAGACGGCCTGCACGTCAACCGCTTCGACTTCTAAGCCCAGAATCCCTACTAAGAAAAAAGAGGCCGGAAAACCTCTGTCAGCGCAAAAATAAAGGCAAAAAATGTAAAAAGTGCATTTTTTCTTTTGTTTTTTGCGCGTTTCTTCGTAACTTTGCAGCCCGTATGGAGTTTTTAGACCAGTTCCGCATCGATCTGAAGGCCATCGAGGACGACTCAGAAGAGCGTCACTTCACCCTGAGCGACGAGTTCTTCGCCGAACTCGAAGCAACAGAAGTAAGCCAAGGCCATCTGGCCGTAGACCTGCAGATACGGAAAGTCGCGGGAGCCTTCGAGCTCTCGTTCCACACGGAAGGGACGGTTGTGGTGCCCTGCGACCTGTGTCTCGACGACATGGATCAGCCAGTAAGCACCGACAACCAACTCATCGTGAAACTCGGAAACGAATACTCAGAAGAGGATGAACTCATCGTCGTCGACGAGAACGAAGGAATACTCGACACGGCATGGTTCATATACGAGTTTATCGCTCTAGCCATTCCCGTCAGGCACGTGCATGCACCTGGAAAATGCAATGCGGCCATGACTGAGACACTCGAAAGACTCTCGGCTGCCCGAAGCAGCGAGGACAACGGCCCACAGACGATAGACCCACGCTGGGCAAAACTCAGAGAATTAAACATTAAAGATTAAAAATTAAAAAGAATTATGGCACATCCTAAAAGAAGACAGTCCAAGACTCGTGGTCGCAAAAGAAGAACTCACGACGGAGCAGTAGCACCCACACTCGCAGTATGCCCCACATGCGGCGCCTACTACATCTACCACACCGTATGCCCCACCTGCGGATACTATCGTGGTAAGGTAGCTATTGTAAAAGAGACTGCAGAATAAACCTCACACATGAGCAAACTGAATGCAATCATCACCGGTGTGGCCGGTTATGTGCCCGACTATGTCCTCACCAACGAGGAACTGTCGCGCATGGTCGACACCAGTGACGAGTGGATAATGACACGTGTGGGCATCAAAGAGCGCCACATCCTCAAAGGAGAAGGACTCGGAACAAGCTTCATGGCCACCAAAGCCGCAGAACTGCTCCTACAGAAAACAGGTGTCGACCCCGACACCATCGATGCACTCATCGTCACTACCACAACACCCGACTACAAGTTCCCGTCAACAGCATCGCTCGTACTCGGACGCCTGGGACTCAAGAACGCCTTCGCGTTCGACTTCTCAGCCGCCTGCTGCGGATTCCTCTACTCGTTCGACGTAGCGACACAGATGATCCGCACCGGACGCTGCCGGAAAATCATCGTCATCGGAGGCGACAAAATGTCATCAATGGTCGACTATACCGACCGGCAGACCTGCGTGCTCTTCGGCGACGGAGCCGGAGCAGTGCTCGTAGAAGGAACCGAAGAAGAAGGCATCGGCGTGCAGGACGCTTACTTCCGCACCGACGGCATCGGATACCCCTACCTACACATGGAAGTAGGAGGCTCCGTCAACCCGCCGACGAAAGAAAACGCCGAGACACCCGCCGCTTTCCTCTATCAGGAAGGACGCACCGTATATCGCTACGCCGTCACCGCAATGAGCGACGACGTGCTGGAAATCATGCGGCGCAACAACCTGCAGGCCGACGACGTACAGTGGGTCGTACCACACGAGGCAAACCTCCGCATCATCGAAACCGTGGCAAAGCGCGCCGACATCCCCATGGACAAGGTCGTCGTCAACATCGAACGCTATGGCAACACCAGCGCAGGCACCATACCCCTCGCACTCTGGGACTACGAAAGCCGACTGAAGAAAGGCGACAACATCGTGTTCACAGCCTTCGGAGCCGGATTCGTACACGGAGCAAGCTTCTACAAGTGGGCCTACAATAAATGAGGAATGAAAAATGAGAAATGAGGAATGAACTGGCGGAAAACCGACAGAGATTTTCTCATTTCTTATTTTTTATTCCTCTTTTTACATACCTCATACCCCATCCCTCATCCCTCATTCTATTATGCACAAAGCAGGATTCGTAAACATTGTGGGAAACCCCAACGTGGGAAAGTCAACACTGATGAACCAGCTCGTCGGTGAGCGCATCTCCATTGCCACCTTCAAGGCACAGACCACACGCCACCGCATCATGGGCATCGTCAACACCCCCGACATGCAGATTGTCTTCTCCGATACGCCGGGAGTCCTCAAACCCAACTACAAGCTTCAGGAGTCAATGCTTGCCTTCTCGGAGTCGGCCCTTCAGGATGCCGACGTGCTGCTCTATGTCACAGATGTCATAGAGAACCCGGAGAAGAACATGGACTTCCTCGAGAAGGTGCAGAAAATGGAAATCCCCGTGCTGCTGCTCATCAACAAGATAGACCAGGCCCCTACCCTTGCGCCACAAGGAGGAAAGAACCCCAATGAGATACTTGCAGAACTCGTGGAGCGATGGCATCAACTGCTCCCCAATGCAGAAATACTACCCATCTCTGCTCTCAACAAGTTTGGCACCGACATGCTGCTGAAGCGTATCCAGGAACTGCTTCCCGAGAGCCCGGCCTTCTTCGACAAAGACCAGCTCACCGACAAACCCGCCCGATTCTTTGTCTCGGAAATCATCCGCGAGAAGATTCTCCTCTACTACGACAAAGAGATACCCTACAGCGTGGAGGTGCGCGTTGACTCATTCAAGGAGACCGACCAGCGCATCGACATCCACGCCACCATCTACGTGGAACGGGAGTCGCAGAAGGGCATCATCATCGGACATCAGGGTGTTGCCCTGAAGAAGCTGGGCATCGAAAGCCGCAAGGCGCTCGAGAAGTTCTTCGACAAGCGCATCAACCTCGAGACCTTTGTCAAGGTTGACAAAGACTGGCGTTCATCCCAGCGTGAGCTTGATGCCTTCGGGTATAACCCCGAATAAAATCCCCAAAGCCCCATAAAGACAAAGGAGCCACTCCGCCTCTTCAGGCAGTGTGGCTCCTTTTTTATACAATTATAATAAGATGTATAGACTTAGTTAGCCTGTTCACTGATGAACTTGATACGCACGAGGCGAATCTCATCCTCGCTATAGTCACGTCCAAGCTCATCAAGAGCCGCATCAATGCTGTCGGTATCGCTCTCGCGGAAATACTCATAGATGTCGTCGACATGGTCTTCGTCGATTACCTCCTCGATGAAATAGTCGATGTTCAGCCGGGTTCCGCTATAGACGATGGCCTCCACCTCGTCAAGCAGTTCATCAAACTCCAATCCTTGTCCGCTTGCGATATCGTCGAGGTCTATCTGTCGGTCGATGCTCTGGATAATCTTCACCTTCAGCATAGACTTCTTGGCAACGGTACGCACTCGGAACTCCTGGGGACGCTCGATATCGTTGGCCTCACAGTGGTTCTTGATGAGTTTCAGGAACTCTGCCCCGTATCGGCGTGCCTTACCGGCTCCTACGCCCTGAATGTTCTGCAGCTCTTCGTTGGTGATGGGATACATCGTAGCCATCTGCTCGAGCGAGATATCCTGGAAGATGACGTATGGCGGCAGGTTGCATTTCTTAGCCACCTGTTGTCGAAGGCTCCTGAGCATGGACAGCAGTTCCGGGTCGAGGGCTGCTCCGGTGCCGTCGTCAGAGTCTTCATAGTCATCACTGAACTCCGTGTCTTCCACAATCATAAACGGCTGTGGCGACTTCATATATTTCCGGCCGGCTGCAGTAATCTTCAACAGGCCGTAGTTCTCTACATCCTTTTTCAGATAGCCAGCTATGATGGCTTGGCGGATGACAGGATTCCAAAGCTTCGGGGGCATGTCCTCACCTTCTCCGAATTCCTCAAGCTCGTCGTGATGGTGCGAGACAAGGTCATCGGTGCCTCGGCCTTTGATGAAGTCTACCACATAGTCCTGCCTGAAGTTCTCCTTGAGGGCACTGACGGCTCTCAGCACAACGAGCAACTCTTGTCCTGCCTCGATGCGCTCATGGGGATGCAGACAGTTGTCGCAGTTCTCACAGTTGTCCTTGGGATATTCCTCGCCGAAGTAATGCAGCAGCATTTTCCTTCGACAGACGCTTGACTCGGCATAGGCGGCAGTCTCTTGCAGCAGCTGTCGCCCGATGTCCTGCTCAGCCACAGGCTTTCCCTCCATGAACTTCTCGAGTTTCTGCAGGTCTTTATAGGCATAGAAAGCGATGCAAAGTCCTTCTCCTCCGTCTCGTCCGGCGCGGCCCGTTTCCTGGTAGTATCCTTCGAGCGACTTGGGGATGTCATAGTGTATGACAAAGCGCACGTCAGGCTTGTCGATGCCCATACCGAAGGCTATGGTGGCCACGATGATGTCGATGCGCTCCATGAGGAAGTCGTCCTGCGTCTCTGAGCGTGTCGGCGAGTCGAGTCCGGCATGATAGGCGGCAGCCTTGATGTCGTTAGCCTGCAGCACGGCGGCGAGTTCTTCGACTTTCTTTCTCGAGAGGCAATAGATGATGCCGCTCTTGCCTGGGTTCTGCTTGATGAATCGGATGATCTGCTTGTCTATCTCGGGTGTTTTCTGCCGCACTTCGTAATAGAGGTTGGGGCGGTTGAATGAGCTCTTATACTCCCGAGCGTCCATGATGCCGAGGCTTTTCTTGATGTCAGAGCGCACCTTGTCGGTGGCTGTTGCCGTCAGGGCGATGACGGGAGCATTGCCGATAGCATTGATGGTGGGACGGATGTTTCGGTATTCCGGCCGGAAGTCATGGCCCCATTCCGATATACAATGGGCCTCATCGACGGCATAGAAGGACACCTTGATGGACCGCAGGAAGGTTACGTTTTCGTCTTTGTTGAGCGACTCCGGAGCTACGTATAGGAGTTTTGTCTGCCCGTTTCTCACGTCGTCCATCACCTGCTGTATGGCTGCACGGTTTAGCGACGAGTTCAGGTAGTGAGCCACATTTCCCTCTTCACTGAGTGAGTTGATGACATCTACCTGGTTTTTCATCAGGGCTATGAGTGGCGAGATAACGATGGCAGTGCCTTCCATGATGAGCGAAGGCAGCTGATAACAGAGGCTTTTTCCTCCTCCTGTTGGCATGAGCACGAAGATGTTGTGTCCTGCCAGCAGGTCGCGGATAATCGACTCTTGGTCGCCTTTGAACTTGTCAAAGCCGAAATAGTGTTTCAGTTTTTCGCTTAGATTAACGTTTGGCATATGTAGCAGATTTAGGGGTGAGGGGTGTCTTTTTGGGGTGTGTCCAGTCAGGCGCTTTCCTGCAGATTGGACTTTTCTATCTGCCGACGCGCATAGTCCACAGTCACCTCGAAGGCTTTCTTCTGGCTCGAGGGCAACTCAAACATGGCGTCAGTCATGACGGTCTCAACGATGGAGCGGAGTCCGCGGGCACCGAGTTTATACTCTACGGCCTTGTCGACGATGTACTCCAACGTCTCCTCGGGGAAGCTCAACTTGATGCCGTCCATGCTGAAGAGTTTCTCATACTGCTTGATGATGGAGTTCTTCGGCTCTACGAGGATGCGTCTGAGGGCTTCACGGTCGAGCGGATTGAGGTAGGTCAGCACAGGCAGTCGACCGATGATTTCGGGTATGAGTCCGAACGACTTGAGGTCTTGCGGCATCACGTATTTCATCAGGTCGTTCTTGTCAATCTTCCTGACGTTCTGCACGGAGTTATATCCTACGACGTGGGTATTCATTCTCTGTGCAATTTTCCGCTCGATGCCATCGAAGGCCCCACCGCAGATGAAGAGGATGTTGCGGGTGTCCACGTGGATATATTCTTGGTCGGGATGTTTTCGGCCTCCCTGTGGCGGCACGTTGACGATGGTTCCCTCAAGGAGTTTGAGCAGTCCCTGCTGTACGCCTTCGCCCGACACGTCGCGGGTGATGCTGGGGTTGTCGCTCTTGCGGGCTATCTTGTCTATCTCATCTATGAAGACGATGCCTCTCTGGGCTGCGTCCAGGTCGTAGTTAGCCACCTGCAGGAGTCTGGAAAGGATGCTCTCTACGTCTTCACCCACATAGCCTGCTTCCGTGAAGACTGTGGCGTCGACGATAGTGAAGGGCACGTCGAGCATCTTGGCGATGGTGCGGGCAAGGAGAGTCTTTCCCGTACCGGTTGAGCCCACGAGGATGATGTTCGATTTCTCTATCTCCACGCCCTGTTCGTCGGTGGGCTGCTGGAGGCGCTTGTAGTGGTTGTAGACGGCCACGGAAAGATAGCGTTTGGCTTCATCCTGACCGATGACGTATTCGTCAAGATGTGCTTTGATTTCCTTGGGTTTGGGTACGCGCTTCATGGTGAAGGGCTGCTTCGAGGTCTTGGGCTGTTTGTCGAGCACGCCCGACTGGCCTACAATCTCGTAGGCCTGCTGGGCACAGTTCTCACAGATATAGCCGGTCAGTCCCGAGATGAGGAGTTTCACTTCCTTGTCGCTTCTTCCGCAGAAACTACATTCTTTCTTCATTTTCATTTCTTCGCGAGCACTTGGTCTATCATTCCGTACGCCTTGGCCTCTTCGGCTGTCATCCAGTAGTTTCGGTCGGAGTCAGCCCATACCTTGTCGAAGTCGGTGTGCGAGTGTTCGGCAATGATTGTATACAGTTCTTTTTTGATTTTCTGGATTTCTCGTGCCTCAATCTCGATGTCGCTGGCCTGTCCCTGCACGCCTCCCAAGGGCTGGTGAATCATCACGCGGCTGTGAGGCAGTGCCGAGCGCTTACCTTCCTTTCCTGCCACGAGCAGCACGGCGGCCATCGAGGCGGCCATGCCGGTGCAGATGGTTGCTACATCGCTGGAGATAAACTGCATGGTGTCGTAGATGCCCAATCCGGCATACACGCTTCCGCCGGGTGAGTTCAGGTAGACGTTGATGTCCTTGCCGGGGTCGCTGGCGTCAAGATAGAGGAGCTGGGCCTGCAGGACGTTGGCCGTATAGTCGTTGATTTCGGTGCCGAGGAAGATGACGCGGTCCATCATCAGACGCGAGAAGACATCGAGCTGAGTGACGTTCAACTGGCGTTCTTCCAAGATATAGGGGTTCATATACTGCGCCTGCGTGTTGACGACATCGTCGAACACCTGACCGTTGATGCCAAGATGGCGGGTGGCAAACTTTCTGAAATCGTTCATACCTATTAAAATAGAATAATAATTAGAATTCGTGCTTAGATTTTTATTTTTGCAATACAAATTTACGATAAAAAAAACGAATAACCTAACAAAAAGGGATTTTTTTTCAAAAAAAGGTTATTTTGCCTTTTTCCCGAGCCGGTCTTTGGTCTGTCATGTGTGGCCTTTTCCTGTCTTTCTCCAGCCATTGACGGGCTGCCCCGCCCTTCAAATCTTTTTCTCGCCGGAAGTCTTCATCGGTTGGCCTGCATCACTTTTTTGGCCGGCAACCAGAAAAATCTTTGTCGGAAGGGCCTTTAACTCGCTTTTTTTATGTAATTTTGCAGACAAATAATAAAGTATTATGGCAAACAATCTCGTAGCAATCGTCGGACGCCCCAACGTGGGCAAGTCGACACTCTTCAACAGGCTGACGCAGTCGCGTCGTGCCATAGTGAGCGAACAGGCCGGTACGACCCGCGACCGCCAGTATGGCAAATGCGAATGGAACGGGCGCGAGTTCTCCGTTGTCGACACGGGCGGATGGGTAGTCAACAGCGATGACATCTTCGAAGATGCCATCCGCCGGCAGGTGCTCATTGCCACCGAAGAGGCCGACCTTGTGCTCTTCCTTGTCGACACCCAGAACGGTCTGACCGACCTCGACGAGGACGTGGCCAAGATTCTGCGCCGCTCGAAGCTGCCCATCGTCCTCGTTGCCAACAAGGTTGACGACGGCCGTCAGCAGTTCTATGCCGCCGAGTTCTACAAGCTCGGCCTGGGCGACCCGCAGTGCATCAGCGCCGCCACGGGCTCAGGAACGGGCGATCTGCTGGACCTCGTGCTCTCAAAACTGCCTGAGGGCAAGGCCGACGACATTGAGGACGGCATACCCCGCTTTGCCGTGGTAGGCCGACCCAACGCCGGAAAGTCGAGCATCATCAATGCCTTCATCGGCGAAGACCGCAATATCGTGACCGACATTGCCGGCACTACTCGCGATTCCATCTATACACGCTACGACAAGTTCGGCTTCGACTTCTATCTGGTCGACACCGCCGGCATACGCCGTAAGAACAAGGTGACCGAAGACCTGGAGTTCTACAGTGTCATGCGTGCCATCCGCGCCATCGAGAACAGCGACGTCTGCATCCTGATGATTGACGCCACGCGCGGCATCGAGTCGCAGGACATGAACATCTTCCAGCTCATCCAGCGCAACAACAAGTCGCTCGTCGTCGTGGTCAACAAGTGGGACCTCGTAGAGGACAAGTCGCAGGTGGCCATCTCCACCTTCGAGCAGGCCATCCGCAGCCGCATGGCTCCCTTCGTTGACTTCCCCATCGTCTTCGCCTCGGCCCTGACCAAGCAGCGCATCTTCAAGGTGCTCGAGACTGCCAAGCAGGTCTACCTGAACCGCAAGATCCGCATCGGCACCACCAAGCTCAACGAAGTGATGCTGCCCCTCATCGAGGCTACGCCCCCGCCTTCCGTCAAGGGAAAATACATCAAAATCAAATATTGCTCACAGTTGCCAGACACCCAGATACCCTCGTTTGTCTTCTATGCCAATCTGCCGCAATACATCAAAGAGCCCTATAAGCGCTTCCTCGAGAACAAGATTCGCGAGAACTGGACGCTGCACGGCAGCCCCATCAACGTTTTCATCCGGCAGAAGTGACGGGTTTTCATCCGGCAGAAGTGACGGGAAAAGCAAAAAAGTAAAAAGGTAAAGAAGTACAGGACACCGACCATGACAGAGATAATGAGAAGCAAGAACCACTGCGGACCGACACCGGAAAAGGCCCGCCGGAGTCTCTTTTTCACCTTTTTACCTTTTTACCTTTTTATTTTCATCTCCCTGTCCTGCTCCCACCGCAGCCCAGCCGAACTGGCCGGAAAGGTGGCCCAGCAATACTACCAGCAACTCATCAAGGGCGACTATGAGAGCTTTGTCGACGGCACCTACCAGCCTGAAGCCATCCCCCCCTCCTATCGCAGCCAGCTCATCGACAACGCCAAGATGTTTGTCGGCCGCCAGCAGAGCGAACACCGCGGCATACGCGACGTACGCCTGGCCAACGCTACAACCGACTCGCTGGAGACGGCAGCCAGCGTCTATCTGGTATTCTGCTACGGAGACTCCACTGCAGAAGAAGTCCTCGTGCCGATGGTTCAGCACGAAGGGACATGGTACTTAAAATAAACCGGCCGACCGACAACAGTCACCTGTTTCTCGCTTCATCGCCGATAGTGGGCACTTAAAAATTTTTTGACAAAAATCCGTTTTTAAGGCCCAGAGAATCCCATCTTTTGAAAAATTTTTCCCGATGGTCGCAAATAACGCAGCCACGAGCCACTACGCACAACCAGTTGATTGTGAAGCAGATAGCTATTTCGTTTCCGACAATTGCCGACAAACCGGCCAACGGGGCCGACTTTTAGGACACCGCCGCACACCCAATCCCGCAGACTTTTGGTACAAAAGTCCTGACGATTTGCCGTAAATCATATGACGATTGGCTACAAAAGTCTTAACGGTTTGGTACAAAAGTCTTGGTGATTTGGTACAAAAGTCTTTCTCTCGGCCTGTGAAGCGTCAGAAAGTTAACCGAAAAGGTCCGGAATTTTTGCTGGAACGAAGGTTTTTTATGACAAGATTTTTCAGGCAAAAATCTTGACAAAACGAATCATGAGACCATCCCTCTCCAGCCTGTGAAGAATACCCTGGGCAGGCTTGTTTTTAAGAATATATTTCCAGAATACTTACTTCTCGTGCTCCTCTTCGAGCTCCACTTCCTTGACTTTCTTGAAGAGGTCGGAGGCGAAGACGAGGTCGTTGAGTCGCTGATTGTTCGACGCAATGACGTCCGACGAAGTGCCCTGCCACTCCTTGTGACCTTTGTATATAAAGAGGATGTTCTCGCCAATGCCCATGACGGAGTTCATGTCGTGGGTATTGATGATGGTGGTTGTGTTGAGGTCGTGGGTGATGCCCGAGAGCAGTTCGTCGATGACGAGCGATGTCTTGGGGTCGAGTCCTGAGTTCGGCTCGTCGCAGAAGAGGTATTTTGGCTTCAGCACGATGGCGCGGGCAATGGCCACGCGCTTCTGCATGCCGCCTGAAATCTCGGCCGGGAACTTGTCTTCCGCACCGTGCAGGTTGACCCGCTCAAGACATTCCATGGCTCTCCTGCGGCGCTCGCGATAGGTCATCGGCGAAAACATGTCGAGCGGAAACATGACGTTCTCCAACACCGTCAGCGAGTCGAAGAGAGCTGCGCTCTGGAAGATCATGCCCATCTCGCGACGCATCATCACCTTTTCCTTCTTCGACATCTTCACGAAGTCGCGCTCGTCGTAGAGCACCTCGCCGCTGGTAGGCTCCAGCAGGCCCACGAGGTTCTTCATCAGCACGGTCTTGCCGGAGCCCGACTGACCGATAATGAGATTGGTCTTGCCGTCTTCAAACTGGAAGTTGATGTCGTGGAGCACTTCCTTGTCGTCGAAACTCTTGTATAGGTTCTTTACTTCTATCATGATAGCAATTGTGTGAGGAAGACGTCGGAAAAGAGGATGAGCACGCTTGAAGATACGACGGCCGAGGTCGAGGCCTTGCCCACTTCCACGCTGCCGCCCTCGACGGTATAGCCGTAGAACGACGAGACGCTGGAAATAATGAAGGCAAAGAACTGGCTCTTGATCATCGACATCCACAGGAACCATGGTATGAAGTCGTGCTGCAGCCCGGCCGTCAGGTCGTCGGGCGGCATGATATGTCCGACGAAGGCCGTGGCATAGGCACCGATGATGCCCATCGTCGAGGAGAATATGACGAGGATGGGCATGATGGTCAGCATGCCGAGAATCTTCGGAAGTATCAGGTAGGAAGCCGAGTTCACGCCCATAATCTCGAGGGCGTCAATCTGCTGGGTGACGCGCATGGTACCCAGCTCCGAGGCAATGTTCGAGCCCACCTTGCCCGAGAGTATCAGGCACATGATTGACGACGAGAACTCCAGGAGCATAATCTCTCGCGTGGTATATCCGGCCACCCAGCGCGGCATCCAAGGGCTCTCGATGTTCACCTTCATCTGAATGCAGATGACGGCGCCGATGAAGAACGAGATGAGCAGCACGATGCCGATGGAGTCGATGCCCAGCTGCTGCATCTCCTTGACATATTGCTTCCAGAACATGCGTAGCCGCTCGGGCACGGCAAAGGTGCGGCCCATCAGCAACAGGTAGCGCCCAAAGGTGGTCAGTGAACGGATGATGAACATAAGAAAAACGTTTACGGATGCAAAAGTAACTAAAAAAACCGAGTTACAGTGATGTTCTTAGCAACATTTTTAGTAATTTTGCAAATGTAAAAGGTTTAGGCTATGAGCGAAACAGGCAAGACAAACACCGGTAATTCCATTCTCCGCACCGAGGGACTGGTCAAGATATACGGCAAGCGCACCGTTGCCAACAACGTGAGCATCAACGTCCGCCAGGGCGAGATAGTAGGCCTGCTGGGCCCCAACGGCGCCGGCAAGACCACGTCGTTCTATATGACCACGGGACTGGTCGTACCCAATGCCGGCCACGTCTATCTCGACGACGAGGACATCACCTCCTACCCCGTCTACAAGCGTGCCCGCGCAGGCATCGGATACCTGCCGCAGGAGGCATCGGTGTTCCGAAAGATGTCGGTGGAAGACAACATCATGTCGGTGCTAGAAATGACCGACAAGACGCGCGAGGAACAGCAGCAGAAACTCGAGAGCCTCATTGAGGAGTTCCGCCTGCAGAAGGTGCGCCACAACAAGGGCGACCAGCTCTCCGGCGGAGAGCGTCGACGCACAGAGATAGCCCGATGCCTGGCCATCGAACCCAAATTCATCATGCTCGACGAGCCATTCGCAGGCGTCGACCCCATCGCCGTGGAAGACATCCAGCACATCGTCTGGCAGCTGAAATACCGAAACATCGGCATCCTTATCACCGACCACAACGTGCACGAGACACTCAACATCACCGACCGGGCATACCTGCTCTTTGAGGGGCGCATCCTGTTCCAGGGCGTGCCGGAAGAACTAGCAGAAAACCCCATCGTCAGAGAGAAATACCTCGGCTCAAACTTCATACTGCAGAAGAAAACCTTCCAGACGGAAGAATAAGCCGACACCCATCAGCGGCCGCATCGGAAGCCACCATTCATGGCACGATGAGGCCGCTTTCCTTTATCACTTTGACTGCCAATCACTAAAAGAATTTATTGCTGTCCGGTAAAAACGGCCTGAACCAAAGGTCGACGGCCGAAGGGAAAGTCAAAGGCCAGAAAGATCTCAGCCCAGGGCAACGCTCTGGGAAAAAAGGGAAATTGCAAGATGCGCCCCACAGGGGCAAAAGATTGAAATC
>CAMHUI010000039.1 GCA_946188345.1 uncultured Prevotellaceae bacterium | reverse complement strand
CTGGGCTGAGATCTTTCTGGCCCTTCAGGCCGTTTTTACCGGACAGCAATAAAAAAATTAGACTGAAGCCATCGCTTGGGTTTCAGCCTTTTTGGTTACCTTTGTTTTTACTACAAAACAAGTTAAACCATGAACAAAGGTACACATTTTATCGGACAGCAATATTTCGGAAAGAAAGGTGAGGTCTTTACTTCGCCATCCGGAAGAAGAACGAAGGTGGGAAGTTGCCCATGGGAAAAGATGAGGTTTGCCCGAAGCAGAAAGTGCTTGGGGGGGGCAAAATCAACCTGAAAGCCAAGACCGTCAGAGACCTCTGGCGGCAGAAAGATATAGCAATCGACGACGTGTATATAGTCCCGCCACACGGAGTGCTCTACGTCAAAGTGGCAAACCGGGACTTTTGAATTTCCAAGGAAATTAACTTACAAAAAAGTTGCGCTATTTAATAATTTATAGTATCTTTGCAGGCAGATTGACTTCTTAAACCATGAAACAAGCCGTCATTACGCTTTGCCTGCTTCTTCTGTGTGCCTGTTCCGACAGGGTGCACCCCGACGCTGAGCCGCTCACCTCTGCGTTCAAGACTGGGTATGTCGCTCCCGTCGCCATCATCAACACTACCGGTTCCGTAGACAATGCCGACCGGCTGCTTCAGCCATACTCCGGACAGGTTTCTACCAACGAGACCGAGGTCGCCGTCTTCAGCAAGGGAGGCTCAGTGCTCATCGACTTCGGCAAGGAACTGCAGGGAGGCATCGAGATAGTCCGCTCGATGGTAGGCAGCCACAAGGCAGCCCGCTTCCGCCTGTGTCTGGGCGAATCGGTGAGCGAGGCCATGAGCAATGTCGACGCCGAAGGCACCACTGCCACCAACGACCACTCCACTCGCGACATCGACATCAGCGTGCCCTGGCTCGGCACCGTCACCTATGGCAACAGCGGCTTCCGCTTTGCACGCCTCGACCTACTTGACGGCGACGGACAAGACGTGGGCCTCGTGGCCGTCAGAGCCATTTCACGACTGCGAGACATCCCCTACCTCGGCTCCTTCCGCTGCAGCGACGAACGGCTGAACCAGATATGGCAGACCGGTGCCTACACCGTACACCTCTGTATGCAAGACTATCTCTGGGACGGCATCAAGCGCGACCGACTCGTATGGATGGGCGACATGCACCCCGAAGTGATGACCCTCAACACCGTCTTCGGCAATCAGGACATAGTGGAAAAAAGCCTTGACTACGTCCGCGACAACACACCAGCCGACCAATGGATGAACGGCATCTGCTCCTACTCGCTTTGGTGGATCATCCTGCAGCAGCACCTCTACCTGTGGTATGGCAACAAGGCCTATCTGCAGGAGCAGCAGGATTACCTGACAGCCCTCCTTCATAAAGTCATCGACAGCACTGACGGCAACCGCGAAGCCTATCGCGAAGGTCGTTTCATCGACTGGCCCTCGGCCGACCTGCCCGATGTCATCCATGCCGGACTGCAAGCCCTCACCGTACGGGCCCTTCAGGCCGGTGCCGACATGGCCGGCTGGCTGAGCGATGACAGCCTGCGTGCTGCTTGCAATGAGAAAGCAGAGCAACTGCTCACCTATACGCCCGACGCAGCCGGCAACAGCCAGGCCGCGGCCCTGATGGCCCTGCAAGGGATGATGCCTGCCGACGACGCCGCCCGCATCATCATCGGCAACGGACCCGAACGGTTCACCTCCTTCATGGGCTACTACCTGCTCGAAGCCCTCGCCCTCAACGGCAACTATGAGGAAGCCCTCCGCCTCATCTCCGACTACTGGGGTGGCATGATAGACCTTGGCGCCACCACCTTTTGGGAAGACTTCAACTATAGCGACGGACTGCGAGCCGGCCGCATCGACCAGCTGCCAAGCCCCGACGCTTTCGACATCCATGCCGACGGCGGTGCTTACTGCTACGTAGGACTGCGCCACAGTTTCTGCCACGGCTGGGCATCAGGCCCCACAGCATGGCTCAGCCGCCACGTGCTCGGCATCGAGCCCCTGGGTATCGGATTCAGCGAAGTGCGCATAGCACCTCACTTGGGCAACCTCGACTGGGCGGAAGGCTCCTTCCCCACCCCCTACGGACTCATAAAAGTGAAACACACCAAGCGCCCCGACGGCACCGTGGACTCGCAGGTCACCTTGCCAAAGGGCATCAAGCAGAGGAAGAAATAACAAAACCATAAAACACTTTTTTATTTATGAAGAACACATTTAGACAAGCCTTGATAGTCATGGTTGCCATGACTGCATGGGCCACAGACGGTCTGGCCAATCCTATCACAAGGGATCAGGCACGCGAGCGCGCCGAGCAGTTTCTGACCGACGGACAGGCTGCCGTCATGCTGCAGCCCGTCACCGACAGTCGTCGGCTGGCTCCGCGACGACAGACAGCGGCCAACCAAAAGACATCAGACACTCAAGCCACAACACCCTACTACGTCTTCGACCGAGGAGAGAATGAGGGATTCGTCATCGTCTCGGGCGACGACAGCACCGTGCCCGTACTGGGATATACCGACTCAGGCTCCTTCGACTATGAAGACCTGCCCTGCGGTCTGAAAGCCTTGCTCGACAACTACGCTGCCGACCTGGAGACCATCAGGCAACAGCCCCTGAGCGCCGCTGCCAGGGTAGGTGCGCCCATGAAGGCACCCTACACCCCGCAGCACCATCCCGTAGTGGCACCACTACTAAACACCGTCTGGGGACAGTCCACCTTCCCCTTCAACATGTATACCCCCGAAAACATGCCGGCAGGATGTGTGGCCGTGGGCATGGCCATGGTGATGTACTATCATCGCAATGCATCCACCGACGTGGTGCTGGAAGACATCCCCGACTGGAAGACCTTTACGGGTATTCCAAAAGGAACCGTCATCGACTGGCCCAACGTCATGCCGACTTATAACAGCCGTTCTACCGACGCGCAGAACAAGGCCGTCGGCAACCTCATCCACATCTGCGGCGCTGCCGTAGAGATGAGCTACACCCACGGCGGCTCTGGATCTAACTCTACACGCCTCATCAAAGGTGCGACAACCTATCTCGGTTACAACAAAAGCATGTACCGGCAGGCTCGCTCTGGCTATACCCCGGAGGAATGGGACCAGCTGGTCTATCACGAACTCACGACGACAGGCCCCGTCTACTGCACCGGTAACGGCCATGCCTACGTCTGCGACGGCTACGACGGGAAAGGTCTCTACCACATCAACTGGGGATGGCGCGGCGGAAGCGACGGATATTATTACATCGGCAAGCTCACCATCGGCGACACTGCCATCGACGAAGGACAACCCGGAGAGATTGGCTATACCAAAAATTTCGCCATCCTGATTGGCTTCAAGCCAGAGATAAACCCCGATAAGGCCATCACCTTCTCCAACGATGCCGCAGGCAAGCTCTGTCTTCAGAACTTCGACGCCGACAACGACGGTAAGCTGACTTTCCGGGAGGCCGCTGCCGTAGAAGACATCGGACAGGTGTTCAAGGGTAGCCGCATCACCACCTTCCCCGAACTGGCATACTTCACCGGACTGACGACCATCGCAGAAGACGCCTTCAAGGGATGTGCCGCCATGACAGATATCCAACTGCCGCCAACAGTCCAGACCATAGCCAGCGGAGCTTTCTCAGGCTGCAGCAGACTCAGGAAAATCAGTCTGCACGAAGGCATCACAGCCATAGGCGAGTCTGCCTTCCTCAAGTGCTCCCGACTGACAGCCGTCAACCTACCTCTCTCGCTGGAGACCATTGGCAACGATGCCTTCAACGGATGCAGCTACCTCGAAGAGATGGAGCTCACCACCAGCGTGAAGTCCATCGGCGACCATGCCTTCGCCAACTGCACAAAGCTGAAAGACTTCACCTCGCCTACCCTCACACCCTCCAACCTCACCATCGGCGAAGAAGTCTTCAGCGGATGCAAGCTCATCTCGGCCAACCTCTATGTAGCACCTGGCACACGCGCCTTCTACGCTAACGACCCTCAATGGCAGCAGTTTGCCTACATCATCGACTCCCACGCCCTCACAGCCGGTGCGTTCACGGCACCCGAGGAAGGCAAGGAATACTATCTCTATAACGTCGGCACCGGACGATACCTCACACGCGGCGAACTCTACAACACCCAAGCTGTAGCCGGACACACGCCCATGAAGATACAGCTCACCCACCGGGAAGAGGCTGCCGAAGACATCTACAGCATTGCCACCTACGACTTCAACACGGAGAAGCCCTACCTCTACCGCTCCGACACCGACAAGAACGCCGGCGAAGGCATCACGTGCGTTTTCGTCAATGGCACCGAGGAACAACTGAATCTGACGGGAGACTGGCGGATAGCACCTGCCGAAGACGGCACCTACACCATTCAGATTCCCAATGGTAGCGAGGGTTACGCCGCCGACCTGTTCTGTGGCATACAGCCTGCCCACGCCAACTATGCCTTCTCGCCCACCTATGCCCTCTACACCGACATCCCCTACGAAGGCAACGAGGCCAACTGCCAATGGGCTTTCATCGAGGTAGACCAAGACCAGACGCTCGTCTACACCACGTTCAACAGGCTCCGCAGCCTGCTCACGTTGGCCAAGAAGCAGCGTACCATCGACAGCACCGAAGAAAGCGCCGTTTGCCAGAACCCCCAGAGCACTTGCGAAGAGATGCTTGCTGCCTGCACCAGCCTCTGCGACAAACTCGGTCTGCTCGACCTGCAGGAGCCCGAGACTTATACAAAACTCCTTGCTACCTTAGACATCGACCTCGACAACCAAGTCAGCTACGCAGAGGCTACGCGCATTGAGAGTCTTGGAAACCTCCTACAGGGACTGCCCGTGAAAAATCTGAACTGCCTGAAACACTTCAGCAACCTGGTCATCCTCGAAGACAATGCCTTGAAGGGATGTAACGAACTGACCACCATCTCCCTGCCCGCCAACCTCCGGGGCATCGGAGCCAATGCCTTCTCCGGATGCGAGAAACTCGAACAGATTGAACTGCCCGAATACGTAGCGCAAATTCACGAGAACTCATTCCAGGGTTGCAGCAGCCTCCAGCTCATACGCCTCAACAACCCCGTAGCCAGCGAAGTCGTCATCGATCCGACGGCCTTCAGTGACATCCAGACCAGCGACCTGACGCTGCAGATTCCCGAAGGCACCCGCGAGGACTATGAGGCCTCCGACATCTGGCGCGACTTCGGCACCATCGAGGAAGTAGAAGCCAAGCCCATCCCACCCTTCTCAGCACCTGTGGCCGAAGTGGAAGGCTATCTCTACAATCTGGGCACACGCCGCTACCTCAGGGCCGGCGAGGCTTGGGCCACCCAGGCCATCGTGGGCGCCGAAGGATTCGTCTACGTGCTTCACAAGGCATCGTCGAGCGGCGACACTTTCTACATGGACTCCAAGCAAGTCTACAAGACCAACAAAACCATGTTCCGTTCTACCTACGACAGCCGACTCGGAGACGTGAAATGCTGCTTCGCCGACGGAACGGTCACGGCTTCGAACGTCAACTGGATCTTCAAGCCCGTTGAAGGAAAAGAGAATGTCTACACCCTGAACACGCCCAGCACCATCTCACTCTACGTGGAAGGTGAATGTCTCGGCATTCTGCCCACACATGCCCTCGGCTACGACACCATCGACAAGCTCACCTATGGCCTGTATTGGGACGTGCCCTACGAAGGCAATGAGCTCAACTGCCAATGGGCCTTCATCACCAAGGAGGACTATGATGCCACCTATAACCCCGTCGTCATCATTGATGCCATTGAAGAGGTAGGCACAACGAACCAAGATCAGCCCACACAGCGCTACAACCTGCAGGGCCAGCGCGTGGGCAATGCTTACAAGGGCGTTGTCATCATCGAAGGCAAAAAGGTACTGATAAAATAACGTTTCCCTGACTCTCAAGTCAGAACCATCAGCATAAGGAATGAGGAATTTCAACTCCTCATTCCTTATTTTTTTTATTAAAAAATGTTTAATTATTAGAGATAAGAATTGGTTTGTTTTGCTTTTTAACTAACTTTGTACTGATAAATGAATAACTGCGATAGAAAAGTCATCCTAAAAGGAGCTGGAGTAAGACTCACCACTATACACTATTTATTTTTTTTACTAAAATCTTTAATACCCAAAAAAACAATGAGAAAGTATTTACTTTTGTTACTGGCAAGCATCATGTTTACAGGCATGGCCTTTGCCGACGAGGGTGACAGCCCTCAGAATGTGAAAGTTATCGACTCGCTGGAGGGTTACACAGGCACAGAGGCTTTTATCTTCAACAAGGAAGACAGCAAGTTCTATGCCTTTAACGACCAGGGATTCTATGAAGAGTGGGGTGTGTTCAGCAAGGTGAACACGCTGAAGTTGAAAGGCACCGACGGCGAGGCTGGCTACATCGCTTCGTCAGACAGAGCCACCTACATCGACACGGGATATACCCCGGCAGCCAATACGCGTATCGTGGCTGAAATCATTGCCCCGACGATATACTATGGCGACTTTGAGACTGTATTCGGCACCCACAACCAGGATTGGTCGAACAACATGTTTACCTGCGCTGTCCAGGGTCCCTACGGTTCGGGTGACTTCCGTATGGGCAACCAGTACTATTATCTGAATGTCGATGGCAACAAGCGTCCTTCGAGCTATTTCCCCGGCCGCCGCACCATTATTGAGATGGACGGTGCTACCGGCATCATCCGCACCTACGCCGAAGACGGCACCAGCGTGCTCGAAGAGATTGAAGGCAGCCCGCTGACGGAAGAAACGAAGCCCACTCAGGTTCTCACGGTCTTTGCAGGTATTCACGGCGATGCCGTTGCTGACTACGGAAGAGAAATCAAGCTCTTCAGCATGAAGATCTACGAAGGCGAGACCCTGGTACGCGACTATGTACCTTATGTAAAGGAAGGCATGCCCGGACTCTACGACAAGGTGACAAGCACCTTCCTCCAGCCCACTGGTGAGGGACTCTATGCCGGCAGCACCACTGCCTACGAAGGCAAAATCGTGCGCTACGACAAGGACAGTCATGCTTATAAGTATGTTGGCGGTGAATGGAAAGACCTCGGAGCCATGACGCTGCAGGAGATTACCGACACCAACTACAAGGACATGAACAACTGGGAAACCAACGACGACCACAAGGAGATCTTCAGCGATGGCAAGATTGAGTTTGAAAATGGCGTCAACGACATCCCCAGCTACGTCGGAACAGGCAATTTCGAGCCCCTGCTCTATAAGGTGGAAGGTCTGGAAGAAGGTGCAGAATACAACTTCTCGTTCAAGTACACCAACTATTCAGCCACTCAGGTGTTCAGCTGGACCCGCGGAGCACGCTTCCGCGCTGCCGTCTGGAGCAAGTACGACCTATCAACCAGCGACAACTGCGCCTGGGGCATGCCCAATGCACCGCTGTCCTTCTATACCGCCGAGGATGCACCTATCTCCCTCGACTTCACTCCCATTCCCGACCAAGACTGGATGTCGCTCATACTGCAGTTCGGTAATCTGGAAGACGGGCAGGAATACAGTTTCAAATTCGCCGACCTGAAGGTGGCCAAGTATGTCTATCCCGAGACCTATCCGACCATCGCCATGACCGCAGCCATCGATGCCCTCATCGAGAAGGCAAAGGCCGTTGAGAAAGACGAGACCACGGTGGTATTGTATAACGCCCTGCAGGAAGCCATCGCAGCTGCCGAGAAGGACAAAGCCAATGCCGACCTGCTCGTTCAGAAGGCTGCCTTCGATGCCCTGAAGGAAGCCATCAACACCACGCTCGCAGTCAACGAAGGCAACCTCATCGACTACATCCGCGAAACCATCGACATTGCCAAGAAAGAAGGCAAGCTTGCTGCTGACAACGCACAGATTGCCGATTGTCAGGACTTCCTTCAGAACGGTACCGAGAAGGCTCAGGGCGACAAGTGCATCGCTGCCCTGCGCATTGCCCGCGCACTTGCTGCACTGGAGAGAGACAACCACGAATACGCAGGCCATGAGCCTGCCGAAGGCAGCTTCTATCTCTACAATGTAGGACAGAAAGCCTATCTGACCATCGGCGGCGACTGGAGCACACACGCTATCCTCGGCTATCCCGGCCAGGAGGCTACGCTCACAGCCAAGGACGATGGCTACACCATCCAGTTCTTCGACATCACGACCAACAGCAACTACCTGTTCCCCGTCTATCAGGATGGCCGTCAGAAGACCTTCCTCGATGGTCCGGAGTCGGGAGCCTCGACCTGCGTCTTCGAGGATGCCGGCGACGGTAGCTACTACATCCGCATCGACGACCGCTACCTCTGCTTCGACGGCAGCCTGTCTGAAAAGCGCAACTATACCGTTGTCAACCGCCTGACAGAGCGTAACGGCGACAATGCCAAGTGGAAGCTCGTCACGAAGGAAGACCGTCTGGCCCCGATGGAAGAGGCTACCGTCAGCAATCCTGTCGACATCACCTGCATCATGAAGAACCCCAACTTCGACAGATACGGAAACATCGACGAAGCATGGCCCGGCCTCAACCAGTCTTTCCTGGCTGCTCGCGGCATCACCTACGGCGACTTCAACACGGAAATCTGGTGGGAGAACGCCCCCGACTACTACGAGATCTACCAGACCGTTCCCGTGCCCAAGGCCGGTATCTATGAAATCAAGTGCCAGGCCTACTATCGCCATGGCGACACCAACTTCCACCTTGCTTCCCTGAATGGCGGAACACTGCCCGAGGAAGACTATGCCGTACTCGAGGCTGATGCCGTAGAGGTTCCCCTGAAGTTCATCCACGAGGCTGCCGGCAAATGTCCGGGTGACATCGAGGATGGTGTCGTCGACACTGAGCTTGGTGCGATGACCGACACGCCGCGCGGCGACTATATCTTCTTCGAGACTGGATACTACTGGAACTCTGCCATCGTAACTGTTGAAGAAGACAACCACGAACTCTACCTCGGTATCTTCAAGGACAGCAACTGGACATGGCCCGAAGGATCACGCGTGGACATCGACAACTTCCGCATTGTCTACCTTGGTGCTGAAGGACAGGGCATCAACCAGCTGACCTCCGATACCCAGAAGACCAAAGCCCTCTACAACCTGCAGGGACAGCGTGTCAACGATTCCTACAAGGGCGTTGTCATCGTCAACGGCAAGAAGGTTGTGAAGTAAGCAAAACCCACCCGAGCCCCCTTTCTGTGTTTCCCTTCAAAAAGGAAAGCACAGAAAGGGGGCTTCTTTTCAATCAAAAAACACCAATATGAAAAAGTCGATTCTTTGTTTTGCCATGATGCTGATGGCATCCACAGGAAGCCTGTGGGCACAAGACCAGATTGTCGTCGCCCCCGCCTACAAGCCCGTGTGCCAGTTGTTCAGCCTGAGCGACGTGCGGGTTACCGACGAGCAGTTCCGCCACATCCAGGAGCTCGACCACGAGTATCTGCTGTCGCTCGACGTGAACCGTCTGCTGTCTTGGTTCCGTCGTGAAGCCGGCGTGTCGCAGCGCGGCTACGACCCCTACCCCTATTGGGAGTCGGAAGATCTCTTTGGCGGAGGTCCCCTCTCGGGACACATCATGGGCTTCTGGCTCTCGTCGATGTCGATGATGTATCAGACCACCGGCGATGATGCCATCCTGCCGAAGGTGCAGGAGGCTCTGGAAGGCTTGCGTGAGTGCCAGCTGGCCGACGGCGAGGGATTTATCGGCGCACAGCCCAACGTGAAGTCCGTCTTTGCTGAAGTGGCCAAGGGAAACTTCACCACCACCAACCCCCTCATCAACAAGACTTGGGAACCCGTCTACGTCATGAACAAGACAATGCTCGGCCTTTACAATGTCTACCTGACCATGCACTTCGACTTGGCCAAGACCATCCTTGTCGACTTGGCCGACTGGTTCGGCACGGCCATCATCGACAAGCTCGACCACGACCAGATGCAGAAGCTGCTCGTCTGCGAGCACGGCAGCATCAACGAGTCCTATATCGACGTCTATTCCATCACCGGCGAACAGCGTTTCCTCGACTGGGCGAACCGCCTGAACGATGAGGACATGTGGGTGCCGGCCGCAGAGGGGCGCGACGTGCTGCAGGGATGGCATGCCAACACGCAGATACCCAAGTTCACTGGCTTCGAGCGTATCCGCACCTACACCGGCAACCAGGACTTCCTACGCGCACCACGCTTCTTCTGGCAGACCGTCGTCGACCGCCACACCTGGGCCAACGGAGGCAACAGCACGGGCGAGCACTTCTTCCCCATCAACGAGTTCGAGCAGCGCATACCGAGCACCGGCGGACCGGAGTCATGCAACTCCGTGAACATGATGCGACTGACCGAGGCCCTCTATCAGGCCGACGGCGACATGAAGTACGTCGACTACTACGAACGCGTATTGATCAACCATGTGCTCGCCAACTTCGACCCCGAGCAGGGCATGTGCGTCTACTACACCTCCATGCGCCCCACCCACTATAAGGTCTACGGAACCAAGTACGACAGCTTCTGGTGCTGCACCGGAACAGGTCTTGAGGCACCGGCGAAGTTTGCCAAGATGACCTATGCACACAACGACAACACCCTCTTTGTCAACCTCTACATCTCCTCCGACGTCAACTGGAAGGAGCAAGGCCTCACGCTCCGACAGACCACCACCTTCCCCGTGGAGAACACGGCGACCTTCACCGTCGACGGCGATGCCGCCCAGGAGCTCACACTGGCTTTCCGCCACCCGTGGTGGAGCGAGCACATCAGCGTGAAGGTGAACGGCACCGAGCAGGACGCTGCCGCCAACGAGCAGAACGGCTACGTCAGCCTGCAGCGCCGCTGGAAGAAGGGCGACGTCATCGAGGTGACCCTCGAGCCGAAGCTCCGCGCTGAAATCGTCAAGGGCGGACTCGAGTTCTATGCCCTGATGTACGGCCCCGTGCTCCTCGGCGTACGCATCGACGACCCGGCCCTCACCGCAGGCGACTACCGCAAGGCACGTACCACCGTGGGCTCCAGGACATGGGACATGACCCGTGCACCCGAGATCGACGGCAACATCGACGCCCTCCTTGCATCCATCCAGCGCAACGACAGCGACGGCATACTGCGTTTCTACGTGCCAGCTGAACATGCATCCAAGGAGTTCTATCTTGAACCCTACAACAACATCCACTTCAGCCGCTATGCCATCTACCTGCATGTGGCCAATGGCACCACTACCTACTTGAACGCCCACGTCTCGAAGAACGAGTGGGGCATCCAGTGGGGCAACATGGTGCCCATCGACATGCAGAACGACGCTCAGAAGCAGCTGCTCATGGGTGCCGCACACGTCTATGGAAACGAATCACCCTTCTCAGGAGTCTTGAAGAAAATCCGGAAGGAATGGAAGTGCTATACCTCCTTTACCGGTGCCAGCGACCGTCCCACCTACTCCGTCTGCGACATCAACGGCGACGGAAACGTCGACGTCGTCGTCTCCGAGACTGCCGAGACCGTCGGCACACAGGGCATCTACATCGGCAAGGGCACAGGACAGTTCACCTTCACCCCCATGACCATCGTCGATGCCGGGGAAAGCCTGCCCGGCAACTTCTCGCAGCCCTTCAGCGACTTCCGCTTCGTGCAGAGCTCCTATGTCGCCGACTTCAACAACGACGGCCGGCCTGACATCGTGGGAATAGGAAACAACGAAAACTTCGTCGTACTGCTCAACCAGGGCGAGATGACCTTCAAACCCGTCTACTTCGACCCGGGAACGGAATACGGCGGCAAGGGACACAACATCCTGCAGGCTGTCGTCGTGGCTGCCGACGTCAACAACGACGGCTGGAAAGACATCGCCCTGAGCTGCTGGAAACGCAACGTCGGTGAGGGCCAGGGCCACGACCGCCAGTACTTCACCGAAGTCTACCTCAACGACGGCGAGGGCAGCCACTTCTCCAGAACATACTTTGCCGACTATGGCTGCAGCATGGCCGACGGAGGACTCGCCCTCGGCGACCTCAACGGCGACGGATACATCGACATGGTCATCAACGGACACGGAGGACTCTATGCCGGAACGCCTGCTGCCAAAGAAGCAACCGGACACGACGACATACCCGTGATCAACCGCATGCTCCTGCTCTTCAACGACGGCACGGGGCACTTCACCCTCGCACCGCAAGAATACTTCGAGAAGGCCATGCTCACCAATGTCACCAGCGGGCCCAACACCATCAACCTCTACGACTGGGACGGCGACGGATGGCTCGACATCATCGCCAACGGCTGGACACCCATCGACAACAACGACTGCGTAGGCTATATCTTCATCAACCACCAGGACGGCATCCCCGGCAAGTTCGCCCACCGCTTCAACTACGCCGGCGGAGCCGAGGGCACCAACTGCCTCTTCGACTGGGACGGCGACGGACGCAAGGACATCATCGCCAACGGCTACCTGCGCTCAGCCAAATACGCCAAGGTAACCGACCGCAGCTTCTCCGTCACCCGATGCGAGGAAAAGCAGACCGAGGCACCCAAACCCGTCAAGAAGATAAAAGCCAAGACCGAAGGCAACAAGGTCACGCTGAGCTGGACACCGGCCGACGACGCAACGGCAAGCACCACCTACGAGCTCTACATCAAGACGCCCGAAGGCGTGCTCCTCGGCAACTGCCGAGCCTATATCGACGGCGACAACGAAGGACTCCGCAAGTGTGAAGAACCCGGAAACATCGGTCTCAGCCGCACCATCACCTTCACACTGCCCGAGGGCAAATACGAGTGGGGTGTCCAGGCTGTCGACGGACGACGCGTCGGCTCTACCTTCGTCAAGGGAGACTTCACCCTGAAGACCACCGCCATCAAGTCGCCCGGCAGCAAGACGAAAGGCCGCAAGACCACCTACAACACCCAAGGCCAACAGATAGGCGACGGCTACAGAGGCATCGCCATCACCCAAGGCCGCAAGACCCTCATGTAGCCCAGCCCCCCGACAACCCCAACACCCCCCTTGCGTCTCGCGATATCCCCGCGAGGCGCAGTTTTTTTTGTATAGGTGTCCGGTAAAAATGTTCTACATGCTTTGATAACCCCTATTCTTATTTATTGCTGTCCGGTAAAATTTTCTTTAACCACAAAACACACATATCATTCCTAA
>CAMHUI010000038.1 GCA_946188345.1 uncultured Prevotellaceae bacterium | reverse complement strand
AATATATACAGGGAATATCAAAGATAAAAGAAAATTTTACCGGACAGCAATAAAATAGTTATAGATGCTATGAATGAATGTGCAGATACTTGAAATGAAAAGGTAGCAAATCTGCCTGAGATTTGCTACCTTTCTTTTGGCCTTTCCATGGGGTGGGGAAGGATTCTGTCTTTTTTATTTCTTCACGGTGTAGGTGCCGGCCTCATAGTCTTTCGACTCGGTCTCTCCAGGCAGGGTGACGGTGGCGGTGGCTCCTTCGGGAATGGTGAAGGTCCATGTCCAGGTGTCGCCCTCGTATTTCCATGCGCTCTTGATGAGTCCGGCAGCCGACTGGTACTGTGCGTCGACGTGGCCGAGGCGTTTGTCGGGCAGCGGCTTCATGATGATGTGTTTGAAGCCGGGCTGGGCGGTGTCGGCGCAGATGCCGGCCACGGTCTCCCAGATCCACTGGCAGACGGCTCCGTAGGCGTAGTGGTTGAAGGAGTTCATGCCCTGCGGGCCCATGCCTTTCTCAATCATGTAGCTGTTCCAGCGTTCCCAGATGGTGGTGGCGCCGTTGTCGATGGAGTAGAGCCACGACGGGTTCTTGCGCTGGAAGAGCAGCTCGTAGGCAATGTCGCCCATGCCGTTGTCGGTGAGGGTCTGCATGAGGATGGAGGTGCCGAGGAAGCCGGTCTGCAGGCAATTCTCGTGGTCGACGAAGTTCTGGCGCAGGCGGGCAATCATGTTCTCTCGGGCCTCACCCTCGACGAGTTGGTTCTTCAGGGCGAAGAGGGCTGGCGTCTGCATGGTGTTGAGAATCTCGGTCTTGAAGGTGCCGTCTTCGTTGAGGAAGCTGGCCAGGATGTATGCCTTTGCCTCTTCGGCCATGGTCTGGTAGGGTGCGGCGTCGCGGCCGGTGGCCTGAGCCATGTCGGCCATCATGCGGGCGTCGATGAGCCAGTAGGAGGCGTTCAGGTAGTTCCAGTATGCGATGGCGTCGGGCAGGGGCTTGCCGTCGGCGAAGGCGCGTCCGCTGCAGCTCTCCAGAGGTTCGTAGCTGAGCCAGTCGGCCCACTCGTAGTTGCCGTTCTCGGCAACAAGGGCGTTGTGGTCGTATTTCGTCTCGGCGACGTGGTTGAGGAAGCGGTTCATGGCGTCCCAGTTTTCTTCGATGATGTCGTTGTCGGCAAACTGCTTCCATATGGTCCAAGGCACGATGACGCCAGCGTCGGCCCAGCCTACGCGCATCATCTCGTTACCATACTGTGCGATGGGGGCCACGCCGGGGAATCCGCCGAGGTCGCTCTGGGTGTCGCGCATGTCGCGCATCCATTTGTGGAAGAACTTGTCGGTGTTGGCGAAGAAGGTGCCGGTCTCGGTGAACACCTGCGTGTCGGCGGTCCATCCGAGTCGCTCGTTGCGCTGCGGGCAGTCGGTGGGCACGCTGAGATAGTTGGAGCGCTGGCCCCAAAGGGTGTTCGAGATGAGCTTGTTGATGAGCTCGTCGCCTGTGGTGATGGTTCCAGTCTCGATGTTCTTGGCGATGGAGGTTACGGGGAGCGACTGAATCTTCTTGATGCGCACCTCGTCGGTGGCCGTGATGGATACGAAGCGATAGCCGAAGAAGGTGCAGTGGGGGTGATAGCTCTCGTAGCCGTTGCCGCCCTTGAAGGTGTATTCCAGTCGGATGGCATTGTCGTTCATGCGGAGGTTGTCGCGGTGGACACTGCCCTCAGGTCCGTCCATGCCACGGCTGCGGGCTCCGTTGCCGTCGTTGAGGATCTCGCTGGGCAGGCAGGTGAGCTCAGTGCCCTCGTTGGCCTTGAAGACGAAGGATGGCACTGCGGCAGCGTTCTGTCCGAAGTCCACGACGAGCGTCTGGCCAGCCTTGACCACCATCTCGGCACCGGGGGCAAACTCCTCGGCAATGACAATCTTTCCGTACTCCTTGGCATCGCCCTCGGCGTCGTTGGCACCCTCTACGTCCTGCCATGTGTAGGCCTTGACGGGGTCGAGGGCGAGGTCGCAACGCAGATAGACCTCTGCACCGTCGGAAGGCAGGATCTCGCCTTGGAACTCGGTGTTCTCTTCGGGTGTCGACAGCTTCTCGGGAGTCTCATATCCCGGCAGCTCGCGGGCATCGTAGCGTTCGCCGTCGAAGATTCCGGCATGCTTCACCGGTCCGGCGATGCCTGCCGTCCACGACTCCGTGTCGGTGCCGAAGAGTTTCTTGGTGCCGTCGGCAAAGGTAAGCTCGAGCACGCCGCGGAAGGCGCACTTGCGGCCAATCATGCCGTCGTGACCCCAGGGAGTGACAATCTTGTCGCCCCACCAGCCCGGTGTCACCTGTACGGCGAGTTGGTTCTCAGCGTCGGCCTTGGTATTGAAGGCTTCGGTGATGTCGTAGGTGAACGAGCGCTTGGTCTTCTGGTTGTGGGTGAAGCCGGGCTTGAGGATTTCCTCGCCAATGGGCTGGCCGTTGACGTAGAGCTCGAAGACGCCGAGGCCGGCAGTCATCCAGGTGGCCTTTGTCACCTGGGCTTCGTTCTTGATGGTAGACAGGAACCAGCTGGCGCCGTCGGCTGCCAGCTCGCGCTCGCCCTCGATGCTACCCTCTACAACGGGAGCGTCGACAACGGAAATCCACTTCGACACGCTCCACGCCTCGTCGTCGAGGGCTGCGGTGCGCTGTCCTAATGCTTGGGGGGCCTTCTGGCCACATCCCATGAAGATGGCGAGGGCCATTGCGGATGCAACGCCTGCCAGACTCTTGAAGATTGTTGTTCTCATATGATACTTATCTGATATTAAAGATTTATACTTCAAAAACTACGTTTGTTTTCTATCGGCAAAGGTACGCATTAATGTTTGGAAAAACCTATACTTCTTGACAAAACTCCTTGATTTATTGACAAAAGTACCTGACTTTTTTATTTATTGCTCCACAGGAACCGATAGTTGAACCTTCGGTTGGGGGCTGTGTCGCCGTGAAGGCAGAGTGAGATGGGGTTGTCGAGGTCGGTCGGATTGTCGGCCCACTTGAAGTCGATGGCTACCGTCATACCCTTGATTTTGATAGGAACAGACAACTCCATCTCGTTGCCGTGGGCTGCACAGGAGACGGTACCCATCTGGTTCCAATGGCCGTCGACGTAGCTCAGGATGCAGCCTCCTTCCTTTCGGGAGGGGTCGGGAGAGGGCTTGACCAGCAGGTCGTAGCCATGCCAGCCCGTATGGGAGTCTTGGTCGGCATCGATGAGCAGGAGCATCCAGTTGGGGTCGGTGGCGGCCGTGAGCGGCTCGGCCGTGCGGACATAGAAGCAGAGCTGCCGACGGCGGTCTATGGTGACCTTGGTCTCGATGATGTCGTTGCGACCGGTAGAGTCGGTATAGACAAGCCCGGCATAGCCCTTGGCATTGCGGTGGAAGGTGTCGCCGCGCGTATCGAAGTAGCTGACGCTGACCTGCTGCCAGTCGTTGAAGTGTCCATCGATGGCAATCTTCTTCCTGCCGACGCTGCGGGGGATGGGGCGTGCACCCTTATAGCGGCGGATGTTCTGGGCCATCTGCATGTAGTAGTTGTCGGTATAGCCACCCTTCATAGGCTGGATGGTGCGGTTGAACTCGGCGTTGTATTGGTCGACAAACATGAATGGGTTTTTCCTTCCGAGCCATCCGATGCTGTCTTTCTGGAAGTATTTGCCGGCGGTCCATTCGTTCCAGTCGTTCAGGTAGATGAAGGGCGGGTCGGCCTTCAGGGCGTCGTCCCAACGTTCCTGGAAGTAGATGCCATAGGCTGTGGGGGCGGTGGCAAGGTCATCGGCAGTCTCTTTGACGGTCTTGCCGAGCCACGGCACGAAAGCCTCGGTTGGCATGTCGTATTCGTTGAGAGGCGGCTCTCCGGCAGCTCTTGACCACGACTTGCCGACGCCCATCGGCCTGTCGGTCATCGTCACCGGATGCTGGGCAGGCGTCACGGCAGCCTCTTCAGGCTGGCCGTCGTGTCTCGAGACAAGCTCCTGGGGCGACATGTTAATAATGTGTGGGTCGGCCATTGAGTAGCCGAAGCTCCAGTTGTCCTCTGTCCCGATGTAGCGCTGGCCGGCCCATTCGTAGTAGCCCCACCACATGTTGCGCAGGGTGAAGAAGCTGAAGATATCCTTGGGATAGTCGCTGGCCTTGGCCTCATAGCTGCCGTTGGCATCGTTAGAAGGGTCGGCATTGTAGAGGAGCAGCGGCTTGCCGTCCCATTCGAACCACAGGTCACGGTAGCGGCCGGACTTGTAATAGCGTTCGTAGAGCTGGGTGACCACGCTGACAGGGTTCCCGTTGTACGACCAGAAGGTGAACTGTGGCGTCTGGTTGCCTTCGCGGCGCATCTGTTCCATCGTCTGGAAGAGCATCTCCCACTCATCCCAATAGAGGACGCCGTTGGTGACGTCAAGGATGAGCACGTCGACACCCGCATCCTGCAGCATCGAGAGGTCGCGGCGGATGAGCCACTCGTCCTGGCTCAGGAAGTAGCCGGCCTCGGGTTCGCCCCAGTGGTAGGTGCCGTAGCGCCATAGCGGGTGGTCATGCTGCAGGCGGGCCGAGGGGTCTTCCTGCAGTATCTTTGTGACGTCAGTGTAGGGGCCTGGCAGCGAGTGCAGGTTCTGCGTGTGCCAGGTGATGTAGAAGATGCCCACCTTTCGCTGGTGGTCGGTCTTCACGTCGCCCACCTCTTCGTGGAGTGGCATGGTGCGCCCAAGCGCATCGGTAGCCACCCAGGTGTCGCTCATCAGGTCGGTCTGCGCTGGAGCGGTAGTCCAGGCACAGAGCAGGAGTAAATAGAGAAGTAGTCTTTTCATAGTAGTGTCCAGTCTTCTTCCAGGCAGCTTACATGATGCTCAGTGATGCCTTTTTCGTCCATCCACCGGCGTGTATCCATCGTCTTGAGCGGACCGTTGGGGTCGGGATCCCAAACCCAGGAGGGCGTTGGCCACAGACAAGCCCGGAAGTTAATAGTCTTATAGAAATGTTCGTTGCACCCGTTTTGTCCGTGGTGGGCCATCTGCAGGTAGTCGCAGTCAAGGTAGTCCCTATACTGTGCCAGCACCTTTTCTCCGCGTTCCACCTCCGCATCGCCGAGGAAGACGACGCTCTTGGTGTCGTCCCACATGCGGATAATCATCGACTGTTCATTGAAGTGACGGCGCTTGATGCTCATGTCGGCCACACTCAGTATCATGATGCCGATGCCATCAATGTCGAAACGCTGGCCTGTCTGGTGCACATTGATGAAGTCCGTGCCCTCCATGAAGTTGTCCAAGGCCTGATAGTAGCTGCGGGCATGGTCGGCACTGTTGGGCTCGCAGTTGAGAAACTCATCAGTGACGCGCGAATAGACGACCTTGCCGATAGTGATGTCCTGTGGGTCGTGCAAGATGGTGGCAAGGGCTTCCATATGGTCTTCGTGGGGATGAGTGATAAACCATAGGTCGACATGATTGCCGGCCTTGGCCAGATGTCGGCGCAGTTTCTCTACGTCAGTGGCATAGCCTCTGTCTACCATGACCACCTTGCCGCCGCGCGTCTTCATCAGGTAAGACTCGCCGATGGTGTTGGTGGCTGAGGAAATCTGTGTCAGTGAGAAGTGACCTTTCATCTTCTTGCCGAACAGCTTCTGCTGCTCCGCGTCTAAGATGGTAGCGGCAGGAGCCACCGTCGTCACAGCCAAGGCTGCAAGGGCAGTGCCTGACGTCTTGAGAAAGTCTCTTCTGTCCATCATTTGAGTTGGATAAATTAGGATTTAGAATTAGGTGATAGAGTTAGGTGTTTGAATATGAATTCAGGGTCAGACCGTACGAGTTGGCTGTCGGAGTTGCCATCACTACTCACTAACCATTTCTATTTTTATCTCGTGCTTTCCAACTTTGAGGGTGAGCGTTGGAGTGGTGAAGGTCTTTCCGTCGAGGCTGGCCTTGGAGAAGGTCCAGGGGATAGTGACGTCGGCTGTCGTTCTTTTGGGCACTTCAAGGGTCCAGGTAATCAATCCCTGGTCTCGCCGCAGGCTCATCGCTACCTTTCCTGCAACCGTCGGGAAGGACAACTCGCAGATGCGGAAGATATTCGTGTCGGGCTTGACAGAGAATCGCTTCCAGGCAGCTTCGGTGGGAATGATGCCAAACATCATCGTTGGCAGCACAGCGAGGGCACCGCCGCTCCATGCATGGTTCACCGAACCACAGTCCCAGTTGCCGTTCACGCCTACATCCCAGCCTTCAAACAGCGTGTCGTAGTCGGGATGGTTGACGATGAAGTCATAGCGGCGTTGGGTTCGCTCGAGCGCATAATCTCCATGTCCGATGGCAAAGAGAGCCTCCATGACATATTTCTCCATATAGGGGCTGGCATGCTCCTCGCTCTTGAAGACTTCGAAGAGGGCATCATATTTGTCGGGCGTAGCAATGCCTGCCAGGATGGCGAGGGCCTGAACGCGGTCGTCGGTAGCTCCGGGATAATCGGGATGGCGATAAGCCGAGCCTGTCCAGCACACGCGGTTAACGGCATCGATGATGGCCTTGCGCTGTCGGCGATAGCTGTCGGCGTCTTCCTGAAGCCCCAGCAGCTCGGCCATGTTGGCAGCTCCCTCGAGAGCTAAGCAGTACCAAGTGTTCTGCAGCAGCCGCATGTCTTTGTTGTCGCCCCAGTCGCCCCAGGTCCAGTCGCCTTTGTGGAAGGCGATGAGGCCGTTGGGCTCGGTCTTATAGATGGCCAGATAGCGTCTGACGGCGGGGTAGACGTGCTTGATGGTGGCCAGGTCGCCCGTATTCATGTAGTAGGTCCAGAATCCATAGCGGCCCACGGCGGCAAGCATCTGGCAGGGCAGCTCTGTGCGATAGCGGCCAGGGATGGGTGAGAAGAGCACGCTGTCTTCACGCTGCCAGTCGCAGAGCTCATGGATGCCCTTGCGGATGAGACTGTGGAGGGAGGTGGAGTAGGTGTAGAAACACTCGTTGAGGATGACGACAATGTCTCCCCACCATTGTCCGCGCTCACGGTCTGGACAGTCGAAGAAGTTGTCGCGGGCATTGACGTAGATGGTTCGAAGGCCTTTGTCCCAGAAACGGTTATAGAAGGCGTCGTCGCAGTGGAACCGTCCTTCCGGTGTGGCATCGTAGCCTGTCTCACGATAGGATACACCGGTGATTTCTGCGCCGTGTTCCACCGTGAGGATGAGCTTGTTGCCGTTCAGCCAGCCCAGTGACTCATATTCCTGCAGGCCCTTGCGAGTGAAGTATTCTGCCCGCAGACACTCGATGCCTACCTTCGAATGGTTGGTCTCGATGAGGATGCGATGCCCTCCCTGCGGGTCGTCGATGGTGAGTATAGGCGTCATCTGGATGTTGTGCGGCAGGGTGGCAATGAGCGTGTCGGCCAGTTCGCCGCGTCGTGTTTCAAAACCGGCGCTACGGATGCCGTAGTCTTTCCACATGGGGATGGGTCTGTATTGTAGCTTGCCCAGCGTGTTGGGTACGAGCGCCACGGGTTGGAAACCCTGTATGTCGGCCGTCTGCCAATCTCGTATGTCTTTGCGGGCGTCGAAGGCAATGTTCGACTCCGACAGGCGGTAGTTGGGTACGGGGCAGTTGGCTGTGCCATATGCCGGATGGATGCGTACGTGCCAGCTGCCGTCGGTGGTGACGTTCAGTGTCGGGCAGTCGAAGTACAGCTGAGGCATGCCGCTGCCCTTGTGGGAGAATCCATCCTTTCCGAAGTACCAGACGAGCAGGGCCACTTGATTGTCGCCTTTCTTCAGGTAGGGGGCGAGGTCAACCTCGTCGTAATAAGCATCAGATGGGTTGGGCCCTCGCTTCAGTGCTCCCTCGAACACGGCCAGCTCTCCGTTCACCCACAGCCAGTATTTGCTGTCTGCAGCGATGACGGCGACAGCCTTCTTGGGCACCTTGTCCAGCATAACGTCTCTTCTGAAGGCCAGCCACTGGTTAGGTTCTTCGCCTTTCACGCCGGCGGCGGTCATCGTGACGAGAGGAGCCAGCACGTCTCGGCTTGCCTGGTAGCCGTTGGTCTTATCGATGGCCACGGCGGCTTGCCGGCACGACGTGAGGGCCACGGCCGTAGAGAGCAGAACGATTCTGGCGAGGGATTTCATTCTTATCATTATTTCATGGCTTCCTTACTTCGCCTCAAACACTTCCATGGCCTTGCCGCGCCAGCTCTGCGGTTCTTCCAGGTTGAAGATCTTGGCCACGGTGGCGGCAATGTCGTACTGGATGAGGGTCTCGGTAATCTCATGGTCTTTCATGATGCCCTTGCCCCAGATGACGAACGGGGTTTCTATCTCCAGCTGGCTGTGGCCGCCATGGCTGGCTCCTTCGTGGCCGTGGTCGGAGGTAATCATGATGATACAGTCGTCGTAGAAGCCTGCTTCCTTGACACCTTCCACGATGCGGCGTACGCGGTCGTCGACCTTCGGCAGTTCGGCATAGTATTCGTCAGAGCCTTGTCCGAAGGAATGGCCCATGTGGTCGAGGGCATCGATGTGGATGAAGCAGAGATTGGGTTTCTTCTCCTTGATATATTTCACGCTGGCATCGACGATAGCGTCTGGGACCTCAGAGGCATGATGGATGCGCTCATAATAGTCAAGGCAGAGTGTGTCGGCATAGTTCAGGAAGTCTCCCCATTCGCATATGGCACCAGTCTCCAGTTCTGGGCGCTGCTGTGCCATCAGGTGGAAGAAAGTGGGCTGGGCGTTATGCTCTGTCAGGTAGAGGGGTTTGAAGGTGGGGAAGGGGTCGTTGTTGGTGATGCCTGACGACTCCACGGGTGTGCCGTTCATCATGGCAGCCCAGTTGGCGCCGCTGATGGAGGGCAGCACGGTGCGCTTGTTCAGTGTCCAGGAGCCTTCCTTCATCTTTTCTTTAATAAAGGGTGCTTCTCCTTTCTCCATGCACCAGGTGCCCCATCCGTCGAGGCCGATGATGATGACGTGTGAGGTCAGGTCTGCTTTCTTCTCTGTGCCTGTGCAGGCAACAGTCAGTAATGCCACGCAGGCAAGAATAATCTTTTTCATAGCTGTAGGTTTAGGTTTTAATTATTGTTTTTTGCCCCTACTTATCATCCACAAAGACATGCTTCACGGCATCGAGATAGCCGTAGCCATAGACGTCATCGGGCTGAAGGTAGCTGGTCTCGGTCCATTCGTTCCATGAGTTGATGGTGATGAGGGGATGCAGTCGTGGGCGTGCATCGAGATAGGCCTTGGCTTTGCGCAGGGCTTGCTCAAAGCGTTCGGGCGTGTTGTCGCGGGTAACGGCGCTGCGGCCTGTACGCGGGCTGTTGTCCCAGCCGATGCTGACGTGGGGGTAGTAGGGGATGGAGTACTCGGTCTCCAGCCGTTCCCACTCCTGATAGGCTTGGTTGAGGATGGTCTGATAGTCGTCGTCGACGTTCAGGAAGTGGCAGAACTGATAGTGGCTGGTGCTGTTGAAGCCCATCTTTCGGATGAAGGCTTCTTCGGGTTTGTCGGTCTTGCCGGCATCGAAGCCGCTGTAGTTCAGGTTGGGTGTCCACATGGTGAACTGCAGCTCCAGGTCGGGGAATCCTGCTTTCTTTACCTCGCTGCGGAACCACTTCAGAGCCTCGGCCGCTTGCTCCACGCCGCCCAGTCCTTCGATGAAGGTATGGACCTCGTAGATCATGAATACGGGTCGGCCGTCTATCTTGTAGTAGTTGGGCTGGCGGAAGAACATCTCGATATTCCGCTTGCACATCTTTTCGAACTCTTCGCGGTTGATGCCTCCGCGCCAGATGATGTTGTGCTCGCCGAGGTGGGCGATGCGTGTGTCCCAATAGTTCTCCACGTTGTGGTTGGCCCACATCAGGTAGAACTGCATGCGGTCGCGGTTGCGGGCTTTGAGGAATCCATTGGTGAGGGTGGTCTCCATGAAGGGCCGTCCGTCGAACCAATACCAGTCGAAGATGAAGACGTTGACGCCGTGGCTCGTAGCCTGGTCAATCTCCATCTCCATCACCGAGGGGTCGGCCTCGTTGACGTATCCCCACAGTGGGTGGCGGTTCCAGTAGTGTCCGGGATTGCGCTGCTGCATGGTCATCACCGTCTCCCATTCGCCCATGCCCAATGGCCAGAAGGGTCGTAGCCGCGGGTCGTCGGCGGCATAGGCGGGATAGACGTAGGCGGCCACGTCGTAGTGGCTTCTTGCTTGAGCCTTTGCGTTGAGGGCAAGGGCCATCAGTAGTGATAGAAAGATGATTCTTTTCATAATAAGAAAGGAGCCACCCTCTATCCTTTTCTCTTGGGGAAGGGATAGGGGGCGGACGTTATTTCAACAGTTTCTTCGACAGCTTGTCGAGCATGTCGGCCGTCATCGACTGCAGGTCGTACTGCGGTTTCCAGTCCCACTCCTGACGTGCGCAGGAGTCGTCCATGCAGTCGGGCCAGGAGTTGGCAATGGCGGCCTTGAGCGGGTCTACGTCGTATACCATCTCGAACTGCGGGCGCAGCTTCTTGATGGCGGCGTAGATGGTCTCCGGCGCGAAGCTCATGGAGGCCACGTTGAAGCCGTTGTGGTGGATGAGTCGGGTGGGGTCGGCTTCCATCAGCTGTATGGCGGCGTGCAGGGCGTCGGGCATATACATCATGTCCATCAGCGTGCCCTCGGGGATGGGGCAGACGAACTTCTCTCCGCGCACGGCATAGTAGTAGATGTCTACGGCATAGTCTGTGGTGCCGCCGCCCGGAGGCGTTACGTAGGAGATGATGCCTGGGAAGCGCACCGACCGTGTGTCGACGCCGTATTTATGGAAGTAGTATTCCGACAGCAGCTCGGTCGTCACCTTCGACACACCGTAGATGGTGCGTGGGCGCTGGATGGTGTCCTGCGGGGTCATGACGTGAGGCGTCTCAGGTCCGAACGAGCCGATGGAGCTTGGCGTGAACACGGCACAATGGTTCTCGCGGGCCACTTCGAGGATGTTCAGCAGACCGTCGATGCCGATGTGCCAGGCCAGCAGCGGTTTGTGCTCGGCAACGACCGACAACAGGGCTGCCAGGTTGTAGATGGAGTCAATGTTGTACTTTTTCACGACGTCGGCAATCTGTTGCCCATTCGTGACGTCGGCCAGTTCAGATGGTCCGCTTTCAAGTAGTTCGCCTTTGGGCTCTGCCCCTGTGATGTAACCAGCCACGACGTGCTCGCCGCCGTAGCGCTTTCTCAGTTCCATGGTGAGTTCCGAACCAATCTGTCCGGTAGCTCCAATCACCAAGATATTTTTCATGTCTTCTTCAGATTTATATTTTTATTTCATACGAAATGCAAAATAACTAAAAAAAACTGATATGAGCGAACTTTTTTTGTTTAAAATTAGTTTTTTATCTAAAAAAACGCTACCTTTGCCTCGTATGCAGGCAAATCATCCCCGGGCAGGCAGGAGGCTATGCCGACTGCTGCCGGTGCAATAGATAGAACCTCAATCCTAAATCTGATTAATATGTACGGAAAAATGAAAGAACATCTGCAACAGACGATTGCAGAAATCCGCGAGGCCGGACTCTACAAGGAGGAGCGCCTCATCGAGAGCCCCCAGCGGGCTGCCATCCAGGTGGCTGGAAAAGAAGTGCTGAACTTCTGTGCCAACAACTATCTCGGACTGTCTGACAATCCACGTCTCATCGAAGCCTCGAAACGCATGATGGACGAGCGCGGCTTCGGCATGTCAAGCGTACGCTTCATCTGTGGCACCCAGGACGTCCACAAGCAGCTCGAACAGGCCATCTCGGAGTACTTCCACACCGAGGACACCATCCTCTACGCCGCCTGCTTCGATGCCAACGGCGGTGTCTTCGAACCACTCCTCACGGCCGACGATGCCATCATCTCCGACGCACTCAACCACGCCTCCATCATCGACGGCGTGCGTCTCTGCAAGGCCAAGCGCTACCGCTATGCCAACGCCGACATGCAGGAGCTCGAGAAGTGTCTGCAGGAGGCTCAGGAGCAGCGCTTCCGCATCATCGTCACCGACGGAGTATTCTCCATGGACGGCAACGTAGCACCCATTGACAAAATCTGCGACCTGGCCGAGAAATACGATGCCCTCGTCATGGTCGACGAGAGCCATTCCGCCGGAGTAGTCGGAAAGACCGGACACGGCGTCAGCGAGTTCTACAACACCTATGGCCGCGTAGACATCTACACCGGCACGCTGGGCAAGGCCTTTGGCGGTGCACTCGGAGGATTCACCACCGGCCGCAAGGAAATCATCGAACTGCTGCGCCAGCGCTCACGCCCCTATCTGTTCTCCAACTCCCTTGCCCCATGCATCATCGGAGCCTCACTCGAAGTCTTCAAGATGCTCAAGGAAAGCAACGAGCTGCACGACCGCCTCGTAGAAAACGTCAACTATTTCCGCGACAAGATGATGGCTGCCGGCTTCGACATCAAACCCACCCAGAGCGCCATCTGCGCAGTCATGCTCTACGACGCAAAGCTCTCGCAGGTCTACGCCGCCAAGATGCAGGAGGAAGGCATCTACGTCACCGGCTTCTACTATCCCGTCGTGCCGAAGGGCGAAGCTCGTATCCGCGTGCAGCTATCAGCCGGACACACCCGCGAACAGCTCGACAAGTGCATCGCCGCCTTCATCAAGGTGGGCAAGGAACTCGGCGTGCTGAAGTAGGCATCTTTCATCCAGAATGATGACAATCCCCCTCAGCGGTCGCATCGCAAGCCACACTTCGTGGCACGATGCGGCCGCTTTCTTTCAGGCTTTCCTTACCAATCATCAAACGAATAGCAGGACTTCGATAAGTAAAATAGGCTATTTTACCGACCAAAATAGGCTATTTTACTCAACAAAATAGGCTATTTTACTGACCAAAATAGGCTATTTTACTTTACGGTTTCTTAGATATCATTTCCTGAAAGCCTGCCAAAGTCGCTCCGGTTTCCATCAAATCGTGTATAAAAAACTTAGGAAACTATGGGGCTATGTAGCGGAATTTGTGTATCTTTGCAGGCAATTAACACACTTCCGATGAAAGCACTACACGACCGCATCCTGCGCGACGGCCGCTGTCTCAATGGCGGCATCCTGAAAGTTGACAGCTTCGTCAATCACCAGATTGACCCCATCCTGATGAAGCAGATGGCAGGGGAATTCGCCCGCCGCTTTGCCGATTGCGGGGCCAACAAAATCATGACCATCGAGGCTTCGGGCATCGCTCCGGCCATCATGACCAGCTATGAGATGCGCCTGCCCATGGTCTTCGCCAAGAAGGCAAAACCCTCAACCATGGCCGACCACTACGAAGCCGTCGTCCATTCCTTCACCAAACAGTGCGACTATACACTCGTGGTCAGCAGAAACTTCCTGACTCCCACCGACCGCGTGCTCTTCATCGACGACTTCCTCGCCTTCGGCAACAGTGCCCTGGCCGCAGCGGAGCTGTGCCGGCAGGCCGGAGCAGAGATTGTGGGCATGGGATTCGTCATCGAGAAAGAGTTCCAGCATGGTCGCCAGGCACTCTTCGAAGCCGGCCACCATCGCCTGGAGTCGCTCGCCATCATCGAGTCGCTGGAGGATAATAAAATTCGCCTGAAGCAGTAATTGCTCCAGGCGAATTGCGTATCTGTCAGGAAACTCCTGTAAAAAGGTTATTTCGTCTTGTTGAGGATGTCGCCGAGCCGGGCGATGTCCTCAGCTGTCGTTGCCCAGGAGGTGACGAAGCGGCAGAGCATGTGGTCGGCATCGAAAGGCCCCCAGAGCGTGAAGTCAACCTGAGGCTTCAACTCCTGCACAAGGGCGTTGGGGATGATGACGAACTGCTGGTTGGTGGGTGAGTCGAGATAGAACCTGAACCCTGCGTCGGCCAGCATCCGTTTCACGTGCATGGCCATACTGATGGCTTGCCGGCCCAGCTGCATGTAGAGACCGTCGGTGAAGAGTGCGTCAAACTGAACGCCCGCCAGCCGGCCCTTGGCCGAGAGGGCCCCGTGGCGCTTGACGTTAGAGAAGAAGCCGCGTGGCGTTGGGATATGGTGGTTGGTGAAGACCACAGCTTCGCCACAGAGGGCACCGCACTTCGTTCCGCCGATGTAGAAGGCATCGCAATGGCGCGCCAGCCAAGGCAGGCTGATGTCCTCTGACGCTGCCAGACCGTAGGCCAGACGGGCTCCGTCGATGAAGAGGGGAAGACCGTACTTCTGGCAGGTGCCGTACAGCATTTCTATCTCCTTGGCCGTATAGAGAGTTCCCAACTCCGTGGGGAAGGTGATGTAGACCATGCCGGGCTGTGCCACATGCTCGCGGCTCTCGTCGTGCAGATAGACCTGCATGAAAGACTCCAGCTCATCGTTGCACAGCTTGCCATTGTCGGCAGGCAGGGCGATGACGCGGTGGCCTGAAGCCTCGATGGCTCCGGCCTCATGGACATTGATGTGTCCGGACTCGGCACAGACCACGCCCTCGTAGGAGCGCAGCAACGAGTCGATGACGACGGCGTTGGCCTGGGTGCCGCCTTGCAGAAAGTAGATGTCAGCCTCAGGCAGCTCGCAGGCAAGGCGGATCTTCTCGCGGGCAGCCTCGCTCCAGCGGTCGAAACCGTAGGTAAGGCTGATCTCATGGTTAGTCTCGATGAGATGCTGCAACACCATGGGATGAGCACCGTTGTTGTAGTCACATTCAAAGGAAAGCATCTGTTTATCTGTTGTTTTGTTATTTATTCATTCCGTCTTTCTCGCGAATCTCCACACGGCGAATCTTTCCGGAGATGGTCTTCGGCAACTCGTCCACGAATTCGATGATGCGGGGATACTTATAGGGGGCGGTGACGTGTTTGACGTGTCGTTGCAGTTCTTTGACGAGTTCGTCGCCGGCATGCTTCTTCCATTCCTTTGCCAGCACGACGGTGGCCTTGACCACCATGCCCCTGATTTCGTCGGGCACGCCGGTGATGGCACACTCCACCACGGCCGGATGGGTCATCAGTGCACTCTCTACCTCGAACGGGCCGATGCGATAGCCGGACGACTTGATGACGTCGTCCGTACGGCCTACAAACCAGTAGTAGCCGTCTTCGTCGCGCCAGGCCACATCGCCCGTGTGATAGAGCCCGTCGTGCCAAGCCTCATGCGTCTTCTCCTCGTCGCGGTAGTAGCCCTTGAACAGCCCTACTGGAGCCATCGCCCCGGCTTGGCTGGCCTTGATGACA
>CAMHUI010000037.1 GCA_946188345.1 uncultured Prevotellaceae bacterium | reverse complement strand
ACTTTCCCTTCGGCCGTCGACCTTTGGTTCAGGCCGTTTTTACCGGACAGCAATATTTTTTTTGTCAGTTCTGTTCATTCGCTTCTCTGTATCTCCAAGCTGTTTTGCCATCAGCCTTCACTTTCCATACCCAAGCGTCGGTCATGGGAGGCTTCTCGTGCAGGCTTTCCTAACTGATTGGAAGATAAGAGCTTAGGAAAGTCAAAGTAAAATAGCCTATTTTACCGACCAAAATAGCCTATTTTACTGACTAAAATAGCCTATTTTACTTGAAGAAAGCTTACCTTTCATTTTCCGATAGGTAAGCTTTCTTGTTGCGAAGTCTTATCAGTGGCAGCGTGAAAGGCCGTTTCCGTGCAGCGCATTTTTCTTGTGCGGGTGCAATAAAAGGGGTAGGGAAGGCGTTATTAAATGAGAAATGGGAAATGAGAAATGAGAAATGAGGAACACATAATGAATAAGAATACCTATCGTTCGGGCATCATCTGCCTGGCCATCGTGCTTGCACTCTTCACTGCCATCGGCTGGCAGATGGGGGCTGCCAACATGCTCAACACCATCATGAAGACCGCCCACGACCTGCTGCTCAACACCGTGTTCTACCTCATGGGCATCTGCGTCATCACGGGAGCCATCGGGCGTCTGTTCGTAGAGTTCGGCGTCGTCACCCTCATCGAGAAGATACTCCGGCCACTCATGCAGCCCCTCTTCCATCTGCCCGGCGTGGCATCGCTCGGAGCCGTCATGACCTTCCTCAGCGACAACCCAGCCATCATCTCCCTCTCCCAGGACAAGCGCTTCGCATCCTACTTCAAGAAGTACCAGTATATCTCGCTTACCAACTTCGGCACAGCCTTCGGCATGGGCCTCATCGTCATCATCTACATGGTGGGCATGGGCTACTTCACCGCGCCCCTCGTCGGACTCGTCGGAGCCTTCTGCGGCTGCATCGTCTCTACGCGCTGCATGCAGCACCTGCTGCTGAAGGCCCATCCGCAGTTCAAGACCGAGGATGCCGTCGAGGTGGCCGAAGTAGAGGAGCAGGAGCAAGGCGTGAAGGAAGAAGAGAAGACGCTGTTCCTGCGCATACTGAACTCCCTGCTCGACGGCGGCCGCACCGGCGTCGACGTGGGCATCGCCATCATCCCCGGCGTGCTCATCATCTCAACCCTCGTCATGATTCTCACCTTCGGACCCGGTGCCGACGGCACCTACAGCGGACAGGCCTACGAAGGCATCGAGCTGCTGCCGGCATTGGCCTCGAAGGTCGACTGGCTGTTTGAGTGGCTCTTCGGCTTCTCCGACCCTCACCAGATAGCGTTCCCCATCACAGCCCTCGGAGCCGTAGGCGCCGCCCTCGGACTCGTGCCCAGCTTCGCACAGCAGGGATGGATTGACGGCAACGCCATCGCCGTCTTCACAGCCATCGGCATGTGCTGGAGCGGATTCCTCAGCACCCACACCGCCATGCTCGACTCCCTCGGCTACCGCGAGCAGACCTCCAAGGCCATCCTCTCACATACCATCGGCGGACTCTGCGCCGCCCTCGTAGCCCACTGGCTCTATCAGCTCGTCATCATCGTAGGCCCACTCCTGTAAACACTCTCCCTTTTTTACCCACGCGGAAAAATAAATCGATATTGTCTTGGCAGTACCGATTTTTAGTCGTACCTTTGCACCGTGATTCGATGAATCACAGACATTTTAGTGCTCAAATTCCAACTCGAACTGCGACCTCGAAGTAGAAAGAAGAGCAATTACAATCACTTGAGACTGCGTGAATAACGCAGACTTCTGCATATGTGATTGTAGGTTGTCGCAGACCTGAGTTGGAGTATGATGAGGTCTGCGCTTTTTTATATAATAATGTATAGAAGTTAGTACGGACTTTCAGTTGAAATATAATATTAACTTTTAAAATAAAAAATTATGCTTAAAAAATTACACTTAAAATTAGTGCTCCTGCTGGCTGCGATGGTCATGGGAGTAGGTAACGTGTGGGCAGCTGAGAACGATACTCATTCGTTCTCAAGTACCTATAGTAAATTGTTAAATAATTCTGCTACTATTGATGATTATTCTATAGCAGCCCAAGGCTACACAATCAAAAGAATAGTATTAAACTATAGGTATAACAAATCAATAGAAAATGCTGTTACTGTCGAAGCATTCATTGGTGAAACAAGTTTGGGAACACAGGATATCTCAGCAAATACCACTGCAGATATGACATTTAATAGTAATCCAGCATTAAGTGGTGCTGTTACACTAAAATTTACAAATAATACAGGATCTGGGACAGGTCATGGTACTTTCTATATTAATAGTGTCACTTTAACAGAAGGACCCTCTACTGGTGGCTCAACTGTCGCTACCCCAACCTTTAATCCTGCTGCTGGCTCCTACATTGGCACACAGAGTGTCACCATCGATTGTGCTACAGATGGTGCTGCTATTCACTATACAACTGACGGAACTACCCCTACAAGCAGTAGCGCTACATATTCTTCCGCTATTTCTGTCAGCTCAACACAGACCATTAAAGCCATTGGTGTGAAGGATGGTATGACGAATTCTGAAGTTGCTTCAGCCACCTATACCATTATCTCGGAAGTGCCCGGCTTGAACGTTGACTTTGAAGCTGGTGACTTGGCATGCTATACCGATTGGACATTTACTAATATCACAAGGACCACTTCTACTATTACTGCTCATGGTGGAACATATTATGGCAAAACAGCAGGAACGGCATCTGCTTCTGTTCAGACTAAGAATAAAGTTGCTGCCCCTGGCCTGCTGAAGTTCTATGTTAGCAAGGAAAGTAATAACACGACCGAGAGCACGTGGACTGTAAAAGTTTCTTCAGATGGTACCGCTTGGACTGCAGTTGGAGACGAGCAGAGTGCTACTTCTATGTCAAAGGGAGATTGGGTTGAAGTAACTCGGAATCTTAGCACTTATTCTAATGTCTATGTGAAAATTGAATATGCTGGAAGTACTGCAGTCCGTGCCATTGACGACATCAGCATCTCGCCTGTAAAATCGGTTGAGGGTGTTAGTCTGGATAAATCAACAACGACCATTGAAGTAGGATCAACAGAGCAACTTACTGCCGTTTTAGACCCCGTTGACGCTACAAACCAAGCTGTCACATGGGAAACGTCGGACAATGCAGTAGCTACTGTTAGCAGTACAGGTTTGGTTACCGCTGTTGCCAAGGGTACGGCCACCATTACTGTGAAGACGAGCGACGGCAACTTTACTGCCACTTGTGTGGTAACTGTTATCAATCCTCTCACCCCGACTGCAACTCTTGACTTTACTGATAATACCGATTGGGGATTCCCAACCTCTAAGGACGCAGGCCCTGATGATTTCACGGATGGGCAGGGATATACAATTACTCTTGATGGAAATGGAGAAGGCTATTATTTTACAGACGATGTCTTGTTGTTGGGAAAAGCAGATGCAACTTTGACACTGCCAGCTTTCCCCTTCAATGTCAGTAAGATTAAGGTATATGGAACTTCTACAGGCTCTCAAAGTGTTACCTTTAACATCTATGTTGGTGAAGACGCTGTCAGCACAGCAGCCACTAACGCAAAGTTGGATCATGATTTCGTTATTGCTTCCAACAAGCAGGCAGCTGGTACTGTATATGTCCTGAAGGTTACCAATGCTAACAATACCCGTATATCCAAGATTGATATCTTTGGCTATGACAACATAACAGTTTCTGACGCAGGCTATGCTACCTATTGCTCGGCAAGCGCTCTGAATTTTGAAGATTTGACGGGTCTGACCGCATACACTGCCTCCATGAATGGCGACATTGTAGAGTTCAACGAGGCTGGCACCGTTGCTGCCGGCACTGGTCTGCTCGTTGAGGCTGCTGAAGGAACCTACAGCGTTCCTGCCGTTGCTACTGGTACAGACGTCAGCGCCACCAACAAGCTCATCGGCACTGTTGCAGGTACGACGATTGACGGCACTGGTTCGGATGCCTTCTATGTGCTGAAGAAGAAGAACGAGAAGGTGGGCTTCTATCGCGTCACCAACAGCGCCTACAAGGTTCGCGCCAACTCGGCTTACCTCGCTGTTCCCGGTGGTTCTGCCAAGGAGTTCATCGGCTTCGACGGCACAACGGGTCTTGACGAGGAACTGACCGTGGAGAATGTCTTCAGCGCTCCTGTATACAACCTGCAGGGTCAGCGCGTCAGCGAGGCCTACAAGGGTGTAGTGATTGTGAATGGTAAGAAGTTTGTCAACAAATAAAAAAGAAGGAGGACTCAAGATATGAAAAAGATTTATAGCAGACCTATGACGGAACAGTATGTGCTGACGCTGTCGGCTCAGATGCTGGCTGGTTCTTCCGAACTCGAGAAGCCGGGCAGCAAGCTCCAGCAGGATATCTCTGACGCTGGCAGTCTGGAAGCTGACGACGAGGGAGGCGACAACCTCGGTAAGGGCGGCAACATCTGGAACGCCTGGGATTAAGCATAAAAAAAAGGCGGAAGGCTCACTGCGAAGTGGGCTCCCGCCTTCTACTTGTACTTTTGTACAAATAACTTTATAAGTTTTTTTAATACAATTGAAAATGTGAATTCGGCTGCCGCTGTCCGTGAGGATGGCGGCAGTTTTTTTGCTGCTCCGTTGGTGCGGGGCGCTTGGAGGGGCTTATTCGGGGAAGCACCGGCGCACGATGTCGAGAATGTTGTCGGTGCGGCCCATGGTGTAGTAGTGGATGGCGGGGACGCCGTGGCGGAGGAGGTCCTGGCTCTGCGCGATGCACCAGTCGGTGCCTACGGCATAGGCCTCGGCATTGCTGCTGCAGCGTGAGAGCCTCTCTACGAGCTCCTGCGGCAGGTCGAGGTGGAAGGTGCGGGGCAGCGTGTCGAGCTGGCGCAGGGTGGAGATGGGCTTGAGGCCGGGAATGATGGGCACGGTGATGCCGGCCTGGCGGCAGGCGGCTTCGAAACGGTAGAAGGCGGCGTTGTCGAAGAACATCTGTGTGACCACATAGTCGGCACCGGCATCAATCTTGCGCTTGAGGTTCTCGATGTCGGTCTCGAGGTTGGCAGCTTCGTAGTGTTTCTCGGGATAGCCTGCCACGCCGATGCAGAAGCGATGGTCGGTGGGCTCGACCTCTACGTTGGGGTCGAGGTAGTGGCCGTCGTTGAGGTTGCGGATGTGGGCCACGAGCTGGTCGGTATGTGCAAAGCCGTCGGGTTCGGGCTGGAAGGCTTTCTGTCCGGGCATGGCATCGCCGCGCAGGGCCATGACATTGTCAAGTCCCAGGAAGCGCAGGTCGAGGAGCTCGCTCTCTACTTGATGGCGCGAGGCTCCGCCGCAGATGACGTGGGGCACGATGTCTACCTGGGGATACTCTCGCATGATGGCTGCGACGATGGCGATGGTGGAAGGCCGGCGCGAGAGGGTGAGCCGTGTGAAAGTGCCGTCGGCATTGGGGTGGTACTCCACTTCGTCGCGATGGCAGGTGATGTTGATGAACGGCGGGCGGAGCTGCATCAGCGGTTGCAGGATGCGGAACAGACGCTGGGCATCGGAGCCCTTCAGCGGCGGAACAATCTCGAACGAGGCGAAGGGGCGTCCTTGGCGATGGCGGATGATGTCGATGACTTTCATAGGCTTATAAACTGATGGACAGTGGGATTATAATTTCATTTATCTTTTTGGGGAGGCTACGTCCTCAGGACGCCCCGCAACTTTTCGTTACTCACTCTTCGTTTTTCATTCTCTTGTCGTAGTCGGCCTGCTGGTCGTCGCCGATGCGGCCGACGGGGAAGTAGCAGGCTTCGGGGTGGGAGATGAAGAGTCCGCAGACGGTGGTGGAGGGCTGTATGCTGTAGCTCTCGGTGAGGGTTACGCCGAGGCGTTGCCCGGCTCCTGTCATGTCGAAGAGGATGCGCTTCAGGGCATGGTCGGGACAGACGGGATATCCGATGGCCGGGCGGATGAGCTTGGCCCCTGTGGCTTCGGTCAGCCGGCGGTCTATCCACTCGGCCGCGGCCTCGACGACACGGGCTCGGAGGGCATGGTGCATGAGGCCTTCGTAGGTCTTCTTGTCGAGGTTGTCGGCCGGGGAGTCGGCGGTAGTGATGCAGAAGAGTCCGACGGGTACGGAGGTGTCAGCGGGCAGGAAGTCAGCCAGCGAGCGGCAGTGGCCGTCGGCTTGTTGGCTGCGCAACATCGGCATGCAGTGGCCGTCGTCGAAGCGGATGTCGTTGTCCTGTCGGCGGGCCATCTCGAACTGCAGGAGAGCCTGTGGGCGGAGGGCTCCCGAGGCTTTCAGCCGGAGGAGCAGCCGGCGGGCATCATCTAAGGTCTTGCGGGCTTCGTCGTGGACGAGCTGCTGCTGGAGTGTCTCTCCGCGAAAGCCCCAGAAGAGCAGAAGCATGCGCCAGTCGATGAGCGGTTCCACGTCGTCGAGGGTGAGGGCGGCAGCCTCGCTCTCGATGGTGCGGAGCTGGTCGGGCTCGGCCCAGGGATGACGGGGGAAGGCAAGGACGGGTGCACGACGGTTGGCTTCCTCGAAGCTGACGATGGGTTGCTTGCGCAGTTCGTAGGCTTCGCGAATGTCTTGCTGTTCGGCCTTCAGCTGCTGCGTCGTGGCCAAGGGGTCGGCCAGGTAGCGCTTAGCCATCACGGAGCTGTTGGAGGCATCGCCGCCATAGGCCACGAGTCCGTCGTAGAGCGGAGCAAGGCGCACGGCGGTATGGACGGGCGACGTGGTGGCACCGCCTACAAAGATGGGTATGGTGAGGTGGTGTTGCTGGAACAGCCGGCAGAGGTCTTCCATCTCCTTCAGCGAGGGTGTGATGAGTCCGCTGACGCCGACCAGTACGGGGTTGTATTTCAGGGTGGCCTCGAGGATGGCTTCGTTGGGCACCATCACGCCGAGGTCGATGACGTTGAAGTTGTTGCATCCCAGGACAATGCCCACGATATTCTTGCCGATGTCGTGGACGTCGCCCTTGACAGTGGCGAGGACGATGGTGGGCTGTTGGGAGCCGGAAGTCTGTTGCTGGGCGTTTGGAAGGAATGGCTGCAGGATGGCCACGGCCTTGCGCATGACCTTGGCCGACTTGACTACCTGCGGCAGGAACATCTTGCCTTCGCCAAAGAGCTGTCCGACGCGTTCCATGCCCTGCATCAGCGGGCCTTCGATGACGCGCACTGCATCACCGCTGCAGGTCTCGAGGGCTTCCTGAAGGTCGGCCTCGAGATGGTCTTCCACGCCTTTGCTCAGGGCATAGCCCAGCCGCTCTTCAACCTTCCACGAGCGCCACTCCTGCTGCTCGGGGACGGCAGCCGCGTTTTTCTGGGCGTGCTCCTTCATCGTCTCTGCCAGGGCGATGAGTCGCTCCGTGGCCTCTGGCGACTGGTTGAGGATGACGGCTTCGACACGCTTCAGCAGAGTCGGCTCGATGTCGTCGTAGACCTGCAGCATGGAGGGGTTGACAATGCCCATGTCGAGTCCGGCCCGGATGGCATGATAGAGGAATACCGAGTGCATGGCCTCGCGGACAGGGTTGTTGCCCCGGAAGGCAAACGAGAGGTTGCTGATGCCGCCGCTGGTCTTGGCGCCGGGGAGGTTCTGCTTAACCCACGCCACGGCACGGATGAAGTCGAGGCCGTAGTTGGCATGTTCCTCGATGCCTGTTCCCACGCTGAGCACGTTGACATCGAAGATGATGTCCTCGGCCGGGAATCCGATGTTGCGCAGCAGCTGGTAGGCCCGCTGGCAGATGGCCGTCTTTCTTTCGTAGACGGTGGCCTGGCCTTGCTCGTCGAACGCCATCACGACGACCGCCGCACCATAGCGCCTGAGTTCGCGAGCCTTCTGCAGGAAGTCCTGCTCGCCGTTCTTCAGGCTGATGGAGTTGACGATGCATTTGCCCTGCGCGTTCTGCAGTCCGGCAATGATGGTCGGCCAGTCGGAGGAGTCAATCATCAAGGCAGCCCTGGCAATGCCGGGGTCGTTCTCGATGTAGCGTATGAAGGCTTCCATCTCCTTGCGGCTGTCGAGCATGGCATCGTCCATATTGATGTCGATGACAGATGCGCCGTTGTCAATCTGATGGAGTGCCACGATGGCTGCCTCGTCGTATTTCTGTTCGGCGATGAGCCGGGCAAACTTCCGCGAGCCTGCCACATTGGTGCGCTCGCCGATGTTGGTGAAGGTTGCCGACGTCGCACCGGAATTGGCGGAGATGCCGATATCGTAGACTTCCAGTCCGGAAACCTTTAAGAAGAAGTCCTGTCGCGGGCAGAGCGGTCGGGGCTTTACTCCTTGTACGGCTAGTGCAATGGCACGGATGTGGTCGGGGGTGGTTCCGCAGCAGCCGCCGGCGATGTTCAGCAGTCCTTCTTCGGCCATCTGTCTGATCCAGCGGCCCATCACCTCGGGCTCCTGGTCGTATTGGCCCATCTCGTTGGGCAGGCCGGCGTTGGGATGAAGGCTGACGGCACATGGCAGCTGAGGGGCCAGCTGGCGGATGAAGGGATAGAGGTCCTCGACTCCCAGCGAACAGTTCATGCCGAAGGAGAGCAGCGGGTAGTGGCAGATGCTCTGATAGAAAGCCTCGATGGTCTGGCCTGTCAGGGTGCGGCCGCTACGGTCGCTGACGGTCACCGAGACCATCACGGGGAAGGGCTCGGAGATTTTGTGGTCGGCATTGTATTGCTGGATGGCATAGAGGGCTGCCTTGGCATTGAGGGCATCGAAACAGGTCTCGAGCATGAGCATGTCGACACCTCCCTCAATGAGAGCCTCTACCTGTTCGTGATAGGCTGCCGCCATCTCTTCGAAGCTTACGGCACGGGCTTCTGGATGGTTCAGGTCGGGTGAGAGGCTGAGGGTCTTCGATGTGGGTCCCATGGTGCCGACAACCCATACCTTCCGGTCGTGGCAGGCATCGGCCACGCGCCGGGCTATCCGGGCCCCTTGACGGTTGAGCTCAGATACATGTCCTGCCATGCCATACTCCTGCTGGGAGATGCGGTTCGAAGAAAAGGTGTTGGTGGTAATCAGGTCGGCGCCTGCATCGACATAGGCCTGATGGATAGAAGCGATGGCATCGGGAGCAAGGATATTGAGCACATCGTTGTTGCCTTTCTGTGAAGCATGCTGAAGGTGACAGCAAGGACATGCCTCGCCCGTCCATTCATAGGCAGCATCAGGCAACTGGAGCGACTGTATCATCGTGCCCATCGCTCCATCTAAAACCAATATCCTATCCTTGATGCAATCCCTAATACCCATGTATGATTCTTTTTGTAATTAGTAATGAGTAATTAGTAGTTAGTAATTATGATTACATTTGCCGGCAGGGCTGACCATAACACTTAACTCTAATCTCTCATAGTCTCCCTAACTCTCTATGGCTTCGCAGAGCTGCTGCAGCGCCTGCCGGAGGACGGCACGGGGTGTTCCTACATTCAGTCGCATGCAGCCCTCGCCTCCGGGGTTGAACATCTCGCCGTCGTTAAGAGCCAGATGGGCCTTGTTGACGAAGAGGCTGACGAGTTTCTCGTGGTTGAGCTTCAGGTCGTGGCAGTCGAGCCAGACGAGGAATGAAGCCTGCGGGCGGACTGGATGGACCTGCGGCAGGTGTTCACGGCAGAAGTCCTCCACGAAGCGCACGTTGTCCTCGATATAGGCCACCATCTGCTCGCGCCACTCTTCGCCCTGTGTGAAGGCCGCCATCGTGGCAATGGGGGCGAAGATGTTAGGAGCGGCAAACTCGCTGGCCTCCATCCAGGAGAAGAACTGCTGACGCAGCGTCTCGTCGGGAACGATGGCATAGGAGCTCACGATGCCGGCGATATTGAAAGTCTTTGTCGGCGCCTGGAAGGTGATGCTGCAGTGGGCAGCCTTCTCAGATACCGATGCAAAGGGGATGTGCTTATGTCCGAAGAGCGCCATGTCGCAGTGTATCTCATCGCTGATGACGAGGATGTGGCGTTCGTAGCAGAGCTCAGCCAGCCGCTCCAGCGTCTCTCTGGGCCAGCAGATGCCGATGGGGTTATGCGGGTTGGCCAGTATGAGCACCTTGCAGTCGCCGTTGCGTGTCAACGCCTCAAGGCCCTCTAAGTCCATGTTCCTGTCAGGGGTTAGCGGGTTGACCACCACCTCGCGGCCGTTCTGTTCCGGAACAAGCCGGAAGGGATGATAGACGGGTGGCTGTATGATGACCTTGTCGCCGGGTTTGGTGAAGCAGTTCAGTACGAAGCCGATGCCCTTCACGATGCCAGGGATGTAGCAGAGCCACTCTCGCCGGATGTCCCACTGATGGCGTGCCTGCACCCAGTCGATGATGGCCTGCCAGTAGGCATCGGGAGTTACGCTGTAGCCCAAGACGGGATTCTCTAACCGTTTCCGCAACGCTTCTATGATGAACGGAGGGGTGGCGAAGTCCATGTCTGCCACCCAGAGAGCCAGCAGACCGTCGCACCCGAAGTAGTCCTTCTGAGCGCAGTATTTCACGGTGTCAGTACCGTGCCGGTCAATGATTTTGTCGAAGTCGTAAGTCATGATTTGTTTATTTAGGATTAGTCTTAATACCATTCCACGGCGTTCGAGTAGCCTGAGCGCTTGTCGTATTTCAGGGCGTCGGTCAGCGTTGCTGCGTTGGCGCGGAAGGAGAAGTTGTAGCTGGTGTAGGGTGCGAGCACGACGCTGCACGACATGTTGAAGCAGTGGAGGTCGCGCTGGAGCGAGGCTGTGGTCATGGACATGCGGTGGGCATCGAAGTCGTAACCCGAGGAGAAGGATATGTTCCAGCCGTCGGAGATGCGCAGATTGCCGCTCATGTTCAGGGTCTGGTTGAACTTGTAGGGATAGCGCATGCGTTTGGTGTTGAACTTCTTGACGTCGGTGTCCTCGCGCATGGTGATGCCATAGCCGAAGGTGATGGCCCACGGCATCTTGAACGTCATGTAGCCGTCCTCGTCGGTTTCAGCCTTTCCGCCGCCCGACTTCTTGGCGGATTCGCGCTGGGCTTCTATCATGTCGTCGTCGATGTTGCTCTCGATGTCGTCCTCGTCGTCGGTTCGTTTTTTCTTTTTGTCGTTCTTGCTGAAGTCACCGTGCAGCCACTTCTTTATTTTCTCAGGGTTGAGGGTATAGGAGAAGTTCTGCGACATGCCTTGGAATCGTCCGAATCGTCCGTAGCCCCATTCGGTGTGGTTGCCCACATAAGGGCGTCCGTTGGCGTCGAGTTCATAGGCGTAGGTGGCAAAGACGGCTCGCAGGTTGAACGTGTAGCTCTTGGTAATCTTCAGTCGGATGTTCATCGAGAGGTCGCTCCATTTCTTTTCCTTGGCTGCCATGTTGTACGACATGTTCAGTCCGAGGGCGTCGATGAGGCTGATTTTCTTGGTGGAGTCGTTGTCGACGCGCATCTTCATCTCGAGGTTGTTGTCGAGTCCGAAGGTGATGCTTCCTGTGCGCCCCTTGCCTGGCACGCCGTAGAGGCCGTTCTGGTAGGGCGAGTATTCCACGACGGAGACGGAGCCGTCGGCGTTGGTCTTCTGGTAGGTGTCATAGTAGCCGTAGCGTGCCGACGAGAAGTCGGGTGCGTAGCTGAAGGATACGGTCGGTGTGAGGACGTGGCGGATGGTCTGGATCTTCTTGCCCATGACGGAGGGGATGGGTGTCCACGTGCCATAGAGCTTCGTCGAGAGTCCCATGCTGAGGTTCCAGTTGTAGATGTTGTGGAATCCGTAGATGGTGTCGGGCACTTCCACCTGCTGCTGTTCATCCCATGAGCGCGTGATTTTCGAGGTATACATGCGGTCGGTGAAGTTGAACGAGGGCGTGACGTTGATATAGTCGAACAGTACGAACGATCCGCTGATGGGGATGTTGTGCTGCATGCCGTTGCGCCAGTCTTTGATGAGGTTTGAGCGGAAGAAACGGTCTTCCTTGGTGTTGATGGAGTTGGAGAATGTTCCCGTATAGCTGAGCGACAGCTTTTCGTACCATCGCTGGTCGCCGACGGCTTTCTTGCGCTTGAAGGGGTAGAAGCGTGACAGCGAGATGTTCAAGTCGGGCAGTGTCATGGCGATGGTGGTGTCGCGCATGTTCTGGGCAAGGTTGGCCGATGAGGATATGTTCAGTCCGATGCTCGAGAAGGTGGTGCTCCACGAGACGGATGATGTTCGCGTGGACTGCGTCATGGCCTGGGGGTTGTACATCGAGGTGAGGTTGTTCTTCTCGTAGCTCGACGATGCGAAGTTGACGCTTGCCGACAGGGTGCTGAAGGGGTTGGCCTTGGCGTCTTGCCGGTGGCTCCATTGCACCTTGAACGATGTCTGTTCCATGAAGTCGGGCATGCCCTTGTCGCCGTTCTTGGTGTCCTGATAGCTGAAGTTGAACGAGCCGTTGTATTTGTAGCGTTTGCGGTAGTTCGACGATGCCGACACTCCCCACGAGCCTTTGGTGTAAATCTCTCCGAGCACCTTCAGGTCCATCTTGTCGCTGATGGCAAAGTAGTATCCTCCGTCGCGCAGATAGAATCCTCTGGCGCTCTCGTCGCCGTAGCTGGGCATGATGAATCCGCTGGAGTAGCTTTTTGTGAAGGGGAAGAATCCATAGGGGATTGCCAGGGGCAGGGGCACGTCGGCCACCACCATGTAGGCCGGGCCGAATACCACATCCTTGCCCGGGCGCACCTTCATCCTCGATACGGCGATGTAGAAGTCGGGATGGGCCTTGTCGCAGGTGGTATAGGTGCCTTTGCCCAGATAGATTTCTCCGGTGGCGCTGCGCTTGGCAAACTTGCCCGTCAGATAGCCGTCCTCCTGCTCGGTCTTGACATTGCGGATGAGGCCTTTCTTCGACTTGAAGTTGAAGGTGATGGTGTCGTTCTCATAGGTGTCCTCGCCCATCTTGAAGACTGGCGTACCCGTGAGCAGGGTGCCGCTGGCATCGGTTGTGTCGACGATGCCGGTGGCATAGACGACGTTCTTGCTGAGGTCGAACTCCATCAGCTCGCCGTCGAGGTTCATATTTTCGTATTTCACCTTCGATTCGCCGTAGAGGTAGGCCTTTCGGGCCTTGGCATCGTATACCATCGAGTCTTCCGACGAATACTCCACGGGTGCGTCGATGCCGCTGGACTTCATGCGGTTGATGGAGTCCAGGCGGATAGAGTCGTCGATGAGCTGGTTGTGCCGGCGGATGGCAAGAGTGAGCGAGTCAAGTGCCTCGGATACTACCTCCGAGCTGTCGGCAAGGGTGATGGCTCCTGTGGAATCGTCCTCCGATGGCTCCAGAGGAAGTGTGGCAGGAGTCCTCTCCAATACCTCTGAGGGGAGGGGAGTGCTGTCGGGAAGCTTGCTGACTATAGGCTCTGCTTCCTTTGGGAGGGGAGTAGGTGTGGGAGCGTTTCCTTGGCGTAACGGCAGACAGCCTGCTACGATAAACATCATAGCAGCCAGCATGAGGGCTATCAGGGTCTTCCGTCTCATCTGTCAAGGGTAATCAATTTGCAAAAATACGACTTTTCCGCGATATAGTAATGAATATGCGCGCGAAATTATATAAAGTTAACGACCTCAGCCGAACTGCTCAGCCCAGCGGCGGAAGCGCAGGACTCCGTCGTCGCCGAACTTCCACAGGCTGCGCACTGCCTCCTCGAGTGTCTTCTCATGGTCGAGGTGCGACTTCGAATAGAATTTGTCGGCATAGCAGATGACCTGTTCCTCGAGGGTTTCGGGCAGGAAGTCCTGCAGCGGCAAGGGTAGCCCCTGCCGCACTATCTCTTCTTGGGTGATGCCAGCCCCGGTGTGGCGGGCGCAGACGCGGGCGATGGCTTTGTCGCCGCCGACCTCGGTCATCATCTCGGCACCGATGATGCCGTGGCGGATGTATGGTTCTGTGCCGAAGCACTCGATGCCTGGGGCATTGCAGCGGATGATGCCGATGTCGTGGAGCATGGCTGCTGCCTCCAGGAACTCGCGGTCGAGGTGGAGCTCCGGATGGCTGTCGCAGACGAGCAGGGCCCGGCGGGCTACCTGTCTGCTATGCGTAAGGAGGATATGCCGCAGGGGCGTATCCTCCTTATAATAGTGGTCGATGATGCTTTGGTAGTCTATCATTCTGCGCTTCGTTCGATGTAGGCGATGACGTCGCCTTTCTGCACCTTGTCGCCGCGCTTGGCGTTGATTTCGACGAGCTTGCCGCCGAGGGCTGCCTGCACCTCAACGAACTCGCCCCAGGGAGCCTGGATGTAGCAGAGGCGGTCGCCTTCCTGATATTCTTTGCCGATGAAGGGTTCGACGGTGGGTTCGGCCTCGCCGTCGGCACCAAACTCCCAGATGACCTGTCCCTTGACGGGAGCCACCACGGCGTCGGCCTTGGCATGCTTATAGGCGCTGAGTTCTTCTGGCGACAGCGATGTGCCCAGAGCGGCATCCTTGGCTTTCTGCAGGTCGGCCAGGAAGTTCTTCTTGGCTTGTCCGCTCTTGTAGTTGCGATACTGCTCGGGGTGCATGGCCAGCTCCCAGAGCTCCTCGTCGTCGCGGCCGTATTCCCAGCCGTTCTCGTCCATCTCCTTGCGGAAGTCGTCGAGGGCATTGGGATAGAATGTGCGCGGGTCGTCGGTGACGAACTCGCGGCCCTGCTTCTTGGCCAGTTCGATGATTTCCTGATCGAGTTCGCCTGGCACCTTGCCGCTCTTGCCGAGTATCATGCCCCACATGGCGTCGTCCATCATGACGAAGCGGCCTTTGCCCTGTTCCATGGTCAGAAGGTTCATCAGGGCGATGTTCTTGACATACTGCGAGAACGGGGTCACCAGTGGGGGATAGCCCACCTTAGGCCATACGTACTCCACCTCGTTGAAGAGCTTCACGAGCATGTCGTCGGTGGAGAGCTCGGCATCGCCGCGCTTGCGACGGATGTTGTTGATGGTCCCCATGATGCCGCCGAGGTCGGCCATCATCGAACCCATCATGCCTCCCGGCAGTCCGCAGCCCAGGAGCAGCGACGACATGTGCTTGTTGCCCGGGTTGATGAAGTAGCCCAGCCATTCGTCGATGAACTCCTGCGTCAGCGAGCGGGCCTTCATGTAGGCCTGCATGTTAATCTCCGGCACGTCGAAGCCTTCGTTCTTCAGCATCGACTGCACCGAGATGACGTCGGGATGAACCTTACCCCATGAGAGCGGTTCGATGGCGGTGTCGATGATGTCGGCGCCGTTCTCGCACACCTCGAGGATGCTGGCCATCGACAGACCCGGTCCTGAATGGCCGTGGTACTGGATGAGGATGTGGGGATACTTCGTCTTGATCATCTTCGTCAGCTGGCCCAGGAAGGCGGGCTGGCCGATGCCGGCCATGTCCTTCAGGCAGATTTCCTCGGCGCCGGCCTCGATGAGCTGGTCGGCAATGTGCATATAGTAGTCAAGCGTATGGACGGGGCTGGTCGTGATGCAGAGCGTACCCTGCGGAGTCATGCCGGCCTCCTTGGCCCACTTGATAGACGGGATGATGTTGCGCACATCATTCAGGCCGTCGAAGATACGGGGAATGTCAACACCCTGGGCGTGCTTCACCTTGTACATCAGGGCACGCACATCGTCGGGCACGGGATACATACGCAGGGCGTTCAGACCGCGGTCGAGCATGTGAGTCTTGATGCCCACCTCGTTGAACGGCTTGCAGAAGGCACGGACGGCTTCGTTGGGATTCTCGCCGGCCAGCAGGCATACCTGTTCAAAGGCACCGCCGTTGGTCTCGACGCGGGCGAAGCAGCCCATCTCAATGATGACGGGAGCTATGCGCTCCAACTGATCCTTGCGTGGCTGGAACTTACCTGAGCTCTGCCACATGTCTCTGTAAACGAGACTGAATTGTATCTTTTTCTTCATATTATCTTTTGAGCGTGCAAAGTTACGAAGAAAAAAGAAGAATGAAGAATGAACCAACAAGAATTTTATTAAAACACCGGAAAACTTGCCCCTTGACGGGATGACAGAAGCCCCATTCTCCCTCCGGACGAAGTGAATAGTAAAAAGTGAAAAACGAAAAGTGAGGGGTCGGACTTCTTTTGAATATTCTTTACAAAAGTGCCCAAAAACCGCGCTGAGAGGGCCCACTTTCTGAAATTATTTTCCTTTGGTCGCAAATAACGCAGCCATGAGGCATCACACGCAACCCGTTGACAGTGAAGTAGATAGAATTTTCTCCTTCGTTAACCACCGGCAAACTGACCAACGGAGCTGACTTTTCGGACAACGAAAGGCAGGCTTTCGTTCAGACTTTCGGTACAAAAGTCATGACGATAACTAAGAAATCGTGGTGCGATTTCTAAGAAATCATACGACGAATCGGTACAAAAGTCATGACGATTTGTACCAAAAGTCTGTGTGCTTGGCCATGAAGGCTGAAAAAAGTTGCCGGAAAAGTGGAATACTTTTTCTAGAACACCCGAAAATTCTGACAAGTTTTTTCGGTAAAAAATTCTGACAACAGCTTTTCTTTTTGGGGTGTCTTGTGGCGACAAAAGAGAAGCTAACGGCCGCAGATGGTCGGAGAACATTTTCAGAGGCGGGGGCAGAAACCAAGAAACTTCGTCTTTTCCTTTGTTTATCGCTCGCGTACCTTTAGATAAGGTACTCTCGCTTGACAAAATCTGAAAAAATGAAAATAAATTATTGCTGTCCGGTAAAATTTTCTTTTATCTTTGATATTCCCTGTATATATTG
>CAMHUI010000036.1 GCA_946188345.1 uncultured Prevotellaceae bacterium | reverse complement strand
CGGGCAAAGTCGAGGAAGGTGAAGTCTTTCATCCAGTCGTAGTTGTTCACCATCTCGGCTGCGTTTTCTTCCTTGCTGTCGAAGTCGAGGAACTTGGCCACCTGAGCCTTGATACATTCCTGGTTATGGCGCAATGTTTCGTCGTTGAGCAGGTTGCGCTCCTGCGATTTGCCACTGGGGTCGCCAATCATACCCGTGGCACCGCCGACGAGGATGAAGGGTTTGTGGCCGCAACGCTGCAGATGGCGCAACATCATGATGCCACAGAGGTGGCCGATGTGCAGTGAGTCGGCCGTTGGGTCGGTGCCGAGGTAGGCGGACACCATTTCTTTCTGGAGCAGCTCTTCTGTGCCAGGCATCATCTGAGCCAGCATGCCGCGCCAGCGTAGTTCTTCTACAAAATTCTTTCTCATTGGTTCTTTTTTATAATTGTATTTGGTTTCATTTCTTGGGAAGGGACGTGCGGGAAAACCGCACGACACCTACACGGGCAATGCCTTTGTGAGGATAACTTCGGTGCTATTCGGCAGGAGTCTCCTCGGGAGTGGAAGGAGTGACGGAGGGGACTTCTTCTACGGGTTCCAGATGAAAGCTCTTTCCGGAGGATTCCGGTGCGGCCTCTTCTTCTACGGGCTCCAAATGGAAGCCGCCTTTGACCTCTTCTTCTGCGGGTTGCTCTTCTGCGGGTTTGGCCTGTTGGGCTTTCTTGCGCTTGTTGGCGGACTTCTTCTTGGCGGGCGCTTCCTGCTTCTCTTCTACCTGCTCGGTCTTCTGCTTCTTGAAGAATTTGAAGTTGGGCTTGCCGACGAAGCCCATCCATCCCAACAGCCACCAGATGATCAGGATGGCGACAATAGAGCCCAGGCATGAGCCGCAGCCACAGCCATCATCGGAACTGCTGCCGGAGTTTCCGGATTTTCCGGAACTCCCGGACCCACTGGAACTTCCGGAACTTCCGGAGCTGCCACCAACCACTACCCATTCGCCGTTGACGGCGCGCATCTTGTGGCGTCCGTTAGAGTATTGGATGCCGTGGCTCTTGTCGAGGAGGTTTCCATTTTCATAATAGATCTCTCCCTCGAAGAAGAAGTTTCCTTTCTCGTCGTACAATTTCGCAGGGCCGTACAGCTCGCCTCTCTCATAGTGCCCTTCGCTTACTTTTGTGCCATCGCTTTGGTACACGGTTCCTTGTCCCCAGGGATTATATCTACCTTCAACGAGGGCTATCTCACCGACGTAGCGTTTGCCGTTGGAATAGTACATCGTTCCGTATCCGTCGAGGTGATTGTCAACAAAGTATCCTTCCATATCTTTGTTTCCCTCAGTGTCATATAGGATACCGTAGCCGTTGAGGTGGTAGTTTTTCCATTCGCCGACATATTTACGGCCGTCGGGAAAGGTGATAGTTCCTTTGCCTTCATCAGGGGAAACAAACTCCCCTTCAAAAATCCAATTACCGAACTTTACACTTGTTATTTTTGACATAATCTTAGGGGTTTTATTGATTGACTGTTGTTTATGGTGGCTATGGAACGGGGTCGTATCCGCTTCCTCCCCAGGGGTGGCATCTGAGTATTCGCCTGATGGCGAGGTAGGTTCCGCGGAGAGGTCCGTGTTTGATGATGGCCTGTCGGGCGTATTCCGAACAGGTAGGCGTGAAGCGGCAGGAGGGTGGGGTGAGGGGGCTGATGCACCGCTGATAGAAGATAATGGGCATCAGGAGCAGCTTCACGAGCACTTCGCGCAGGAATCTGGCTGCTCGCAGCAGGGTTTGGCGGATGTCGGAATCGGTCATGGGGTGTTTTCTTGTATCTTTTGTAGAAGAGTTGCTATCGAGCGGTCTATCTTCTGGCTTGGGAAGAGTTCCGATCCGAGCCAGATGAAGGCGATGAGGAGTGTCTTCCCCTGATGGTTTTGCGCGATGTGCCTGATGAGGTCTGGCTTGGCCTTTCGGTAGGCTTCACGCAGTTGGCGCTTCACGCGGTTGCGGCAAACGGCGTCATGGAAGCAATGGCGCTTCGATACGCTGACCATCATCTTCACCGGCACGTCGCTTGGTTCGTCGGCTAACAAAAAGAAAGCCTTCACGGGATAGGCCCGCAACGTGCGATGCTGACCTTGCGTGAAGAGCTTATCCATGAGGCCTAACCGACAGATTCGCTCTGCCTTGGGGAAGTTGTAATCGGACAAATTAACGAGTTGACAGATGAACGAATTAATATATTAACGAATTAACAAATTAATCGTTTAACTTGCTTTCTTCGTTGTTGTTTTCTTGGTTACAGGCTTTTTGGCAGCTATTTTTTTGGCAGGAGCTTTTTCTGCGGCCTTCTTTGCTGCTGGTTTCTTTTCGGTTGCTTTCTTTGCTGCTGGTTTCTTTTCGGTTGCCTTCTTCGTTGCAGGTTTCTTTTCGGTTGCTTTCTTCTCGGCAGGCTTCTTGGCTGCTACCTTCTCTTGCTTCTTTTCTTCCTGCTTCTCTTTCTTCAGGAAGTCGTAGATGGCGCTGGTCATGGAAGGATGCTGTGGGGTGGGAGCCTGGATGTCGAGGCGATAGCCGGCATCGGTGACGGCCTTACAGGTAGAGGGTCCGAAGGCAGCAATGCGAACGTCCTTCTGCTTGAATTTCGGTAGGTTCTTCTGCAATGCCTGCACACCGGAAGGACTGAAGAAGACGAGCATGTCGTAATCGAACTGCTTGACTTCCTCTTTGGTGAGGTCGTTGCTGACGGTGCGATACATGACGCACTCGGTATGGTTGAGTTTTTTCTCGTCGAGCAGCAGATGGAGTTCGTCTGTATGTACGCTGCTCATGGGCACGAGGTAGTTCTCGGTTTTATGCTTCACCATCGTGGGCACAAGGTCCTGGATTTTTCCTGTGGTTCCGAAGAATACTTTGCGCTTGCGATACTGCACATACTTCTGGATATAGAGCGAGATGGTCTCTGTCACGCAGAAGTATTTCATGTCTTCGGGTATGTTGACCATGAGTTCCTTGGCCATTCCGAAGAAGTGGTCGATGGCATGGCGCGAGGTGAAAACGATGGCTGTATAGTCCAGAATGTTAATGTGTTGCTGACGGAATTCCTTGGCGCTGAGGCGCTCGACCTTGATGAATGGTCGGAAGACGCATTTAACACCGAATTCGGTTTCCATATCGAAGTAGGGTGACTTTTCGCTGGTTGGTTGTGGTTGAGAAACCAGAATCTTCTTTATCATCTCTGTTACTTTTGTCCTAAAAATTTACTTTCAAAAAACTGCTTGCTGCCTCTAAAGCTGTCCACATCAATAAGATGGGGGCTATTTCGAGCGCACAAAGGTACAAAATTTTCGGCAGATAGAACGAATTTTTTTGGAAAAAGATGTTGCTATACTTATAAATAGTCAGCATTTTGAACAAAACAAGTACCAAAATGACATATATGTATGTGGTTTTGAGACTTATGTTGAAATAAATATGCAGCAGTACGATGGGGAAAATGAAGACTCCTTCTACTGAGATGATGAAGAGGAAGACCTTGGTCCATTGTAAGTTTTTTTTACTGTCGAAGAAGGTCCAGTTGACGAGTGAGTAGCCCCCAGCTTTTGCCAGGAAATAGAAGAGCAGCATGGCTGAGAAGATGCCGATGAGTTGATGCTGTGACACGAAGAAGAGGTGTCCGTAGGTGTCCTGCACGTAGAAGAAGTAGACGAGTGCGAGCAGGAAGCATGTCTGTATGACGAGGAAGAACTGGAATCGCAGTTCTACAAGTGTCTCGGTGATGGTGTTGCGGTTGGCGTAGGAGGGGATGAAGAAGTGTTTCAGCTGTCTGACGATGAAATGTCTGGATTTCTGGAAAGCCAGGAGTGCCAGTACGAAGCAGGTGAGCAGCAGCCCCGTGATGAGGTTGTCGCTGGCAGCGGTGTATGGTTTTGGATTTCCGGTCACTCCGATGCGCGATGCCTCCACCTCATAGTGTGTGAAGGCTGGGTCGTTTTTGAATGCTTCGCTGAGGCTTGGCAGGCTGTCGGTGAAGAGTGGCCGTGGTGCTTCATCTCCGGGCAGCCGGAGGGTGTCGGGCCGTTGGCTCCAGTGTATCTCTCCGGTCTTGATGTGGGCTTGGATGGCCGAGTCGAGCTGCGCGGGCGTGGCATCCTTCGGCATCCAGCTGATGACTTCAGCCGGTGTCAGCTTGTGGGGCTTGACGACCTGTTGGCTGTCAAGGACCTGTGCTGCCTGGTCGATGATCAGTGAGTCCTGCCGCATGGGGTTGATACGAGTTATAGTATTTATAGGGGGCTATAGATACTATAGTTGCTATAGTTTTAGAGTCCGAAGGCCTGACGGATGTCGCTGACGCGGTCGAGTTTCTCCCAGGTGAAGAGTTCCACCTCTATCTCGCGTGTGGGGTGGTAGTGGCTGGTGAAGGTTTTGCGCACTACTTCGTTCTTGCGGCCCATATGGCCGTAGGCTGCTGTTTCGAGATACATGGGCTGGCGCAGCTTCAGCTGGCGCTCGATGGCCTTAGGTCGCAGGTCGAAGAGTTGTTCTATCTTGCGGGCTATCTCGCCGTCGGTCATCTGGACGTGGCTCTTGCCGTAGGTGTTGACGTAGATGTTGATGGGTCGTGCCACGCCGATGGCATAGCTCACCTGCACGAGCATCTCGTCGCTGACTCCAGCTGCGACCATGTTCTTGGCTATCCAGCGGGCTGCGTAGGCGGCCGAGCGGTCTACCTTCGAGGAGTCTTTTCCTGAGAAGGCTCCGCCGCCGTGGGCTCCCTTGCCGCCGTAGGTGTCGACGATGATCTTGCGGCCTGTGAGGCCCGTGTCGCCGTGAGGTCCGCCGATGACGAACTTGCCGGTGGGGTTGACGTGGTAGATGATGTCGTCGTTGAAGAGTGAAAGGACCTTTTCTCCACATTCAGCCTTGACGCGTGGAATGAGGATGTTGATGACGTCGTGGCGTATCTGCTGGAGCATGCGGTCGTCGTCGGTGTCGAACTCGTCGTGCTGGGTTGAGACGACGATGGTGTGAATGCGCACCGGGCGGTCGTCATCGCTATATTCGATGGTGACCTGGCTCTTTGAGTCGGGGCGCAGATAGGTCATCACTTTACCTTCTCGGCGGATGTCGGCGAGCACCTTCACGAGCAGGTGCGACAGATAGAGCGACACGGGCATATAGTCCTCCGTCTCGTTGGTGGCATAGCCGAACATCATTCCCTGGTCGCCGGCGCCCTGCTCTTCCTCGTCTTCACGGTCAACGCCGCGGTTGATGTCGCCGCTTTGCTCGTGGATGGCGGTGAGGATGCCGCAGGAGTTGCCGTCGAACTGGTATTCCGACTTGGTATAGCCAATCTTGTTGATGGTTCTTCGGGCGATGGTGGGCAGGTCGATATAGGCCTCGGAATGGACTTCGCCCATGATGACTACCTGCCCCGTGGTGACGAAGGTCTCGATGGCCGTGCGGGCCTTGTCGTCGTAGGCCAGAAACTGGTCCAGCAGGGCGTCGCTAATCTGGTCGCTCACTTTGTCGGGATGTCCCTCCGACACGGATTCTGATGAAAACAAATATGCCATAGTTCTGTACTCTTTCCTTTGATTGTAAAACGTTTGGGGTGCAAAGTTACGAAAAAATCGATTAAGTGAGGAAGAATAAATACATTTATTTTTCCGAGCATTAGATTTTTATCCAATAAGCGAGCAAAAAAACAAGAACAAGGAAAGACTATTTTCACTTTTATTGGATTTGCGAGCGAGAGTAACTTCGGCACAGCATGAAAAGCCAACGGCAACATCGCCCAGGGTTTCCGTCTCGCCCCCCTGACCAAAGATGACTGGGGCTTTTGAATTTTCTTGACAAAAATCCTGTTTTACGGCCCTGAGAATGCCTTCTTTTGAAAAATTTTTTCCCTCGGTCGCAAATAACGCAGCCATGAGCCATCACACGCAACCAGTTGACAGTGAGACTGATAGCGTTTTCGGCCTTGATAACCACCGACAAACCGACCAACAGAGCCGACCTTTCGGACAGCGAAAAGCAAGCTTTCGTTCAGACTTTTGGTACAAAAGTCATGACGATAAGTAAGAAATCGTGATGCGATTTCTAAGAAATCATCGGACGAATCGGTACAAAAGTCCTGACGATTTGTACCAAAAGTCTCCGACTCGCCTCAGGAAGTGTCAAAAAATTGGCCGCGGAAGTCTGACTCTTTTTCTAGAACACCCGAAATTTTCAACAAGATTTTTTGGTAAAAATTTCTTACAAAACGTGCGTTTCCCTCTATACCCTTGCTGTGGTCGCACTGATGTTACAAGTGTGCAGAGTTGCCTTTTTTTAGGGGTATCGGGCGCACGATTCGTCTTTTTTAAAAGAAAAATCTCCCAGAAGACCTACTTCCGGGCGGTTATGGAAAGAGAATTCAAAATCATAAAAACCAGTACTAAACATGAAAAAAAGAAAACTGACCATGCTGATGCAGGGCTTCACGATGGCTCTGACATTAGTCTTCGGCTTGACGTCGTGCAATGACGACGACGAGAGACAGGGCACTCCCCACGACCCGTCGCAGCCCGTTGTCATCGAGTCGTTTGCCCCGACGGAAGGTATGCTGGCCACGCAGGTCATCATCACCGGCAGCAACTTCGGCACCGACAAGGAGAGCCTGCACGTGTTCTTCAACGACAAGGAGGCTCCCATCATCTCCTCGTCGGGCAACAAAATCCTCGTCCTCGCACCGAAACTGCCTGGCCGGTATGTCAACGGCGAGCTCGACAACAACTGCCAGGTTCGCGTCGTCGTAGGCGACAAGGAGGCAACGGCCGCCGAGACCTTCTTCTACAACGTACAGACCAACGTCACCACCGTGGTGGGTGGCGACCGCAGTGCCACCAGCTATCCCTTGGGCGGCGAAAACCTGGCCGAGGTGCAGTTCAACTGCAACATGGAACGCGGACTCGTCATCGACTCAGAGAACAACATCTTCTTCGCACTCAACGTGGAAGAAGGCAACAACCCCACCTCGGTCTATGTCATCAACGAAGAGAGCGGAAAAATACGCCTTCTGGAGAGCGGCATCACGGCATGGCTCAACGGCACCTATCTGGCCTACGACCCCCTCAACGACCGGTGCTACCGGCTGCTCGCCAACGGCGGCTCGCACGAGACCTACTACTACGACCGCTACAACGACTTCGCCCAGACACGCGGCTTCACCATGAACTGGATACAGCCCAACGGCATCAACGACCAGCCGAACATCGATGGATGGAACCTGTGGAGCTGCAAGCACAGCATGGTGATGCGCCCCTCGGACAAGTGCTGGTATATGCGCATCGACCAGGGCTACTTCGTCAAGATAGACTCTGAGACAGGCCAGATGACCGACATCTCGGGCCGCTACGACCGCCGCCACGACAACAACGGACCAGGCTTTGCCGGTACCGACGGCGAGTGCGACGGCATGGCCTTCGACCCCGCCGACGACACCAAGCTATACTTCTCGATGACAGGCCTCAACGCCATCATGCTCTACGACTTCGAGACCGAGACCCTCAGCGTCTACGCCGGATCGAACACCAAGCAGGCAGGCTTTCTCGACGGACGCTGCAACGAAGCTCTCTTCAACAGCCCCCGACAGATTGCCATCGACAACGACAGAAACATGTATATCGCCGACTACGAAAACCACTGCATTCGCAAGATTGTCATGGAGACAGGTTACGTCACCACCATGGCCGGCATACCTCAGAAAGCAGGCTACGTCAACGGAACTGGCGACATCGCACAGTTCGACCATCCTTACGGACTCGTTTTGTCGAAAGACGGCACACTCTACATCGGCGACTCCAACAACCGCGCCATCCGACGCATCGCTATCGAATAAAACACACTTAACACCTGACAACATATGAATCGATTAATCAGCCTATTGTTTGCGCTCCTCTGCTTTGCGCCGTTTGCCAACGCGCAAAACGAGAAAGCCATCATGCTGCGAGGAACCGTCTACGACGAGACCAACGCACCCGTACCGGGAGCAAGCGTCTACGTGAAAGACCAGCCCGGAGTAGGAGCCGTCACCAACATAGACGGAGAATTCCTGCTGAAAGTCAAGAAATACGACATCGTCATCACTTCGTTCCTCGGCTATAAGAACGCCGAAAACCGCATTACCAGCGACAACCCAGAACCCCTCTCCATCATCCTCCAACCCGATAACAACGACATCGACGAAGTCGTCGTCGTGGGACAAGGCACCCAACGAAAAATCAGTGTCGCCGGAGCCATCTCAACCGTCGACCCGAAAGACCTCGAAGTGCCCTCAACCAACATACAAAACACCCTGGCCGGTCGCGTGCCGGGCATCATCGCCGTGCAGCGCTCGGGTGAGCCGGGAAAGAACATCTCCGAATTCTGGGTGCGCGGCATCGGAACCTTCGGCTACAGCTCCGGCGCACTCGTACTCATCGACGGCATCGAGGGAACACTCAGCTCCATCGACGCTGCCGACATCGAGTCGTTCTCCGTCCTGAAAGACGCAGCCGCTACGGCCATCTACGGTAACCGAGGTGCCAACGGCGTCGTCATCATCACCACCAAGCATGGCTCGGAAAACAAACTCGTCGTCAAAGGACGTGCCAACTTCACCCTCTCCCAGCTGAAGAACATGCCCGAGTTCGTGGGCGGCTACGAATATGCCACTCTCGCCAACGAGGCAGCAGCAGCATCGGGCATGGAGCCCATCTACAACCAGACCGAGCTCGACATCATCAAATACGGACTCGACCCAGACCTCTATCCCGACATCGACTGGCGCGACGCCATCCTCAACAACACCTCGCTGCAGCGAACCTACTACGTCAGCGCACAGGGAGGCAGCTCCATCGCACGCTACTTCGCATCGCTCGGCATGTCAAACGAATCGTCGGCCTATAAAGCCTCCGACGACTCGAAGTATAACAAGGGCGTAGGCTACAACACCTACAACTACCGACTGAACCTCGACATCGACCTGACCAAGACCACCAAGGTCTATATCGGTGCCACTGGTTTCATGTCGGTCAACATGCGTCCGTCGATGGGTAGCAGCGCTCTCACCACCAGCCTCACCGACTGGCTCTGGAGCGCACAGGCCAAGACCACCCCGCTGAAGTATCCGCTGCGCTACTCCAACGGCTACCTGCCAGCCGTAGGTGACGGCGACCAGACATCGCCCTACGTCCTGCTGAACTACACCGGCAACGCCAAAGACCGCAACAGCGACAACCTCGTCACCATGAGCATCACACAAAACCTCTCGATGATAACCAAGGGCCTGAACTTCAAGTTGCAGGGCACCTATAATAATAAAGGTAACTTCCGCGAGATGCGCTACAAGATGCCGGCCCTCTACATCGCCACCGGACGCGCTGCCGACGGAGCACTCCGACTGGCACAGCGTGTCAACGAGACACCGATGTACTACACCAGCACCTCCTGGTGGTGGCGCAAGCTGCTCCTCGATGCCACACTCAACTACGACCGCGCCTTCGGCGTGCACCGAGTGGGAGGACTCCTCTACTATCGCATGGAAGACTCCGTCGGCTCGGGAGCCGCAAGCAGCATGGATGCCATACCGCGCCGATACCAAAGCCTCTCCGGACGCTTCACCTACGGCTTCCAGGACACCTACTTCGCCGACATCAACTTCGGTTATACCGGATCAGAGAACTTCCAGCCCGGCAGGCAGTACGGCTTCTTCCCCGCTGCTGCACTGGCATGGGTGCCCACGCAGTATAAGTTCATGAAGGAAAAGCTGCCCTGGCTCTCCTTCCTGAAGTTCCGCGGCTCCTACGGTCTCGTCGGTAACGACCAGATTTCCTCACGCCGCTATCCCTATCTCACACTCATCAGCCAGAGCGACCTCACTGCCGGACGATGGGGAGGACTCGGAACCATCAACGAGTCGCAGGTAGGTGCCGATAACCTCGAGTGGGAAAAGGCCAAGAAGTTCGACCTCGGACTCGACCTGCACCTCTTCGACGACGCCTTCTCGATGACCGTCGACTACTTCCTCGACCGCCGAGACAACATCTTCCAGCAACGCACGCAGATTCCCGACTACGTCGGAGCCATACAGATGCCCTATGGTAACGTAGGCTCCATGAAGAGCTGGGGTGGTGACGGCAACTTTACCTTCAAACACTCCTTCGGCAAAGACTGGCATCTCACCCTCCGCGGTAACTTCACCCTGGCCAAGAACAAAATCGAAAACTGGGAACAGGCCGAACAACCCTATCCCTACCTGCGCCAAGCCGGCTACGGCAACAACGTCCAGCGAGGATACATCGCCCTCGGACTCTTCAAGGACGAGCAGGACATCGAGATGAGTCCCTCGCAGTTCGGCAACGTGCGCCCGGGCGATATTAAATATAGAGATGTGAACGGCGACGGCCGCATCACCTCCGACGATAAGGTACCCCTCTTCGCCAACGCCGACTCACCGCAGATGATGTATGGCCTCGGCGGCGAGCTCACTTATAAGAACCTCACACTGAACGTCCTCCTGAAAGGCACCGGAACCAACAAGTTCCTCTATGGTGGCCGCGACGGAAACAGATTCGACGGATACATTGCCTTCAACCAAGGACCCGTCGGAAACGTCATCAAGACCGCAGCCGACCCAGCCAACAGGTGGATTTCAGCAGAATACAGCGGAGACCCCTCGACAGAGAACCCCAACGCACGATTCCCACGACTCTACTACGGCTACAACACCAACAACGACCAGCCGTCGACCTTCTGGATGGGTAACGCTCGCTACCTCCGACTACAGGAAGTCAGCCTGAACTACCGGCTCAAGACCACCTTCCTGCAAAACTATCTCGCCGTCAGATATATCGACATCATGCTGATGGCAGAAAACCTGCACGTGTGGAACTCCGTGAAGATATTCGATCCTGAGCAGGCACGCGACTGCGGACAGGTCTATCCTATCCCTGCTCGATACTCGCTGCAACTCTATTTCACCTTCTAAAAGATGAAGAATGAAAAATGAAGAATTTAAAGTAAGAACGACTATGAAGAAGAATATCAAATACCTGCTCCTGCTGCTCGTCTCGCCACTGGCCTTCACCGCCTGCAACTACCTGAACGTGGACGAATACTTCGAAGATACTTTCAAGGAAGACTCCATCTTCTCCAGCGAGACCCACGTCAAGCAATACTACAACGGAGCCGTGAACATGCTGCCCAACGAGGCAGAAATCTACGAGCACAACTATTATGACTGCGCCCTGCCCGGCGTGACGGGTTCCGACGAAGCCGTAGCACCCGACTATACCTGGGGCGGCCTGGCACCTATACGCTATGCCGGCACCATGCTAACCATGGATGAGATTGACTTCACCAGCGGCGAATTCAATATCTGGGGCAGTTGCTACAAGGTTATCCGTAAATGCAACATCATCCTGTCAAGACTCAACGAAGTGCCCATGAACTCGTTCGATAAGATAGAGTTCCGTGCCCAGGTGCGCTTTCTCCGTGCCTATGCCTACTTCTGGCTCTACCGCAACTACGGCCCGTTGCTGTTGCTGGGCGATGAGGTGATGGAGGTGAACGGCGAAGCCAGCATTTACCGCCGCTATCGTGCCACTCTCGACGAAACCGTTGACTACATTTGCTCGGAGTTCGAAACAGCAGCCAACGACCTACCGCTGAAAAATTCATCGGACATGGTCTATGCTCCCACCCGAGGAGCCGCCCTGGCATTAGTAGCCCGTATCCGACTGCAGGCTGCAAGCCCGCTGTTCAACGGTGGCGACGTGGCCCGACGCTACTACAGCAACTTCAAGCGCTCGTCCGACGGCGCCTACTACATCTCTCAGGAATACGACGAGAGTAAGTGGGCACAGGCCGCTGCTGCAGCCAAAAAGGTTATCGACATGAAGGTCTACAGCCTCTATACCATCGACGACGAGGGTGAGTATGCTTCTAAGTTCCTGCCTGCCGACGTCAAGAACTATCCCGACGGCCCCGGCGGCATCGATCCCTATCGCTCATATATCGACCAGTTCAACGGCGAAGCCCTGGCCTATACCAATCCCGAACTTATCTGGGGAACCGAGCGCAACGTGGGTGGCTTCGCCGGCAACTGCTTCCCCCTGCAGTATGGCGGCAACGGAACCGTAAGCGTTCCACAGCGCATGGTCGACATGTATTATATGGTAGATGGACGCACCATCAACAATGCCAGCACGCAGTACCCCTATGAGAACCGGCCTTACGATAACAACTGTGTGACCACAGCCGACAAGATTATTTCTCCAGACAACTACATCATCAAGTCGGGAACCTTCAAGGCTTATGACAACCGCGAACCGCGTTTCTATGCCAACATTGCCTTCTCACACTCCTATTGGTTTATGAACTCATGCACCGAGGCCAACAAGAAGAATGTCGCTGCCGACTACTTCAGCGGAGGCAACAGCGGCAAGTCACGCGCTGCCTACTCCGGCGTCTACTACGTCACGGGCTATACCTGCCGCAAGTGGGTTCATCCACGTGATGCCAGAACAGGTTCCGGAGCCCTCGTCGTATCGAAAGTCTATCCTATTCTCCGCTATGCCGAGGTGCTGCTCAACTATGCCGAGGCGCTGAACAACCTAAAGGGCAGCTATACCATCGACGGCAAAACCTATACCCGTGATACAGAGGAGATAGCCAAAGCCTTCAACCTCGTTCGCTTCCGCGCTGGCCTTCCTGGATTGACAGAAGCAGAACTCGCCGACCCGGAGAAGGTTCAGGAACTCATCGTCCGCGAACGCTGCGTAGAGTTCTTCCACGAAGGACTTCGCTTCTACGACGTCCGCCGCTGGGGCATTGTTGAGGAACTGGAGCGCGAACCGCTGACAGGATGTAACGCAGATGCCACACAGTGGGCCGGATTCTACGCGCCCACCATCATCCAGTATGCCAGCATCCGCGAACGCACCTTTAACTCGAAAATGATTCTCCTGCCCATCCAGAAGGATGAGCTTCGCAAGGTGCCTACGCTCGACCAGAACCCTGGATGGGATAAGTAAAATGAGGTATGAGATTTTAGAAATTAGCAACTATGAATAAAGTTATTGAAAATATGAAGCGGGGTGTGGCTTTTGCAGCTGTGCTGCTGGCCATGACTGCCTGCGGAGAAAAGGAGTTCTATGACGAGGAGCAATACAGGAAGGAGTGCTACATCGTCAGCGACAACGATAATATCTTTGGTCAGGAATATGCCTTCGGCGAAAACTCTGTTGGCTATCTCTCTGTCTACTTCTCTGGTTCTACGCCTGTCGACCACGATGTCACCGTGACGCTACGGCCGGCGGAAGACCTGCTGAAGAGCTACAACAAGCGCATCAACGGCACGGCTTATGCCAACTATGCCGAACTGCTGCCAGAGTCAGCTTATTCCGTACCCGAGGGATGGAGCGTCGTCGTCTCGGCGGCAAACAGCTACACGCTGTTCCCCATTGCCGTCAACGTAGACCGCCTGGATACCTCGAAGACATACTTCCTGCCCATAGAGATTGCAAGCGTCAGCGACTATCAGTTCTCTGCCACGAAGAGCTATGTATTCTTCCGCATCTATATGAAGAATGCCTATGCTACGACCAAGACCGATACCTACTATCAGATGTATGGAACGACCATCGACCTAGTCAGCGACGGCACCACCTTCAGCCAGGTAGACCCGATAGCTGTGCCTACTGTCTTCAACGCTACCAAGCGCATGGATCCCGTTTCTGAGCAGGCGGTTACGATTCTCCCTGGTGCCACGCAGACCACATCAGATACAGAACTGCGCAGCGTCAACTTGATTGTGACCGACGAAATCTACCAAAACCCCATCCTTGGCGACGACGGCCTGCCCACAGGCAAGACCGTCCCCGTGAAGGTGGTAAGGGTGGAACCCAAGAACCAGGGCAGCACCTGTGTACAGGTGACCAAGGCCTACGACAGTGTGACGGGCGAAGAGCTGGTGTCATTCTATAATCCTGCCGACGAGACCTTCACGCTCAACTACTGCTACCGCATGCCTACCGACCGTTCGGGCAGCAAAGAACTCTGGCATAAGGTTCGTGAGGAAATGTCGAGGATGAACTAAAGGAAAAATAAATAAAAAGGTAAAAAAACATATCGATATGAAGAAAATCTTTTTCTGTGCACTCTGCGCAATGGGTTGCTGGGGGTTTGTCGCCTGCGACGACTACGACATTGTGGAGACTGCCTACGACGAGGGCATGCAGACGAACCCCGCTCGCGAGGGGGCCACACCTCCATCCATCGATGCCGACTGGCAGCTGGAACTGATTCCTGACGTGGGCCGACAGGCCGACAACCTCTTCGTCTATAAAGACCTGAAGTATAACCAGATGTTCAGCCGCCGATTAGGCTGGAACGGCGGCATCGGAGGCATCTCCACCCTGCTGCCCGACGGCAGCGTGCTCTGGGCCTTCAACGAGAGCTACTATGGCGTTGTCGATGCCGACACTCATGCCCGCCTCAGCGGCAACATGCCCCTGAACGCCCTCCTTGTGCAACGGGCCTCCGGCGGCAAGCTGGGCGAGACGGCCGACGACCTGGTGGCACTGGCCGACTATGTGGAGTGGAACGATGCCTCGGCAGAGAAGTATCTCTGGGGCCGCACCTATCTGCGACACCCCAATGGCAACAAGACCGACGAACAGATTGCCAACGGAGAAATTGACTCCGGAAGGGCTTACTACATCGGTGCCGCCTCTACCGCCACAGGCAAACTGCAGATGATATGGGAGGCCCTGACGACGATGAACGGACTCATCGATGGCATCACCCTCACCACCCACAGCCTCAACGGTGCCATGCCCGCCAACAGATACATCACCCTACTGCCAGACTACATGCCTCAGGCGGGCGACTTCCTCTATCAGGAGGGCAAGACGGAGTATCTGCTCAAGGGTGCTACGTTCTTCGGCCAGGCCATCTGCAACGGCGGCGACGGACACCTCTACCTCTATGCCGTGAAGGGTAACAACCTCCATGTAGCCCGCACCAAGACCCTCGATCTCAGCAGCGAATGGGAGTACTACATCCGCAATGCCACGACGGGTGTCATGGAGTGGCAGACTGCATTCCCCTCGACAGAGGAGCTGACGCGCTCGAGCATCATCGACAACGGATACGTGGTTGTGCAGCCTACCGTCTTCCGCGAAGGCAACACCTACTACATGGTGTCACAGGGAGCCGTCAACGCCACCGAGGTGTATATCTACACCGCCACGTCGCCGGTCGGACCTTTCGGCAACCAGAAGCTGCTCTTCAACCTGCCCTCGTTTATTGACAAGGTGGGCATCACGACCTACAACGCCATCGGACAGGTCTGTGTCCATCCGGAGCTCTCACGCAACGGCGAGCTGGTCATCTCTGCCTGCACAAAGGTCAATGCCTCAGCCAACAACTTCAACTATGCCGGCTCGGCCGACTTCACAAGGCCGTACTTCTTCCGCATCTTCAACTGGAAGCAGGAGGTGGATGAAGAGTGATTGACTATATGTGATGAAAATAAAAAAGGTTCGGGGTGCTGATGCTCCGAACCTTTTTTTTGATTGGTTAAGACGTCTTAGCGTCTTTCCGGGTGATATTAAACGCTGAGTCTTATTCCTCGGGCAGCATGATGACGGTTGCCTTGTTGCCGCCCTTGAGGAATTCCTTCATGAAGTTCTGGATGTCGGCCGGCGTAGTGGCGTTGACAATCTTTCTGTAGTCGGTATGGGTGTCGATGCCGTACTTCTGGTAGCGCTGCAGGACGTTGTTCCAATACTGGTTGGTCTTGGCAGCGTCGTCGGCATGCTTCAGCATCGTCTCCTTCACCTTCTGCAGCATCTCGGCATCGCAGCTCTGTGCCATGGCAGGCACTTCTGCGCTCATGATGTCGATGGCTTCCTGCTTCTTCTCGGGCTTCATGGGGCAGTAGGCCAGGAGCATAATCTGGTGGAAGTCGTCGTCACCGATGCTGGCCGAGCCCTGTGCACCGCAGGTGTAGGCAGCGCTGGCCTCTTCGCGGATTTTCTTCAGGTAGACCATCGACAGCACCTGTCCGGCGATGTCGGCATAGACGGCGTTCTTCAGTGTGTAGGGCATGTCGTCATTGTGCCAGATCATATAGGCTGTCGACTTCGGGGTTTCCATCTTACGGGTAAAGATATTCTCAATCTGTCCGTCGGCGAGTTTCTGCACGCGTTCGCTGCGCACGGCCTTCTTCTTGGCAGGCAGACCGCCTATATACTGGCATACGAGGGGCTTGATGGAGTCGACGTTGAAGTTGCCGATGATGCGGAAGGTCCAGTCCTTTGCCGTCTGTGTTCGTTCCTTGGCAATCTGGAGGATGCGGTCGTAGTCAACCTTCTTGAGCAGGTCAACGGTCATAGGTTCGAGGCGCGGGTTGTGGCCGTAGAGGGTAGCGGTCATGGAGTCGCTCAGGGCTACCTCGGGAGTGAGGTCGCGGTTCTTCAGCTGTGTCTCCAGCATGTTCATCAGGTTGTCATACGACTTCTGGTCCTTGTTGATGTTGGTGAAATAGAGATACATCATCTGCAGCATGGTCTCGACATCTTTCGGTGTAGAGTTGCCGTCGATACCCATATACTGCTGTCCCATGGTCAGGTTGGCGTTGGCAATCTTTCCGGCGAGAGCCTTGGAGAGCTCAGTGCTTGAGAAGTTGCCGAGTCCGCTGATGCCGATGACGTTGTCGAAGAGCTGCAGGTTGGCGTAGTCCTTCTCGCCGTAGAGTCCTTGTGCTCCAGGGCCTTCGCCGTCGAGGATGACCTGGTCTTTCTTATAATCGGTGGGCAGCAGCGTCACCTTCGTTCCGTTCGACAGGTAGAGCTCGGTGTAGCCGAACTGCTCGTTCTTCACTTCCTTCTTAATCTTTCCGGGCTTGGGCAGGGTGGCCAGCAGGGGCTCGTCCTTCACGTTGTCGACGAAGGCCTGAACCTCTTCCGTGCGGGCTTCGTTGATGGCCTGCAGCAGCTGTTCCTTGGTGGGATAGACATTACCTTCGGCCTCGTTGTTGAACGAGATGACCACCATGTTGGAGTCGTTCTGCGGCAGCAACTGTTCCATCACCTGGTTGATGGCCTCGACGGGCAGCATGGGTACGAGCTGCTTCATGGTCTGATAGGTGAAGTCGATGGAGGGCAGGGGCTCGTTCTCGAGGAAGTGCTCGCGGCACTGGGCATAGAACTGGGCGTTGTAGCGCTTGTCCTTGTTGGAGTATTGCTTCTCGAGCTGGCTCAGGTAGTTCTCCTTATAGCGGTCATACTCCGTAGCGGTGAAGCCGAACTCGGCAGCCTTGCGGGCTTCCTTCATGATGGCCTTCACCGATGCAGCCGTCTGGCTCATATCCTTTGGCATGGCCGAGAGGTCGAAGGCATCCTTGGTCTTGGCGAAGATGTAGTTGCCATAGCTGGCATCAGCCGACGTGAAGGGAGCATCGGGCTCTTGGGCAACCTCGCTCAGACGCTGGTTGAGCATGCCCACGGCGGCATTGATCATATACTTCGTCAGCACGTAGCCAACGCCCATCTGGCTCTTCATCTCGGCAGGAATGGGGTCGGACTTGAACATCACGTCGACGGCGCTGACGGTCATCTCCTTGTCCTTGTCGATGATGACGATAGGCTCGGCTGTATCGGGCACGGGCTCGTCGACAACGGGCTGCGCATTGTCGGGGTTCTTGATGTCGGAGAAGAGCTTCTTGATCATCGCCTCGGTGTGGTCTACGTCGACATCACCAACGATGATAAGTCCCTGGTTTGAGGGATGATACCACTTCTCGTAGTAGGCACGCAGCTCCTCAGGCTTGAAGTTGTCGACCACCTCCATCAGTCCGATGGGGTAGCGCACGCCATACTTCGAACCGGGATAGAGAGCCGGCAGGTTGCGCTCGAACATACGGCTTGAGGCTGAGGTGCGCAGACGCCACTCCTCATGGATGACACCACGCTCCTTGTCAATCTCCTCG
>CAMHUI010000035.1 GCA_946188345.1 uncultured Prevotellaceae bacterium | reverse complement strand
CCCACCTTCATCACCGACTATCCCGTGGAGATGTCGCCGCTGACGAAGATGCACCGGTCAAAACCCGGACTGACCGAACGCTTCGAACTGATGGTCAACGGCAAGGAGCTGGCCAATGCCTACTCCGAGCTGAACGACCCGATAGACCAGGAGGAACGCTTCCAGGAGCAGATGCGACTGGCCGACAAAGGCGACGACGAGGCAATGATTATCGATCAGGACTTCCTGCGTGCTCTGCAGTATGGCATGCCACCCACCAGCGGCATCGGCATCGGCATCGACCGACTGGTCATGCTCATGACAGGAAAAACCTACATTCAGGAGGTGCTCTTCTTCCCACAGATGAAACCAGAAAAGAAGATTCCTCAGTCGACCGTAGCCGAATGGGCAGAGGTCGGCGTAACCGAGGAATGGGTGCCAGTGCTGCGCAAGGCCGGTTTCAACCTCGTCAGCAACATCAAGGACGAGAAAGCCCAAGGTCTCCAGCAGAAGATTGGCGACATCGTGAAGAAATATAAGCTCGACATGCAGAAGCCCTCGGTCGACGAGGTGCAAAGCTGGATAGAGCGCTCGGCTGAATGAACTGTCTTTAGACAGAAAGACGTGTATTTTTTAGACGGAATGACATCAAGACATCATATATAGAAGTATGTCTAACCCAGGTAAAATAGCCATCATCGGAGGCGGTTCGTGGGCAACGGCCATCGCCAAGATTGTAGTGAGCCACACTCACCACATCGGATGGTATATGCGGCGCGACGACCGAATCGAAGACTTCAGACGCATGAAGCACAACCCGGCTTACCTCACCAGCGTCCATTTCGATGTGGACGAGATATACTTCTCCTCCGACATCAACAAGATAGTCCAAGCCTACGACACGCTGGTCTTCGTCACCCCCTCACCCTATCTGAAAGGCCACCTGAAGAAGCTCAAGACCCGGCTGCGCGACAAGTTCATCGTCACCGCCATCAAAGGCATCGTGCCCGACGAAAACCTGTCGTGCTCGGAATACTTCCATCAGGTATTCGACGTACCCTTTGATAACCTTGCCGTCATCGGAGGACCTTCCCATGCGGAAGAAGTAGCGCTGGAGCGCCTGAGCTACCTCACCGTAGGCTGCACCGATCTGGACAAGGCGCGAGCCTTTGCAGAAGTACTCTCCTCTGACTATATCAAGGCCAAGACTTCGAGCGACGTGCTTGGAATAGAATACTCATCCGTACTGAAGAATGTCTACGCCATTGCCGCAGGCATCTGCTCCGGACTGAAATACGGCGACAACTTCCAGGCCGTACTCATGGCCAACGCCGTGCAGGAGATGGCCCGCTTCCTGCAGGCCATCAATCCCATCGAGCGCAACATGTACGACTCCGTATATCTCGGCGACCTACTCGTCACGGGATATTCCAACTTCTCGCGCAACCGCACCTTCGGAACCATGATAGGAAAAGGCTACAGCGTCAAGTCGGCCCAGATTGAGATGGAGATGATTGCCGAAGGATACTTTGGAACAAAGTGCATGAAGGAAATCAACCGCCACATGCACGTCAACATGCCCATCCTCGACGCGGTCTACAACATCATCTACGAACGCATCTCGCCGAAAATAGAAATCAAGCTTCTAACTGATAGCTTCCGATAATCAAAACCTATGAAAAAGCTTTTCTTTGTTACTGCCCTATGCCTGTTCCTTACCACGGTTCAGGCTCAACATCGTGCTGACCAACAGCACCTCAGCAACCCCGAAGCATTTACGTTCATCGTCTTTGGCGACCCGCAAGGATATACCAAATACGACATCAACCAACCGCTCTACGAACTGTGCACTGCATGGATCTCAGACAATGTGGAGAACCTCAACATCAAAGGAGTACTCTTCACAGGCGACCTCATCGAACAGAACGAGAATATCGTCCGCAACCGCAACATGCTCAACCAGACCAGCAAGCAGATGTGGGAGTGGTCAAGCCACTGCCTGGAACGTCTCGACGGCCGTGTGCCCTATATCATTGCCGGAGGCAACCACGAGTATGGCTACGTACGTGGTGACGAAGGCTTTACCCACTATCCCGAGTACTATACGTTCGAGCGCAACCCGAAGACAGCCGAGCATCTTGTGGCCGCACTCCCCAACCGCATGGGACAAGTGTCTCTTGAGAATGCAGCCTGGGAGTTTGAAGATAAACACTGGGGCAAGCTGCTGGTCATCGGAACCGAGTGGGCTCCCCGCGACGAGGTCCTTGACTGGGCCAGAAAACTCTGCGACAGCAAACGGTTTGAAGACCATACCGTCATCTTCCTCACCCACTCCCTGCTGAGAGAGCGCACGGCGGAATATACCGACAACGAGCACTATAAAATCCAACCACGCAACTACGGCCGCGAGATATGGGAGAAGCTGCTCTATCCCTGCAAGAACATCCGATTGGCCGTTTGCGGACATACAGGTCATCCGGCTTCTGACGACGGAAAGGCAGCCGGCAGCAGCTACGACCACCAGTGCAACAACGCCTACCGATGTGACAAAAACAGTGCCGGCAAGGATGTACATCAGATGATGTTCAACATCCAGTGTCTCGGAGGCGGATGGGAAGGCAACGGCGGCGACGGATGGCTGCGACTGCTGGAATTCCAGCCCGACGGCAAGACCATCAAAGCCACAACCTACAGCGTGCTCTTCGGAATCTCACCCATGACCAAGCACCTGGCCCATCAGACCGACCCCTTCTGCCAGTTCAATATGGTCATAGAATAACAAAGGATAAACACAACAGAGACGCCTGGCTCATCCATGTTGACGATGTGCCAGGCGTCTCTGTTTATTCTAATAGGCGGCAGGTCCTATTTCAAGAGACACAGCCGATGATTTCTTTAAGCGAGAGGCAGCCGTGACGGTCGAGCCAGTCGTTGATACCGTCGCGCACATCAATCGTCACATGGGGATTGATGAAGTTCGCCGTACCAATCTCGATGGCAGTCGCTCCGGCCATAAAGAACTCAATGGCATCCTCGGCTGTCATGATGCCACCCAGTCCTACGACTGGTATTTGGACTGCCTTGGCCACCTGCCACACCATGCGCACGGCCACAGGCTTCACGGCAGGTCCCGACAGGCCGCCAGTGCCTATTGACAGGCGCGAGCGGCGGCGCTCAATATCGATTGACATGCCCATCAGTGTGTTGATGAGTGAAACGGAGTCGGCTCCCTCAGCCTCACAGGCTCGTGCAATGTCGGCAATGCTTGTCACATTGGGTGAGAGCTTGACGATAAGGGTCTTATGATAACGCTCCCGCACTGCCTTTACCACGCTGGCCGCACCCTCACAAGTCGTACCGAAAGCCATGCCTCCCTGGCGCACATTCGGGCAGGAGATATTGAGCTCGATGGCTGGAATCATCTCCAGCGCGTCGATGCGGGCGGCGCACTCGGCATAATCCTCCACCGTCGAACCGCTGACGTTGACAATCATCCGCGTGTCAATGTCTTTAATTTGCGGATAGATATGTTCACAGAAATAGTCCACACCATTGTTCTGCAGGCCCACGCAGTTGAGCATACCCGAGGCCGTCTCGGCCATACGCGGGTAGTCGTTGCCCTCACGGGGATGCAGCGTCGTACCCTTCACGATGATGCCACCGATGCCGTCGAGGGGAACCAAATCCTGAAACTCCAGGCCATAGCCAAAGGTGCCGGAGGCTGTCATCACAGGGTTCTTCAGCGACATCGCGCCTATGTTTACGGTTAAATCTGCCATAATAAATCGTTGATATTAAACACTGGGCCTTCCTTGCAGACACAAAGGTTACCCCTCACCGTTTTCTCCACGCAGCACAGGCAGGCGCCAAGCCCGCAGGCCATCATATTCTCAAGCGACACCTCACAGGCAATGCCGTGAGCCTTAGCATACCGGGCCACAGCCATCATCATCGGCTTAGGACCGCAGGTGGCGATTTTTTCAAACGATTTCTCTTTGAGGATGGAATGATTGGTCACGAAGCCCTTCTCACCCAGCGAGCCATCCTCCGTGGTCACATAGACAGGGCCGAGCTGCCGGAACTCATCGAGCAAAAGGACTTCCGAAGCCGTGCGGGCACCAAGCAGGAATGTCGGTGTGAGCCCCTGCTCCTGCATCCTCTTTCCGAGGAAAAACATCGGAGCCATACCCACGCCGCCACCGACAAGAAGCGTGCTATCCATCACCTTGAAGGCATTGCCCAACGGCATCAGGCAGTTCAACCGCTCGCCCACCGTCAGACGGGCCAGCCGCCGTGTGCCATTACCGATGGCTGCAACAAGCAGCCACAGCTCATTACGCGCACGATCTATATTATTAATAGAGATAGGCCGGCGCAGGAATGTCGACGGCACATTGTCAATGCGCACCTCAACAAACTGTCCGGGAAGCGCCTCGGGCAGCGGCTCATCGTGTGTCAGCTTCATCAGCACATGACGGCCGGTCAGCCATTCAACACTCGTCACCGTCAGGTCCAACAGATATTTCTTCATCATTATTCCGATTTGCGCCCAGACAACAAAGAAACATTATTTGTCAACTGAGACATCATCATTTTAAATCCTTGCAAAGTTAAGCATTATTTCTGAATAATCAAAAGAAACATCTTTTTTCTTCCCATTATCCCTTTTTCTTTGTATCTTTGCACGACCGAAAGACAATAAACGAATATGGACACGATTATTAGTTTTGCCAAAGAAAACTATGACCTCATCGTATTGGTAGTGGCAGCATTGGGCGTACTCATCAGCATATTCTCTGTCGTTGTAGAAATCAAGAAGAAACGCCAAAGGAAAGGGAACGGCCAATAACCTCCCCAGGCCTGCCCCATCAATATTCACGAAACTTTTTTAAGAACCAGCATTAAAAAAGTGCTCTTTTTCTTTCCCTTCTCCTTTTTTCTTTGTACTTTTGCAATCACGTACTGGCAAAGGCCTCAGAGGAGGGGCCAGTGCAACTTTCGTGGGTGAATAGATAGTTGTATCTATATTCTATATGACTCAAACTTAGACTAAGATTTTTAAAGAACCAAATAGAAACTGATACACATTGATTGGCGTAGTGTCTCGGTATTCCGTTAAAAGCTTTGGTCGGCTTGGTTTGAAATACCAATTGGAACCGTACGCTTTCTTTATTGCTATTAAAACTATTGTTCCCATTTATCCCGAATAAGTGCGGTTTCGTTTAGAATGTTTAAGTTTTCGCAAATTGCGCTATATCAGTACATTTCAGTACATTTAGAGCAGTCCAAAACAGCCACTTGTTCATGACGATGTATACAGAAACTGCAGCACTTATCTCTACTCTTCCAAACTGTAATGGTCAGGATGCTTACATCCTAATTTCGACCTATAGCTCATTTTGCAGGCTGAAACTATTCTCAAAGGCCGATAAATACTGGCGTTCCGCGCAGTCAAGCTACCTTGAGCGATAAATCGACGGTTGAAATCGCTCAATAGCTCATTTTGCAGGCTGGAAGGGCTCTGAATCTCCGATAGCCACTAACTTTGCAGCCAATTAAGTTATCATCAAAGCAAGGTTAGTATGTTCAAAATGAGGTGTCTTGTGTGTGGTAGTACGCATACAAAAAAGAATGGAGTGCGCAAAGGCGTACAATTGTACAAATGCCAAGATTGCAGTTATCAGTTCCGTGCAGGAGTGGAGGTGAGCGAGGATGTCCTTTGGGATGCTTATCAGCAGGAGAAACAGACAATCAGGGAGTTGTCTGAGCGCTTTGGGAAGAGTGTGTCCACCATCAAGCGCAGGCTGCATGACATCAAGCGCGAATGGGTGCAGCCGCCACTTTCAGGTGAGGGCTTCGTGCATCTGGACGTGACTTACTGGGGGCGCAATTTCGGTGTGCTGCTGGCACTGGACAGCCAGACAGGGAATCCTTTGTACATGGCCTTTGTGAAGAGTGAGACGATGAAGGACTACGAGGATGCTATCAGTAGCATAAAGGAACGAGGCTATACCATCCGTGGGTTGATCATAGACGGCAAGCAGAGCCTGTTCAAAACGTTTTCTGAGTATCACATACAGATGTGCCAGTTCCACATGAAGCAGATTATCAGGCGGTATCTGACGCTGAATCCCAAGATGCACGCCGGCAGAGAGTTGAAGGACTTGGTGAGCAGGCTGCACAAGGTTGACGAGGCTGGTTTCAAGAAGGATTACCAGGAATGGAAAGAAAAGTGGAAGGAAACCATTAACCACAAGAGTCTCCACAAGGATGGAAAACTGCACTATACGCATCAACGGCTGAGAGCTGCGATGAACAGTCTGAACTTCTACCTGCCTTACCTCTTCACCTACCAGCGGGAGGACAGTAAGGGAATGCCTAACACAAACAACAAGATCGAGGGAACCTTCACCGACTTGAAGAAGAACCTGAATAATCACAGCGGCCTGACACTACAGAACCGCAAGCGGTTCATTCCTGGGTTTTTCTTGGCATTGACAGAAACTCTAAGCATGAAAAAGCAGGAACCGCGTTGATAGAGACTCCTGCCCATGCTTGTCGTGTTGTACAATCCTATTCCTCATGGAGTTGCTCCCCAGCAGAGCTCCACTATGCTTCAGACTGCAAGGCAAAGGTACAAAAATGTCTCTGATGTACCAATTGCTAAACAATGAATTGCAGCCTGCAATTTGAGCTATTGACTACCTACTTCTCAAAATCAGCCTGCAAAATGAGCTATACGCCCTAATTTCTGCACAAGCTTTGTTATTAGTTCTGCGCACTCTTCATTCAAGTGCTCATTTACACACAAGAAAAGGGCTTATCAACGCTTGAAAATGGCATTATCAATGCTTGATAAGCCCCTTTCTTGTACCTGTAAGTATACCGGAGTACCACAAAAGCCTACTTCAGACGGCATATTACATCTGAAAAAAAACTACCGGAGAACTCTGACAAGAAAAAAGGTCATTATTTCTTGGGTACAAAGGTCTCCCAAGTCTGATCGTCATAAAAGATACGGATTTCTGTAATCTTTCTCTGTTGTTTGTCAAGATTTTTCAAAACTTGTGAATCAACCTGAAAGGCTCCATTTTGAGGTCTCTGAGAATAGGACCGACCTGACGAAGACTGAGCAGTCGACATAGTCTCGTCAGGAAAATCAATCATCGCTTCCTGGCCACCGACACCAGATGACTGAGCAGAGGGGGAGGGTGACGGAATGGAGTCATCAAGGAACATCGGACCGACTCCATAGAGCAACCACTCGAGGTTAATCTGGGGGAACGCCTTGCGGATAGCCTCGACATGTTTCAAGGTGGGTTCGGTACGCATGTTGAAGATGCTGCTGAGGGAAGCAGGGGAAATTTGTAGCTTCTCTGCAAACGACTGTTGGTTGAGATGCTGATCTGTCATCAGCTGTTTGATACGCTCACGCATATGGAAAATGGCTTTAATTTTTCGAACAAACTCTTAACAAGGCCCTAAAAGGGTCATTTTTCTAAGTTTTTACAAAGGTAAAACAAAAAATCCGAACCGACAAATTTTTAAATTACTTTTTACACTTAGAAAAGATAAATTTTGATTTTAAACTTTTAAAACCAAAACCAACAAAAAGAAAAGGACAAGCTTTAGATTTGTAAATGTAAAATTTCAAAGAAATCCACAGCTTGCAAGATTCTTGAACTTCAAAAATACAAATAACTCGCTATAAATTAGTTAATTTAGTTCTTAAAACCCTCCGGACAGCGAATATGCAAAAACAAAAGGTTTCTTACCTCCCATTTTGCGCGAAATATGTGGGTTTTCGCATAAAACTGACAGATTTTCAGCGATTTATAATGCAGAAATGCTTATAAATAAATATACATTTAGAATTATAAATCACAAAATTAAAAGTTTGATTTCGAAAATTAAGATTTAAAAATTTTGCAGATGAGTAGAATGAATTCCAAAATTTCTTTCCGGGTATTTTCAAGTTTAAATTTTTAAACTTCTGAATTTTTAGAAAAGTGAATGTTAATTAATTTAAAACAAAGCTTTTTTTAGTCGAAAAACATCAAGAATCTGCATTTTTGAGCTTTTTTCCGCCCGTCGGACAAAAAGTTGAAAATTTTTCAGCCATGAAGGCCTATAAACGGTTAAGAATTCAATGTTCATCGGTATTGAGCGATGATTTTTCTTGTTTTGAAAAATTCGCGTTCTAGAAAAATTTTGGTCGAAAAATGGGGCAAAATGCCCCCTTAGAGGCGGAAAAAGGGGGTATTTGGAGGCTCTTTTTACATAAAAATCGGGGCTTTTTTGCCCCGATTTACATTTTTTACTAGGAAAAATGCTGCAAAAAATTCTGCCCTACCTCTGGAACCTGACCTAATGAAGGATGAAAAAGATGAGCTCTTTCATCAGGTCGCCAGTAGATGTATTTGGATTGTCGAGTCCCTTACTCCTGGCATCGATATCCCGGATTTTGGAGATGATCTGCAGCGTCTTCAAGGGAGTATAATTCCGAAGTCCGGTCATATAATCGCGGGCAGCCCACCCTGCTCTCAGCTCCAACAATTTGGCCACGGCATCCTCGCTTTTGTTCTGTGGAGAGTACTGTGCAATCATCAGATTTTGGAAGTAATTAAACAGGAGTGGAAGGAAGGCAAAAAGAGAACCTGACTTTGGATTTTTGTCAAAATATTTCACAATCTGGTTGGCCTGAAAAATGTTGCGGTTGATGATGGCATTCCGAAGCTCGAAAGCATTGAATTCCTTGCTCACTCCAATCTGTCGCTCCACAATCTCGGGTGTCAGTCTCCTATCGCCTTCCGGCATGGCAATAAGGACCTTGTCAAGTTCCGAGGTCAGTCGGTTGAGGTCGGCCCCGATATGCTCTGCCACCATGCTGGCGGCTTTGCGCTCAATGGTGGCGCCCTTGGTGGCCAGATAGCTCTCCACGAAGCCCGGAAGGTCGTAGTCGCGCACCTTTTTACTCTCAAAGACGATGCCAGAGGTCTCTGCTTTGGAGACGATTTTCTTGCGCCGGTCTATGGTTCCGTTTTTGTAACAGATGACCAAGACGGTGGTTTTGACGGGGTTCTCGAAGTATTTATCCAGTGCGTCGAGTCCCTTCATGGCCTGTGCCTCCTTGACGATGACGACTCTTCTTTCGGCCATCATGGGGTACCCCTTGGCCATGTCGGCCACCTGTATGCCAGTGGTGTCGGCTCCGAAGAGGATGGTCTGGTTGAAGTCGCGCTCCTCGGGCTGCAAAGCATGGTCGGCGATGTAGTCGGCAATGCGGTCGATATAGTAGGCTTCCTCGCCCATCAACACGTAGACAGGCGAGAAACGTCCCTCTTTCAGGTCGCGCATGATGCTTTCGAAGGTCGTTGTGGATTTCTTTTCTGCCATGTTTTCTTTTTTATTCCGAAATAAAATATTACCTTTGTGGCGTACAAAGTTAATAAAATGATTCGATTAAACCTTCCAAATTTTGAAATAAAATTATCAGGGACGCGCGAACACCCTCAGATTTTTGATGTTTTGCGTAGGCGATACGTTGCGCTGACTCCCGAGGAGTGGGTCAGGCAACACTTTGTACACTATCTCATCGAGCACAAGGGCTACCCCGCCACCCTATTGGCTAATGAGGTGCGGCTGCAGGTGGGCGACAAGGTGCTCAGAGCCGACAGCGTGCTCTACGACTCGCAGCTTCAGCCTCGTATGGTTGTGGAATACAAGGCTCCGACGGTGGCGCTCACGCAGAAGGTCTTCGACCAGATAAGTGTCTATAACATGTTGCTCCACGTAGACTATCTGATTGTGAGCAACGGTCTTGAGCACTTCTGCTGTCGGATGAACTACGCCGACAACAGCTACATTTTCCTCGAAACAATTCCAGAGTACGAGGAGCTCTCTACTCCCAGAAATTAGTTTCTTCCTGCTTTTTCCTTTCATCCTGAAGAAGTCGATACATCAGGATGATTATTGGGAATACCGCCTTCTCCACCTTGCAGCCTCTTACTATGTGAAAAAAGTCGCGGAGTTACTCCGTCTCGGCAAAAAAAATTATTGCTGTCCGGTAAAAACGGCCTGAACCAAAGGTCGACGGCCGAAGGGAAAGTCAAGGGCCAGAAAGATCTCAGCCCAGGGCAACGCCCTGGGAAAAAAGGAAAATTGCAAGATGCGCCCCACAGGGGCAAAAGAGTTAGATTTCAATCTTTTGCCCCTGTGGGGCGTTATTTGGGCGTTGAATATAACACCCAGGGCGTTGCCCTGGGCTGAGGTCTCATTGGCCCTTCAGGCCGTTTTCAACCCCTAATCATATTAATTCTTTTAAAAATGCAATATATACAGGGAATATCAAAGATAAAAGAAAATTTTACCGGACAGCAATAAAAAAAATAAATGAATTTATTTTGTTCTACCCTCGACTTTCCGTAACTTTAGATAAGTTACTCCGTCTCGGCAAAAAAAATAAATGAATTTATTTTGTTCTGCCCTCGACTTTCCGTAACTTTGCAGCATGAAACAGACGCGCATTCTTTTTGTGTGCCACGGCAACATCTGTAGGAGTCCGATGGCAGAGTTCGTCATGAAGGATCTTGTCGGCAAGGCCGGCCTTAGTGATTCTTTCTATATTGAGTCGGCAGCGACGTCGACTGAGGAGATTGGCAACGAGGTCTATCCCCCTGCCCGGCGGAAGCTGGCCGAGCATGGCATTGGCTGCAAGGGCAAGACTGCCCGCCAGATGACGCGCAGCGACTACGCCCGCTTTGACTTCATCGTGGGCATGGATCGTTGGAACATCCGGAACATGGAGCGTATCTGCGGTGGCGACCCGGAGGGCAAGCTGCACATGCTGATGGACTTTACCGACCGGCCGGGCGAGGTGGCCGACCCGTGGTATACGGGTAACTTCGACGCCACCTGGCGCGATGTCGCTGAGGGCTGCGAAGGACTGCTCCGACACATCAGGCAGCAGGAGTTCTTTCTTTAGGCAGCAGGAGCCGTCTTGGCTTGCTTAAAGACTTAAGAGATGTCTTTGTCAAGACTGGAGATGGTCATCGGATTTGGCTGACGGGGCGGATTACTATGCTCTGGGGGCTGTGCCTCCACCAATGAAGGTAATCGGCCAATCGGTGAAATCCGATGACTCTTTTTATTTCATCCTTCAATGCTATTTCTTTCCTGCGAGCATGCCTACCATGAGGCGGGCGGCATTGTCGGGCGCTATCTCGGTGCCGAGGAGGCGGTGGATGTCGTCATAGTCCTCGAGCATGGCTGCACGGTCTGGTGAGTCTGCGGGCAGGAGCCTTGCCAGTTCGGTCCGGATATTGCCTACGGTGAAGCGCTCGGCGAAGAGTTCCTGTACTACTTCGCGGTCGGCGATAAGGTTGACGAGCGAGATGTAGCGGCAGGTCATGATGTGGCGGAAGGCCCAGCGTACGAGGTGAGGCGCAAGGGTCTTGTAGCATACGACCTGGGGCACTCGGAACATGGCGGTTTCGAGCGTGGCGGTGCCACTGGTGACGAGTGCGGCCTGGGCATGTCGCAGCAGGGGATAGGTCTGCTGATGGACCAGCGTGACGCGCGCGTTACCTATATATTTATGGTAGTATTCGTCGCTGATGGCGGGTGCACCGGCCAGTACGAGCTGGTAGCTGTCGGCATAGGGTTCGGCAGCCTTGAGCATGGCCGGCAGGTTGTCCTTGATTTCTTGCAGCCGGCTGCCGGCAAGGATGGCGATGACGGGTTTGTCGGCAGCGAGGCCATTTCGACGGGCGAAGGCTTCGAACGGCTCGTCGTAGGAGCCCAGAAACGCTCGCACCTCGTGGGCCGTGGGGTTGCCGACGTAGTGGATGGGATAGTGGTGTTTCTGTTCAAAGAAGGGCACCTCGAAGGGCAGGATGGAGAAGAGTTCGTCAACATCGCGCCGGATGTTCTTGATGCGGTATTCCTTCCAGGCCCAGAGTTTCGGCGAGATGTAGTAGTAGACGGGGCAGATGGCCTTGCTGCTGACGTACTTGGCAATGCTGAGGTTGAAGCCCGGATAGTCTACGAGTATGACGCAGTCGGGCCGCCACTCGGCGATGTCGTGTTTGCAGAGGCGCATGTTGCGCAGGATGGTTGGCAGGTGGGTGATGACGGGCAGGAAGCCCATGTAGGCCAGCTCCTTATAATGGCGCACGCGGGTTCCTCCGACAGCCGCCATGAGGTCGCCTCCGAAGAAGCGGAATTCGGCCTTCGGGTCTTCCTCCCTGAGCGACTGCATGAGGTGCGACGCATGCAGGTCGCCGGAGGCTTCGCCTACAATCAGATAGTATTTCAAATTAGTGGGGAGTTAAAAGTGAAAGGTAATATACCTGCCAGGCATGACGTACCTATAGCTTGAACTCGTCCATGTAGTCGTAGGCGGTCACATCGAGCCGGATGGGGGTGAGGGCGATGTAGCCGTGGTTCAAGGCCCACTGGTCGGTGTCTTCGGCCTCGGGTTCGTCGTTTCTGTAGTGGCCCACCATCCAGTGGACGTTGTATCCGCGCGGATGCTGCTGGGTGACGACTTCGTTGACCCACTGCCCCATCGTCATACGCGTGACGCGCAATCCCTTATACTCCTCAGCAAGAGGGAAGTTGACGTTCCAGCAGATACCTCTGGGCATACCTTCACTGAGGGCCTTGTCGACGAGCTTGCGCACCATGGGCCGCATGGGCTCGAAGTCGGCGTCGGCACGATAGTCGCACAGCGAGAAGGCTATCGAGGGGATGTATTTCATGCAGCCTTCGAGGGCCACGCCTACGGTGCCCGAATAGTGTGCATTGACGGTGGAGTTGTCGCCGTGGTTGATGCCTCCGAGGATGAGGTCAGGCTTGCGGTCGCGGCAGAACTGGTCGTAGGCGAGCTTCACGCAGTCGACGGGCGTTCCGTTGCACGACCATACCTCCACGCCCTCGCCCATGTTGTCGCGCCGTGTCAAGGTGAGCGGCGGGACGGCCGAGAAGGCACAGGCAAAGCCCGAGCGGGCCGACTCCGGTGCACAGACCAGCAGGTCGGCCATGTCGCGCAGCATGTCGACGAGCGACCGGATGCCCTTGGCCTGATAGCCGTCGTCGTTGGCTATGAGGATGAGTGGTTTCTTATTCATTATTATCTACAATTCGTTAATCGTTGCAAAATTACGAAAAAGAAATGAGAAACCCGCCACTTGCCGAAATTATTTCTGCGACACGCACCACAGAAAGTTGTGAAAAAATTTTACAAATCGAGTTCAGAAAATGCAGAAAAAGCGGCATTGGTCTCACCGGCAGGCAAAAACGTGCCAAAAACGGGCATTTTTGAGCCGTCTTCCTATCTACTTGTTAATCAAGCGCTTACCTATTTCAGCAATAATCTCGCATCGAGAAGGCAACAATGAATCGGTACAAAAGTCCTTACGATTTGTACCGATTCGTTGCACGAAAAGCGGCAAATCGCATCACGAATTGTTGCAATTCGTGATGCGATTTGTACCAAAAGTCTACCTAACCCGCCACAAAAATGACAAAAAGTTGCCTGAAAGTGCCCTTCGAAAGGTCAATTTTCCCCCAGAAGAGAGGTGGATTTTTCTATTCGTTTTTTTGAATTATATTTACAAATAAGTCTTCAAACAGGCGTTCTCAGCACGCACTTCTCCCCCACTCCTGCCGAAGAGGTTAAATGACATAAAACCTAATAAAATGTAGGTTTTTGTTAATTTTATATGGGTTTTTGCCGTATTTCGGCAGATTTTTTGTATTTTTGCAGGGTTATTTACTATACAACTAAGAAAAATGGCAAAAATTATCGCTATAGCAAATCAGAAGGGCGGTGTGGGCAAGACTACCACCGCCATTAACCTAGCCGCCTCGCTGGCCACCCTCGAAAAAAACGTCCTCTTGGTTGACGCCGACTCTCAGGCCAACGCTTCGAGCGGTCTTGGGGTTGACCAGGCCGACATCGACTGCACGCTCTACGACTGCATCGTCAACGGTGCTGACGTGCACGATGCCATCTATACCACCGACATCGAGGGTCTCGACATCATCCCCAGCCACATCAACCTGGCCGGCGGCGAGGTGGAGATGCTCAACCTTGAACACCGCGAACAAATCTTCAAGCGCCTGTTCAAGCCCATCGAGGCCGACTACGACTACATCCTCATCGACTGCATGCCGTCGCTCGGACTCATCACCGTCAACGCCCTCACGGCGGCACACTCCGTCATCATACCCGTGCAGTGCGAATACTTTGCCCTGGAAGGCATCTCAAAGCTGCTCAACACCATCAAAATCATCAAGAACCGCCTCAACTCGAAGCTCGAGATTGAGGGCTTCCTGCTGACCATGTTCGACCAGCGCCTGCGCCTGGCTCGCCAAATCTACGACGAGGTGAAGCGCCACTTCCAGGAACTCGTCTTCAAGACCGTCATCCAGCGCAACGTCAAGCTCTCCGAGGCTCCCAGCCACGGACTGCCCGTCATTCTATACGACGCCGACTGCATCGGCGCGAAGAACTACCTGGCGCTGGCCAAGGAAATCATCAACAGGAACTAACAATCCCCCCCCAAAAAAAACCACCACATGCCCGTAAAAAAGAAATACAGCCACACGTCGAAGACCAGCGCCCTGGGCCGCGGCCTCGACGCACTCATACAGACCGACAACGTAGCCACCAACGGCTCGTCGACCATCAACGAGATACCCATCAGCCAAATCGATGCCAACCCCAACCAGCCCCGTCGCGACTTCGACGCTGAAGCCCTGCAGGAGCTGGCCAACAGCATCCGGCAGCTGGGCATCGTTCAGCCCATCACCCTGCGCGAGTCGGGCGACGGACGCTATCAGATTATCGCCGGCGAACGCCGATGGAGAGCATCCCAGATAGCCGGACTCACCGCCATACCCGCCTACATCCGCACCATCGACGACGAGAACGTCATGGAGATGGCCCTCGTGGAGAACATCCAGCGTGAAGACCTCAACGCCATCGAGATAGCCCTCGCCTACCAGCACCTGCTCGAGTCGAGCGGCATGACCCAGGAGAAAGTAGCCGAACGCGTAGGCAAGAGCCGCGCCGCCGTAGCCAACTTCCTGCGCCTGCTGAAGCTGCCCGCACAGGTACAGATGGCCCTGCAGAAGAAAGACATCGACCAGGGTCACGCCCGCGCACTGCTATCGCTCGAAAGCCCCTCGCAGCAAATCAAAGTGTTCCGCGACATCCAGAAAAACGGCTACTCCGTGCGCAAGGTCGAAGACATCGTCAGACAACTCAAGGAAGGCAACGACATACAACACATCAAAAAGCAAATCGCCGCCCGCACAAAAGTCCCCGAAGCCTACGGACAGATGAAGCAACAGCTGTCGAAACTGCTCAACACCAAGGTGCAGCTCAGCATCAACCCCAAAGGCAAGGGACACATCAGCATCCCGTTCGAAGACGCCGAAGAGCTCGACCGCATCATGGCAACCATCCAGAACCTGAACAAATCATAATCCCAAGACGAACGGTTGAGCCACCAAACGACAAACATAGCAAGACGCCTGCTGGCGATGTTGACAGTCATCATCGCCACCATCAGCACGACGGCCCAGACACCCGCCGACAGCATTGCAGCATCCACCGCCCCCATCATCGTCGACAGCGACAGCAGCGTCTTCATCAACCTGACAGAGACAAAAACACCCCGCCGCGACTGGGCCACCTGGCGGCCAGACCCAAAAAGGGCCATGTGGCTCGCACTCGTCATTCCAGGCGCCGGACAGATATACAACCACAAATACTGGAAGCTACCCATCGTCTACGGAGGATTCGTAGGATGCGCATACGCCATGCGGTGGAACAACATGATGTATAGCGACTATTCACAAGCCTACATGGACCTCACCGACAACGACCCGCAGACCAACAGCTACAACCAGTTCATGCACCTCGGCATGCAAATCACCGAGTCCAACCAGGCCCGTTACGAAAAACTCTTCAAAGCCCGTAAAGACCGCTTCCGCCGATGGCGGGACATGAGCTTCTTCGTACTCGTGGGAGTCTACGCACTCAGCGTCGTCGACGCCTACGTCGATGCCTCCCTCTCAGAGTTCGACATCAGCGACGACCTCAGCCTGCGCGTAGAGCCCACCCTCATCAACAACGAATACATGGGTCGCAACCCACTGCACTCCAACTCACTCGGACTGCAATGCAGCCTCAACTTCTAAAACAAGAAACCAGAAAAAGAAAACAGAAATGAATAAAATCCGACTCACCATCATCGCACTGGCAGCCATCGCCACACCCGCAGCAGCACAGTACCAGGACAACGAGATAACCGTCACCGACGAACAAGGCCAGCAGGAGGTCATCGACCTGCCCGAAGGCATGACACAAGACGTAGACAGTCTTCTGCAGCTCTTCCATAACGCCACCTACCTGACCCCGGCCGGTGACTGCAACCTGCCCGACGTCAACCCCGTCTATACGAAAGAAGAATACGTTGAACGCCTGCGCGCCCTGCCCACAGCCATGGAGATGGTCTACAACGAAGCCGTGCAGGCATGCATCGACCGCTACACAGGCCGGCTGCGCCGCACCGTGAGCATCATGCTCGGAGCAGCCAACTTCTACATGCCCATCTTCGAACAAGCACTCGAGAGCTACGGCCTGCCCCTGGAACTGAAATACCTGCCCGTCATTGAGTCGGCCCTCAACCCCAATGCCGTCAGCCGCGTAGGAGCAACCGGACTATGGCAGTTCATGCTCGCAACAGGCAAACAATACGGACTCGAAGTGAACACCCTCTACGACGAGCGCCGAGACCCACTCAAGGCATCCAACGCCGCAGCACACTACCTGAGCGACCTCTACAAGATATTCGGCGACTGGAACCTCGTCATCGCAGCCTATAACTGCGGGCCCGAAAACATCAACAAAGCCATCCACCGCGCCAACGGCAGCAAAGACTACTGGGAAATCTACCCCTATCTGCCACGCGAGACACGGGGCTACGTGCCGGCATTCATCGCAGCCAACTACGTCATGAACTACTACTGCGAACACAACATCTGCCCCATGAACACCCAGCTGCCCGCCAAGACCGACACAGTCATGGTCAGCCGCGACGTGCACTTCGAACAGATAGCGCAAGTGCTGGGCGTACCCGTCAGCCAGATACAGGAACTCAATCCCCAGTACCGCAAAGACATCATCAACGGCAGCACCCGTCCCATGGACGTGCGGCTGCCCTCCAACCTCATCGCCTCCTTCATCGACAACGAGCAGGCCATCTACGACTTCAACGCCGACGAGTACATCAAGAAGCGTGCCGAAGTAGCCGTCAACGAGGCACAGGTCCCCAAAGCCACCCGCAGCAACCGCGGCTCTAGAGCACGCAGCGTCACCGTGCGCAAAGGCGACACCCTCGGAGCCATCGCCAAGCGCAACCACACCACCGTGGCCAAGCTGCGCAAGCTCAACGGGCTGAAAGGCAACAATATCCGCGCAGGAAAGAAGCTGAGAGTAAGATAATTACCCATTCCCCCCATTCCTCATCCCTCATTCCATAAGACATTCCTGCAATGAACGACGAGAACATTAAAGACATAGAACGAGAGACCCCAGAAGACAAGATGGTGGACGAAGCCTTTCAACGACTGTTAGACTCCTACCTTGCCTCACCCCACCGAAAGAAGGTCGACATCATCACCAAGGCTTTCAACTTCGCCCGAAACGCCCACAAAGGCGTGCGCCGGCTCTCAGGCGAACCCTACATCATGCACCCCATCGCCGTAGCGCAGATAGCAAGCCAGGAGATGGGACTCGGCTCAACCAGCATCTGTTCGGCACTGCTCCACGATGTCGTAGAAGACACAGAATACACCGTGGAAGACATCCGAAACATCTTCGGACCGAAGATAGCACAGATTGTCGACGGACTGACAAAGATCTCAGGCGGCATCTTCGGCGACCAAGCCTCGGCACAGGCAGAAAACTTCAAGAAACTGCTGCTGACCATGAGCGACGACATCCGCGTCATCCTCATCAAGATCTGCGACCGTCTGCACAACATGCG
>CAMHUI010000034.1 GCA_946188345.1 uncultured Prevotellaceae bacterium | reverse complement strand
GACACACGGATTTTCAGTCCGATGCTCTACCAACTGAGCTAAGGCACCATTGCAAGCGATTTCTCGTTTTGCGGGTGCAAAGTTAAGGGAAAAATATCATTCTTGCAAATTTTTTTAAAGAAAAATGCTCTTGTTTCAGAAAAAAGCCGTAACTTTGCACCGCTTTTCGCTAAAATAGCGCTAAAGCATCGGGATGTAGCGCAGTTGGTAGCGCACTACGTTCGGGACGTAGGGGTCGGGCGTTCGAGTCGCCTCATCCCGACACAAGAAAGGCTTCTTCGGAAGTCTTTTTTTATGGTACGTCGTGTTCTGAGCCAAATGCCGCCTCATTGGGCAAAAAAATGCTAAGCGGATTAAATCCGTATAATCCGTCTAATCCGATGATAAAAACAAACATGTGAAGCCAATGATAATCGGATGATGGTGGCAGGACTCGTTTCTGTAGGGGAGACGGGGTATTTTATTGTTTTTTAGTAGTTGTCGTTCTTGTTTTTAGAGATTTATTGTTAATTTTGCATCATATTTGGTTGTATTTTGGCATTTATGTCAATGGCGTCAAGTTATACATTGTGAGAGATGATATTCTTGAATAAGTCTGAAAACCAATAAATTGCATCGTTATAAGTAAAAAAGTTCGTTATATTTTCGCGCCACGTACGCGTATAGTGATGGATTTTTGTTAATTTTGCAGACGAAACGGAAAAGAACTGAATAAATAATGATAAACGTAGCAATTATCGGCTTTGGCCGCATGGGTCGTTTCTATCTGAAGGAGTTTCAGAAGAGCAACCGCTATGTGGTGAGCTACATCTGCGACGTCGACACGGAGTGCCGCCGTCTGGCAAAGGAGCAGGCTCCTGAGGCCAAGGTCGTTGATGATACGGAGGAGATTTTTAAGGACAAGGCTGTCGAGGTGGTGGCGTTGTGTACGCTGGTCGATGTCCGCAAGGAGCAGATTAGCCTCGCCTTGGCGGCTGGCAAGCATGTTATCGCCGAGAAGCCCATCGCCGACACCGTTGAGAACGAGTGGGCGGCCGTGAGGATGGCCGAGCAGTCGGACTGCTTCACGGCGGTCAATATGTATCTGCTTAATTCGTGGTATCACAATGAGATGCGCGGCTTCGTCGACTCAGGCGAGATTGGCGAGCTGGCCATCATCCGTATCTGCCACATGACGCCGGGGCTGGCTCCGGGAGAAGGGCATGAGATGGAGGGACCTTGCTTCCACGACTGCGGCATGCACTATGTGAACCTGGCTCGCTGGTATTCGCGAAGTGAATATAAGACCTGGAACGCTCAGGGCATGCGGATGTGGAACTACAAAGACCCCTGGTGGCTGTCATGTCACGGAACGTTTCAGAACGGCATTGTCTTCGATATCACGCAAGGCTTTGTCTACGGACAGCTCTCCAAGGACCAGACCCATACCTCCTACGTCGAGCTCATCGGTACGAAAGGTTTCTGCCGGATGACCCACGACTTCAAGACGGCACATGTAGAGCTGCGCGGAGTCACTGAGACGCGCTTTGAAGACAGACCCTTCGGCGGCAAGAACATCGACCGCCTCATCGCCCAGATGGCCGACAGTATTGAGACGGGCCGCCGGGCCGAGGGCATGCCTGCCTTCCGAGACTCGGCCATCGCCTCTGAGATGGCATGGAAGATGCTGGAGGACTCCTATCTGCACGACCTGCCTGCCATTGGTGACGAGGCCACCCTTGAGGCCATCCGTGAGCGCCGGCGGCACATGACCGACGGATACGGACTGCTACCCAGAAACAACAAAAACGTATAACCATAAAAAATTAAACCATCTTAAACCATTTAACAAAAAAAGCTATGGCTGAAATTTCAAGAAGAGATTTCCTCAAGAGAGGAAGCGCCGCCGTTGCCGGAATGATTGTTGCTCCTACCATCGTTCCCGCCTCCGTGCTCGGCAAAGCCAAGGGCCACAAGGCTCCAAGTGACAAACTCAACATCCTCGGTATCGGTATCGGTGGCCGTGGTGCAGCTGACCTGTCGGAAATGGAGACCGAGAACATCATCGGTCTGTGTGACTGCGACTGGAAGTACGCTAAGCACATCTTCGACAAGTATCCCGATGCAAAGCGCTACAGCGAGTATCGCAAGATGTACGACGAAATGCTCCCGCAGGCTGACGCTGTGATGGTTGCTACAGCTGACCACACCCACGCCATCATTGCTGCCGAAGCTATCGCTGCTGGCAAGCATGCCTATGTGGAGAAACCCATGACGCTCTACGCCTATGAGAGCCGTCTGCTCACCAAACTCGCCGAGAAACACAAGGTGGCTACCCAGCAGGGTAACCAGGGTGCCTCAATGGCTGGCACACGCAAGGCCCTGAACTGGCTGTGGAACGGCGAAATTGGCGAAGTGACCCGCATCGAGGCCTTCACCAACCGTCCTATCTGGCCTCAGGGAATGGAAGCTCCTAAGAACAAGATGGCTGTGCCCGCGACCATGAACTGGGATGCCTTCATTGGACCGGCTCCTATGCGCGACTACAACGAGGTCTATACACCGTGGAACTTCCGCGGATGGTGGGACTTCGGCTCAGGTGCCCTCGGCGACATGGCCAACCACATCCTGCAGGTAGCCTTCAAGGGTCTGAACCTCGGCTATCCCGAAGCAGTCATCGGCTCCTCCACACAGCTCATGAACGACGCCTGCCCCAGCGCACAGAAGATTACCTATCGCTTCCCCGCACGTCCCAACATGCCCAAGCTGGCACTGCCTCCTTGCGAACTGACATGGTACGACGGCGGTCTGCGCCCCAACCTGCCCTTCAACCTGCCTGAAGGCAAGAAGTTCGACGGCAACGGCGTCACCGTATTCTATGGCACCAAGGACATCATGGTCGTAGGCTGCTACGGCAATGATCCGTTCCTCGCCAGCGGTCGCGAACCCATTGTGCCCGAGATTGAGCGCGTAGTGAAGATAAGCCACCAGCAAGACTGGATCCGTGCTTGTAAGGAAGATGCTGACGTCCGCATCAAGTCAGCTTCCGACTTCAGCCTCGCAGGACCTCTCAACGAAATGATTGTCATGGGTGTTGCTGCAGTACGTCTGCAGGAACTCGAGCAGTGGCTCAAGTGGGACGGCAAGAACATGCACTTCACCAACATCCCGAAGGATGCCAAGCTGCACGTCTCCAACGCCATCAAGTTCGAAATCCACGACGGACACCCGTCATTCTCGGCAGCCGACAACAACCTCGTCGACGCTAACCTCTATGCAGAACGGCTCATCAAGCCCGTATACCACAACGGCTTCAAACTGCCTGAACTGCCCATGTAATCAGTCGTTTAGGTAATCAGTCGTTTGGTCGTTCAGGGATGCCGCCGGCAAAAGGTGACCTTCCCCGACGACCAAACGACCAAACCATCAAGCTACCAGGTAAATATGAAAAAAACATTATTAGCAATCGCAGCTCTGGCCATGAGCATGACCATGAGTGCACAGAAGGCCACCACTGCCGAGCTCTATGTCTCGCAGGGATTCCAGGGCCCCGAGTGTTATGAAAAGGTAACCGTTCCCGTAGACAAGAACGGCTATATGAGCATCTTCAACGGCAAGGACTTCGCCGGCTGGCGCGGCTACGGACTCACCAAGGTGACCGACAAATGGGTCGTGGAAGACGGCTGCATCAAGTTCGACAGCAAGAAGAAGGGCCGCGGCGGCGACATCATCTTCGCCCATAAGTTCAAGAACTTCGAACTCGAGATGGAGTGGAAAATATCTGAAGGCGGCAACTCCGGCATCTTCTACCTCGCACAGGAGACCTGCACTGCTGACGGCAAGAACCTTGAACCCATCTACATCTCCTGCCCCGAGTGCCAGGTGCTCGACAACGAGAACCATCCCGATGCCAAGCTCGGCGTCGACGGCAACCGCAAGTCCTCTTCCCTCTACGACATGATTCCTGCCAAGCCCCAGAACGCCAAGCCCTTCGGCGAGTGGAACAAGGTGAAGATCCGCGTTAAGGACGGCGTCGTCACCCACTTCCAGAACGGCGTGCAGGTGCTGCAGTATACCCTCTGGACTCCCGAGTGGGTTGAGATGCTTCAGAACAGCAAGTTCTCACAGCAGAACTGGCCCGTAGCCTTCGAACTCCTCAAGGAGTGCGGCGGACCTAACCACGAAGGCCTCATCGGCATGCAGGACCATGGTGACACTGTTTGGTATCGTAACATTAAAGTAAAGGAATTGTAAGCTATGAAGAAAGTATTGATGCTCGTCGCAGCCGTGGCCATGTTTGCCTCCTGCTGCAACAATAAGTGCAAGTGCACTTGCAGCGACTGTACCTGCTGCAAGGACGATGCCGCCGCTGCCGCCGTGGCAGAAGTGGCTGACGAAGAAGGCTTCGAAGCCATCTTCAATGGCGAGACCCTCGAGGGTTGGCGCGGTTATGGTATGGACGTTCCCCCCGCAAGCTGGAACGTTGAGGATGGAGCCATCCATCTCGTAGGCTCAGGCACCGGAGAAGCCCAGGCTGAAGGCGGTGGCGACCTGCTCTACGACAAGAAACTCTCCAACTTCGAGCTCCGTTTCGAGTATAAGATCTCGAAGGGTGGCAACTCCGGTGTGTTCTATCTGGCTCAGGAAGCTAAGTCGCAGAAGACTGGCGAGCTGTTGCCCATCTGGCAGTCGGCATCCGAGTATCAGATTCTTGACAATGCCAACCATATCGACGCCCAGCTCGGTGTCGACGGCAACCGTCAGGCTGCTTCTCTGTATGACATGATTCCCGCCAAGCCCCAGAATGCAAAGCCCTTCGGCGAGTGGAACACCGCTGCCATCGTGGTCTTCAAGGGCACCGTCATCCACTATCAGAATGGCGAGAAGGTCCTCGAATATCACCTCTGGACACCGAAATGGAAGGAGATGCTCGACGACAGCAAGTTTGCTGCCGACGGCGAATTCCCCGAGGCCTACGACCTGCTGCTCAACATGGGTGGCGAGAACCACGAAGGCTTCATCGCCTTCCAGGATCATGGCGACGACGTTTGGTATCGTAACATCCGCGTAAAAGTAATGGAGTAAGTATGAAGAAGGTATTATTTATCGCAATGGCCCTCCTTCTGGGACTTACCGCCTGCGATGGACGCAAGGCCAAGCCCGTGCAGAAAGAGATGGGTCTGCAGCTCTATTCCATTCGTGAACTCATCGGCAACGAAGAGAACTATGCCAAGAACCACGTAGAGGTGTTCAAACAACTCAAGGAGATGGGCTATACCTATGTTGAGGCTGCCCACTATGGCGACGGAAAGTTCTATGGTGTCAGCCCCGAGCAGTATAAGCAAGACTGCGAAGAAGCTGGCCTGAAGCCCCTCTCCAGCCATGCCACCCGCGGGCTGAACGACGAGGAACTGGCCAACCACGACTTCACTGAGGCCCTCAAATGGTGGGAACAGGCCATCGCTGCCCACAAGGCTGCTGGCATGGAGTATATCGTCACACCCGGCTGGGGCGTACCCAAGAACCTGAAGGACGCGCAGACCATGTGCGACTATGCCAACGAAATCGGTAAGATGTGCCGCGAGGCAGGACTGAAGTATGGCTACCACACCCACTCCCATGAGTATCAGAAGGTGGAAGACAGGGTCTGGATGGAATACTTTGTCGAGAACACCGACCCCGAGAACATGTTCTGGCAGATGGACGTCTATTGGGCTTGCTGGGCCAACCAGTTCCCCGTCCACTACTTCAAGAAGTACCCTGGACGCTTCAAGATGCTCCACATCAAGGATAAGTATGAGCTCGGCGAGAGCGGCTTCGTAGGCTTCGATGCCATCTTCGGTGCTGCTGACGTAGCAGGACTCGAGAACTTCATCGTGGAGATTGAGGAGACCGACGGCCAGACCGATATCATGGAGGCTTGTCGCCGCAGTGCTGAATACATCAAGAATCTTCCCAGCGTGAAGACCACTTACGCCAAGTAAGGACTCCACACTCTTTAAGGAAAAGCGGGAGCACTCCATATCTGGAATGTCCCCGCTTTTCATTTATCACCTTATTCTCCCTAAACAGTTTCCTTTCTTTTAGCTTTATCCGTCATCATGTCGACCTCTTTGTCGGTTAGGGTTTGTGGATAAGCATATTCCTATCTATGAGGGTGACGGGCCCCAGCAGCCCGGAGGGTCTGAGAGGCTGGTTGGCCTTCGGACCGTTGACAACCCATGTGCGGCGCTGCTGCCCGGGCAGTCCTGCGTCATAGACGAGACGGTTGAACCAGGTACTTGTGACCTCGATACGGATGTCGTTGCTGCCCCTGTGGAGATAGGGCGTGATGTCCGTCTGGTAGGGCTTGGCCCACAGTGTGTCTGCCACCTGTCCGTTAACGCTCACTACGGCTATCTCCTCTACGTCGCCGAGCTGCAAGAGGTATCGATGGCTTTTCTGCCTGCGATTCATATGTAGCTTGGTCTCATAGGTGGCTGTGCCCGAGTAGGCCTTGCCCTCCTCGCTGACAGGCAGGTCTTTCCAGGCCTTCAGACTGTTGAGAGTCAGCGGTACATCAATGCCCCAGCCTGTGGGGAATGTCAGCGTCCATGTGTCCAGCTGAATTCTGTTTTCTTCACTTGTCTTTTTCACGGGTTGTTGTGGCTTTCCGTCGTGTCGGAAGACGACAAATACCATCTCGCCTTGTTCCAACGTGAGAGTTATGTCGGTGTATGCTCCATTGGCTTGCGCCATTGCTGGCTGCACACTGCCGTTCGTCGGGTTCCAGATCTCTGCGGTTCCCTTTTGCCGGAATCTGACCGTTCCGCTGAAGGACTGTTCTTTCCTCGGACATATCATATACCAGTCAGCTCCGTCGGTCTGCCGGTGTAGCCAGCGCACGTCTGCAGGCTTGACATCAGTTGGCAGTCCCATCTGTCGCAGGCTGTTGCCCAGCTCTTCCAAGGTGACATTTTCTATCAGCCGGCCTCCCGCAGAGGTGAGTTCTTGCAGTTTGGCCCTGGTTTCCGGCAGCAGACGGATGCCTTCTGGCAGCCACATTACATCGTAGCTAATGCCTTCAGGCGTTGTCCATCGGCCGTTGCTGACGCTGATGCGGTGGAGTAGGGCGTCGGTGTTGCAGTAGTCATAGCTGTAGCCCTCGGGGAAGGGTGCGTACTGGTCAGGCTTCTGCTGTATCTCGTCGCCCAGATACCAGAGTATGCTGCTCACCGGCCGTCCGCGTTCGAGCATGAACGCACAGCGTGCCAGATAGGTGTTGAAGCTTTGCATGAAGGGCCACCACGTCTGTTTCCGCAGGAAGGGTGTGCCGATGCCACCTCCGAACGAGGTGCCAGGGAAGTAGTGGTCGGCATCGGGGTTATGGGTATAGGTGTGGAATACGGTATGTGTGACACCTTCCACCATATTCTGGTTTGCCACCTCACGCAGCATGCTCAGGTGTTCGTCCCAGGTGAGGTCGAACGATGTGAACGACTCAGCCGACACCCTTGGTTTCCCATACATATGTGCAGCCGACGCTGTGGCGCGGATAGGCTTGTAGTTGTGGTTTGACAGCCAGTGGCTGAAGGGTTGCCAGTATTCCGTCATTGGCACGTCGGCATACTTATAGAATTCCATCGGGTCGCCAGGGAAGATGTCGCCGGCTGCCGTCTCGTAGCTCACGGTGAGACCTTCCCCGTGAGCCAGACGAGACATGTGTCCGTAGAAGTTCTCCACGAAGAGGGCATTGATGGTCCGGCGCCAGTCGGAGAGAAACCGGCTGGTCTCCTCACGGCTATCCACCACCCATCCGAAGAGTGCCGGCATCCATGCCGTCAGGTCGTAGTGTCGGCGCAGGCGGAACTCCTCCGGCATGAAGCGTGTCCACGTCTGTGAGGAACACTCCCAACTGTCCATCAGCATGTTGTCGACACGCCCTTTCAGTGGTCCCTTGGTGAGCCTTCCGATATAGTTGTTGAATTGGTAGCTGACGTATGCCGTGTCGAGTTTGTTCACTTCCCATCCGGTAGCCTCTGCCGGAGCCGGCCCGTTGCGCCGTCCGCTGTTCACGTGGCCGATGCGGAGGATGGTCCACTGCCCTGCCGGAGCCGCCCAGTGTAGATGCCCGTCGGGAGACATCATGTCAGTGAGGTCGACGATGTCTTTACGGGCAACAAATCCGTTGCCGTTCTCGTTCATGTCGGAGGGCAGTGGCAGCAGCGTGCGCGACGTCCAACCCGCCTCCATCTCCCAGTTATGGCCGCGGACCTGTGATGAAAGTTGCATCTGTGTGATGTTCATCGGGTGGCGGTTGGCAATCTCGATGATGTATGATTCTGTTGCGGGGTGGTCGGGAAGGGCGAATGTCATCGTCCGCTCAGAGTCCTGCCAGTTGGCACGTGGAAAGTCGGTGTCCAGGAGAACTGTCGGCTGCTGATTGATGGGGATGGCCGATGGTCTGTGGCTGACTTTCAGGTGGATGTCGGGCTGCACGCCGAACTCGTGGTTGAAGCGGTCGATGCCGTTGAACACGACAGAGCGTGCCATGGCGTCTTCTTTCAGCGTGACGCAAATGCGGTGCGGCTTGTCGGGTGTGGTGGGCTGAAGCCTTATCGTGGCGTTCTGCTCGCCGTTGAGCAGCCGCAGCCAGTCGTCCTGGTGGTCAGCGGCGTCGACCGTCGCTGCCTGGCAGTAGCCCGGCGTGTCGCCTTGCGGGGTGGGGAAGGCGAGAACCGTGATGTCGCGCCAGTCACGCCATGCTTCTTTCTGGTTGGTGGGCAGAAGGATGTCCACTTCGCCGCCTCCCGCGACGATGGTTTGCGTGTAGCTGAGGTGGCGCATGGCCTGCTCAGGCTTGATCCACGGGCCGCCGCTCGTTGCCCATCCCGGACAGGTCTGCAGACTGAAGCGCAGGCCCAGGCGGTGTGCCTCGTCGGCGGTGTGCCGTACCAGTTCCTCCCATTTCGGGCTGAGACATTCTATATGCTCCTCCGTGCCTGGCCAGTCAGCGGGGTCGCCTATCTGTCCGTGGAAGAACTGCACGCCCTGTATGCCTGAGGCGGCGATGGCTTCGAGATCCTGCGTGATGCCCTCGCGGCGTATGCTGCCGTTGAGGAAGTGGAACCACGTCTCGGGATAGAAGATTCGGTCGGGCTGGTGGAATGTCTGCTCGTCGGCTGTGGTGAATGGCTGTAGCAGCCGCCTTGCGTCGGGTACTGCCGGGTAGTCTGTCTGTGCCGAGGCGCACAGGCAGGACCCTGCGCTGAGAAGGAAAAGAATGATGTGTCGCGCTTTCATATATTATATATAATGTGTACGTTTTTTCAGTGCAAAGATACGAATAAGAGCGAAAATGTCAAACAAAGAAGGCTTTTTTTCTCTCTGCAGCCGTTCGTTTTTTTCTATATGGGAGAGTCCTTCTTAAGTCTAACTGAAGCCTCTATTCATGATTGGGAATTATCATGTCTGTTACAAGTCAGTTTGAGCACCAGTCTAATGTTAATAGTAATTAAATCAATCCTATAATAGTTAAATGTAATTAAAATGGGGGGGGTAAAAGCGCTTCTCGCTTTTTATTTTTAATTTTGTACGCTAATTACCTGACATAATTCTTATACCAAACACAATGTAAAATAGATAGAATCAAACAAAAAGTATATATAAGAATTTAATAACTAAGAAAATGATGAACTTGAAAAAGCTTTTTTCATTGGCACTTATTGTGCTTAGCACGACAAGTGTGTGGGCAGCTGAGAAGTCAACGTCGCCCTATACGGGTATCACGATTGAGCAAGCTGCCGGTCGTACTGACCTTTATCTTTACAATGTGGAGTCAGGCCTCTGGCTTCAGGAGAACAACCGCCGCAAAGGTTCTTGGAATACTCGCGGTGAGCTTGATGCGCATGGATTTGATGTAGCCATTACTGCCATTTCAGGGGGCTATCAGATTAATCCTAAGTTTGGACACAACAATAGTATTAATGCTTCAAACTTCTATCTGGATACCGGTGATGCCGTGACTGCTTGGAATTTCATTTCCATTGATAAAGCTGGTGTGAGCAATGCGTATCAAATTAAGTCTGGTGATAACTGGATGCACGCTATGCCAGAAGATAACGCGACATCCTTCGGTTTGATAGTAAATAACGTTGAAGCCCGTGCAACCTGGCAGATTGTTACAAAGGAAGAGCGTATTCAATATGCCGAAGCCAATGCGGCATTGGATAATCCCATTGATGTGACCTTCCTCATCAAGGGCTTTAACCTCGCCAATGAGGATACGCGAATGAGTAGCTGGGTTAGTACCCAAGATGGCGGTAATTCAGACTGGAACCGTCCTGACGATGGTGACGCCGGTTATCGGTGCTTGCGTGCTCATGGTTATTGGAACTCCAATTCAGCATCTTATAAGCAGACAATCACCGGTGTTCCTGACGGATATTATGAGTTCTATGTAACTGGTTTCTATCGGGACGGCAATAGAGAACAAGTTCAGGAAAGAAGAACAGCAGGAACAGAGACCATCCGTGGCTTCTATTTTATCAACGAAGACCGCGCTCCCCTGAAGTCTATTCTTGATGGTGCACAGCCGAGCGCCGTGAGCGGCTTCAAATATGCAGCCGATGGCGCTCCTCATGGTTATTTTCCTGATGGAGGAGATGATGTTGCCCGTTGCTTTGTAGATTATCCCAATGCTTATTTGAACACACCTCTGCGTGCTACCGTCGTTGGCGGAACGATAATCCTTGGTATTGACAAACCAACAGCAGCTGCCAATGACTGGGTGTTCTTCTCTCGTTTCCGTCTGAGCTATCTCGGTCCTATCGACATTTCGGCATACACCGATGCCTTGGCCGCTGCAATTAGTGATGCGGAAGCCTTTACTGGAAATACCACAGACATTCTTCAGAGCAATCTGGATGCTGCGTATGCTGTGGCTAAAAACCTTCAGGACACGAATTCCCGTGATACTGATGCCATCTCTGCCGCTACAGGTGCTTTGGTCACTGCCTTGAATGCAGCTAAGGCTGTTGATGACACCTTGCTCGAACTTACCATACCTCTGGCTAAAGCAGAAGGTATCAATACCGGAGCAGCTGAAGACTTCATCGTGAATGGTACGGAAAACAGTGTTAACGAAACTCTGCTGTTCTCTCTCCGCTCGCAGCGCAAGATGAAGGCCAACCGTTACTTTGATGACGAGACCATTGCCAGCATTGTCGGTTCTGTTCCTACAGATGGAGAGTCTTACTATCTGCTCAACGTCGGAACAGGTATGTTCTTCGCCTGCAACAGCGACTGGGGAACACACATGGCCCTCGACTCCAAAGGATTCCTTGTGAAGCTGGTAGCCGACGGTGAGAGAGATGGCTATACCAATTATCACCTCAACGGATCTGAAAGCGTCGGTTGGACGGGCTTCAACTGGGGTGAGGAATATTTTGACAAGGATGGTGTTTCGATGTGGCATTTCGTACCCGTTGCCGGCAAGACCAACGTCTACAATTTGGCTATCTATGACAATCATGCCTGGCATATCGTCTACGATCCCAACAACTTGAGGACAGATGGTGACCCCTACTTCAATGTCTTGAAGAAGCTCAACAGCACAGGCTATGAAAGCGACCCGAACGCACAGTGGATTCTGCTCACTCCGGCACAGCGTACGGCTCTGCTCGACAAAGCCACGGCTGCCCATCCTATTGACGCAACCCACTTCATTGAGAACCCCAACTTCAATAAGTCTCATGCAGGTGGCGAGGACAAGACAAACTATGGCTGGACAGGTGCAGGCACTATCGGAAATTATGGACGGTTTGCCGACTATGTCGCAGAATATTTTCAGACTACGGCTGATTTGAAGACCACGCTCACAGGACTGCCCGCAGGACAATATAAGGTAAGTGTCAGCGGATATTATCGTGAGAAGTCGTTTGAGAATGACATTGCTGTGTATAAAGGTGGTGCTAACGATTCTGATCACGCAAAGCTTGTGGCTTATACTGCTAGCGACAGAGTGGAGGCTAACTTCATGCACGTTTCTGTTGAGCATGGCAAGATGCCAGGCGTAGGTCGTGCATGGGCCAGCCTTGATGGCGACGAACTGCCCTACTATATGCAAGATGCAGCTCAATACTTTGAGACGGGTTGCTACCGCATAACAACCGATGTCATCACAGTCGGAGCTGACGGAACGCTGACTATTGGTGTCGAAAAGCCAAACAGTACTGGAGATGATGCCAACTGGATTGTGATTGACAATTTCCAACTCGTATGTCTTAGCACCGACCTCAGCCTCGACGAGATGGCTGACAACGCTGCTAAGATTAACACGGCCGACGGTCTGGAAAAGGCAAAGGTTACCATTGCACGTGCTACCTACACCAATGAGTGGAATACAATCTGCCTGCCCTTCGCCATGACAGAGACTGAGGTGAAGGCTACCTTCGGCGATGAGGCCAAGCTGGCTGCCTTCAACAACGATGAAGACGGCACCCTGCACTTCACATCTACGACGGATATTGCAGCTGGTGTACCTTACCTGCTGATGCCTTCGAAGGATGTGACTACTATTACTGCCACCAACAAGACTATCTCTAAGACTTTGGCTCCTGCTGTGAAGACGAACTTCACTTTCACTGGTATAGAAAGTCCGACAGCTGTGCCCGTAGGAATCTACTTCGTGGGTGGCGGCAACAAGATCTTTGAAAACAACGAGGCCGATGCAGTAGTTTATGGTTTCCGTGGCTACTTCGTCCAGACTGATCCAGGTGCCAAGAAGGCAGTACGCTTCGACGTTGATAACAACGAGACGGGCATCATCACTCCAGAAGGGCAGGTTGTTGTCGACGGTCCGCGTTTCAACCTGCAGGGACAACGTGTCGGCAAAGACTACAAGGGTGTGGTCATCGTGAACGGAAAGAAAACCATTGAACGCTAATAGCAGAAAGGAACAAAGACTATGGAAAAGAAAATATATGAAGTTCCCGCTACAGAACTGACAAGACTGAACGTAGAGAACCTCCTTGTCGTAGGTTCCGCCGATGGTGAGAACTTAGGCGACGGTGGCTCAGGCAGTGCCGGCGGTGGCGGAGCCCATGCCAAAGACAACGTCGGCGACGACGAGTGGGAGGAGGAAGGCAATGGTGCCGTCAACTACCACTTCAGCCTCTGGGATTAATCAAGACCGGATGACATGAATGGGTTGAGGGAGTGGCGAGCACTCCCTTGACCTCAACATAACAGCGAGTTCTACTTGTTTTGCGAGCTATATAGGTCTTAGCAGGATGAGTAGAACTCGTTGTTTTGGTACCAGTCTCAGGTTAAAGAGGATAAACTATTATTTCTTCTGAATTATCTTTACAAAAGTGTCTGGAATCCGCCCTGAGAATGCCCGTTTTCTGAAATTATTTTCCCTCGGCCGCAAATAACGCAGCTATGAGCCATCACACGCAACCCGCTGATGGTGAGACAGATAGCGTTTTCGGCCTTGATAACCACCGACAAAGTGACCAACGAATCCGACCTTTCGAACAGCGAAAAGCAGGCTTTCGTTCAGACTTTTGGTACAAAAGTCATGACGATATCTTAGAAATCGCGCCACGATTTCTAAGATATCATGCAACGAATCGGTACAAAAGTCCATGCGATTTGTACCAAAAGTCTCAGGCTCGCCTTGGAAAGCGTCAAAAAGTTGGCCTCAAAAGTCTCATTTTTTTGCTGGAACGCCCGAAAATCCTGACAGAAATTTCCGGTAAAGAATCCTGACAAACGCCACCGACTATATTTACTGTTGGTCCTTTTCGTCCTTATGGTCCGTAGACACCGCACTGGCTGCGGAACAGGGCATGGCAGCCGAGCATACGGACTTTTGTCTACGGACTCCGGGGACTAAAAGGACTATATGATAAGCAAATGCTTAGTCATAAGGGCGAACAGGCGAACCACATTTTTACCGGACACCAATATTTGCCTTTATCGTTCGATGTCGAGTTCCTTGATGTTTCCTTCGCGGTCGCGCAGGCGGAAGCGGTGCTTCTGCCCCTTGACGAAGTGGAACCTGACGAAGTCGGCGAAGGTGGGCATAGGCTTGTCGTCGATGGCGAGTATCTGGTCGCCCTGTCGCAAGCCCTGCCGGTAGGCATCGCTCTCGTGCCAGATGAGTCCTACGGTGGGCCTTCCGTCCACGGGTACGAAGGCTACGTTGGTGTGGCGGTTGGCTACGGTGACGCTGTCTTCTCCGCAGAAGGGTTGGAACTTGATGCGTTTCTTGAAGGGGTTGATGACGACGGAGCCATATTGCAGCATCTGTGCCCCGATGCGCGAGGCTCCCTGTGTGGTTATGGCTCTCAGGTCGCGGAAGGCGAAGCCGCCCCAGTCGAGGCGGTCCATGTGGAGGAACACCACTTCGTCGTGCTGCTCGGCACCAAGCAGACCTATCGACAGCTGTCCTTCGGAGCGCCCTTCCACTTGTGCCTCTACCTGGCGGCTCTTGTAGACGTGGCGGTCGAAGGCCTGCTTGTTCATGGTGTAGAGGGGCTTGGAGCCGGTGTCGAAGAGGGCTTCGTCGTTATGGCGGATGAAGGGGCTCACCATCACGTAGGGCACGAACCAGTTGAGCCGGTAACGGGCTTCGTAGCCTGGCTCGGCGTCGAAGAACTTGCGTCGGTCGGTGAGGATGAGGGTGCGCGACTGGGTGTCAATCTTTCCGAGCAGTCCGCGGTTGAAGAGGTCGAAGCCGATGATGCCGTCGAACTGGCTGTTGCCGACGGGTCGGGGCATGACGGTGGCTACGTAGTCGCTGACCTCCAGCCGTCCCATGCGGAAGGGCGGCATCGTCACCACCTGCACGGTGTCGCGTCGGTTGTTGCCATCGGCCACGACGACGTTGCCCAGCTCTCGCTGGCCCCTGATGGCTCCGCCGCGATAGATGACGCCCTGTCCGGAGCCGGTGTCTAAGAGCAGCCGGCGCCGCTGGCCGTCCATCTCGACGGTCAGCACGAGGCGCTCGTCGACGAGGTCGAGCCGGATGGTGTCGCAGAAGTCGCTGGCCGACAGTCCGAAGTCGGCCTTGTATCTGTACATCTGGCCCCAGCCGGAGACGGCAGGGAGCAGCAGGGCGAGGAGGATGGTCAGTCGTTTCATGCCTGCAAAAGTACGAGTTTTTTTGCACAATCGGCACGTCTCGACGGAAAAAGTGAACTGCGGGGTTGGTTTTTCCGGTGCGCCAGGCCGCCGGAAAAAGAAAAAGGGCAGGCGGGTGATGTTGCGACGAAGTAGAGAGAGCTGAGTCTTCGCCGAGTGATGCCCGCCTGCCCCGATAGTGATGAGCGGGGTTGCTTATTGCAGCTTGAACATGATGGGGATGGTGTACTTCACGCGTGCGGGCTTGCCGTCCTGTTTGCCGGGCTTCCACTTCGGCATGGCCTTCACCACGCGCACGGCCTCGGCATCGAGGTGTTCCTCAACGGAATTGGCTACTGCTACATCGTTGATGCTGCCGTCTTTTTCTACGACGAAGTTCACGATGACACGTCCGTCAGTGCCTGCTGCCTGGGCTTCCTCAGGATACTTCACGTTCTCACCGATCCACTTCATCATCGCGGGCGTGCCGCCGGGGAACTCGGGCATCTCCTCCACGACGTCATGCACTGCGAACTCAGCCTGCTCAGCGTCGGGCTTGGTGTTGATGAGGACCACGCCGTTCTTGCCTTTGTCGCCATAGATAAGGGTGGCCGTACTGTCTTTCAACACCGTGATGGCTTCGATGAACTTCGGGTCGAGCTGCTCTGCTTCATCCTTGGTGACGGGGACACCGTTAATCACGAAGAGTGCATCGCCGGCGTTCCTGAAGGCTGAGACCTGAACTACTTCGGGCTTGCCTTCAGCCTCGTCGTTGACGGTCTTCGAGGTGCAGGCCAGTGAGAGCGCGATAATGGGTATGACATAGAGCACCTTGGCCCGCTGCCATCGGATGGATTTCTGTTTCATCATCATTTGAATGCGTTTTTTGAGCGTACTGTTGCTAATGCCGTTGGCCATGGAGTACGCGCCACAGCCTGCAGCCTTGGTTACTAACATATCAAGATATTCATGCGCATTGAATCCTTTCTCGATGACGGCCTCGTCGGCCTCGTATTCGTGGATGGCCCGCAGGTCCTGGCGAATCATCCAGACAATGGGGTTGTACCACTGCAGCGCACAGACCAGTTCCATGAAGAGCACGTCCCAGGAATGGCCCCGGCGGATGTGTCCCAGCTCGTGGGTGACGACGGCTTGGTTCCAGCCCTCATAGTCTGCGCGTGGCATGACGATGGTACGCATCCAGCTGAAGGGCGAGAGGCCCGGGCGGTCGGTGACGGCCAGAAGGACGCCGTCCTGCCACGGATGGTGCTCGCATGAGGCTATGAACCGTTTCAGGCGGACATACGACACGGCAACATAGGCCAGACGTGCTGCTGCCACGCCGAGGAGCACGACGACCCAGGGGGAGAGCCCCCGGCCGGCCTGCTCCATGCCGACAGGCGACAGCTCGCCGACAAGGACGTTGGCCTGCGTGGCCACCGGACGGGCCACGTGGATGGTGATGACGCACAGCGGCAACACAAACGACAGCAGGGCCGTCGAGAGCAACACCGCACGGTTCAGCCGGTGGAACGTCTCCTTAGACAGCAGTAGCCGATAGAACACATAGAACACGGCTATCAGTACCGAAACCTTCAGACTATAAATCACCATGGTTGCTTCATTTAAGTGGGGTTATCAGTTTTCTCAGCTCTTCAATGTCTTCTGCCGACAGCTGCTCGCGCTTGGCAAAGAAGGACACCAGCGAAGTAAAGCTGCCACCGAAGAAGGTGTCCTTCACGTCACTCACCACACTGGCCTTATAGTCCTCACGCGACACCGTGGGCGTAAAGCGGTTGGCCTTGCCCACCTTCTTGGCCAGAAGAAATCCCTTCTCGGTGAGAATCTTCGTAAACGTCAGTACGGTGGTGTAGGCCGGACGAGGCTCGGGATAGCCGTCGAGAATGTCCTGCACCGTTCCCTCGCCGTCAGGCAAGTCCCAGACGATGTTCATCACCTGCGTCTCTGCCTTTGTCAGTTGTCTTTGCTTCTCTTTCATAACACTTGTTCGATTAGGTGCGGCAAAGATATACTAAACTTTTAGTACTTGCAAATAATTCTTACTAAAAGTTTAGTTTGAAAACATACTTTAACCTTCCGTAACACTAATTCTTAGTAGCAGAAGGTCTTGGCAGGTTGTTGCCGGTTGGCAGCCTGCATCCTGTCTGTCGTGGACTTGTTTACCAACGAGGGTAGGAATAAACAGAAAGTGTATATTCCTCGTAGTCGGCCTTGTCTAAAAGGGTAATCTCTACGCGATAGGTGTCTTTCTTCAGAACCTTGCTGACGGGACGCTCCTGAGTGTCGTCAAAATAATAGGACTCAGCGGTAAACCCGGCGTCGGTCAGCTCCTTGACAAAGGCCAAAGCCAGGGTCTTGGCCTGCGACCTGGTGTATCGATTCCTTGGAAAGTGGATGGAATAGTGCCATTTGAAGTATTGGTCGGTATTCATCTGGGCAGAGAAGATGGGCAGGTCGTGCCAGGTGATGTCATAGCCATACATGTTGTAGGTTATGAAGAAGTCCTGAGCAGGGTATTCGTCAATCTTCCACGAAGTCTTGGCCTTCACTTCATTGAGGGCCTTGGAATAGTTCAGCCCGGCGCCGTCCTTGTTGAGGATGCCCATGGGATAATAGATGAGCTCGACGGCACTCTTCGACTTGCCTGAGCTCAGCACCGGTGACGCCGGCGTGACACTGCCTGGCGAATCCAGACGGTAGCCCGCCTTGAGAATCTCCCGAAACATACGGTCGACGACAGGTGCACTGTTGAAATGAATGGCCTGAAGGTTGATGGTATGCCCCTGGATGGTAATCTCGCGCATGTTCTTATTCCTGATAATGGGTGCGACGCTCCTGTCAAAGATGAAACCTACATAAGCCGACCCTATCGACGTGGAGTTTGCCTTGTCGTCGGCCGTCACGTCTGTTACGGTGGTGACGTGGGGATAAATGAAGCTGCCGTCATCGAAGACAATACGTGCTGTTGTCTCATACGGCTCTTCCAGATTGCCATTGTTGTGCAGACGGGCTATCGCGACAATCTCCCTGTCGCCGATTGTGGTGAACTGCATCGTCAATCCGAAATAGCTCTCGTCATTAGAACCAAACAGGATGGGAGTAATGGCATAGGTGTGACTGCCATTCCAGATAGACACCTTTTTCGCCGTGCATTGATAACCATAGCTCTCTAAAGAAGTCTTGTACTCTGTCGGCTCGTTTTGTGCAAAAGCACCCATCGCTGAGATGAACAGCAATAAAATAGTTTGGAAAAGTCTTGTCGTCATAGTCGTTAAATCTTATTACAAAGATACTAATTCTCTGATATACAAGAAGAAAGAGGAAGAAAAGTTTAACAATATATAACAAGTGTGTTGGGAAAGAACATCCCCTTCCTCCAAGGGGCGTTTGTCGACGTTTTAATCCTTTATATCGTGCCTTTGACTTGATGTTTATCAATAATTGAAGAAATTTTTCTGGTTTTTGGAAAATATTTCTGAAAAAGTTTGCAAGTTAAGCTAAAAGTATGTACCTTTGCATCCGCTTTCGCCCAAAAACCGGGTGTCAGCGTTATGAAAGAGTTC
>CAMHUI010000033.1 GCA_946188345.1 uncultured Prevotellaceae bacterium | reverse complement strand
GCAATTTCCCTTTTTTCCCAGGGCGTTGCCCTGGGCTGAGATCTTTCTGGCCCTTTAGGCCGTTTTTACCGGACAGCAATAATTTGGTTTCTCTATAATTCGTGACAAAAATGAATAATCTGTATTCTTAGGGATTGGTGGAGGCTATATTTTGTCTGATGGCCGGTGTGGTCGAAGGGATGAATAGCGGTCAAAAAAACAGAAACCAGGCCGGTGGTATTCCTGACCTGGTTTCTGATTGTTGTTCTCTTATAAATACGATGCTGCGGTTTCTTTCCACAGGCTAATTACTTCACTACTTTCTTTCCGTCAACGACATAGATGCCTTGTGGCAGCTGGTCGAAGGTGGCATTGAGCCGACGTCCCTGCAGGTCGTAGACGGTGCTGGCTGACGTGCGCTGGATGGCGGGGGCTATGATGCCTGTGGTCTTGCTCTTGACGATGACTTCGTCGAGGAAGAATCGCTTGGTGGTGGCGAAGGTGAGTGTGAAGGTACCAGCGCCCTTGAGGTCGACGACACAGTCGGTCCAGTCGCCTTTCTCTATGGTGAAGGTCGCCTCGCTGAGGGTGACGCCTGTGCCATTGACGGTGAGCGAGAGCTCGGTGCCGTCGTTCTTGGCATCCCATGCGCCGGCTCGGAAGGAGAGCGTGGCATCGCCGTCGATGGTGATGCTGGGCGTGGTGACTAAGCCTGCAAGGCTTGAATTACCGAATTTAGCACATTTGTCGGCTCCGTAGGCTTTCTCTGAGACCCAGCCTGCATTGTCGGTACTGAACTCTGCCGTTGCGATGCTGCCGCTCCATACGCCGTCGTTGCCGCCCTTGCCTGCGCACTGGTCGAAGGACTCATAGAAGAGTGCTCCGTCGGGTGTCGGGCCGGGCGTCGGGGGTTCCACCTTGTCGGTGAACTTGAAGGCGATGGTGCCGTTGGCGTTCTCGGTGATGTCGGTGAGCTCGATATTCATGAGCTTGCTGCCGTCGCTGTTGGCATTATAGACGCTGGCCTTGGGCTTGGAGGTGTTGGTGAGCTTGTTGTTGCCTTCGTAGGGGAAGGGGTCGCCGGGCACGTCTTCGTCGTCGACGTAGTAGTTGCCCTCATAGAGCACCATCTTCAGTGCGTTGTCGGCGGGGATAATGGTGCAGCGCTGGCGCGAGGCGTTGTTCACCTGGTTGTTATACCACACGTCTTCGTCGTAGTCGACGTGCAGCACGAGCAGTCCGTGTCCGAGCAGTTCGGCATCCCAGCTGCTGAGCTGGCGGTTTTCGAGGAGATAGAATTCTTCCTTGTGGCCTTTATTATAAATAATGTATGCGTTGCCGCCTTCGCTGAGGGCTTTCATGTCGGATACTTCCATGTCGCCGGTTAGCTCGATGGGGTTGAGCCATCCTGCCACCATCTTTTCATAGCTGGTATAGCCAGCGGGGCAGAAGCCGTCGCCGTTGTAGGAGCCGGAGTCCATGAGGTCCCACGGGCCCATGCCGAAGTAGCGGTAGGAGGTGTCGTACATGTCGGGGAATCCGAGGCAGTGGGAGAACTCGTGGCAGATGGTTCCGATGCCGTCGATGCCACTCTCGGTGACGTTGCCCATCCAGTCGAAGTCATAGCCGGTGAGCTCGCTGCTGCAGGCGTAGGTGTCGATCTTCACGCCGTCGAGGGTGAGGCTCTTGCCGGCTTCGCTGAGCTGCCACTCGTGGGGCCACACGGTGTCTTCGTCGCCACCGTTGGCTTCGCCGAGGCCGGCATAGAGGATGAAGACCTGGTCTACTTCTCCGTCGCCGTCCCAGTCGTAGTCTTTGAAGTTCACCTGGCTGTCGACGGCCTTACAGGCTTCGACGACCATCTCTTCGGGTCGCTGGTCTTCGTCGGCAGAGTTGTTGCCGCCGTAGTAAGCCTGGTTCTTGGCCAGGGGTACGGGGCCGTAGACATCGAAGTCGAGCTCGAAGGTTCCACCGCTCTGGGCGAGGAAGTAGTCGCTGACGGAGCCACGGAAGTCGTCCTGGCTGAAGCCTTTCTCGTTGGCGATGCGGGTGAAGAGGGCTTTGTCGTGGCCTTCCTCAAACTTCACGTCGGTATATTCCGCGAGGATGATGAGTCCCTTCTTCTTGCCTTCGAACACCTTTCCGGCTCCTCCCACCTTGCGACGGGCCAGTCGGGCCGAACGGCTCTTGTTGGCAGCGGCCCGGCGGGCGGCAGCCTTGGCCTGCAGCTGGGCGGCATCGGCCTCTACGGCCAGACCGGCCTGCAGGACATAGGTCTTGCCATCGGCTCCGAGGTAATAGTGCGCGTGCTCGTCGCCGACAAGCTGCGCACGGACTTCCTGACCGTCGGCGGTCTTCAACATTCTCACTACTCCGCGCTTGGCCGGGATGGCCAGCAGCGTGGTTGTCATCATCAACAATGACAATAATCCTAAGATTCTTTTCATTTCTTTCTACTTTATTATTTATATGTTTTCAGATTTGCTTCGTAGCATCAGTTAGTAGCAAAAGGATTGCAAAGGTAGTAAGTTTTTATCTGTAAACGCCCAAAGGAGGTTGGTGTTTTACCTTTTTTAACACGGCGCCAGAAGTTTCACGATGCGCTCGAGCCACTGACGGTCGGTGTCGTCGAAGGTCGAGAGCTCAGTGCTGTCGATGTCGAGGACTCCCCATACGGGCTGCTCCTCGGAGGGGGGGCACGAGAGCCCGTCATTGCCTTGGGCGACAAACATGGGGACGACGATTTCGGAGCGTGAGAGCGACGAGCAGGCGATATGGCCGGGGAACGCTTCTACATCGGGCACGACGAGCGACTGGCGCTGTGCCCATGCCGAGCCGCACACGCCCTTGCCATAGGGGATGGTATAGCAGGCCACGCTGCCCTGGAAGGGTCCGAGGCGAAGGACTCGGGCGGTCTCGTCGACCAGATAGAACCCTACCCAGAAATACGCCTCGGGAAACATCTCCTTCATGGCGGCCGACACATTGGCCAGCACTCCTACCCTATTCTCTTCACCGTCGACGAGGCTCTCAATCTGCCTGTAGAGCAGGCTGTAGCGTTCTTCCTTATTCATATCGGCTCACTTGATTGGTCAGTTCTACAAACTCAGCTATCGACAGCTGCTCTGGACGGCGCGTCATGACGGGCTGCTCGAAGAAGTCGGCCGGCGGCTGGTTGGTGAAGAGCTGCTTCATGGAGACGCGCAACATCTTGCGGCGTTGGCCGAACGTGGTCTTCACCACGCGGCGGAACAGCGGCCACGAGCAGCCCAGGTCCTCCACACCGTTGCGCGTCATGCGGATGACGGCACTCTGCACCTTGGGCGGCGGATTGAACACCGAAGGCTCGACGGTGAAAAGGTATTCCACATCATACCACGCCTGCATCAGCACCGACAGAACGCCATAGGTCTTCGACCCGGGCTGGGCTGCCATGCGCAGGGCAACCTCACGCTGTATCATGCCCGTGCAGCAGGGAATGAGCTCCTTGCTGTCGAGCATCTTGAAAAAGATCTGCGAGGAGATGTCGTAGGGGTAGTTGCCCGTCAGTACAAAGGGCCGCCCGCCAAAGACCTGCCTGAGGTCCATCTTCAGAAAGTCCTCGCCAAGGATGTTCTCGCGCAGCCGGGGAAACGTGGCGTGGAGATACTCCACCGACTCACGGTCAATCTCTACGGCCTTCACCTCGCGAGGCTTCGTGACAAGAAACTGCGTGAGCACGCCCATGCCGGGGCCTATCTCCAGCACGGGAATATCGGGACAGGCATCAACGGTGTCGGCAATGCGGCGGGCGATATCCAGGTCGACAAGAAAATGCTGACCCAGGTTCTTCTTCGGTCTGACTTGCTTCATGGGTGCAAAGGTAGTGCAAATCGGGGACAATGCCAAATAAAAATCACTTTTTTCACACTGACGGAGCCCACTTCGGGACTACCCCGCTGCCGGCGAAAGCTTAGACTTCATTCCGCAAAAGGTAGGACTTCATTCAGCGAAAGGCAAGACTACATACAGCGAAAGGCAGGACTTCATACAGCGAAAGCTCAGAATTAATTATTGCTGTCCGGTAAAAAAACGGCCTGCAAGGCCAATGATAACTCAGCCCAGGGCAACGCCCTGGGAAAAAAGGGAAATTGCAAGATGCGCCCCACAGGGGCAAAAGATTGAAATCTAACTCTTTTGCCCCTGTGGGGCGTTATTTGGGCGTTGAATATAACACCCAGGGCGTTGCCCTGGGCTGAGATATCATTGGCCCTTTAGGCCGTTTTCAACCCCTTTTCATATTAAATCTTTTAAAAATGCAATATATACAGGGAATATAAATATAAAAGAAAATTTTACCGGACAGCAATAAAAATTAATTCTGCGAAAAGTACTCCTTCTGAAAATGAAATGGGCGGTATTAAAAAGTAAAATCGCCGAAATTGCAAAGTAAAATCGGCGATTTTAGTCAGTAAAATCGGCGAAATTGGTGACCAAAATCGGCGATTTTACTTTTACATTGATTATCAATCATCTGCAGAGAGGGTGCAAACGAGGCTGCGAAGTGCTACGCATCGCAGGCAGGACGGCAGCCATGGCAGAGCTGAAAAAAGGAAAGCGGCACATCGAATTACCTCTCGATGTGCCGCTCTTTTATGTGATGAAATGTTATTACTCTCTTTTTTAGGTCACAGACCTGCTTGTTATTTCTGCAGGTCGATTGTGTGTCCAAGTCGTACGCCGTGCGCAACTATCGCTGCCACAACGGCCAATACTGCAAATGTTACCATAATCTTTTTACCTTTCTTTGTTAATGTGTTATCCTAAATACCAGTCGTCATCATCGACGACGCTATTGAAGCTTTGGAGCTCAGACTGCCTCCCGTCAGCTAGCATGGGTCGGCACCTGGTCCGGAACTTTTCTTTTGTTATCCGCTGCAAAGGTATGAAGTTTTGGCTGTGTGCGCAAACAATTATACAAAATCGCACAAAAAGCCCCCTTTTTATTGACGATTGTCAAGAAGAAATGAAAGAATGAGCGAATGAAGAAGCGAATGAGTGTTCGGCTGACTGGTAAACACAATCACACTGCTGCCCGACCAGCAAATGTAATCATAATTACTAATTACTCATTACTAATTACTAATTATTCTCCCCCTTCCAGTCGCTCAGGTCAGCTGCGGCCTCGATGCGGCGCTCTATATCATCGGCAAGTGACGGGAAAAAGTCGATGCCCGTCACCTTCTCTACCTCGTCGACGCTGTAGACATGGTCTTTCATCAGCATCTTCTGACCCTTGTTGTCGTAGATGAACCCGATGGCCTTCGGCGTTCCCTTACGGCAGAGCACAACCTTGAAGAACTTCGCCGGAACCCAGACACGGTTACGGCCAATAGTCTTCTGCTGGACTTCCTTGCTGAAGATGGGGCCGCAGACGATGTCGACGGCGCCATACTTACGAGCCCAGTCACGACAGAGAATCTCGACATCATTCCATTCGTATTTGTTCAGCCCATGATTCTGTGGGCAGATATTCGTGAGCAGGAACGACTCCCGCATGGCCTTTTCGTTCCATTTGTTGTCAGCTGCCGGGCACATGTGGCCGCGGTCGTAGCCGTGGTTGTAATAGTCCTCGAGGGTAGCACGGGGCGACGGCACACTGGCGTCCTCGGCAAACATGTTCTCATGACGGTCGGCACTGCCGTAGGTGCGGTTCTTGGTCAGATGCCAAGCCACCCAGTTGGGCTGCTTCGTCGTGCTGTTGTAGGAGGTGGTGTATCCGTCGCGGCGGATGATAAGCTCAGGACGGTCGTTCAGCGGTGCCGGCAGCTCGTATTCAACGACGGCAGGCTTACTGTCGTTGGCTATAGACTGCTGCGAAGTCTGGTAGAAAGTGACAGGCTCGTCGGCAGGTTTTTGCTGACCGGAAGGCTGGCAGGCTGCCAGCAGCAAGGCCATCAACAGCAGGGGCATCGCCTGGTGGAGGCTGCGACGACGGCGAAGCTCCACAAAGACTACTGACATCACGACGATGGAGAGCACGTTGCAGAAGAGGATGGCAACGGTGATGAGCACCTGCCATGCAAGGGCCTGCATCAACGGCATCCCTGCCAAAAGGAGGGTCCAGAGAACTACTGGTGAGGCCAGCAGGAGCAGCGTTGCCATCTGACGGACCGAGGGGATGACGGCACGCTGGACGGCCCGACGAAGGAACAGTGCGTGGGCCTCCTGCGAGGTGGCACCATTGCCGAGCAGCAGGTCGCGAAGAGAGTGGTAGGTGGTGAGCTGGGTGTGATAGGATGCCAGCGCCTTGCTGTCGGTCTCAATGAGCCCGCCCGCAAGCAGACCAGTCAGGGGAATCAGATAGGAAGCCACAAAACCATGGTGGAGTCCTACAACCAGGAGCCAGAACCACAGCAGCGTCACGCCCAGCGATGCCACGACGCCGACGCCCATCGGCAACAGATATTGCTTTCTGGGCACACGCGACCAGTGGAGGATGAGGGCCGTGCTGCCTGTTGCAAAGAGCAGAAGCAGCAGCATACGCAACGCTGCCAGCGCCCATGGAGAGAGGTCTTCGGCATCTGTCGCTACAAGGATTCGCAATACGCCATAGGCCACAGCCAAACTTACCAGCATCTTCAAAAACGAATGAAGTGCTTGACGAAGCAGGCCGGTCTGACTGGCATGACATACATAGAGGGGAAGTGCCAAGAGGACAAGTCCGAAAAGGAATCCAACGAGTGACAGTTGCATAAGTACGGAATAGTAAAAGGATTAATAATCGGTCATAACTACAATACGCCCTTCCCCGGCCATCTGGCGGATGTAAGCCTCAATGAGAGAGGCCTCATCGGCAGTCTGACCGAGCAAGGGCATATCAAGTAATACTATAGGTCTGTGGAGCAGCGCGATAGCTGAAAGGAAGATGCGACGCAGGACCTGTGGCTGAAGCTCGTCGGCACGGGCATCCCAGAGCGACGAGTCGAGGGCCAGCTGCTGCCACTGGCGACGAACATTGGCGTGGCGGAACTCTTCTTGGCTGTTGCCGCGAAGCATCCAAAGCCGGCCAAGCAACTCAGACACCTTCAGCTGAGGCATCGTGAGGTCCTGGGGCAGATAGGCCATCCGCTGACGAAAGAAAGGTGCTGAGAGGGTGCTGACGACTTCGCCGTCGATGGTGACATAGCCGCTTTCGGCTGTGGCAAATCCCATCATCAGCCGCATGAACCAGGTCTTCCCACAGCCCTGCTGACCGCGAATGACGGAGACGTCACCCTCGTGAGCCATCAGGGAGAAGGGCTGAAGCAGTCCTTCCCTATGGCTGTCTAACACGATATCTTTCAGTTCAAGCATATCTTCTTGGTAGTCTGCGTGCGACGGCCTTTCAGCTTCAGCACGTACAGACCTTGGCGCTCGAGCGTGATGGTCACGTCGGTGCCTACCTTCCTGGCCACTCGCATGGAGTCGGCCCCGAAGACTTCTACGGTAAGTTTCTCGCCACTCTTCACACGGATGGTGTGACCGACCTGCTCGATAATCGGATCGCTTGCCACGCCATCAGCCACGTCGGTGGCATCCTTGGAATGGTTGCCGAGATATTCTGCCTTGAAGGTGTCTTTGAAGACATCCACCGTCAGCCGGTAGATACCGTCGTCAGCTATCTCCCACTTGGTATCGTCGCCCTCGTGGCGCATCTGCGTCGAGGTGAGCACAGCCTCATCCTGCGTATAGGGATGGAGGCTCTTCGGGCCCCAGGTGTTCTGTCCCTGCAGCTTGAAGCGGCGGGGTTCTTCCACATTCTTTCCCTCGCTGAGCTCGCCGGTCCACGTGAAGACGTTGGGATTGTTCTCATCCTGGGTGAAGGGAAGCATCACGAAGGCATGCCAGCCTATCTCACAGGCTCCTCCGGCCAGATAGACTTCACGCCAAGGAACAAACAGCTCACCCTTCAAGGTCATCGCCTTGGTGTCGATGACAAACTTATAGCGGTCTTCGGTGAAAGGCACCACCCAGCCGGGAGCCGTAGCAGTGCGGACCTGCTGATAGGTAAGACCTTTGTTCACGATATAGGCATCGGCATTCTGAGGAGAGAGGTAGCGGGTGGCTGAGGTCTCGGTCTCGGTTGTCATCACCTTCAGTTCACCGGCGTTGAGTGTTCCTGCAAACTTGAACTGCCCGGAAGGGAAGGCGTCGAGCTTCTGCGTACCACCGGGCACGGCGGAACCTGTTATCCACAGTTCGGTCTGGGCCATCATGGTCACTGTTGCCATCATGGCCACCAGACTCAATATCATCTTTTTCATGTTTCTTTCCATGTTTTAAGTCGTTGTCGTTCAGTCTTTCACAATCTTACGTGTCACAACAGAGGCATCGGCCTTCAAGCGACATACGTAGCCCCCCTGGGGAAGGTCGCCGACGGGAACATGCATGCGGTCGGTGTTCGTGTCGCGGACGCTGAGCACTTCGCTGCCGTCCATGCCGATGATGCTGAGCTTCACCTGCTTGGCTTTCTTCGACATCGAGGCGACGACGCTGCCTTCCGATGCATCGTAATAGAGATCAATGGTATTGGCTGCTGCGACGGCATTGACATCGGTGGTGCTCAACTCGATGTCGATCTTCACCTCTGCGTCGCAGGATGTCTCAGGAACGTCGACGGTGATGGCCTTTGTCATTTCGTCGAAGGTCCAGTTGTCTGTGTCGTTGCCGTTCAGACGAACGCTCAGCGGCTTCTCCGTTGCGAGGAAGACGACCTGATAGGAGCGTGCGTCGAGCATGCCGGTATAGCGGCCTACACGAGGTTCAATAGTGAAGGTGATGGTTCCCTGGCCGCGCTGCTGGGTCATCTTGGTCGTTGAATACTCTCCGTTGCGATAGCCGTCGGTAGTGCCGTCGTCTTCGTAGTGCTGTGTCATTCCGTCGGCACCGGGGGCAACCTTGATGACGAGCTGCTTGGGGGCTTCCTTGAGATGTTTCATGGCCGGATTGGTGACGATGATGCTGCCAGCCTTGATGAAGTAGGGTATCTCGGTCTGGGTGTAGCTGTCGGTCTGTTCGATGCCACCTTCGACGACGCGGTTTCTGCAGACATCATACCACCATCCTTCTGGCAGCCAGACGGTGCGCTTGGCAAGGCCGTTGTCGGCTGCAGGGGTCACAACCGGGGCCACGAGGATGTCGTCGCCGAAATAGTATTCATCTTCATAGCGATAGGCATTGTTCTCCTCGGGCCATTCGTAGTATAGCGGACGGCACATGGACACTCCCGTGTCGTAGCCGGTACGGGCTGCGCTGTAGATATAGGGCATCAGCTCGTAGCGCAGGTAGACGGTCTCTCTGAGCTGCTCGAAGTTAGGATACTTCCAGATGCGGCGTTCCAGCTCGGAGTGGTTGCTGGCGTGGGTACGGAAGATGGGTGTGAAGACACCGAACTGCATCCAACGCAGGTAGAGTTCGGGGTCGTTGTTCTTGGTGGGAGCATAGTTGTGTCCACCGAGGTCGTGTCCCCAGTAGCCGAAGCCTACGTTTGAAGCCGTTGCGGTGAAGTAGGTTTCATAGGCCAGTGTGGAGAAGGCGGGATGGGTGTCGCCCGAGAATCCGATGGGATAGCGATGGCTTCCCATGCCGCCCCAGCGGTGATAGATGACGGGACGGAGCTCGGGACGGTTCTGCTTCATGTCGTTGTAGAAGACGTGGTTGCACCAGAAGGTCTCACTCAGTCCTTCCATGCGGGGGTTGGTGAGGTTCTGCTGCCAGTCGAGCCACCAGAAGTCTACGCCTTCTTTCTCACGGACACGGATGATGTTCTTGAACATGGTTTTGTAGAAGTCGGGCTTCTCCAGGGTCCATGGCACGCGCTCAGTGCCGGTCATTCCCATGTCGTCACGGATGGTTTGATAGTTGTCTTCCCAGGATGCCACGCCGTCGGCCGGGTGGAGGTTGAGCGACACTTTCAGGTTCTTGTTGTGCATCCAGCGGATGAGTCCGGTGGGGTTAGGTATCTTGTTTTTGTCCCAGCTCCATCCGGTCCACTGGTCGGAGCGGTGCCAGTCCATGTCGAAAATCATCACGTCGATGGGGATGTCGTTGCCCTGAATTTCGTTGACGAGGTCGACGAAGTCCTGCTGGGTATACTGCTGGTACTTGCTATACCAGTAGCCCATGATGTAGAGTGGCGGCATGGGTATGCGTCCGGCCACTTTGATGAAGTCGCCGAGGGCTTTCTTATACTCGTGTCCGTAGCCGAAGAAGTACCAGTCGTAGGCATTCTTGTCGATGGGTTCTGCTACCCAGGGGATACCGTCCACGCTCTCGTCGAAGGCGAAGGTTGTCGAGCCGTCGCCGCGCTTGGTCTTGGGACTCTCGTCGATGACAGCCCAGCCGTCGCGCGAGAGGATGCCGTTCTCCAGGTCGCCGCGGTTGCTGTCGCCGGTCACCTGGTCGAGAGTACGGGTGGTGCCTTTCAGGTTGAGGGCATCATCCTTGCCGGGATACCACATCACGTCGCGGCCGGCTACATTCAGATGGATGTTCAGCGAATTGCCGTTCTTGGCCGTGGGCGACGGGGTGGAACCGATACGATAGCGCAGCTCCAGGGCATCTGTCGTGATATACAGATAGCCGTTCTCCTCACGGGTGGTGAAGGCCGGAACGGGCAGGTTGCGGTTGACGAAGGCAAAGGTGGCGCGGTCTTCAAACTGCTCGATGCGGCTATACTGGATACGGATGAGCTGCGGGGTGAGCACCGTGAAGCGCATGCGTCCCGACTGCACGACGGCATCGGGATTGGCGACGGGGTTGTAGCCGTCATCGGCCAGCAGCCCGAGCGGACTCACGAGGAGCAACAAGGCGGCCAGTGTGCGTTTTAGATGTTGGATGGATTTCATTGATTTTTTGGTTTTGGTTTAATTGTCGCTGCAAAGGTACATATAAATATGTATAACCCGAAACGACTTAACGATTGTATGAGCGGCAACAAGGGTTAAGAAAACGCAACTACCTTGATACCAACTACTTACATCTTGATGTTTTTCCTGATTGTATGATGGTTGTCATCTTTTTCTCCGGTGTCTCAGCTTATTCCCATGATGCGCTGCTCGAAGGATTCGTTCTCGACGATGGCCTTGTTCTTGACGCGCGTCTTATAGGTGTTCACCGTGTGGACGCTGTAGTCGAGGAAGCGCGCGATGCGTTCGCTGTCGGTGATGCCAAGGCGGATAAGGGCGAAGATGCGCATCTCGCTGGTCAACGACTTCTCGCTGGCGGGCTGCTTGCGGTCCTTGGCACTGAAGAGCTTGTTGTATTCTTCGACAAAGTTCGGGAAGAGGTTCAGGAAGGTCTCGTCGAAGGCGGCATACATCTGCTCGCGCTCCTGGTCGAGCCCCGACATGCGCACATCGCGGCGCAGGTCCTCATACTGTCGAGCCACGAGCTTGCGGTCGACGGTCTTATAGAGGCGTTCCATCTTCTCGATGAACTCAGCATTGGCAAAGAACGAGCGTCCGATGTAGACGTCCTTGATGCGGTTGGCTTCTACGAGCTGGTTGTTCATGCGGCGCAGCTCATCGTTGTGACCGGCGATGGTCTGCCGCGCCTGCCACAGCTTCGCGTTCAGGCGGCGCAGATAGAGGTAGCTCCACAGGGCGAACAAGAGTAGCAGTCCGATGAGCACGGCCACGAAGAAGGCGCGGTTGCGCTGCATCGACAGGGCATTGTAGCGGCCCTGCTCGATGATGGGCAGTATCTGGCCGATTTCTATCTTTCGCTGGCGGGCATTGTAGAAGGTGATATCGTCGAGGGCCAGCTTGGCGTAGCGGCTCGCACGCTCGTAGTCGCCCTTCTGTCCAAGCAGCTTGGCCACGAAGAAGAGGGCGGTTATCTCGCGCGTCGACGACTCGTTGTCGCAAATAGCCGACTGGATGAAGCAGTTGAGCGCCTGGTCCTCGCGGCCCGTGTGGATATAGGCCCAAGCCATCTCGGCAGAGGCCATAGCACGGTCGTGGAGGTCGGCATCTGGGAAGCGCGACAGACAGGTCTGCAACGTCACGATGGCCTCGTCGAAACGATGGTTCTTCATGTGCTGGGCACCCGACTGCGACCACCACTCCATGTCTTTCTCACTGAGAAACGTCTTCAAGGTGTCGATATAGAGGTCGCTCTGGTGCATATAATCCGTGTAATAGGGCTCCACGCCCGAGTAGTTGGCTTCTTCCTGATAGAGCTTTGAATAGGTGGAATAATAGGTGCGCATCTGCCGCTCGGACATGCCATCGGTACTCACGGAGGCCATCTTCTCGCTGGCTTCCTTGAACATACCCGACGACATCAGGCAGAAGCTCTGGGCGCACTTGGCCTCCGACTCGCAAGCGCTGTTGCCCATCTGACAGGCGGCCACATAGCAACGCCCCGCATAGACATAGGCCGAGTCATAACGATAGGACTTAAACTCGTCGAAAAGCCGCAACAACACCTCATAGCGGGCACTGTCAGACGAGGTCGTGCCGACTACCTGCCGCAGCGAATCAATGCGAGCCAGACGGGCTGCCTCATAGTCAGACCGATGAGAAAGACTCACTTCAAGTTCAGTCAGCAACTGACGTGTGTCGTCACTCACCTCGCCACGACCGCAACCGCAAAGGGCTAAAGCAGCTACAGCAGCCAGCAACACAACTAATTGTTTCATAGCTGCAAAATTATAAAAAAACAAATGAACTGGCAAACAAAAACAACATTTTTTTCACTGAAATGCCGGCCATTGGAATTCAATCTCTTAGACATCGGAAAGTAAAATCGGCGAAATTGGTCACCAAAATCGCCGATTTTGGTCAGTAAAATCGGCGATTTTACTCAGACTATTGGTACAAATCATTTTGACCTTTGCCCAAGAAGGCAAAAAGTTTATGGGCAAGAATGATGGCGATTTGCAAAAAACTTCGTATTTTTGCACCATGAAACCAGCAGAAAACTCTTATCCGGCCTTTCGGCTTCCGGCAGAATGGGAGCTGCAGAGCGCCGTGCAGCTCACGTGGCCGCACAGCCAGACCGACTGGGCTCCCTACCTCGACGACATTGTAAACACCTACGTCGAGCTGGCCGAGACCATCAGCCGTTTCGAGCCTCTGCTCATCGCTGCCCAAGAGCCAGATGGCGTGAGGGCGCTCCTGCCCATGCAGACGCGCTACCCCATCACCGTCGTCCCCTGCCGCAACAACGACACCTGGGCCCGCGACCACGCCTTCATCACCCTCACTCCTGCCCACGGCGGCTCTGCGGGACAGGCAGCCCCTCGCCTGCTCGACTTCCGCTTCAATGGCTGGGGAGAGAAGTTCCCGGCAGACCTCGACAATGCCATCAACCGCCAACTCTACGAACAGGGCGCCGTCAGAGGCACCTATGAGTCGCACCTTGACTTCGTGCTGGAGGGCGGCAGCATCGAGTCAGACGGCGAAGGCACCGTCTACACCACCTCGCAGTGCCTCCTCGCACCCCACCGAAACCAACCCCTCACGCAGCAAGCAATTGAAGACGAACTGAAGCGCCTCCTTCATGCGCGCAGGGTCGTATGGCTCGACCACGGAAACCTCATCGGCGACGACACCGACGGACACATCGACACCGTCGTTCGATGCGCACCTTCGCGTACCTTATTATATACATACACCGACAATCCCGACGACCCGCACTATGAAGACCTGGAGGCCCTCCGCAGACAGATAGTGCAACTCTGCTCAGAGTCTGGCACCGCCGACAACGGCTCCAATGCCGCTCCGCTCCGAGCCTATCCCCTGCCCCTGCCACGGCCCATCTACGACGGCGAGGACCAGTTGCCCGCAACCTATGCCAACTTCCTCGTCATCAACGGCGCCGTCATTGTGCCGACCTATGCCCAGCCCGACCTCGACCATCAGGCCTGCAGCAACATCGCCAAAGCCTTTCCCGGAAGGGAAATCATCCCCGTAGACAGCCGCACCATCATCCGCCAGCACGGCTCCATACACTGCATCACCATGCAGTTCCCCAAAGAAGTAATAATAAGCTGAAAACATCCTGCCATCCCCTCCCACAACCGGCAGGCACTCCTCCCCCGAGGGAGGCCAGGAGGGACTCGAAAAAACAATGAAAGTAGCACTCATCCAACAGCACAACACGGCCGACATTGACGACAACCGCAACCGGCTGGCAGAGAAGATCCGCCACTTGGCAGAACAAGGTGCCCAGCTCATCGTACTACAGGAGCTCCACAACACCCTTTATTTCTGCCAGGAAGAAGACGTCGACCTCTTCAACCTTGCCGAGCCCATCCCCGGACCATCGACACAGTTCTACGGCAACCTGGCCCGCGAATGTAAGGTAGTCCTCGTCACCTCCCTCTTCGAGCGGAGGGCTGCCGGACTATACCACAATACCGCCGTCGTGTTCGAAGCCGACGGAACCATCGCCGGAACCTACCGCAAGATGCACATCCCCGACGACCCTGGCTACTATGAGAAATTCTACTTCACCCCCGGCGACCTCGGATTCCAGCCCATCCAGACCAGCGTAGGACGCCTCGGCGTGCTCGTCTGCTGGGACCAGTGGTACCCCGAGGCAGCACGCCTCATGGCCCTCGCCGGAGCAGAGATGCTCATCTATCCCACAGCCATCGGCTACGATCCGCACGACGACGCAGCCGAACAGGAGCGCCAGCGCGAAGCATGGACCACCGTGCAGCGAGGACATGCCGTAGCCAACGGGCTGCCCGTCGTCACCGTCAACCGCGTCGGGCACGAAGGCGAACCCCTCTTCTGGGGCTCCTCATTCGTAGCAGGCCCGCAGGGAGAATTCCTCTATCGCGCACCCAAAGACCAGGAGGCCGAAGCCATCGTCGACATCGACATGCAGCGTTCCGAACAGGTGCGCCGATGGTGGCCATTCCTCAGAGACCGAAGAATAGACCAATACAGCGGACTAACAAGCCGCTTCCTCGACACAGAATAATGTCATACAACATCCGCAACGGACATTTTTAACCTGAAAACGAAAAAAAACAAGGAAAAATTTTTTCAAAACAATAAAAATGCTTATCTTTGTCGCGGAAAATACCTCAAACAATACCAATTTGAGAGAGAATTATTATCAATACAATTATCAAATCTTTATTAAACAACAAAAAAACTTTACACAACTATGAAGAAAGTCTTTATGTTTTTCATCTGCATGCTGATGAGTAGCGTAACTTTCGCTCAGGACATCACTATCGTCGACGACGTTGCGACGTATACTGGTTCTGACGCTTTCGTCTATAGCAAGAAAGACGGAAAAGTGTATGCTTACAACAGCATGAACGAGTATGAGCTCTACGGACTCTACACCAAGGTCAACACGCTGACCGTAGCTTCCGGTAACGACGTACCTGTCGACTACATCGCCGCCGAGCCCGGCATGGAAGTCGCTCCTTACATCAACTCAGGTTACACCCACACCCCAGAGACCCGCGTTGTTGTCAACTGCACACTGACCGACAGCCCTGAAGACGGCGCCTATGCATGGCAGGCAGTCTTCGGTGCACGTGGCGGCATCACCAACCAGGCCTTCATGTTCTTCAGCCGTCAGGGCGGTAACGACCGCGGTGGCTACGTTGTAGGAACAGTAGAGCAGTGGGGTGAAGAGGGCAACAACCTGCCTCATAACGAGCCCATCGTCATCGACTGTCAGGGCAACGAGGCTAAGGTATACCGTGCAGCCGACTATCCTGGTGGCTCACCCGTCATCACCATCTACAACAGTTCGACACCTACTGCCGGTAACTGCCCGATGATGATCTTCACCAACAACAACAACGCCGGCCGTCAGGGTTCCGATACCCACTACGGAAGCTACAGCGCACTCATGCAGCTCACACGCTTCCAGGTATTCGAAGGCGAAGCCACTGACCCCGTCATGGACCTCCGTCCCTACGTCCTCATCACTGGCGATGCTGGTCTGAAGGATGAACTCACCGGCAAGCGTTTCCACGCTGAAGAAGGCACATTCGCCGTTCCCGAAGGCGTTGAGGTTGACCCCGCCGCTGGTATCGCTGTTTATCCCGGCAAGCGCGTCAACTACCTCAAGGACAACCACGAGTACAAGTGGGATGGCACCAAGTGGATTGACCTCGGCGAGATGACCGTCACTCCGATTGAAACCGACATCGACTATGCCAACATGGTTGACAACTGGACAGCCCCTGCTGACAAGTACGCCTGCTTCGGTATCGCCCGCGGTGACAACGCAGAAGGCACACCTACTGCCACCTACGACCCCGCAACCAAGACCAACGACTTCCCCGCTTACATGGGCGGTGGTATGCACGAGCCTATCGCCATCCGTATTCCTGCCGTAGCTGGAAACTTCTATCGCTACAGCTTCGACTTCGGTAGCGAAGGTTGGGACTGCTCATGGAACCCCTCAACCACTATGCGTGCCGGTGTTCTGAGCAACATGAACCTTTCCACACTTAACAATGGTTTCGCCGAGTCCTGCACAGCCTTAGGCGGTGCCAACGGTGTGCTTGCATTCTACAAGCTCCCCACCGAGGCTACCTATAACGACGACGACGAAGTTGCTCCCACATGCCACGTCAGCATGGACTTCGAGGCCGACAAGGATGAGTTCTATCTCCTCTTCCCCTTCGGTTTCGTATCCGATGAAAAGCTCTTCCACTTCATCATCGCCAACATTCAGGTTTCTGACTTCAAATATCCCGACCTCTATAGCGAGCTGAACCTTACCAAGCCCGTGCTGCAGGTTCTCGTAAACGAAGTTTCTGAATTCGAAGGCTCTACCACCGACAAGCTGCAGAGCGACCTCGATGCAGCCCTCCAGGCAGCAAAGGATGCCCTCGCCGGAACCGATGAAGCCGCGATGAAGGATGCTATGGCTGCCCTGAATACGGCATACAATGCTGCCAAGCAGGTTAACATCGCCATACTGCGCCAGACCGTTGCCCTCGCTGAGACAGAAGGCATCACTGAGAACATTCAGAAGGCTAAGGACTTCTTCGTCGACGGTACCGACGTGAACGTCTCCAACAACCTGCTCTACCTCATCCGCAACCAGCGCCGTCTGCTCCACGTCGAGCAGTATGATGACCTCTTCTCAAGCGCAGCAAACGAACCCGAGTCCATGGGCGACTTCTATATCTACAACGTAGGCCAGAAGCGCTTCCTCTGTGGTGGCGACGACTGGGGTGCACACGCTGCCGTCGGTTATCCCGGCGCCCTCATCACACTCTATGAGGCTTATGACGATGAAGGCATGCCTACAGAAGGTGCATTCGAGATTGACACCCACCTGAACAACGGTGGTGACAACGAATACCTCAACTACGGTGGTTACATGGATACCGCTGCTATGGACGACTGGATGTTCGTTCCCGTTGACGGCAAGCCCGGTGTATTCAACATCGTTCGCGCTGTCGAGAATACCGACACCTCGCGTGGCAGCCTCCTCGGCTTCCGCAAGGGTAGCTACAACGTCATCGACACCGATGTCATGGGTGAAGACGATCCCGACAACCAGTGGGTTCTCGTAACAGAAGCCGACCGCGAAGCTCTCTTGGCTAACGCCACATGCGAGGTTCCCGTCGATGCTACATGGCTCATCCACTCTCCTGGCTTCAACCAGCGTGAGAAGGCCGACGATCCCGAATATGGCTGGACTATCGAAAGAGACCCGACTGGAGAAGGCCCGAACACCAACATCTACGGTTACAACTCTAACCGCGGTGACTTCGTATTCGAGTGCTGGAACGGCGGTAACAAGAACAACGAGTTCGCTATCAGCCAGGACATCACAGCTCCCGCCGAAGGATGGTACATCGCTGCTGTTCAGGGTTACTATCGCGACGGTAACACCACCAACCAGATTGAAGTAATCGAAAATGGCGGTGAGAAGATTTCTGAAGCTAACCTGTGGATTTACGAAGGTATGAACTCCGCAAATGTTGCTCTGAGAAACATCTTCGACGAAGAAGCACTCAACCAGGCTCCTGGCTATCAGTGGGACAACTCCATCGGTGCAATTCCTAACAGCTGCGACCAGGCTGTCCAGTTCTTCCAGCTCGGACACTACTGGAACGCTCTGAAGGTACACCTCGACGAAGGCAGCACATTCACCATCATGGTCGACAAGGTTACCGAAACCTTTGAAGACTGGACTGTCATCGACAACTTCCGTCTGTTCTACTGTGGTGCCGAAGAGCCCACCGACGAGCAGGTAACAGGTGTTGAGGAAGTTATCAACAACAGCACTCGCGTAGCTCCTGCTAAGATCTTCAACCTCCAGGGTATGCAGGTTAAGAACACCAAGCAGAATGGCATCTACATCGTCAATGGCAAGAAGGTCATTGTCAAGTAAGCCTCAGCAATAATGATTATAAAAGACAGGGAGTCGCACACCGCGGCTCCCTGTCTTTTATGCACTAATACTCGCATAGCAAAGACTCCTGCCTACAGAGGACAAATGAAAGATAAGACCACTGTCCCCCACCCCCTTCCGAGTAAGGAGAGGGATTGCCCCTTAGCCAAAGGACTCATACACAGGTGTTCCTAACTATTGGAATTCCCTGCCTTGTGCTTCGCCCAGAAGTCTTCAGCCGATGGTATTCCACACCAATTATTTCGCCCAGAAGTCTTCAGCCGATGCAATGCCTTGCCTCATGTTTCGCTTCTCTATGCCACTCGTTTTTCGTGAGGCTGCCTCACGAAAAACGAGAAGAGGAATACCAACTCAATTCTGTCAGGATTTCGTCTCTTTTTATATAGAATACCACTAGTGTCCACTAAAAATGGACGAGTTTAAAAATTAAATAAATTAGGTTCACT
>CAMHUI010000032.1 GCA_946188345.1 uncultured Prevotellaceae bacterium | reverse complement strand
TCTGCTCCACGCGACGGGCGTCGAGCTTGTCGAAGATGTCGTCGAGCAGGAGCAGCGGAGTGGTCTGCGAGGCAGTGCGGCGCAGGAACTCAAACTGGGCCAGCTTCAGGGCCAACACGAAAGTTTTGTTCTGTCCCTGACTGCCCTCGCGGCGCACGGGATAGCCTCCGAGCAGCATGTCGAGGTCGTCGCGGTGGACGCCGTGCAGGGAATAGCCCACGGCGCGGTCCTTCATGCGGTCGCGGCGGATGACGTCGAGCAACGGCCCGCGCTGGCAGTGCGAGACGTAGTTGAGCGCCACCTGCTCCTTGCGCTCCGATATCTGATCGTAAATCTGCTGGAAGAAGGGGATGAACTCCTCAACAAAAGCCGTGCGCTTGGCAAAGAGTATCTCGCCGTGACGGGCCATCTCCTCCTCCCAGATGTCGAGCAGAGCCGGGTCGGGCTCTGCCTCGGCACGCAGCAGGGCATTGCGCTGCTGGAGGGCCTTGTTGCATGCATTCAGACTCTCGATGTAGGCATGGTCGTATTGCGAGATGACCACATCCATGAGCCTGCGGCGCTCGTCACTGCCACCCTCGATGAGGATGGTGTCGGAGGGCGAGACGAAGATGAGGGGGATGAGCCCGATATGCTCGGACAGCCGGCGGTACTCCTTCTTGTTGCGGCGGAAGTGCTTCTTCGTACCGCGCTTCATGCCGCAGTAGATCTGCTCCTCATCGCCATTGTCGTTGGCGTAGAGGGCATCGAGCACGAAGAAGTCCTGGTCGTGGGTGATGACCTGCGAGTCGATGGGATTGAAGGCACTGCGGCAGAACGACAGGTAGTAGACGGCATCGAGCAGGTTGGTCTTACCCTCGCCGTTGTGGCCGACAAAGCAGTTCATCTTCGGCGAGAGGTCGAGCGTAGCCTCGCGGATGTTCTTATAGTTGATAATCGATAGCCTGCGCAGTATCATGATACACTTTTTCCTTCGTAAAATAAGGCTCCTAAAGGATGCTAAGGGCCGATAATTTGTGCAAAGTTAAGGGTTTTATCACTGAAAAACGAAAAAAGTGGGAAATAAATTTCAATATGTGCAAGATTTTGAGTAATTTTGCCCACGCTTTTGAAGCAACCTCGAATAAAAAACATAAAATAATTATAAAACAACAATGGCAAAAAAGAATGAATCCCCCATCGTTGACGCTCAGGAAGTTGTCAACGCCTCTGAAGCCTTCTTCCAGAAACACGGAAAGGCCGTCATCACCGCCCTCGTGGCTCTCATCATCATCATTGTAGGCGCCTTCGTCTACAAGAACTATGTGGCAGCTCCCAAGGCCGACAAGGCCAGCACCGAACTGGCCGTAGGTCAGGAATTCTTCGGCAACGAGCAGTTCGACATCGCCCTCAACGGCGACAGCGCCAACTATGAAGGCTTTGTGAAGCTCGCTGAGAAATACAGCGGCACCGAGGCCGGAAACCTGGCAAAGCTCTATGCAGGACTCTGCTACGCTAACCTCGAGAAGTGGGAAGACGCCGTGAAATACCTCGACAAGTTCGACACCGCCGACGACCAGATGGTAAGCCCCGCCGCCGTTGCTGCACTGGGTAACGCCTATGCACACATCGACCAGCTCGACAAGGCCGTGAGCACCCTGAAGAAGGCCGCCAAGATGGCCGACAGCAAGGCTGCCGACGGAGTCAACCAGAGCATTGCTCCCACCTTCCTGCTGCAGGCTGCAAGAATCCTCGAGAGTCAGGACAAGAAGGCTGAAGCCCTCAACCTCTATCAGGAAATCAAGGACAAGTACCTCAACTCGGCACTCGTACAGAGCGGCGACATCGACAAGTATATCGAGCGCGTTGAAAGATAAGAAAAACAGCCAGTGGCTAATTAACAGATTAACAAATTAACGCAGACACACAACCTACGCCTGCAACAAGGCCAAAGGATGCATCGTTAATTTGTTAATCTGTTAATTCGTTATCACCTCAATCCCGTAAATAGTTCGTCATGGCGACAGCACTACACAACCTTTCCGACTACGACTTCTCGAAAGTCCCCGATGCCAGCAACATGTGCTTCGGCATCGTAGTAGCCGAATGGAACCCCGAAATCACAGGCGCCCTGCTCGACGGCTGCGTCAGCACACTCGAGAAACACGGGGCACTGACCGAGAACATCCACGTCAAGACCGTTCCCGGAAGCTTTGAACTCGTCTACGGAGCCCACCAGATGGTGCTCAACGGCGGCTACGATGCCGTCATCATCCTCGGATGCGTCATCCGTGGAGAGACGCCCCACTTCGACTATATCTGCCAAGGTGTCACCTACGGCATCGCAGGCATCAACGCCAAAAGCGAAATACCCGTCGTCTACGGACTGCTCACTACCAACGACCTGCAGCAGGCCAAAGACCGCAGCGGCGGACGACTCGGAAACAAAGGCGATGAATGTGCCGTCGTAGCCATCAAGATGGCAAAATTCTAACCCCAACAACCAACCCCATCATCCATCATGACCCTGAAACAACTCCTCGCTGCCTACGACTTCGACGAGCTCATGCCCGTCATCAACGAAATGTTCCCCGGCACCAGCAAGTTCCGCAAGCAACTCGGTGAAGCCTATCAGCTGGCTCTCAACATGAAGACCGTCTCGTCGAAGAAAACCATCCGCTATAAGCTCATGAACATTCCCGAGACCGACCACATGTATATGGGCGCAGAAGATGCCTGCTTCGACACCTCCTGGGAAGTCTGCCTGGGCAAAGAGGTAGTGCGCGACAAGGGCGTTGACCTTTCCGACATTGAGCTGGCAGCCAACGGACTGGCCAACCTCTGCCTCATCGCCCACGGTCCCCGTTCCTTCGAGGCCGCACGGATGGAGATGCTGAGAGGATAGAAAAAGACTTACATATAAAAACAAGAAACGCACCCAGAATTCTGAGTGCGTTTCTTGTTGTACGGCAGGCCGATTATTCCTCAACCACTTCCCTTTCCAGGACCGTAGCCTCACGGACTGAGGTGGAGCCATCGGGCGAGATTCTTACCTCTAGCAGCTGGAAATCGTCGCTACTCTCGTCAGGAGCACTGACGCAAGCCAACAGCGAGAGAGCCTCCGGCTTCACGCCGAAGACTGAGATGTTGTAAAGCGTGCGGCGCTTCATGGCGTCGGCATCGGCAAACCTGGCAAAGTCGTTCTTCGTATAAGTATGCGTGAAGAAAGTAGAACCATCCTGTCGGTCAACGCGCACCGTAATGCTGTTGTCGTAGTATTTCACACCTTCGCCATCGTCAATAAGCGGCTTGTCTCGGTCAATCTGCCTACTGAAGTTCACCACATAGGATTTCCCCTGCCAGTCTACCGCCTGGCTAAGGACCTGCTCCTCCAGATGCTGGATGCCAACAGGCAGCTCATCTTGCGGCTTTGGCACCACCATGCGGGCCTGTTTCACTTCTTTCTTGCTACATGCTGCCAGCATGGCCAAGGCTATCACCGGCAACCAAAGGGTCATGATTTTTTTCATCATCATAAAGGTTTGATGTTGCAAAGGTAATAAATAAATCCCGAAAAGCCTTCACTTTTCGGGATTTATTCTCATGAGGTAGTCCTTTCTGTGAGTTTACTCGCCACGAGGTCCGCGACGCTGTCCGCCACGACGGCCGCGCTGCTCCTGCATGCGTTTCATGTCTTCCTCATACTTGGCGAACTGCTCTTCGGTCATAATGGCCTTCAAGCCTTCACGATAAGCCTCCTGATTGGCTTGCATCTCCTTACGGCGGGCTTCCATTTCCTCGCGGTTAGGAGCTGTGGCACCAGTCTGCCCATCAACATGCTGCCCGTTGCCAGCCTCGGGACGAGGTCCCTGAGGACGTTGACCACCGCCACGGCGAGGACCGCCCTGAGGACGAAGCTTGCCGGCAAACTCCACATTCAGAGCCTCAACCTTGGCTGCCTGCTCATCGTTCAGACCATAACGGTCGGCCATACGGTCAGCCTGAGCCTTTGCCATCTCTTTCGGATCCATGCGGCGCTGGCCGTTGTCATTCTGAGCCATGGCGGCCACACTCATTGTAAACAGAGCTACAAGAGCCAACATCATTTTCTTCATATTCATTTCCTTTCTTTCTTTTAAAATGTTTTCTAATGGGGTTATTTTTTCTCGTTGCAACTAATCATAAGACGCTGGTTCCGAGGCTAAGTTTAACCGGCAGAAGCAAAAAAGAAGTTAAAGAACGTAAAGAAGCACACGGCATATAACACGTTTTTCGTATCTTTGCGTCACATTATATATAATAAGGTGTAAGTTTATGATGAGAAGGTTCCTGTATATGTTTATCATCGTTGCTGCAATGGCTTGCTCGTGCAGTGGCAGCCATACGGACTCTGCCGTCGAGGCTATCGACACCCTGCCCATGATGATTTCGCAGATACGCCATTGTTCGCGCCTCTATAGTGCCGAGTATCGGGTTCATAAGATTGTCACCCACGACGATGAACTGACGCTCGATGGCACCGTACTTCACCAGGACTTCACCGTTGACATTCCTCTGGGCAAGCGCCGCATTGCCATTCCCATCGACGCCACCGTCAAGGCATACGTCGATTTTGCCGACTTCAGCGATGAAAATATCAGCCGCGAAGGTGGAAAGATTGAGATTACCCTGCCCGACCCTAAGATAGTGCTTACCAGCACCCGCATCGACCATCAGTCCATCCGGCAGTATGTCGCTCTCACCCGCCGCAACTTCTCGGATGAAGAGCTGACCATCTACGAGCGACAAGGTCGCCAGGCCATCATTGACGACATAGCCCGCATGGGCATCATCGAGACAGCCCGCGAGAGCGCCGCCACGACGCTTATCCCCATCGTCAGCCAACTGGGGTTCAGCGAGGCCGACATCACCATCACTTTCCGTAAGAATTTCGGCATCAAGGACATCCCCTTGCTTCTGAGCAACCTTCCCGACTAAAACACTGCAAGCCACATGGACAATCCTCAGAATAACTTCCAATACTTCATCAGCGGTCTGACCACGACAGCCAAGGCCGTGCTCCTTGCCGTTCTCGTGGTGCTGGTCATCGTCATCGGATTCATCGTCTATGCCTTTACGGGCAACCGCATTTCCATCAACCAGCATGAAACCACGAGGATGTCGCCCACACAGATACAGACCATCCGCAACATCGGAGAGTGGGAATTCCTCTCTATCAGCGACGAGGAGCTTATCGACACCGTCCGCTACGGTTTCTTTGGCGACGACCATCTGGCCCGCATCTACTACGGCACGCTGCGGCTGGGCATCGACCTGAGCCAGCTTGACGAGCAGTGGGTTGAGGTGCAGGATGACTCCGTGAGCATCCAGCTTCCTCCCATCCAACTGCTTGACGAGGACTTCATCGATGAGGCCCACACGCGTTCGTTCTACGAAAGCGGGAAGTGGAGTCATTCCGACCGAGAGCATCTCTACCTGCGTGCCGTGGCAGCCATGAAGGAGCGGTGCCTCGTGCCTGAGAACGTCCATGCAGCCGAACAGAATGCCCTGCTGCAGGTGAAGCAGCTTCTCAACGCGATGGGCTTCCAGCGCACCTCCATCACATGGAGAAAGGAGAAGAAGAAGGGTTAGTCTCGTATTGAGAAGTAAAAGGGATATAAACGACAAATTCTACCATTTCAGCGAACCTTTCCAGCCACACCGCATGCGGCTATGGATGTACGCAAAAATGGTAGAATTCGTGTTTTTATGCCATCAGTGAGCCTGGTGCTACATGGAGAGCAGCTGCTCGCCTTCCACGTCGCAGTGTTCGAAGCCCATCTCGCGGGCCTTTTCCTTGTCGAAGGTGTAATAGATGGCTTCTCCTTCGGTGCAGACATCTCCGTTGGCATTCTCTATCGTGACGCCGATGTAGGCGAAGTTGCGTTTCATCTCGCGCAGCCTGGCCCGCAGGGTGAGTTGTGTCTCGGTGGTCATGATGGGATGCAGGAAATGCACGTTGAGCTGCGAGGTGACGCCTGTTGTCTGAAGTTTTCTGAAGACTACCCATGATGCTATCTCGTCGATGAGCGTTGACTGCACTCCCCCGTGCAGGGTGTCTATCCAGCCCTGGAACTGAGCCTGCGGCTTCCAGAAGCACAGGATGTCGTCGCCGTCTTCATAGAACTCCATGTGCATGCCTGCAGGGTTTTCCTGACAGCATCCGAAACACTGATAGCCCTCACGGTGGGCCCAAGGATTCTTTATTTTCTGCATAGTCTTAGAATGTTGTGCGTATCATGAAGCGTATGCCCCACTTGTTGGCTGTGGGCCGGTCGAGGTAGTTGAGTCGGCGCACATAGTCCACATGGATGAGCTTCAGGATGTTATGTATTCCGAAGGATGCTTCGACATAGGGTGTGTTCTTGTCCATGATGTAGCATCCGTCGGGGAACTGCATGAGGATGTCGCTCTGTGCGTTCTGCGGCAGATAGGGGTTGTTTTTGTCGGTGAGCTGTCCCCAGAGGCACTTCACGCCAATCCACTCTCTCCATTTCAGCTTGCGCAGCAGGGGTATGCGGTTGAAGATTTTTCCGTTCAGGTCCCAGTCAATCATGATGGATGCGTAGCGGTCGTTGAGGAATTCCATGTTGTTGATGAGGTTGAAGGTCTGGTCTTCGAGGATGTATCCAAGGTTGGCTGCGGGCATGATGAGCAGCGGATAGGGCACCTCGTTCCATTGTGCTCCGACCTTGATGCGCGTGTCGAGCTTACCCCAGTTCCAGGGCATCCAGATGCGCTTGTAGACCTCGGCTTCGGTGAAGTTGTAGTTATACCGTCCTCCGATGGGCCCTTTGAAGCCCATGGTGTGCTGCAGTCGGAATACGGGTGCATCGAGGTTGATGGGCCAGCGGTGCTGCTTGGTGTTGATGAAGGTCTCGCCTGGTGCATAGCGCACGCCGACGGTGGCCTCGGTGTAGCGGATGTGCCCGAGGAAGTCGCCGTTGAGTTTCTCGAAGGCGATATTGCCGATAGGAGTCACCTTCTCGGTCTTGGCCGAGGCGAAGGTCTTGAAGCCCCATTCCTGCTCGTATTCGAAGTTGATTTCCTGACGGTTGTAGAGGAACATCTTGTCGATTTCTGTGACCTTGAACGAGGTGAACATGTTGTCCTTGTCGGTCTGTATGAACTTGTCTGACGGCAGTGCCACGTCGCGCATCGACTGGAAGGTGATGGCCTGCTTGGGGAATTCTCGCGGCAGGTATCCCGGCTTGTTGAAGGTATAGATGAGCTCGGCGTCGTAGTAGTCTTGCTTCGACTCGAATCCGTGGGCGTAGTATCCTTTCAGGAAGATGTGGGGATTGAAGTTGGCTGTTGTCTGTGCGGAGGCTCGCATACGCACTTTGTCGTAGAAGTTCTGCGAGATAATGGTGTTGACGGGACCTATGTCTACCTTGCTGGGATGCTCGCGGGTTCCGGTCTCGACGAAGTTCTCGACGAGGGCTTTCATGGCAAATACGACGTACTTGACGCCTTTGAGCTGTTCGAGTTTATGGACGAACTGGTCCATGGAGCTCTCACTCTTGGTAAGCTCTACCTGCCGGTATTTTTGCCAGAAGTCGTCGCCTCGCATCTCGGCGTAGGAGTCTTTCAGCACGTCTTTCTTGCCTTTCATCAGTGCCTTGGGCAAGGGGTCGAAGGCATAGTCGGAGCGTCGTGTAATGCGTGTCACGACGGCTTTGCCGATGTTCTTGGCTGCTTCGAGCTCGCACATCATGTCGTCCTGCGTGAGCACCCACTCGCCGGTCTCCAGCTGTTCGTACTCCTGCAGACACTGCATGTTGTCTACGAAGTTGACGTCGCTCTTCTTGGGGATGGTCAGCTCGCATCGCTTCACCTGATAGCTGGAGTCGTCGAGCACGTAGAGTTCGCCTCGGAAGCCGAAGTCCTGCTGGTTGTTGGGGATGAAGTCGAGGTGGATGCAGCGGTCCTTGCCCACGTATACGGTGTCGGTGATGTAATAGCGGTAGAAGGCGATGGCTCCCTTTCCTATGGGGCTGGTGAAGGGATACTGGAAGAGTCGCACTTCGTCGTCGTAGATGTCGATGTCGGTGAAGACATCCTTCAGGACGGTGTTCAGGATGTCGCCCGTCTGCAGGATTTCGTTGACACCGCTCGAGGTATGGCCCTTCACGATGGACTTCTCGGTATGGGGGCTCTTGCGATAGAGCTTCTGCGTAAGGGTCTCCTCCACCGAAACGGGCAGGATGAGCTTGTGGGTGTAGGGGCTGAGCTCCACCTGGTCGAGCATCCACTGGTACTTCTTATACATGCCCGTCTCCAATCCCTCGGGATTGATGTCGTTCAGGGCGAAGGTAATCTTCTGGTAGTTGTTATACTGATAGTAGTCGTGGTTGTCGAGGTGGGTTCGCTTCTTGGCCTCGATGACCTTTCGCATGAGTTCCACGGCGGGGTTGTTCTTGCGCGAGTACTTGCCCCGGTCGGAGCGGATGACCACTTCGGAGAGCTTCTTGGCGTCTTCCTTCAGGGTTATCTTCAGTTCCGAGGGTGTATCGGCGTTCACCTTCACCGTCTGGGTCTTGAAGCCCACGGAACTGAAGGTGAGGTCCCATCCCTCATGGCGTTCAATCTTGAAACGGCCTTCGATGTCGCTGGCCACAGCGATGTGATGGCCTTTATAGGTGGCGCTGGCCAGGGGGATGGCATAGCCGTCGGCATCGACAATCTGACCCGACAGCATGGTCTGTGCCCATGTCATCAGAGGCATCAGCGTCAGCAATAACAATGTATGTAATCTTTTCACTTGCGTTACCTGATTTTATCTTTTCTCGCGTGCCTGCGCACACATTCATTTCTTTTTGGCTTGCAAAATTACTCATTATTGCGGTAAAAACCAAAAAAACAATGCTAAATAAGGAATTTTTAGAAGAAAGTAAGGAGATTTAGAACTTTTTAGAGTCCGCGCCCCGCATTTCCGCAACCCACCTCCCCCGTGAGGGGAGGGGCTGAGCGGCTGACACGACTTGAGGATGGATGAAAGAAACGCTCCTTCAGGGGAAAGGGAATAGGAGGCTTCCATTCTGAAATATCTTTACAAAAACGCTTAGAAACCGCTCCACCAGTCGATTATTCTGAAAAAATTTTTCCTTGGCTGCAAATAACGCAGTTTTGAGCCGTTCATGGTAACCGACTGTGAATGAGAAAGATAGCATTTTCGTCTTTGTTAACCACCGAAAAACCGACCAGCGGAGCTGACGTTTCGAACAGCGAAAGGTAGGCTTTCGTTCAGACTTTTGGTACAAAAGTCAAGACGATATCTTAGAAATCGTGGTGCGATTTCTAAGATATCATGCAACGAATCGGTACAAAAGTCTTGACGATTTGTACCAAAAGTCTGTGAGCTTAGCCATGAAGGCTGAAAAAAGTGACCCCAAAAGGGGGATGTTTTTTCTAGAAGTGCCGAAAAATTATACAAGATTTTTCAGTAAATAATCTTTACAAACCACCCTTCTCCGACAGCCATTTTCCGAGGGTATCTCCGCCTTAGGCGGACACGCCCCCACCCCTGCCGCCGAAATAAAACGGTTTTACTTTTGGCCGTTCGGAACTTTTTGCTTAACTTTGCACTTTGTATGAAGCGACCACCGCTATGGGCCGTCATCTTCGGCTCTGGGTTTGGCAGCGGCTTCTGGCCCTGGGGGCCAGGCACTGCCGGTGCACTGCTTGCCACGCTACTGTGGCTGGCGGGAACGATGGTGATGCCGGCCCAGACGCTGTTCTGGCTGACACTCGCCCTCGTCGTCGTCTTCACCGCCATCGGAACGGTAGCCACCAACGCACTGGAGCCCTACTGGGGCGAAGACCCCAAGCGCGTTGTCATCGACGAGATGATAGGCGTGTGGATTCCGCTGCTGGCCTGCCCTGCCGACAATGCCTGGTGGGCATGGGCCGCCTTTGCGCTATTCCGCTTCTTCGACATCCTCAAACCCCTCGGCATACGATGGTTTGACCGCCAGCACGGAGGATTCTGGGTGCAGGCCGACGACATCATGGCGGGCCTCTATAGTCTCATCATCATCATCGTGGCGCAATGGGCAATCTGAAGCATACCATCATGACCTTCACCAAGGCACAGTCGTCGGCAGGCACGGCAACGGCCATCGACTTCGGGCTCACCTTCCTGCTGGCCAAGTTACTGGGCGTTGACGACACGCTGGCCACCTTCCTCGGCGCGCTCACCGGAGGCATCACCAACTGCATCATCAACTACAGCTGGGTGTTCAGACAGGAGGGGCAGAAGAAGCGCAGCGTGGCCTGGCGCTACATGGTGGTATGGAGCGTGAGCATCCTGCTCAACACCCTCGGCACACGCTACACCATCCAGTTCTTCAAGGTAGACCTGGTCATCGCCAAACCCATCATCGCTGCACTCGTGGCATTCTTCTGGAACTACCAGATGCAGCGCACCTTCGTGTTCCACTATCGCCACCCCGACGACAAAGAACCGGAAGAAATAACAGAAGCATAAAACACATAAATCTTAATAAGAGATGAATTACAGAGATTTCCTACAGAAAGTAATCTACGTCATCATCAACCCCATCATCAAGGGAATGATCAAGATAGGTCTGACCCCCAACATTGTGACCGCCCTCGGTTTCGTGCTGAACTGCGTAGTAGCCTGGATGTTCTCCAAGGCAGCCCTTGCCTTCGGCACCGACCAGGCAACGGCCTACAGCTTCATCGGCTGGGGCGGAGCCCTCATCCTCTTCGCAGGACTGTTCGACATGATGGACGGCCGGCTGGCAAGGCTCTCGGGCAAGTCGTCGGTCTTCGGAGCCCTATGGGACTCCACCCTCGACCGCTACTCCGAGCTCGTCACCCTGTTCGGCATCGTGCTCATCTTCGTCATGGCCGGAACAGAGTGGTTCATGATGGGCGTCGTCACCTTCCTCGCCCTGGTAGGCTCCATCATGGTGAGCTACGTCAGAGCACGTGCCGAAGGACTCGACATCGAGTGCAAGGTGGGACTGATGCAGCGACCCGAGCGAGTCGTCGTGACAGCCATCGTAGCCATCATAGCCGGATGCACCCAAAACCTCTGGTGGCTCGCCGCAGGAATGATACTCATCGCCGTACTGGCCAACATTACAGCCTTCTGGCGAATCCTGCACTGCTACAGAGAACTGAACAAGGATAACAAACAATAATGACATATAGCCTGTACCTCATACTGCTGTATATCGTGCTGGTTGCCATTAAGCCAACGCGCAGGATTGCCTATGCACTGACCCCGTGGCTGCTCTTCGCATGCTCGTACGACTGGATGCGCCTGCTGCCCAACTGGAAGGTCAACCCCATCGACGTGCAAGGCATCTATGAGACGGAGAAGCAACTCTTCGGCATCGCAACGGCAGCAGGAACACTCATCCCCAGCGAGTGGTTCGCGCAACACCACAACACCCTGGGCGACATCATCGCCGGCATCAGCTACATATCATGGGTGCCCGTGCCGCTGGGATTCGCCATCTGGCTCTTCTTCAAGGGAGAACACCAATGGTGCCTGCGCTTCTCGTGGGCATTCCTCCTCGTCAACCTCGTGGGATTCGCCTGCTACTACGTCCACCCCGCAGCACCACCCTGGTACGTCATGAAGCACGGATTCGACGTCGCACTCAACACACCCGGCGACGTGGGAGGACTCATCCGATTCGACAACCTCATCGGAATACCCGTCTTCCAGAGCATCTACTCGGGCAACTCCAACGTCTTCGCTGCAGTGCCATCGCTCCACGCCACCTATCTGATGGTAGCAACACTCTACGCCTGGCTCACCAGCCAGCGACCGCTCACCACAGGCATCTTCGCACTGCTCACCATAGGCATCTGGTTCACGGCAGTATATGCCGGCCACCACTACGTCATCGACGTCCTGCTCGGCATCCTGCTCGCCATCGTCACGCTGACCATCTACGAAACAGCATGGCGCCTCATCCTCAAAATCAAGACACCACATGAAACAGCTGAGTGAACTATATCGCCAATGGGCCGGCCATGAAGCCAAGGCCATCGACCGGATGCCCGGAGCTGGGAGCAACCGCGTCTACTACCGACTGACCGACGACCATGGCCAGTCGGTTGTTGGTGTTGTAGGAACCAGCCGCGAGGAGAACCACGCCTTTATCACCATCGCGCGGCACTTCCGGGAGAAGCAGCTGCCCGTGCCCGACGTCTATGCCGTCAGCAACGACGAGATGCGCTACCTGCAGGAAGACCTCGGCGGCACATCCCTCTTCGACGCCCTGAAGGAAGGACGTTCGAAAGGCGGAGAATACAGCAAAGAGGAGATAGCCCTGCTCGAACAGACCATCCGACTGCTGCCACAGCTGCAAGTCGTTGGCGGCGAAGGACTCGACTACAGCGTCTGCTATCCCCAGCCGGCCTTCGACGAGCAGAACGTCATGTTCGACCTCAACTACTTCAAGTACTGTTTCCTCAAACCCTCAGGCACAGACTTCCACGAGCTCCGCCTCGAAGAAGACTTCCGCCGCATGGCCACCACCCTCACCTCCCCATGTCCATCTGTATCCCCGTCGGCGTCATACCCGTCGATGCCCACCGCCACAACCTTCCTCTATCGCGACTTCCAAGCCCGCAATGTGATGCTTCACCCCTCACCATGCTTCATCGACTTCCAGGGAGGTCGCCGAGGACCAGTATACTACGACGTGGCCTCCTTCCTCTGGCAGGCATCCGCCCGCTATCCACAGCCACTTCGCAACCACCTCATCGACATCTATTACAACGAACTGGCCAACCTCACCACCGTTCCACCTCGTGAGACCTTTGACGAGACACTGAGCCTCTTCGTCTTCTTCCGCACCCTGCAGGTCCTCGGAGCCTACGGCTACCGCGGCTATTTCGAACGGAAGAAACACTTCATCGACTCCATCCCGCCAGCCCTTGCCAATCTTCAGGCACTCCTGCGGCAAGGAACAGCCAACGACTACCCATACCTGAAGCAAGCCCTTGAAAAGCTGATCGCTCCGGATTTTCCGGCAAGTCAGGAACAGCCGGAAAACCCACTGACGACCTCCCCCCTCGTCGTACGCATCTTCAGCTTCTCCTACAAGAAAGGCATCCCCGAGGATGAGAGCGGCAATGGCGGCGGTTACGTATTCGACTGCCGGTCAACCCACAACCCCGGACGATACGAACAATACAAACACCTCACCGGCCTCGACGAGCCCGTCATCCGATTCCTCGAAGACGACGGAGAGATTACCCGTTTCCTCAACAACGTCTACCAGTTGGCCGACCATCACGTCGAGCGCTACATCGAACGTGGCTTCACCTCGCTGATGTTCTCCTTCGGCTGTACTGGCGGGCAACACCGTAGCGTCTACTCTGCCCAGCATCTGGCCGAGCACCTCAACAGGAAGTACGGCATCGAGGTGCGGCTCTGCCACCGGGAGCAAGGCATCAGCCAAGTATTTCAACGCAATACATAAAAATCAATAACCATCAAGCAATGCAACAGAAAATCATCATTCTGGACTTCGGTTCACAGACCACCCAGCTCATCGGACGCCGTGTCCGCGAACTCGACACGTTCTGCGAAATCCTGCCCTACAACAAGTTCCCCAAGGACGACCCGACGGTCATTGGCGTCATCCTGAGCGGTTCACCCTTCTCCGTTCACGACCCGGAGGCCTTCCAGGTAGACCTCTCGCAGTTTGTAGGTCGCATCCCTGTCCTCGGCATCTGCTATGGCGCACAATACCTCTCCAACAGCCTTGGAGGGCGCGTCGAGAAAGCCGACTCGAGGGAATACGGACGGGCACATCTGGAAAGCATCGACCTCGGCAATCAGCTGTTTAAAGGTTTCGAAAAGGGCTCGCAGGTGTGGATGAGCCACGGCGACACCATCACCGCCATCCCCGACAACTTCCAGGTCATCGCTTCGACAAAGGACGTGACAAACGCAGCCTTCTACTCGCCTGCTCCACTTGGAAAAGGTCAGGGAGAGGTTCCTGTCTGGGCTGTTCAGTTCCATCCAGAGGTCTATCACACCCTGCAGGGAACCCAGCTGCTGAAGAACTTTGTCGTCGACATCTGCGGCTCGCGCCAGGAATGGAGTGCCGCATCGTTCATCGACACAACGGTAGCTGAGCTCAAGCAACAGCTGGGCAACGACCGGGTCATTCTCGGCCTCTCAGGCGGTGTTGACTCCAGCGTGGCTGCCGTCTTGCTGAACAAAGCCATCGGCAACCGACTCACCTGCATCTTCGTAGACCACGGCATGCTGCGCAAGGACGAGTTTAGCCAGGTGATGAACGACTATAAAGTATTGGGATTGAACGTTATCGGCGTTGATGCATCTGCGAAGTTCTTTGCCGACTTGGCTGGTGTCACCGACCCGGAGAAGAAACGCAAGATAATAGGCCGCGACTTCGTAGAGGTCTTCAATGCCGAGGCAAAGAAGATTACCGATGCCCGTTGGCTGGCTCAAGGAACGATTTATCCCGATCGCATCGAGAGCCTGAATATCACGGGAAAGGTCATCAAGAGCCACCATAACGTGGGTGGACTGCCCGAAGAGATGCACCTGCAATTGTGCGAGCCGCTGAAGTGGCTGTTCAAAGATGAGGTGCGTCGCGTAGGCCGACAGTTAGGCATGCCGGAGCATCTCATCACGCGCCATCCCTTCCCAGGTCCAGGACTGGCCGTGCGCATTCTGGGTGACATCACGCCCGAACGCGTCCGCATCTTGCAGGAAGCCGACGACATCTACATCCGCGGCTTGAGAGAATATGTCTGTGAAGACGGCGACGTTTTATATAATAAGGTATGGCAGGCTGGAGCCATCCTGCTGGCAACAGTGCGCTCGGTGGGCGTCATGGGTGACGAACGAACCTATGAGCATCCAGTAGCCTTGCGGGCCGTCACATCTACTGACGCCATGACAGCCGACTGGGCTCACCTGCCCTACGACTTCATGGCCCGCGTGTCGAATGAGATTATCAACAAAGTGCGGGGTGTCAACCGCGTCTGCTACGACATCTCCTCAAAGCCACCCGCAACCATTGAGTGGGAATAAACAGACAACAATGAGCAAGACCTACACCCACTTCGCCGACGACAACGACTATCGTCGCGAAGAACTCATCCGCACCATCGAGCACGCTGTGGAACAACTTTCTACAGCTGAGCTTGAAGCGGTCTACTACGACCTGCTCACAAAAGACTATATCAGATAAGCGCCAATGTAGCCCAACTGATTATTTAATACAAAAGAAGAAGTCCAGAGCCGCAGCCCTGGACTTCTTCTATATGGATGGTATTCGCAAAAACATCCTGCTTCGAGAAAGACTGAGTCAGGCGTTCTCCAACCACTTCACGTAGCAGAAGTCCTGACGATGAGGCAGGTTTGCATTCTTCGGATACATACGGACAGCCGAGCGATAAGCTCCGGCTTCGTCTGGCTCGACGCGGCACTCAAAGGTGTAGTTGTTGCCTTCGCGACCAACCAGACGGAACTGGTGGACGCTGTAGAGCTCATGATCATCAGCGCTCTGCTCGTTCTTCAGAGATACGAGCTCAAGGCCGATAGCATCGTCGAGTCCCTGCTCATCGATGACATAGCGCAGCACATACTCACGGCCGGTCTCTACGCCATCAACGAGTTCACTCTCGGAAGACACCACGCGAATGGCATCCCAACGCTCAGCGACAGTCTCCTTCCACTGTGCAATGTCGCGGGCGAGCTGATTGTTGTTCTCCTTCAGACGGGCAGAACGCGCTGCAAGCTTGCAGTAGAACTTCGAATAATAGTCATCCAACTGGCGCTTCATCGTATAGTGAGGAGCAATCTGGGCGATACTGTTCTTAACGACCTGAATCCAGCCCTCAGAGAAACCCTGCTCGTTCTTGTCGTAGTAGAGCGGGATAATCTCATTCTCAAGCAGACCATAGATAGTGGCTGCGTCGAGCTGATCCTGATAAGCCTGATTCTGGTAGGTGCGCTTCTCGGTGAGTGCCCAACCGGCACCCTCGCGATAGCCTTCCAGCCACCAGCCGTCAAGGACAGAGAGGTTGACAACACCATTCATCTCGGCCTTCTCACCCGACGTACCAGAGGCCTCGAGCGGACGGGTAGGTGTATTCATCCAGATGTCAACACCTGACACAAGGCGACGAGCCAGCATAAAGTCATAGTCCTCAAGGAAGATAATCTTACCGAGGAACTCGGGACGCTGGGAAATCTCGTAAATGCGCTTGATGAGTCCCTGACCGGCACCATCAGCAGGGTGGGCTTTACCTGCAAAGAGGAACTGAACAGGGCGTTCGGGGTCGTTCACAATCTTAGCCAGACGTTCAAGGTCGGTGAACAGCAGGTGAGCACGCTTGTAAGTTGCAAAACGACGGCAGAAACCGATGATGAGAGCATTGGGATTAATGCGCTCCAGAAGCGACAGCACACGTGAGGGATCGCCTTGATTGCGCAGCCAAGTCTCGCGGAACTGGTCCTTGATATACTTCACCAGCTTCTCCTTCAAAGCCATACGAGTCTCCCAGATTTCTGCATCGGGACACTGATAGATGGCCTCCCATATCTTCTGATTCGACTGATCCTTCATGAAACTCTTGTCGAAATACTTCGCATAGAGCTTACGCCACTCTGTTGCCGACCAGGTGGGGAAATGCACACCATTGGTAACGTAACCGACATGGTTTTCTTCTGGGTAGTAACCCTTCCAGATGCTGGAGAACATCTTCTGAGATACCCATCCGTGAAGCTTCGACACACCATTGACTTCCTGGCAAGTGTTGCAGGCGAAGGTAGACATGCAGAACTTCTCGTTGTGGTCATCGGGATTGGTGCGGCCCATTCCTATGAACTCGTCCCAAGAGATTCCAAGTTTCTGAGGATAACCTCCCATATACTTTCCAAAGAGGCCTTCTTCAAAGTAGTCGTGACCGGCAGGAACAGGCGTGTGGACTGTATAGAGGCTGGAGGCACGAACCAGTTCAAGAGCCTGGTTGAAGGTCAGACCACCATCGATATAGTCGCACAGACGCTGCAGATTGCAAAGAGCTGCATGGCCCTCATTGCAGTGGTAGACATCTTTCTCGATGCCAAGCTTCTTCAAGGCAAGCACACCGCCGATGCCAAGCAGAATCTCTTGCTTCAGACGGTTCTCCCAGTCGCCGCCATAGAGTGAGTGAGTGATAGGACGGTCGAACTCCGAGTTCATATCATTATCGGTGTCAAGCAGATAAAGCTTAATGCGACCGACATTGACACGCCATACATAGGCATGGACCTGATAATTGTTATAGGGCACGTCAACCACCAGAGGATTTCCGTCGTTGTCAAGCTGACGCTCAATGGGAAGCGAGGCAAAATTCTGGGCTTCATAGTTAGCAATCTGCTGACCATCCATCGAGAGGCTTTGGGTGAAATAGCCGAAACGATAGAGGAAACCGACTGCACACATATCTACGTTCGAGTCGGAAGCCTCCTTCAAATAGTCACCGGCTAACATTCCCAGACCGCCACTGTAAATCTTCAGGGCTGAATGGATACCATATTCCATCGAGAAATACGCCACAGAAGGACGCTCATGATTGGGCTCCTCACTCATATACTTATGGAACAAATCGCAAACACTCTTGATACGCTTCATCAGAGCCTTATCCTTCACGATTTCCTGCTTGCGGTCATAGCTCAGACGCTCGAGCAGAAGAACAGGATTATGCTTTACTTCACGATACAGTTGAGGGTCAAGGTCACGAAACAAATCGCGAGCCTCATAGTTCCAAACCCACCACAGATTGTGGGCCAGTTCATCCAAACATTTCAGTTCGCTGGGAAGGCTGGACTTCACGGTCAGTTCTTTCCACTGCGGAACATTCGAATAGTCTGCTTTAATCTTCATAAAAATCGTCTGTTTTATCTTATTCTATTATTCTTTCAATTCAATCTCTTATCCCTGTTACGAAGTGCCATGTCGTAGGCATGCTCGTAATAACGGATAAAACGCTTCCAAAGAGCCTGCTTCGACAAGGCAAAGGCACGTTCACGTGCCTTCTTGCGTTCATCGGCCGTAAAGGCTGCATATTTTAACACAGTATCACGTATGGCATCGGCAACCTCGTCATAGTTATAGTCCGTACGATGAATCACCTTCACGCCATCCTCTATCTCACTGTAACCAAGTTGCTGACGTGCCTCATTAGCCCAAAGTCCGAAACCTGCCAGATCGGTTGTGATGCAGGGCACCTTGAATGCTATCGACTCCAATGGAGTATAACCCCATGGCTCATAATAGGAAGGATAAATGGTTAGATCATTACCAATCAGCACATCGTAGTAAGGTAGGTTCAACAAACCGTCATCACCTGTCAGATAACTCGGGACAACAATGACATGCACCTTGTCCGATGCAGCATTATTCAGGCCTAACCAGCACAGCATGCCTCGTACTCGATCATCGTTCAGACTGCCGGGCACCTCGATGAATGCCAGCACCTGACTCTTCATGCCTGCAGACCAGCGCAAACGGTTCATTGATTCAATGAAAACATCAATGCCCTTGTTGCGGAACTCATAGCGGCCACTCGTTGAAACGATGAGAACATCGTCAGTATAGTTCACACCCGTCTGCTGGCTTGCAACCTCAATAAGACGCTGACGCGCAGCACGACGTCTCTTGGTAAAATCTGCACCTTTAGGCACAAAACTGTCATCGAAACCGTTTGGCAGAACCACATCAGGAGTCTTGTCCAACAGTTCAACACACTCGCGAGCCGTGATGTTGCTCACGGTCGTAAAGCAGTCCACATTCCAAGCTGTCTGCTTCTCGATGGAATGTTTACTCTGCATGTTCAGCTCAACGGCCATCTGGTCACCGTTATAGGCAAAGAGATAGTCATAGAGCGGCTTGTTGTTACCTGCTATCGAACGGCCGATACTTGTTGCATGCGTCGTAAACACGGTGGCAACCTCAGGAACATTCTTTTTCACGTAAAGCAATCCCAGTCCAGTCATCCACTCATTACCATGATAGATGACACGTGGCTTATACAATGCCACAGAGCCTTGCACCAAAAACTCATAGAAACTCTCCACCACCCTACCGGCAGCATATGAAAACATAGAAGCTTCATCATAGTCGCCATAGGCGTGCAAGCTGTCAACTTGGAAATCCTCCCAAAGCTTGCCATAAATCTCATTTTTAAGGGCGAAGAAAGGCTGAAAGTCAACCAACACTGCAACAGGATGCCCAGGTATCAGCCATCGACCTACACGCACAGGAAGTCCCTCCTGACAAGCCTTTTTGCGCCAGTCTGCCAGCAACAAAGAATCCTCCTTAAAATAGGGACTTTCTGACTCTTTCCAAAAATCAGGACCAATAAAAATAATCTTATCCGTATGAGCAGCCTGCAAAGTCTGGGCACGCGTAGACAAAACCGTATAAATACCGCCTACCTTGTTGCAGACTTCCCAACTTGATTCTAAAATATAATCCGGAAACAACAATTCATTGTTCCGACGGTCAGACATATTGCTCATATCATTTGTTATAACGATGCAAAGTTACTATAAATTCCGCAAAAAGCCTTTCCTATGCAATAGCATTTTCGCCCTAATAACGTTTTTTTTGATTTAAAACATCCATACCATTTTATATCAGCCACAAACACAAGAAAACTTCTGACTCCCCCATACACTCCCCTCCTTGGATTGTCAAAAGTGAGGCCCTTTCTTTTTTTACCTTTGTCCTTCCTCCTGCACTTGCCCGGGAGGAAGCTGGAGGAAAGCAGCCGGGGAAGTG
>CAMHUI010000031.1 GCA_946188345.1 uncultured Prevotellaceae bacterium | reverse complement strand
CCTGGGCTGAGATCTTTCTGGCCCTTCAGGCCGTTTTTACCGGACAGCAATAAAATCTAATCAATCAAATGACAACTTCCTTCGGGACAGATAAGAATTCCATTGTCGTGAGAAAAGAGTGAAATTGGGAGGTAATAGACGACGTATTGTTAAGTAAAAGATGATTTATTACTTTGCAAAAGATGATTTATTACTTGGTGGATTGATAGCTTTGGCGGTGCGAAAGAGTAGTTCTAAGGGGACGAAACGACGTGAACGGGTAATAAAAAAGAGCGGCATTGCTGTCGCTCTTGATGGTGTATTATGTGGTGTTGCAGGTTCTGCTGCTTGCCATGGGTTGTCGGCTGTGACTGGCTACATGGGTCCTCCGCCGCCGAAGCCACCTCCACCACGGCCTCCGAATCCTCCGGGTCTGCCGCCTCCACGTCCACCGCCGAAGCCTTCGGGTCGTTCGCCACGGGGGCCTCCTTCGAAATCGGGTCGTCCTTCTCCGCGGCCACGGCTACTGCCGCCTCGGAACATGTTCAGCCGGTAGCTGACGTGGAGCATGGCGTAGGAGGTGATGACGTTGGTCTCGCGGTCGGTCCAGCCGTTGGCATTGACGGTGCGCGAGAAGTTGCTCTGCTGCTTAAGGATGTCGTAGAACTGGAGCATCACGGTGAGGGCCTTGCGGCGTAGGAAGCTCTGCGAGAGCTGGGCGTTCCAGAGGAGCTCGTTGGTGTTGAGAGTCTTGTCGGCATAGCCCCGACGGCTATGCATGTGGATGTTGGTCGAGAGGCTTGGGCCGTTGGGTATGTCTATTTGTAGGTTGGTGCCGTAGGAGAAGTTCCATGTGTCGAGGTTGGCCGATGCCTGCAGCTGGTTCTTGGTGCGTGCATAGGTGGCGTTGCCGTCGAGTTCTACGCGCAGCCATTTGTTGCGGTAGTTGATGGACGACGATGGGCGTATGGACGACTGATGGGTGACGTTGCGCTCCGACGATGCCGTCATCGAGCGGCTGACGTAGGTGATATGGTGGTTGTAGGAGCCTTCGGCTGCGAGGCTGAGGTTCCATGCGTTGAGGGTGTCGAGTCCGAGGTTAAGGGTGAATCCCCCTCGGGTGTTCCAGTTGCCGTTGATGTTTTCGGGTCGTGTGATGCGTCCGCCGGTCTGTTCGTTGTAGGTGGTGACGGATGCGATGCTGTTGGAGGTGCGCTGGAAGCTGTAGTTCATGGAGAAGGCTCTGTTGCGCTGTGCTACGGGTATCTGCATGCCGTACTCTCCTTCCCGTGTTGCGGGTCGGCGGGAGGTTTGGAAGTTCATGGAGTAGTTCTGCGAGAACGACGGTTTGAGTCCGGGGTTACCCATACGTATGTTAAGGGGATTGGTGTCGTCGTAGATGTCGAGCAGATCGGTGATGGAGGGTTGCGATGTGGAGCCCCTGAAGTTCATCTGCAGATTGGTTTGGCGGTTGAAGCGATAGCGCAGGTTGAGTGTGGGCGAGACGTTGGTGACGGTTCTCACGGTGTCGACGGGCCGGCCGAGATACTGCTGTATGTAGTGGGAGTGCTGGGGCTGGGCCGAGAGGCCTACGTTGATGTTGTAGCGCTGATGGGTAAGTCGCAGCTGCACATCGGCCTGATGGCCGTTCTCGGTGCGCTCGGAATAGCGGCTGAGGCGTGTGGAGAGGTAGCTCTCATAGGGGTTGTCAAGGTATCCGAAGAGGCGTGCCCAGTCTCGATACTGCTCAAGGACCTCGTCGAAGGCATCGTCGTCATACTCGGGGAAGTCGTAGGTCGAGGGGTCGTTCTTCTGGTGGCTGTAGTTGTAGCGATAGGACAACTGCAGGTAGAGGGCAGGATGGACGTCGAGTCCAGGCAGCTCGTTGGCAGTTACCCCTCTCCCCCGGAACCCTCCGCCAGGCGAATCTCCCCTGGGTCCTTCGTTTCCCGAGATTGGCTGGTTGGCTGCGGGCTTGATGAGCGGTTCGGTATAGGTGATACCCAGCGAATAGCCGAAGTTGTTGTTGGGTGAATGGGTGTAGCGGTTGGTCTGATAGGTGGAGTCGTTTCCGTAGCGGTCCTGCACCTGATAGAGATGCACGGCCGAGAGGTTGGCATTGGCATTGGTGTTGCGCCCGTAGTTGATGTTGGTACTCAGTGCTACGTTGCGGCCGTTGGGACCGAAACGACGGAAGAGTTGCAGCTGGCTGCTCAGACTCTTGGAATCAGTGTTGGAGAGCGACTTGTTCTTTCGGTTGTTGACGATAAGTCCGAGCTCGTTCATCTGCTGCTGTTCCTGAGCGTCAACGGGGTCTGAGATATAGTCGAAGGGATTGGCGCTGAAGGAGGCTGAACGGGTGCCCGAGCGGCTGTCGTTGCCGTTCAGGCTGGCGTTGGGCCGGAAGGAAAGGGTTGTCATCGAGTCAATCTGCCACTGCAGGTTGAGGTTTCCCGACCATGAGTTGCGGCGGCCGTAGCTCTGGCTGACGCTGTTGGAGAAGGCGCCGCCTCGGGTGATGACAAAGCTCTCTGAACCTGTGCGGCTCCAATTGTCGGTATTCTCGTGGCTCCAGGTGACGCGTCCGTCGGCCTTAATTTTGTTTTTCTTCTCATAGCTGACGTTGAGCGACGAGGTCTTGGTGGTCTGCTGTCCGCTGCCATTGCCCCGTCCACGGCCTCCACGGCCGCTGAAGCCGCGGTTGTTGGTGTTGTTGGCGTTGCCCATGAAGGTGTAGCGCATGTCACCGAAGGGCTTCAGCGCCGTCAGTCGGGTGCCATAGCGGTTATGGGTGCCATAGCCCAGGTCGACGTTGGCCTGGAGTCCTTTGCGCATGCTGGGCCGCACGGAGAACTCGAGCACGAAGTCGTCGTTGCCATCGTCGACGCCCGTCATCCTCGACAAGTCACTTTTCTCGTCGTAGGCTTTTACCTTGTCAATCAGATAGGACGGGAGGTTCTTCATCGTCGTGGTGCGGTCGTAGTCACGGCCGTCGAGTTTCACCTTCTTCACCTCTTTGCCGTTGATGGTCACCCCGCCGTTGTCGTCAATCTTGGCCCCGGGAAGCATCTCCACGAGGGCCTCAATCACGGAGCCTTCTGGCACGCGGAAGGCATCGGCGTTATAGACGATGGTGTCGTCCTTGATGACCATTGGCGGAAGGTTGGCAGTCACCTGAGCCTCGTCCAGTTCGACGGTATTCACCTCCATGGGCAGGTCTCCCAGGGCGTAGGGTTTTCCTCGCTCGACGGTGATGTCGCGGAAAAGGGTCTTGTAGCCGAGATTCGTCACCTTGACGATATACTTGCCTGCTGTGATATTGTTTAGGACAAAAGCGCCACGCTCGTCAGAGAAAGTTCCTCCGACGAACGTGGTATCGGTCTTGAGCAGTTGGATGGTACTCCGCTCTATTGGTTCTTTTTCCTGTCTGTCGATGACTCGGCCCGTGACCGAAGCCGTCTGTGCGCTTGCCGAAAGGGAAAGCACTGTCAAGAGAAAGAGTATGGACCATCTGCGCTGCATATCGTCTGTAATATCTGTTATAGTTGTTATTTAGCTTTGCTTGGATTGAAGCTATCACATGAAGCGTCCGCCGCCGAAGCCTCCTCCACCCATCGGCGGACGTCCACCGCCGCCAGGACCTCCCTGGCCTCCGCGACGCTCACCGCCAGGACCGCCTGGGCCTCCCTGACCAGGGCCGCCGAAGGGAGACATTCCCTTGAACAGGTTCAGGCGATAGATGACATGAAGCATTGCGTAGGAGTTGATGCTGTTGTTCTGCGAGTCGTTGCGCATCATGGCATTGACGGTGCGCGAGAAGTTGCTCTGCTGCTGCAGGATGTCGTAGAACTGGAGCATGACGGTAAGAGGCTTGCCACGCAGGAAGCTATGAGAGATCTGTCCGTTCCAGATGAGCTCATTGGTGTTAAGCGACTTGTCGCTGTAGCCACGGCGTGAGTTCATGTTCAAGTTGGTATTCAGACGGGTACCCCAAGGCAGGGTGATGTCAATCGACCCGCCATAGCTAAAGGAATAAGTGTCGGGGTCGGTAATCTTAACCAGCTTGTTGTTGGAGTGCTGATAGTTCAGTGTTCCGTTGAGCTCTACCTCCAGCCATGAGCCTCTGTAGCTTGGAGCCAGACGTGCAAACGAGTTTGTCGTGCGGGTGTAGTTCTTCTGCGGTCCTGAAGTCTGGTTGAGCGTTACGTAGCCCACATCGTTGGTATAGCCGAGGTTACCCATGGCTGACACATTCCAGACTGAGAGCGTGTCGATGGAGAAGGAATACATTCCGAAGACGTTTGTATTCCACCGGCCGTTGATGTTCTCCGGCCTTGTTGTCCGGCCGCCCGTCAGTTCGTCATAAGTCACCATCTGCGAGATGCTGTTGCGGGTCGTATTGAAATTGGCAAACAGACGGACGCTCTGGGCATGGCTCTGCACGGAATTCTGATACTCTGCACGGAGGGTGTTGGTGAACGAGGGTTTCAGTCCGCGGTTACCACGGGTAATGTTGAGCGGGTCGCTGTCGTCGACGATATCCAGCAGGTCGGCCATAGAGGGCTGCGAGGTGCTGCCGCGGTAGGTCAGCCGGATGCGCTTCTGCTTGTTGAAGTTATAGCGGAAGTCAAGGGTCGGTGTGACGTTGAATACGGTGCGCACCGTGTCGGTATAGACGCCCTGATAATCCTGAATGAATTTCGAGCGCTGGGGCTGGAACATCATTCCGACGTTGAGCTGATAGCTTTCGCGAATCATGCGGAACATCGTCTCGATGTCGTGGGTATAGTTGCGGTATTCTGAGAACTTACTGAGGTCTGTGTCGATGTAGGATGGTCCGAAGACGGGATTGCTGAGCCGTGAGAGCCAGGAATTCCAGTCGCGATACTGGGGAATGAGTCCGCCAAAGAAGTCCTCGCCCATGTCGGAGAAGTCGTAGGTGGTCTGGTCGCTCTTGGAATAGCTGTAGTTGAACTTATAGCTGAGCTGCAGGAACGTTGCCTTCCACAGCGGCTCGCTATAGGTTGTCTGCAGGCTATAGTTGTAGTTGCGTGTGGGCGTTGTACGATAGCGGTTGGTCTGATAGGCCGACACCATCTCACCCCGGGAATTCTCTATCGTTGTCTGATAGAGGTGGACGTTGTTGGTCGAGAGGTTGTTCGACTCTCCCTTCGAATAGGCTGCATCGGCTCGCAGCGTGAAGTTGCGGCCGTGGTCGTTCAGCTTGCGGTTATACTGCAGCATGCTCGATGCCCGCTGCGTCTCGTTGTAGCCGATGCTCCTTCCGTCGCGCGAGTTCACGACAGCGTCCTCATCGGCCAACTGCGAGATGGCGGTCAGCGGGTCGGTGACAAAGCTAAAGGCATAGGGGTTGGTATTGAACGATGCCGACGAGTTCCACGAACGGGAATCGTTCTTGTTGAATGAGAAGTCGGGGCGGAACATCACATTGGTCAGTGAGTCGGGCATCCACTCAAGCCGGATGTTTCCATTCCAGGAGTTGGCACGCGAATAGCTCTGCGAGAGGCTGTTGGAGAATGCCCCGACAGTGCTGACATAGTTTTCAGTTGACGAGATTGTATTGACGTCGGTATTGCGATGGTTCCAGCGGATATTTCCGTTGAGTTTCAGCTTTTCAGTCTCATAGTTGATATTGGTTCCGAGCATCTTTGCCTGCTGGCGTCCGTTGGCTCCGCGGCCGGGGCCGAAGCCTCGGTCGGCCACATTATTGGCATTGCCAAACAGCATCACGCGCACATTGTCCTGCATATAGGCTCCCATCAAGCGCTCAGCATAGCGGTCCTCGGTACCAATGGCCAGGTCGGCATTGGCAAAGAGTCCACGGTTCATTCCACGGCGAAGGTTGAAGTTAAGGGTCATGATTTCATTACCGTCGTCGATACCGGTGATGCGGGCCAGGTCGCTCTTTTCTTCGAAGGCCTGCACACTCTGCACAATGCTGGTTGGAAGGTTCTTCATGGCCGTCTCGGTGTCGTTGAGCATAAACTCCTTGCCGCCGACCTTAATCTTCTGGACCTCCTTGCCGTTGATGGTCACCTTGCCGTCGTCGCTCACCTGGGCGCCCGGCAGACGCTTGACGAGTTCCTCAACGACAGAACCTTCCGGCGTGCGATAGGCATCGGCATAAAACTCCGTCGTGTCGCCCTTGATGACCATCTTCACGGCGTTGGCCGTAATCTTGGCCTCATCAAGCATGACGGCATCGGGGCGCATCTCCAACGTTCCGAGGTCTACATTGGCACTCTTGGCCACCTCTATGGCCTGAACCAATGCCAGATAGCCCACACTGGTGAGCTTCAACAGGTATTTTCCATTCTTTGGAGCGGTAATCGTGAACTCGCCATCCATATTCGAGACGGCTCCTACGACAAAAGTACTGTCCTGCTTCAGCAATTGGACCGTCACTTGCATCATGGCTTCACGTGTGTCTTTGTCGACTATTGATCCTGAAATCTTTTTGTTCTGTGCCATCGCCACGACCGCTATCATCAGCAGCAACGATGTCAATAATGCTTTTCTCATGAGTGTTTTATATATACATTTTATATTTATGACGCTAACAAGACGGGAAAGTTTAATCGGAGAAGCTCTTTTTTTATTGCTGACGCAAAAAGTATTCTGCTACCTGCTTGATTATGTAAAGGACTCTTTGAAAAAAAATGACAAAAATTCTCTTTTGAGGCCCTGGGAATCCCATCTTTTGAAAATATTTTTCCGGCGGTCGCAAATAACGCAGCCATGAGCCATCAGAGCTAACAGACTGAGGATGAAACTGATAGCGTTTTGTCGGCTGTCTGAAGGTAATAAACCGGACAATTGAACCGACTTAACGAACACCACAGAAGGACTCTTTACCCAGACTTTTGGTACAAAAGTCATGACGATAAGTAAGAAATCGTGATGCGATTTCTAAGAAATCATCGGGCGAATCGGTAAAAAAGTCTTGATGATTTGTACCAAAAGTCTGAAAAGGTGGCAAGCATCCCTTGGGAAGGTTGACCGGAAAGGTCGGATTTTTTTGCTGGAACGATGATTTTCCATGACAGGATTTTTCAGGCAAAAATCTTGACATAATTGGTTATTGGAGAGGTGTTTCCACAGGGCTAATAAACTATTCCCCCCGTACGACAAAAACTTTTTTTCCTAAATTCTTGTGTGTCTTCCGGCTATTTTGTACCTTTGCCTGCAGAAATGAAACAGCAGATTATTTTCACCCAGGACATCCGGTCGGCTCTGGCCGACGTTGTGAAGGACATTCCCCACGACCGGCTTTTCGTGCTTACCGACACGAACACGCGGCAGTATTGTCTTCCCTTGGTCGACCTACCCGAGGCCGTCGTCATCACCATTCCTTCCGGCGACGCCAACAAAGAGCTCAACAGCCTCAGCCATGTATGGTCGGCCCTGCAGGAAGGCAGAGCCACCCGCCACTCGCTGCTCATCAACCTCGGCGGCGGCATGGTGACAGACCTTGGAGGCTTTGCCGCATCGACGTTCAAACGCGGCATCAGCTTCGTCAACATCCCAACCACCCTGCTCTCGATGGTCGACGCATCGGTGGGCGGGAAGACCGGTATCAACTTCGGCGGACTGAAGAACGAGGTGGGAACGTTCTGCGAGGCTGCATGCGTCATCATCTGCACCTCTTTCCTTCAGACGCTCGACCAGGAGAACATCCTCTCGGGCTATGCCGAGATGCTCAAGCATGGACTTATCAGCCAGCAGCACACCTGGGCAGAACTGCTGAACTATCAACTTGAAGAACTAAAGAAACAGGAAAAATTAGAGGAACTGGAAACACTCCTCCGTAAGAGCATCGCCGTGAAGGAGCGCATCGTCACGGAAGACCCTCATGAGCACGGCATCCGCAAGGCGCTGAACCTGGGCCACACCATCGGTCATGCCATCGAGAGCTTCTTCCAGGGCCGACTGCTACACGGCTATTGCGTGGCCTTCGGACTCATTGCCGAGCTTTACCTCTCCTGCATCAAGACTGGTTTCCCGACGGAGAAGATGCGCCAGACCGTCCGCTTCATCCGCTCTCACTACGGCACGGCCGACATCACCTGCGACGACTACCCAACCCTTCTTGCACTCATGCAGCACGACAAGAAGAACTTGGCCAATGACATCAACTTCACGCTGCTGGCCGACATCGGCGACATCCGCATCAACCAGACCTGCACCGACGAGGAAATCAAGGAAGCACTCGACTTCCTCAGAGAAGGCTGACACCTGACGACTTACTTGCCATTCGCTCAGCCTCGGCTCGTGCCGGCTTGCCTGTGGCTGTCATGGGCAAGCGTTCTACTTCCATCAACATACGTGGCTGCCAGTATTTGGGCAGCACCTCCCGGCATAAGTCTTTCAACGTCTCGGCGTGGCCCTGCTCCGTCATGAGCACAAGGGCTTCGCCCAGTCTCTCATCGCGCCGACGGGTCAACATGAAGGGCAGGCTGGTATGCCGCCTGAGCAGGCGTTCCACTTCCTCCACCTGTATCTTCAGACCACCCGAACAGACCACATTATCACGGCGCCCGAGAATCCTGAATCGCCGGCCATCGGCATGCAGCTCGGCCACATCGTTGGTAACGAGCGTCTCTGCACAGACATAAGGGGCATCGATGACTAGACAGCCCTCGCCGCTCAGCCTCACCTCAACCCCTTCGAAGGGTGTATACCACTGGCTGGCTTCGGGTCCGTTGAGCCGGCGCAGGGCTATATGGGAGAGGGTCTCGGTCATGCCATAGGTGCTCCAGACATTGTTGGGGAAGTCACTGAGGGCCTCGGCCAGCGAGGGGTCGATGGCGCCGCCACCTATTATTATATGACGCACGCGCGTAAGACGTTCCTTCTCCTCTGCCACCTGCAGCGAATTCCAAACCTGAAGGGGCACCATCGCCACAAGGTCGAACGGGCCTTCGGCATGCGCCAGCGGATGGCCCGAAGGCTCAACGACCGACAGGCTTAGGCCACGCTCCAGCGACCTGACCACCATCATCTTGCCGGCGATATAGTCGAGCGACATGCAGAGCAACGCCCTGTCGCCTTCGCGAAGGCCCAGGAAGTCGCACGTCATACGGGCCGAAGCCCTCATACGCTCTTTCTCAACCCACAAGGGTTTCGGCGTTCCGGTGGAACCGCTCGTGTGGACAAGCACGCGAGGATGATCGTTGTGCCATTCCGAGAGAAATGTTTCCAGTGTCATCATCTTCAGCTTTGTCATGGATATCTTAACGCTATAGCATGAGGGCCTGCACGTCGCATGGCATGCGGGCCCTCGTGCCTATGGCATCTGGGGATATTTGTCAAAGTCGGGTTTCCGCTTCTCCAGGAAGGCTCTTCCTCCCTCCTGCGCCTCGTCAAGGAAGTAGTAGAGCATCGTAGCGTCGCCAGCCAGCTGCTGGATGCCAGCCTGACCGTCGAGTTCGGCATTCAGTCCGTCCTTGATCATGCGCAGGGCCAGCGGCGAACGCTCCATCATCTCTTCTGCCCAGCTGACGCACTCGTCCTCCAGTTGGCCAAGCGGCACCACCTTATTGACGAGCCCCATCTGCAGGGCCTCCTGAGCCGAATACTGCCGGCAGAGAAACCATATCTCGCGGGCCTTCTTCTGACCGACACAGCGGGCCAGATAGCTGGCACCGAAGCCGGCGTCGAACGACCCCACCTTCGGACCCGTCTGGCCGAAGACGGCATTGTCGGAGGCTATCGACAAGTCGCACACCAGGTGCAGCACATGACCGCCACCGATAGCATAGCCATTCACCATGGCGATGACGGGTTTGGGCAGGCGGCGTATCTGCATCTGCACATCGAGCACACTCAGCCGCGGACGACCCTCAGCGTCAACATATCCGCCCCGACCCTTCACGTGCATGTCGCCGCCAGAGCAGAAGGCGTGTTTTACGTCTTCCGGCCGCATCCCCTCGGGAACCTCTGACATGGCACCCGTCAGCAATACTACCCGGATGTCGGGCGACTCGCGACAGATGGCAAAAGCCTGGCTCAGCTCCAACGTCGTCAGCGGCGTGAACGCATTGCGGTAACGAGGCCTGTTGATGGTAATCTTGGCAATGTGGTTATACTCCTCGAGGATGATTTCCTCGAACTTGCGGATTTCTTTCCATTCTCTCTGTGACATGATGACTGCTTTTAAAAATATGTTGCAAAATTACGAAATAAATCCTCATTTCTCGCAGATAATTCATTATTATTTCCTAATTTTGTACGCAGAAACCATTTTTATTCTTTTCCAGCCATGCTTCAAATCCGCTGCAAGAACAACAACATCACCAAGAGCTTCCCTGAAGGAACCTCGCTCATCGACGTCTATCAGGACTTTGCCGAAGAACTCCAGTTCCCCTACCCCGTCGTCTCGGCCAAAGTGAACAACACCTCTCAGGGTCTGAAATTCCGACTCTTTCAGAACCGCGACGTTGAGTTTCTCGATGCCCGCAGCGGGTCAGGACACCGCGTCTATGTACGCTCGCTCTGCTTCGTCCTCTATAAGGCCACCTGCGACATCTTCCCCGGAAGCAAACTCTTCATCGAGCATCCGCTGTCGCGAGGCTACTACTGCAACTTCAAGAAGAAAGGCAACGAGGCACTCACCGACGAGGATGTGGAAGCCATCCGCCAGCGCATGCAGGAAATCGTTGACCTCGACATGCCCTTCCGGCGCAACGAGGCTACCACGGAAGAGGCCATCCGCGTGTTTGCAGAACGGGGATTTGCCGATAAGGTGAAGCTACTCGAAACCAGCGGACAGATATACAGCGACTACTACACCCTAGGCGACACCGTAGACTACTATTACGGCCCTCTTGTGCCTTCGGCAGGCTACCTGCAGGTATGGGGGCTCGAGCACTACGGCGACGGACTGCTGCTGCGCGTGCCCAGCAAGGACAACCCCATGGAGCTCGACCGATACGTGGAGATGCCGAAGACCTTCGACATGCTGGCTGAGAAAGTGAAATGGGACATCATCATGCGACTCTCCAATACAGGCGACGTCAACAAGGCCATCCTGCGCGGAAAGGCGTCAGAGCTCATCCAGGTGAGCGAGGCTCTGCAGGAAAAGAAGATTGTACAGATTGCCGAAGAGATAGACCGCCGCTTTCACGACGAGCAGAACCCCATCCGCATCGTGCTCATCACCGGCCCCTCGTCGTCGGGAAAGACCACCTTCTGCAAGCGACTCAGCGTGCAGCTGCTGGCCTGCGGACTGAGGCCCATGTCGTTCTCAACCGATGACTACTTCGTCAACCGCGTCGACACACCCCTGCTGCCCAACGGCGACTACGACTTTGACAACATCAAGACCGTAGACTGCGAGCTGCTCGACGACCACCTGACGCGACTGATGAAAGGCGAGCGCGTGGAAGTTCCGGAATACAACTTCGTGACAGGAAAACGCGAGTACAACGGGAAGAAACTCAAGCTCTCAAATGACAGCGTCCTTATTGTTGAAGGCATACACGCTCTGAACCCGTTGCTCACCGAACGAATACCAGATACAGCCAAGTTTAAAATCTATGTCTCTGCATTAACCAGTATTTCACTCGACGACCACAACTGGATTCCCACCCGCGACAACCGACTGCTGCGACGCATCATCCGCGACTACAACAAAGGTGCCTTCACAGCCCAACAGACCATCAGCCAGTGGAAGAACGTCTGCGACGCTGAGGAGAAATGGATCTTCCCGTTCCAGGAAACCGCCGACGTGATGTTCAACTCCGCCCTGAACATCGAGTTCGCCGTCTTGCGCACCCATGCCGAGGTCATCCTCTCGAGCGTGCCACGCAACTGTCCGGAATACGCTGAAGCCCACCGACTGCTGAAATTCATTCACTTCTTCATCCCCGTGAGCGACAAAGAAATACCGCCCACGAGCATCATGAGAGAGTTCGTAGGCGGTAGCAGCTTCAAATACTAATGTGTTTGACCGTTTTCCGGCCAAACATTATTTAGACGCAATGATATAATTCGTCACCTGCACGGTAGAGATGAGTTCACCCTGCTCGTTTTCAATGTCAACCTGCCATTGGTGCAACGTCTTGCCCTGATGGCGCAGGCGGGCTGTGGCCGTCACCGTGTCGCCCTCGAGCACTGTCTTCACGTGACTGCCTGTAACGTTCACGCCCACGGCAATCTTATCGGGACAAAGCGCCATAGAACCGACGCCGGCCAGGTTCTCAGCCAATGCCAGCGACGCGCCACCACTGAGGAAACCGAAGGGCTGGCGGTTGCGCTCGTCGACTTTCATCCGGGCCTGACACGTGTCAGCCTCGGGGGTAGACAAAAACTCCATGCCAAGCACCGTCGAGAGGCTCGGCTCCTTGTATATCAGTTCCTTGATACGTTCTATATCCATAATCTTTATTTTTTATCACTTTATAATAGGAAGAACAACGACACACCGACAACTGAGATGACGGCGCCGAGGACATTGCGAAAGGTTATCTTCTGCCCAAAGAGCCAGCGAGAGGGCAGCAGGATGAGGATAGGCGTCGTGGCCATCAGCGTGGAAGCGATGCCCGCCGCGGTGTATTGCACAGCCATCAGCGAAAATCCCACTCCAAGAAAAGGCCCCGAGAAGACTGCAATCATCATGGCCAGGAGACCGCGGCGGTTGGTAAAGCTGTCGGTGAAGGTCAGATTCTCTTTGCGGAACTTCGGCCGCATCCAGTAATACCATGCCATGAAACAGGTCAGGCCTGCCATACAGCGCACACTGTTGGCCGAGAAAGGCAGGTAGTCTATCACATCCGTGAGCATGCCTGCAGGGATGCTGGCTTCATAGGCATCGAGGCCCAACTTGCTCAGTACAAGCCCCAGACCCTGTCCCAAGGCAGCACCAAGACCGAAGAGGACACCTTTCAGCGGCATCTCTTTCTTGTCAACATGCCATACAGAGATGGCAATGCCCAACAGTGTGACGGCCATTGCCAGCAGCGCCTTCCAGTCGAGAACCTGCCCCAGCATCACCCATGCAGAGAGAGCCGTAAAGGCAGGAGCCAGCGTCATGAACAGCTGTCCGTAGCGCGAACCGATGGTGAGGTAGCTGTTGAACAGGCACCAGTCGCCAAAGAAATAGCCGACGACGCCACTCAGCAACAGCCACATCCATGCCTGCTGCGAGGCATACTGCAGCCCCCAAGTACCGGCGAACAGCCACATCAGGGCCGTAGAGAACAGCAAGGCCAGCGACATTCGCCAAACATTCATCACGAACACGCCAAGCCGCTTGCTCGCTACCTCGCTGGCAAGGGCTGCGATCGTCCACGAGCAGGCCACACCCAGCGAAATCATTTCACCTAAATAATGACTATGCATAACAGCTGCAAAATTACAAAAAAATCCGTTCCCGCATGAGCCTTTCCTCATAAAAAACACAAGGAAAAAAGAAAAAACTGATTTTTCATATCACCATCACATTATTTTTGTCATGTCCGTGAAAATACGGTACCGCTAAAAAAAAAGAATAATTTCTTTTGTCCTATTCTCAACTTTTTGTACCTTTGCAAAGTATAACCCAGAAAGCTTTTACCAAATGAGAATACTTTTCTTCACCATTCTAGCCTTCTTCAGCATCGCCTGCAATGCTCAGACTGCAAACGATGTCATTCTGCTAAAAAACACCAACAACGATAAATGGGGCTATGCCAGCAAGCAGCAAAACAGCAAGAGTCCCATCCGAGGCCTGCGTAAGACAGCCATCAACGTGCTGGGTAAAACAGGCCAGTCGGTGCTCGCCTCTGGTGAAACAGAGCTGATTGACTGGGTTATTCCTGCCCAATACGACGCAGCAGCCACAGACTTTGAGGAAAACCTGGCAGCCGTCGAGGTGGGCGGAAAAGTTGGATTCATCGACCTGCACAACCGCTTCATCATTGAGCCCAAGTATGAGCCCATGAAACATCTCGAGGGATTCAGCCAAGGACTGGCTGCCGTGAAGGTGGGCGACAAATATGGATACATCGACAAACGGGGTAAAATGGTCATCCAGCCACAATACGATCTGGCCAGAAACTTCCGCGACAACTTGCTCGCCACCGTAAAGATGAACGGCAAATTCGGGGCCATCGACATCACTGGCAAACTCGTAGTGGAATGTAAGTATATCGCCGAGGAGGCCATGACGACAGTTCCCATCTCTAATAAAGAATATCGTGAGGCTGCGAAAGCGTCAAAACTGCTGAAGGATAACGACGGCTACGCCCATGTAACCGATGCCCTGCAGGCCGTCAGCCGCGAGGTGAACAAACGCATCGACGACTCCACATGGGTGCAGAAACTATCCTACGAAACCTGCGGAAACGACAGCCTTCATGGTATTCAAGACAACTACCGGCGAGTCATCATCCCCGCCATTTACGAAGAAATAACCCACGATGCCGCCAACCACGTCTACATTGTGAAAAACCAACGTTGGTACGACACGCCCAGGTATGGCGTATACACAGACAAGGGCGACCTGGTATTCAGACCCGTCTTCGATGCCATAGGGCCTTTCAGCAACGGAAAGGCTACGGCAACCATCAACGGAATCGACGGTTGGATAGAGAAAAATGGCCTTGTCGAACCTACATTTATGGACAAGCTATGCGATGATGGACTGAATGCCGACACTGGTGGCAACAAGCGGAAGGCCCGACAGACCTACAACAGAATCCTCACTCTCAATCCCGAGCACGTGATGGCTCTGAACAACCTCGCCCTTCTTGACTTCGAAGCCAAGGACTATAACGACGGCATGAGGCGACTGAAGCAGGCCCATAAGCTCGCTCCCGACAACAAACTCATCGCCGACAACCTCGAAATGGCGAAGCAAGACCGCAAGGAACGCCGATGGAATCGCATCAACGGTGCCATGAAAGCAGTCGTGGCAGTGGTCGGTGTGGCCGGCTCTGCCTATGCCATCTCAGCGGGAGGCAGCGAAGGCATGAAGGCTGCCAGCAGTATGATGAAAAGTACGGAAGAGACATTGGCCGTTCTCAACGGCGAGGAACCCTCTGCCATCGACGCTGACAATACCGGCTTTGCTGACATGCCCGACTTCACAGGCGAGGTAACAACGATGGAACCTGCAGCTGCGGAAAGCAAAGGCAACAAACTCCCAGAGCACTTCTACACCGACACCTATGCCCGTTGGGAGAGAAACGCCAAGTCGTGTTACGACTCACTCACCCTGCTCGGCGCACGGGGAAAAGACAAGCACGGCAATGACACTGGCGGAACAGCTGCCGGCTCGTGGAGCGGCGGTAAGTTCAGTGCCATGAAGAGCGAACTGCGCAAAGCACAGCAAGAAATGCGGAAAACCCGTGCTGAAGCCCGTAAGGCAGGATACACCATTCCGCAGTCGAACTACGAAACCATCAACGTCAGCTATTAGACAACAGACTGCAAACCTGATACTCCCGAGTCTACGCACAAATAATTAAAAACAATATATTATCATGAGCCACATCGCAATCGACCTTGGTGCCACAAGCGGACGTATCATCGTCGCAGACATCAACAACGGAAAACTTTCAACCAATGTCACCAAACGCTTTCCACATCATCTCATTCACTATGGTAAGCACTCCTATTGGGACATCTTCGCCCTCTATCACGAAATCATCAGCGGCCTGCGCGACATTGCCAAACAGGGTATCAAGGCCGACTCCATCGGAATCGACACATGGGGAGTCGACTTCGTGTGTCTGGCCGAAAACCATATCATTAGTACGCCACGCTCCTACAGAGACCTGGCAACATTCAACAGCATGGAGGATTATCTGAAGAACGTCATGTCGAGAAAAGAACTCTACGACATCACAGGCATCCAGATTATCAACCTTAACACCATCTTTCAGCTGCATGCAATGAGGCTCGAGGACGACTTTGCACTTCGACATGCCGAGAAAATACTCTTTATGCCCGATGCCCTGAGCTGGATGCTCACAGGAGAGAGTGTCTGCGAGTTCACCATCGCTTCTACCTCACAGCTTCTCAATGCCAAAGACCGGAAGTTCGACCAACGGGTGCTCAAGACGCTCGGCTTGCGCGAGGAGCAGTTTGGACGGATGGTTGAACCCGGCACCATCATCGGGCGGCTCACAGAAGAAGTACAGCAGCTGACAGGACTCTCCGACGTTCCCGTCGTAGCTGTGGCCGGTCACGACACAGCTTCAGCCGTAGCAGCCGTACCTGCACGCAACGAGCAGTTTGCCTATCTCTCCAGCGGGACATGGAGCCTGATGGGAGTCGAGACGCCCCATGCTATCGTCAGCGACGAAAGCTACGAGCGCAACATCACCAATGAAGGCGGCATCGAGGGCACCACACGCTTCTTGAAAAATATCTGCGGCATGTGGCTCTATGAGCAGTGTCGCAACGAATGGCCTGACGAGGTCCGTGCCTTGGGGCACGCCGACCTCATGAAGATGGCCGCCGGAGAAGAGGCGTTCCGCAGCATCATCAACCCCGACGACGACAGCTTCGCCGCACCGAAAAGCATGACCGAAGCCATCCGCAACTACTGCATCAAGACCCATCAGCCCACTCCCGAAACACCGGCGCAATACTGCCGCTGCATCTTCGACTCTCTGGCCCTACGCTACAGGCAGGTGTTTGAGTGGCTCAAGGAACTGGCTCCCTTCCCCGTTGATACCCTCCACATCATTGGAGGCGGCTCGCTGAACGGCTACCTCAACCAAGCCACCGCCAACGCCACCGGAGCCATCGTCCAGGCAGGACCTCAGGAGTGCACCGCCCTGGGCAACATCATGATGCAAGCCTACGCCCTGGGCGTCGTCAGCAACCGCTGGGAGATGCGCCGGCTCATTGCCGACAACGTCGAACCCGTCAAGTACGAGCCAAAGGATAAGACCGTCTGGGATAAGGCATTCGAAAGGTTTCTGGAGATTATTGAGAAATGACCTTTCTGCCACGCTTGCGAAATCCACGATTACATATTAAATCAAACAATAAAAAAAACTCCCGCTATGAAATCAGAACTGATTGAAAAAGCTTATGCCGTAGCCAAAGAACGCTACGCTGCCATTGGCGTTGACACCGACGCAGTCCTTAACACCCTGCAGAAGCAGCAAATCTCACTGCACTGCTGGCAGACCGACGACGTAGTCGGTTTTGAGCGCAACGAAGCCCTTTCCGGCGGCATCCAGACCACCGGCAACTATCCCGGTCGTGCCCGAAACATCGACGAGGTGCGCCAGGACATCGAGTTTGTCAAGACCCTACTCGCCGGCAATCACCGACTGAACCTGCACGAAATTTATGGTGACTTCGGGGGCAAGTTCGTCGACCGAGACCAGTGCGGCGTGGAACACTTCCAGAGCTGGATTGACTGGGCCAAAGAGAACAACATGAAACTCGACTTCAACTCTACCAGCTTCTCCCATCCGCTGAGCGGCAACCTTTCGCTCTCTAACCCCGATAAGAGCATCCGCGAGTTCTGGATTGAGCACCACAAGCGCTGCCGCCGCATCGCTGATGCCATGGGTAAGGCACAGGGCGACCCCTGCATCATGAATATCTGGGTGCACGACGGCTCAAAAGACGTGCCCGTACAGCGAAAGAAATATCGTGAGCTGCTGGCCGCCTCGCTCGACGAGATTATGGAAGAGAAGCTCGACCACATGAAGGCTTGCTTCGAAGCCAAGCTGTTCGGCATCGGCTTGGAGAGCTACACCGTAGGCTCACACGACTTCTACACCGCCTATTGCGCTACCCGCAAGCAGATTTACACCCTCGACACCGGACACTACGAGCAGACAGAGAACGTCAGCGACTTTGTATCGACGCTGCTGATGTATGTTCCTGAGCTGATGCTCCATGTCAGCCGTCCGGTACGCTGGGACTCCGACCATGTGACGACCATGAACGATCAGACCCTCGACCTCTTCAAGGAGTTAGTCCGTTCTGATGCCCTCGACCGTGCCCACGTCGGCCTCGATTACTTCGACGCCAGCATCAACCGCATCGGAGCTTACATCATCGGTACGCGCGCCACCCAGAAGTGCATCCTGCAGGCCCTCCTCGAACCCAAGCAGAAACTGCGCGAGTATGAAGACAATGAGCAGTACTTCGAGCGTCTGGCCCTGATGGAAGAAGCCAAGTCGATGCCTTTCGGTGCCGTATTCGACTACTTCAACCTGAAGAACGGAGTGCCCGTCGGCGACGAGTTCATTTCTGCCATCCAGCAGTACGAGAAAGATGTGACATCGAAGAGATAGAATGACTAACAATAATGCTTAAACATAAAAAGACATGGAAATTGTTATCGGACTTCTGATTATCGCCGTTGGGGCATTCTGCCAATCGTCGTGCTACGTGCCCATCAACAAGATAAAGGAATGGTCTTGGGAATCCTACTGGATAGTACAGGGCGTCTTTGCCTGGCTCGTCTTGCCATTCCTCGGAGCTCTGCTGGCCGTGCCTGAGGGCCACTCCCTCTTCGGACTCTTCAGCGAGGCTCCCTCGTTCAACCTCTGGATGACCATCTTCTTCGGCGTGCTCTGGGGCGTCGGCGGACTGACATTCGGCCTGTCGATGCGCTACCTCGGCGTCGCACTGGGACAGTCGATAGCCCTTGGCACCTGCGCAGCTCTGGGAACCATCATGGGGCCCGTACTGCTGAACATCTTCTTCCCCGAGACCGACCCGCTGTCGAAGCTGACCATGGCCGTCATACTCGGCGTCGTCGTTACCCTGATAGGTATCGCCATCATCGGCGTAGCAGGCTCGATGAAGTCGGCCACACTGACCGAGGAAGAGAAGAAGGCCGCCGTGAAGGACTTCAATTTCCCGAAAGGACTTGCCATTGCCCTGCTGGCCGGCTTCATGAGCGGTTGCTTCAATGTAGGACTCGAGTTTGGCAAAGACATCAACTTCGGCGAACTCACCGACCCGATGTTCCGCACGCTGCCAGCCACGCTCCTCGTAACGCTGGGCGGCTTCGTGACCAACGCCGCCTACTGCTTCTATCAGAACCATAAGAACAAGACCTGGGGCGACTACACGAAGAAAGCCGTATGGGGCAACAACCTGCTGTTCTGCCTGCTGGCCGGAGCTCTGTGGTATAGCCAGTTCTTCGGACTGTCACTGGGCCGCTCGTTCTTCGAGACCGGAGGCACGATGGACACCCTCTCCTTCTGCATCCTGATGGCCCTCAACGTAGTGTTCTCAAACGTCTGGGGCATCATCCTGAAAGAGTGGAAAGGCTGTTCGAAAAAGACCATCGCCGTACTTCTCTGCGGCATCGTGGTGCTCATCCTTTCCAGTTTCCTTCCCCAGCTCGTCTGAACAAAACATCATACCGATAATTAGGAAAATGGGCCTCACCGATTGTGGTGAAGCCCATTTTTTATGGGAGCTGCCCGCTAAAAATCAGTTATCCGGAGTCTGAATGGATTCTGTGTGAAATAATTTGACAAAAAGTCGTTTTAAAGGCCCAAGGAATCGATTATTTTGAAATACTTTTTCCAATGGCCGCAAATATCGCAGCCATGAGCCACCAGAGCTAACAGGATGAGAATGAAAGAGATAGCATTTTCTCAGCGGATGATTGGTAAGAAACTGAACAATTTACCCGACTCAACGAACATCCTCAAAGGACTCTTCACACAGACTTTTGGTACAAAAGTCCTGACGATTTGCCGCTTATCGTTTGACAATTTCTTGCTAAAGTCTTAACGATTCGGTACAAAAGTCTTGATGATTTGTACCAAAAGTCTTAGACTTGCTCTGCGAAACGTCAAAAAGTTGGCCGGAAAGGTCGGATTTTTTTGCTGGAAGGAAGGTTTTTCACGACAGGATTTTTCGGGAAAGAATTTTGTCAAAATGAGCGGTGGCTACGGGCAAAAAAATATGGGCTTGGAAAGTCCAAGCCCATCGTTATTCATTGCTGTCCGGTTATTTTTGAGTGAACAGTGTCCGCTGTCAGCGGGGCAGGTTGAAGGCGACGCTCATCTCCTTCATCTGCTCGTCGCTCATGCCTTCTGGCTCAAAACCCATGGCACGGGCGTTGACGTAGATCTTGGCGCTCTTCGAGAGCACGTCAATCTGGTCGAAGGCATCCATCACGTCGAGTCCCTTGGCGAAAACGCCGTGTTTCTCCCAAAGCACCACGTCGTAGTCCTCCAGTTCTCGCAGGGTGGCTTCGGCCAGCTGGTTGGAGCCTGGCAGGGCATAGGGCACCACGCCGAGACCCAGCGGGCAGAATGCCTTGGTCTCAGGAATCATCGACCAGAGCAGACGTGTCAGCACGTCTTTCTTGAGGTACTCGCGATGGTGGCTCATGGCTACGAGCTCAATGGGGTGGGTATGAACGGTGGCCTTGTAGGGCGAACCCTGGGCTATCAGGCGGGCGTGGACCGAGAGATGGCTGGGCAGTTCGCTGGTAGGCATGACGGGCTGGTCGGCGATGATGACGTACGAGGCGCAGTCGTCGAGAATACGGATGACGGAGCCATTCTCCATAGGCCATCGGGCGAGGTCACGCATACGCTTACCTGTACCCTTACAATAGAAATAGCATCCACGAAGTGCTGGCAGGACGGTGCCAATGGGTTTCATATCGCTGATGGGCTCCATCTGACGGATGTCATCGTCGACGAGATGGGTGATGTTGACAGTGATGTTTCCTCCGTTGCGCTCGGCCCAACCGTTCTGCCACAGGTATCCGGCCACTTCAGCCACTTTTTCAATTTCGGCCCGCAAAGCAGGTCTTCCTTCTAATATGTTTTTCATTGCTCAAATAATGTTTTGCTGCAAAATTACACAAAATGCTCGAATAACAGGTCTGTAGGATGAAGAAATTAAGATTTCTTTAGACTACAGCCTTCACGGCAAACCCAGAAATGTAGCTGCTGCAAAAAAATCTTCATCCTACATTCTTCATTCTTCTTTTTTCTTTGTACCTTTGCACCCGTAAAGAATAAAAACAAAGAAAATGAACATATTAGAACTGAGCGAACAGGAGATTGGCCGCCGCCAGAGTCTCCAGGAACTGCGACAGATGGGCATCAACCCCTACCCCGCAGCTGAATACCCAACGAATGCTTTCTCCACCGACATCATAGCCGACTTCCATGACGACGCCGAGCCCCGGCAGGTCTGCATTGCAGGCAGAATGATGAGCCGCCGCGTCATGGGCAAGGCTTCATTTGCCGAACTGCAAGACTCGAAGGGTCGGATTCAGGTATACGTCCAGCGCGACGAAATCTGTCCCGAAGAAGACAAGGAGCTCTATAACACCGTCTTCAAGAAGCTGCTCGACATCGGTGACTTCATCGGCGTGAAAGGCTTCGTCTTCCGTACCCAAACCGGCGAGATTTCCGTTCATGCCAAAGAGCTGACGCTGCTCTCGAAGTCGCTCAAGCCGCTGCCCATCGTGAAATACAAGGACGGCGTGGCATACGACAAGTTCGACGACCCCGAGCTGCGCTATCGTCAGCGCTACGTAGACCTCGTAGTGAACGACGGCGTGAAGGACACCTTCCTGCAACGCGCCACCGTGCTCCGCACCATGCGCCGAGTGCTCGACGAAGCCGGATATACCGAAGTAGAAACCCCCACCCTGCAGATGATTGCAGGAGGAGCATCGGCACGCCCCTTCATCACCCACTTCAATGCCCTCAATCAGGACATGTATATGCGCATCGCCACCGAGCTCTATCTGAAGAGACTCATCGTGGGAGGCTTCGAAGGCGTATACGAAATAGGCAAGAACTTCCGCAACGAAGGCATGGACAGAAACCACAATCCTGAGTTTACCTGCATGGAACTCTACGTGCAGTATAAGGACTACAACTGGATGATGTCGTTCACCGAGAAACTGCTCGAAACCATCTGCATCGCCGTCAACGGCAAGCCCGAACGCGAAATCGACGGACAGATAGTCTCCTTCAAGGCTCCCTATCGCCGGCTGCCCATCCTCGACGCCATCAAGGAGAAGACCGGCTTCGACTGCGACGGCAAAAGCGAAGAAGAAATCCGCGCATTCTGCCTCTCGAAAGGTATGGACGTAGACGAGACCATGGGCAAGGGCAAACTCATCGACGAACTCTTCGGCGAATTCTGCGAAGGCACCTTCATCCAGCCCACCTTCATCACCGACTATCCCGTGGAGATGTCGCCGCTGACGAAGATGCACC
>CAMHUI010000030.1 GCA_946188345.1 uncultured Prevotellaceae bacterium | reverse complement strand
GATGGCCTGACCGTCCTTGACGTAGCAGACGGAGTTCGACTGGGTGTACTTCAGCGTGATGAGTGCGATGACGAGGTCGCGGCGGGCCTCGGGGGTGAACGTCTTGTTGCGGGTGGGGATGTTCTCGAAGAGTGCTGGGTCGTCGAGGCGTATCTCGTTGCGCCCCTGTTCGAAGGTGATGCCGAACACCTGCTTGCGCTCGATGGGGGCGGGCTGGTAGTCGGGGTCAATCTTGATGACGTTGTAGGTGCCCTTGCGCTTGTCGCGCAGGATGTCGAGGGCTTCGGGGGTGTAGTCAGGTGCGATGACTCCGTCGCTGACCTCTCGCTTGATGAGTCGTGCCGTGAGGGCGTCGCAGGTGTCAGAGAGGGCCACGAAGTCGCCGTATGACGACATGCGATCGGCTCCTCGTGCTCGGGCATAGGCGGCGGCCAGCGAGGGTTCTTCTGATGCGGGCAGCAGGTCGTCGACGAAATATATCTTCCTGAGGGTATCGCTCAGGGGCAGTCCTACGGCAGCGCCGGCGGGGGAGACGTGCTTGAACGAGGCTGCCGCAGGCAGGCCGGTGGCCTGCTTGAGTTCGCGCACGAGCTGCCAGGAGTTCAGCGCGTCGAGGAAGTTGATGTAGCCAGGACGGCCGTTGAGGACTTCGATGGGTAACTCGCCATCGGACATAAAGATGCGGGAGGGCTTCTGGTTGGGATTGCAACCGTACTTCAGTGGTAGTTCTTTCATAATCTGCGTCGTTCTGATTTTTCTGCAAAAATACATATTTTTATCAAGAAAATATCCTAAAGATTTCAGTTTTTCTTGTTTTTTTTGCTTTTGTGCCTTATGTCAAGGCAATTTAAGCCGCTCGGGTGCTTTTGCATTTGCTGGTAACTAAATGAAAGCGCGGATGTTATAATAATCATGTCAATAAATACAAAGGGTAGAGTAAGAGTGTATGGGATATAGACTCCTAACTTTTTTGCTGACTATTTTTTGCGCAAAAAAATTCACTTTTTTTTCAAATAGTTTGTTATTTCGATTAATTTATATAATTTTGTACGCGAAAAGTATATTTTTTTATCATCATAACGTAAATAAAAACTATGAGAAAGTTATTATTGATTGCTTTTGGAATGTTTTTTGTTTGTAGCCTTAATGCTCAAAAAAGAATTATTGGAGGTTCTCAAACAAGTATCTCTGAGCGCCCATATCAAGCAGCGCTTTTCACTTTCTGGGATGAAAACCATTTGGATCCGCGCTCATATGGTGGTGCAGTAATAATTGATAATCAATGGCTATTAACAGCAGCGCATTGTGTTTGTAATCAAGAAATTACAAAATTGGCAGTTGAAGTAGGTGAAACGTGTGTTAACCCATATGATGATTTGTTGGGAATTGATAATATATACATACATCCAGATTACGATTCAACCTATTTATATAATGATATTGCTCTTATTAAGTTATCGTCGCCCATTACATTTAATAGTAAAAAAATGCCAATTAAGATATCTCCAACTTTTAATTATGTCTCAGGGACCAATGGTGTCGTCTCTGGTTGGGGAAGACGCTCTTATGGTGGCCCTCTTTCTCTGTCACAATTATATAAAGCTGATGTCACTATATCGTCTTGTTCTGACACACAGATTGTCGCAGCAGCATCTGCAAACATGGCCTATTCGGGAGATAGTGGCGGACCTTTGACCATTGTAAATAACAATGAGGAATTGCTAATTGGTTTAGTGAGCTCATGTAGTAATTCAGATTTACCTACATATTATCCTTCTCATTATACCAATGTAGGGTATTATTGTGATTGGATTAATAGCACTATTTATTCCATGAATGCCCCTAGAGTATTATGTTCATCAGAGTCATTTTTTGCTAATGTTTATGGTGGAAGCTATACTTTGGGACCTACCCTGTCAGCCACCACGTTGTCAGATGGCCGTATCCAGATTAGCGGTACGGGATCTGCATATAGTTATGTTAAAATTTATGACCGATGGGGTAATTTAGTAAATCAGAAGAATTTTTGGGTAGGTATACCATCCATTTCTAATATTACCTACGATGATAGTGATATAACACTTGAGACATTTGGATATGACATGGATATACAAAGAGTAGAATGGAGGATAGGTGTGACCCCGTATGTAACTTTGCTGCCAGAATTAAACTATCCTAGGAATGGTGCTCCTTTAAGGCAAACAACGGTTAAAGCACGTGCGACGAATGGTTGCGGTACAACAAGTTGGTTCACAACAACATTGATGTTGCCTCGTGGAAATGGAGGAATTATTACATCGTTTAACCCTGATACAAAGTGCATAGAGGTTCGTAATGCAATATACACTGAAGAAGAATCTGCGTTGTTGGCATCTTCTGGATTAACAGATGCTGGTATGATAAGTTATCAAATGGCGAATGCCAGAAATGGATTGATGGCAGTTTCTGGCCATTTACCAGTGTATGGAGGTAGTATTGATTGCTCCAACCATCCCAAAGGTCTATATATACTCACAATAACGCTTGCAGATGGTGAGAAAGAGATAATTAAAATTAAGTTGTAATAATAAAATCAAGTGCTATGAAGAATTATAAATTGTTATTTGCGTTCTCATTGCTGACAGCTACGTTGGCATGTCTGGTAGGTTGCGGTGAAGATGAAACCGAGAAAACGGGGAAAATAGATAATTCTCTCTGCTATGTTCCTGACTTCGATTTCCCTGAGATTGAGGAGATTGCCAATGTTGAGTCAAATTCACGGGGCATCGTCTACAAACTCAATGAGTCAGGTGATTCAGACGACGGTTATTACGAACTTGAATATACTGACTACTCGAACTATAAGTTTGTGGGAAAAAATGGTGAAGAAAACATGGCATTGATTGGACTCCTGAGCTACAATGCCCGCGCCTCAATCGCTAAGGCGGATTACGACAAGTTGGGTATACCGCTGAACACCCCGTTGGTGGTGTCAGTTAAGTTGACGAATCTCGGGCGCTATTGTCGTTATCTGGATGGGCGTACTGATGAAGAGATAAACCAGGAGAAGCCTTTGGATATTCCGTTCTTCTCAACGATTGCCGTGGAAGACTGGCCGCAGATGCCCATTCAGCGCAAGGCCTATCTTGTGAGTGCCAGAACAGAAGAATGATGCTGGCAGACCTGTGGCATGCTTGAGCTCGCGCACGAGCTGCCAGGAGTTCAGTGCGTCGAGGAAGTTGATGTAGCCGGGCCGGCCATTGAACGCTTCAATGGGTAACTCGCCCTCATGCTTGAATATGCATGAGGGCGATGTTTGTTGCTATCACCGCATTTAAGTGGTGGTAATTTCATTTTGCCCCAAAAAGGAAAACAGTGTGATATGTCTTCTGCGAAATTATGATTTTTTTTCTAATAATTCCATTTAAAAAAATTGTTTATTTCTGGAAAAAGTAGTAATTTTGTCCTCACATACTTTTATAAACACGTAATCTAATATAAAAACATGAAACAGAACTATCCTAAGATTGGAATCCGGCCAACGATAGATGGCCGTCAGGGAGGCGTGAGAGAATGTCTTGAAGAGAAGACGATGGCACTGGCCAAGGCCGTTGCCGAGTTGATTTCCTCGAATGTTCGCAACGGCGACGGCTCGCCCGTTGAGTGCGTCATTGCCGACGGCACCATCGGTCGTGTGGCCGAGAGTGCTGCCTGTGCCGAGAAATTCGAGCGCGAGGGTGTCGGCGCCACCATCACCGTCACCTCCTGTTGGTGCTACGGCTCAGAGACCATGGACATGAACCCGCACTACCCGAAGGCCGTATGGGGCTTCAACGGAACAGAGCGTCCCGGAGCCGTCTATCTGGCTGCAGTACTCGCTGCCCATGCACAGAAAGGACTGCCTGCATTCGGCATCTATGGTCATGACGTGCAAGACCTCAACGACAATACCATCCCGGCTGACGTGGCCGAGAAAATCCTGCGCTTCGCCCGTGCCGCACAGGCTGTGGCAACGATGCGCGGAAAGTCATACCTCTCGCTCGGCAACACCTGCATGGGAATCGCAGGAAGCATCGTCAACGCTGACTTCCTGCAGCACTACCTCGGCATGCGCACGGAGTATGTGTCGCTGGTGGAAATCCTGCGCCGCGTAGACTTCAATATCTTCGACAAGGAAGAATTCCAGAAAGCCATGCAGTGGGTCGAGAAATACTGCAAGCCGCAGGAAGGTCACGACTATAACGAAGACCGTCCGCTCTTCCCCGGCACGCCCATGACGACCTTCAACGGCAAGGGCAAAGGCAAGACCCGCGAGGAGAAAGATCAGGACTGGGAGTTCACCGTGAAGACAATGATGATCATCCGCGACCTGATGCACGGCAACGAGCGTCTGAAGGAGATGGGATACAAGGAAGAAGCCCTCGGCCACAATGCCATCGCAGCCGGCGTGCAGGGACAGCGCCAGTGGACCGACTACAAGCCCAACTTCGACTTCCCCGAGTCGATGATGTGCACCTCGTTCGACTGGAATGGACCGCGTGAGGCCAACGTCCTCGCCACCGAGAACGACTTCCTGAACGGCATGACGATGCTCTTCGGCCACCTGCTGACCAACAAGGGCGTAATGTTCTCTGACATCCGCACCTACTGGAGCCCCGACGCCGTAGAGCGCGTCACAGGCAAGCGCCCTGAAGGAGCTGCCGCAGACGGCTTCATCCACCTCATCAACAGTGGTGCTACTACGCTCGATGCCACCGGCGCTATGAGCGACAAGGACGGCAACCCCGTGATGAAGTCGCACTGGGAGATGACCGAGCAGGATATGGATGCCTGCATGAAGGCCACCTCATGGATGCCTGCCGACCGCGACTACTTCCGCGGCGGCGGATACTCAAGCCACTTCCTGACACGCGGCGGCATGCCGATGACCATGATGCGACTGAACATCGTTCATGGACTCGGCCCCGTGCTGCAGTTGGCAGAGGGATGGACCGTAGAGCTCGATCCAGAGGTGAACGACATCCTCGACAAGCGCACCGACCCGACATGGCCCACCACCTGGTTCGTGCCTCGCCTGGATGCCACGAAGGACGCCTTCAAGGACGTCTACTCCGTGATGAACAATTGGGGCGCCAACCACGGAGCCATCGCCTACGGACACATCGGTGCCGACGTGCTGACGCTCTGCAGCATGCTGCGCATACCCGTCTGCATGCACAATGTGCCCACAGGCGACATTTTCCGCCCGTCGGCATGGAACGCCTTCGGTATGGACAAGGAAGGTGCCGACTTCCGCGCCTGCCAGAACTTCGGACCAATCTATAAGTAATACACGCCGACCGGGGCTTCTCCTCTATGGCAGAGGCCCCGGTCTTTCTTTATCAGCCCCAAGCCGTGCCCTGCGCTTTTCCTGCAGGACCAACAGCAGCGGACTTCCACGTAAATCCTATCAGCAATGGACAACAAAAGCAAACTCATTGAGCGCCGCTACCTGCTCACCTTCATCCTCATCACGACGCTCTTTGCGCTGTGGGGCTTTGCCAACGACATCACCAACCCGATGGTGGCTGCCTTCCAGACCGTGATGGAAATCTCGGCAGCAAAAGCCTCCATGGTGCAGTTCGCCTTCTATGGCGGCTATGCCACCATGGCTATCCCCGCCGCTCTCTTCATCCGCCGGTACAGCTACAAGCGGGGCATCCTGCTGGGTCTGGCACTCTATGCCATCGGCGCCTTCCTGTTCATCCCGGCTGCAGCTTATCAGCAGTTCTCGTTCTTCTGTGTGTCGCTGTATATCCTGACCTTCGGCCTGGCCTTCCTTGAGACCACGGCCAACCCCTTCATCCTCTCGCTGGGATCGAAGGAGACATCGACGCGCCGACTGAACCTGGCTCAGGCCTTCAACCCGATGGGTTCGCTCTCGGGCATGGCCGTGGCATCGCTCATCGTGCTGCCGCAACTCTGGTCCGACCGCCGCGATGCAGCAGGGCAAATCATCTTCTCAACCCTCTCGGAGGCAGAGAAGGCCGACATCCGGCTGCACGACCTGGCTGTCATTCGCGACCCCTATGTGGCCATCGGGCTCGTCGTGGTGTTCATGTTCATCATCATCGCCCTGACCAAGATGCCGCAGACCGCCGGCAGCAAGGACACGGTCGGACAGGAGTCGTCAGCCCGTGCCACCCTCTCACGGCTGTGGCATAACAAGGTCTACCGCGAGGGCGTGCTGACGCAGGTGTTCTATGTGGCAGCACAAATCATGACGTGGACATTCATCATCCAGTATGCCGACCATCTGGGCATCAACAAGGCCACGGCGCAGATGTATAACATTGTGGCCATGAGCCTGTTCCTCTGCAGCCGTTTCGTGAGCACCTTCCTGATGCGCTATGTCAACGCGCGTCGGCTGCTGACAATCTTTGCCATCGGCGCAGCCCTCTGTTCACTGGGAGCCGTCGTGATAGTGGGAAAGGTTGGCTTGTATTGCCTGGTAGGTATCAGTTTCTTCATGTCGCTGATGTTCCCGACCATCTATGGCATCGCTCTGGAGAATGTCGGTGAAGCCGACACGTCGCTGGGCGCAGCCTTCCTCGTGATGGCTATCGTAGGTGGCGCACTGATGCCGCCGCTACAGGGAATGATTATCGACCAGCAGGTCGTCCTTGGCCATCCCGCTGTCAACGTGTCTTATCTCTTGCCGCTCTTCTGCTTCGTGGTCGTTGGCCTCTATGGCTGGCGCGCCGAGAGAAAGAAATCGTGATAGAAATAAAAAAGCACAAAAAAGAGATGCCATCCCCTTGATGTGGAGATGGCATCTCTTGATTTTTCCTTTAATCGAAGACTGGTCTTTACTCGTCGGTCTTAATGGGACTTCTCTTCTCCTTGATGCGAGCAGCCTTACCAGTGAGGTTGCGGAGGTAGTACAGCTTAGCGCGACGTACCTTACCACGCTTGTTGACTTCAATCGACTCGATGTTGGGCGACTCGATGGGGAAGATACGCTCTACACCCACGGTACCGGACATCTTGCGAACGGTGAAGCGCTTCTTGTCACCGTGGCCGCAAATCTTGATGACTACGCCACGATAGAGCTGGATACGCTCTTTGGAGCCTTCGATAATCTTGTAAGCTACGGTGATGGTGTCACCCGACTTGAATTCGGGGAACTGCTTGCCAGTAGCAAATGCCTCTTCGGCAACTTTAATCAAATCCATTGTTACTTGACTTTTTAATGGTTATTGCACGAACGCAACATGGCCAACGACTCTTCCGTTGCCAGCGGTTACGCCGAAAGTGGATGCAAAGTTACAAATTTTTATTCGGGAAGACAGGGTGGGGGAGCTACTTTTTGTTTATTATTAAGGTTAATTAACAGATGAGCTTTCTTACAAGCCGTCACACTATGTGAGGAGGAAAAAGAAAAAAGCCTTGCATCTCTGCAAGGCTTCGTAGCGGGAGAGGGACCCGAACCCTCGACCTCCGGATTATGAATCCGACGCTCTAACCAACTGAGCTATCCCGCCATCCTGCTTCCGTAGTGCCTACTACTGTTGTCGGCTGGAAAGCGGGTGCAAAGGTACGCAATCTTTTTCTAACTGCCAAAAAAAAACGGGATTTTTTGATGGCAAGCTCCAAAAAAACTTATTTTTCAAAATACAATCCTCTTTCTCACGATAATAGCTTGTAGACTCAAGTCTTAAAAGAGGTCCCCGATGTGGAAGAAAAATAAATGGGAAAATATTTGGTTTTTTAATTGATTTGCAGTATCTTTGCCAACGAAACCTAATATATCAGAAAACTATGGGAAAGAAAAGGATTACCATTGAACATCCGCTCCAGTCGAAGTCGGAGTCGATAATATGGGGTGTGGTCAGTACACCGGAAGGCTATGCAAAATGGCTGGCCGACGAAGTGGACCAGATGGGCAACACCTTCATCTTCACATGGGGTCATACCTATAGTCATCACGAAATCAAAAGGGCCGACATCAGCGATGTGGTGCGAATGAGATATATCCGACTGCGCTGGCAGAACGATGAAGACCCGGAGGCATATCTGGAATTCAGAATTGACCACAGCGAACTCACAGGGGGATATACGCTCATCATTACCGACTTTGCCTTCGAGGATGACGTGGATAGCCTCTATGACCTCTGGGAAGACAACCTCAAACGTCTGCACCACACCACAGGTCTCTGATAGAAGACGTTCACTCTCTGAGCAATACAATACCATCGGGTTTCCCGGACAGGGCGGAAAACATGCAGCCTGAGCCGTGAAATCCGATGCTTTTTTTTGCCTACCTCTAAAGAAAACTTAAATTCTTTCTTCCACTGGTTTGTAATTCATGCTTTTTGTGTAAATTTGCACTCTGTTACAGAGTATGCGCACGCGCGTACATATAATTTATTAGATGTTCAGAATCAAAAAACTCGACATATTCATCGTCAAGCAGTTCGGCCTGCTCTTTCTTGGTGCATTCTTTGTGTGCCAGTTTGTGCTGATGATGCAGTTTATGTGGCGATTCGTGGACAACCTTATTGGTAAAGGTCTGACGATGGATGTCATGGCGCAGTTCTTTTGGTATATGGGCCTTTATCTCGTGCCTCAGGGGCTACCGCTGGCCATCCTGCTCTCTTCGCTTATCACCTTCGGCAACCTTGGCGAGAGTTCCGAGCTCACGGCCATCAAGTCGGCGGGCATCTCGCTGATGCAGACCATGCGGCCGCTCATCATCATCACCGTCTGCATTGCAATAGGTTCATTCTACTTCCAGAACCGCATCGGGCCGCATGCCAACATGAAACTGGCCCAGTTGATGGTGTCGATGAAGCAGAAGAGTCCTGAACTGGAAATTCCTGAAGGGATTTTCTACGACGGAATCCCCAACTGCAACCTCTATGTAGAGAAGAAGAACATGGATACGGGGCGGCTTTACGGCATCATGATCTATCGGATGACGGGCTCGTATGAAGATCAAGCCATCATCCTTGCCGACTCCGGTATGCTCCAGTCGACGGCCGAGAAGAAACACCTTGTGCTGACGCTGTGGAGTGGAGAATGGTTTGAGAATATGCGTTCGCAAGAGCTGGGAGGAAGCGCCAGCGTGCCCTATCGCCGCGAGACCTTTATCCACAAAAAGATTGTACTGCCCTATGATGCTGACTTCAATATGGCAGATATCGGCGGCTTAGGGCACAAGGCGCGTGGCAAAAGCCTTCGCGAATTGGCACACGGCCGGGACTCCCTCATCCAGTTCTATGACAGCCTTGGCTACCGCATCTATGCCGACCTGAAGATGAACTTCTATAATATCCCATCCATTTCGCATGCCGACTCGCTGAAGGCTGTCAGCTCGCCGCTGGCACAGCACTTTAACGCCGACTCGCTGCTGGCGAAGTTGGATGCTGAGAAGCAGCGCAAACTGGTAGACAATGCGTTGAACCGCGTGAAGAGTGAGACCAATGAGCTTGACTTCCGCAGCATGGTGACCAGCGATGGCGATAAGCAGATACGCGAGCATGAGCTAGAGTCGATAAAGAAGTTCACCCTCTCGCTGGCTTGCCTGATATTCTTCTTCATCGGTGCTCCCCTGGGAGCCATCATCCGAAAGGGAGGTCTTGGCATGCCAGTTATTATCTCGGTTGTTGTGTTCCTCATTTTCTTCATCCTTGATGATACAGGCTACAGAATGGCCCGAGGCGGTATGTGGACAGTGCCTTTTGGCACCTCTCTGGCTTCGGCCGTTCTTGTGCCGCTGGCAGCTTTTGTAACCTACAAGGCCAACAACGATTCCGTGGTATTCAATCTGGATGCCTACCGGGAGTTCTTCCGTCGCGTGCTCGGCCTGCGGCTGAAGCGGCATGTGATGTCGAAAGAGGTCATCATCTATGCCCCAGACTATCATCGCGACCGCGAGACACTGCAACGTCTGAGCAGCGATATCGAGGTATATGCCCGCGAACACCGGCTGCATACCGCTCCAAACATCATCAAGGTGTTCTTCCGCTACGAGCCTGACCATGTGGTGGAGCGTATTAGCGAAGACCTTGAGGCAACGATTGAAGATCTGGAGAATACACGCGACAAGGTTATTATCACGGAACTGGAGAACTATCCTCGTCTCTCGGTGAAAGCCCACACCAGACCCTTCGAGCACCGCTGGATGAATGTCCTTGCAGCCATCATCGTACCAGTGGGAGTATTTCTCTATTGCCGCATGTGGATGTTCCGGTTACGGCTGGCCAAAGACCTGCAGACCATCCGGCAGACCAACAGCACCATCATCGAACGAATTGAAAAAATAGATAAGTAAAGATATGCCAGATTTTAAACTTAACAGCATCGAAGAAGCCGTCAGCGACTTCAGGGAAGGTAAGTTTGTCATTGTGGTCGACGATGAAGACCGCGAAAACGAAGGCGACCTGATTATAGCAGCCGAGAAGATTACGCCCGATGACGTGAACTTCATGTTGAAGAACGCCCGTGGCGTGCTCTGTGCCCCCATTACGCTCAGCCGTTGTGAGGAACTCGACCTGCCCCATCAGGTCAGCGACAACACCTCTGTTCTTGGAACACCATTCACGGTTACCGTCGACAAGCTGGAAGGCTGCACCACGGGAGTCTCTGCCCACGATCGGGCTGCTACAATCCGCGCACTGGCCGACCCGGCATCAACCCCTCAGACCTTTGGCCGGCCGGGACACATCAACCCGCTCTATGCACAAGATAATGGCGTGCTGCGCCGTTCGGGGCATACCGAGGCAGCCGTGGATCTATGTCGGATGGCTGGACTCTATCCAGCCGGTGCACTCATGGAAATCATGAATGAAGACGGAACAATGGCCCGTCTGCCCGAACTGATGAAGATGGCCCGCGAATGGGACATGAAGATCATCTCCATCAAGGATATGATTGCCTACAGGCTGCAGAAAGAGTCTATTATCGAAGTGGGCGACGAGGTGGATATGCCAACCGCCTACGGACATTTCCGGCTGATTCCCTTCCGTCAGCAGTCGAACGGTCTGGAACATATGGCACTCGTCAAAGGCGAGTGGGGCGAAGAAGAACCAGTCCTCGTAAGGGTTCATTCTTCATGTGCTACCGGCGACGTGCTGGGCAGCCAGCGTTGTGACTGCGGCGAGCAGCTGCATAAGGCCATGCAGATGATTGAAAAAGAAGGAAAGGGTGTGCTTGTGTACATGCAGCAGGAGGGCCGTGGTATCGGACTGATGAATAAGATCCGTGCCTATAAGCTTCAGGAGCAAGGCTACGACACCGTCGACGCCAATCTGCACCTGGGCTTCAAACCCGATGAACGCGACTATGGTTGCGGCGCTCAGATGTTACGTCACCTGGGAGTGCATAAGATGAGGCTTTTGACCAACAATCCCACCAAGAGGGTCGGACTGGAAGCATACGGACTGGAGATTGTGGAGAATGTGCCTATCGAGGTAACACCTAACGAATACGATTACAGATACTTAAAGACCAAGCAGGACAAAATGGGCCATCTGCTGCACCTGAAATAATTGAAAAAATAAACAAGAAAAGTATTGAAAAAGAAAGATTTTTCGTACTTTTGCAAACAAATATACGCTAAAGCATTCCATTCATGAACAAACTCTCAGAAAGACTCAATCGGCTTGCTCCTTCTGCTACCCTTGTCATGTCGCAGAAGAGTGCTGAAATGAAAGCACAAGGCATCGATGTAATTAATCTCAGTGTCGGCGAACCCGACTTCAATACCCCTGACCATATCAAGGCTGCTGCCCATCTGGCCATCGATGAGAATTACTCGCGCTATTCACCCGTTCCAGGTTATGCCGACCTCAGAAAGGCCGTTGCCGACAAGTTGAAGAACGAAAACGGACTCGACTATACCCCGGCAGAGATACTGGTGTCAAATGGTGCCAAGCAGAGTGTCTGTAACAGTATTATGGCCCTTGTTGACGACGGAGAGGAGGTCATCATTCCTGCTCCCTATTGGGTGAGCTATCCACAGATGGTGAAGCTGGCCGGAGGAGTCCCCGTCATCGTCAATGCCGGCTTCCAACAGGAATTCAAGATTACTCCGGAACAACTGGAAAAGGCCATCACCCCCCGCACCCGTATGCTCATTCTCTGTTCTCCAAGCAACCCGACGGGAAGCGTGTATAGTAAGGATGAACTCCGCGCATTGGCTGATGTTATCCTGCGCCACGAAGATGTCTTTGTCGTGGCCGACGAAATCTATGAACATATCAACTATGTGGGCCGTCATGAAAGCATCGCCCAGTTCCCTGGCATGAAGGAGCGTACAGTCATCGTAAACGGTGTCAGCAAAGCCTATGCCATGACAGGTTGGCGCATTGGATATATCGCGGCGCCGGAATGGATCGTAAAGGGATGCAACAAGCTTCAGGGTCAGTACACCAGCGGCCCCTGCTCACTCTCGCAACGTGCTGCTCTGGCAGCCTATACGCTTGACCAGCAGTGTGTAGAAGAAATGCGCCAAGCCTTTGAGCGTCGTCGCAACCTGATAGTCAGTCTGGCCAAGGATATCCCAGGCCTTGAAGTGAATGTTCCTCAGGGCGCCTTCTACCTGTTCCCGAAGTGCAGCAGTTTCTATGGCAAGCGCAATCCGGCCGTTGGAACCATCATCGGCAACAGTACCGACTTGGCCCTCTATCTGCTCAGTGAAGCCCATGTGGCAACAGTCGGAGGCGATGCCTTTGGCGACCCTGAGTGTTTCCGTATGAGCTATGCCACCAGCGATGAGAACATCGTTGAGGCTATGCATCGCATGAAAGAAGCACTTGGTAGGCTGAAATAAAATACAAAATCAAGACAAAAGAGAAGGACAAAATACAGATTTGCATAAATATCACGTTAAAACTTCTTAATAAGCGGTACACTTCTGCATAAAAATGCCTATCTTTGCGTTTTGAAAGCATCAGGCTGTTCGTGTAAAACCATGAAAAAGGTCTGAAGAAAAACTGATTTAATTCTTAAATTTATTAATAACCAAAAAATTAAAAAACAAAAAAAATTATGGCAACAAAAGCAAACAGCCCCAAGAAACAGGGCTTCCAGGGAGTTCAAGCAGCGATTTGGATTATCGTAGCATGTGCAGTCGCAGCTGTTTTGTTCTACATGTTCGTTCTCGGTGCAAAGTCTAACTTTGCCGGTGGTGACCCCGAAGGTCAGGCTCTGAACGGATTCGGTCTTATCTACAAAGGTGGTATCGTCGTACCTGTGATTATCACCCTGCTCTTCACCGTTATCGCTCTGAGCGTTGAGCGTGGTCTCGCTCTGCGTACCGCTTTCGGTAAGGGTAAGCTCCCCAAGTTTGTCAGCAACATCAAGGCTGCCCTGAAGGAAGGTGACTTCGCCAAGGCTCAGAAGCTCTGCGACGACCAGCGTGGTACCGTCGCCAACGTTGTTGGTGCTTCTCTGAAGGCTTATAAGGAAATGGAAGCTACTTCTGGCATGAAGAAGGCCCAGAAGATTGCTAAGATCCAGCAGGCTCACGAAGAGGCTACTCAGCTCGAGATGCCTACCCTGCAGATGAATATGCCTATCCTGGCTACCATCGTTACTCTGGGTACGCTGACCGCTCTGTTCGGAACTGTGGTTGGTATGATTCGTTCGTTCGCCGCTCTGGCTGCCGGTGGTGGTGGTGACTCCATCGCTCTGTCACAAGGTATTTCTGAGGCTCTTATCAATACCGCATCTGGTATCTTGACATCTTGGGGTGCTGTTGTTGCTTACAACTACTACACCAACAAGATTGACAAGCTGACATACGCCCTCGACGAGGTTGGTTATTCCATTGCCCAGACTTACGAAGCAAACCACACGGAAGAGGCTTAATTTTTGCTAACCCTTTAAAACATTTATCATTATGGGTAAAGTAAAAATTAAGAAAGCGGATGTCTGGATCGACATGACACCTATGTCGGATGTCATGGTGCTGCTGCTGACATTCTTCATGATGACGGCCACGTTCGTTAGCAACGAGCCGGTGAAGGTTGTCGCACCGCAGTCCATCTCCGAGATTAAGGTGCCCGAGACAGGCGTATTGAACATTGTTGTCGACAGTGTCGGTAACGTGTTCATGAGTATGGAAAACCGTAACGAGGCACTGGCCGCTCTGAGGAACTTCTCCGACCGCTATGGCATCTCACTGACGCCGCAGATGGAGAACGCCTTCAAGAACGACACCCAGTGGGGCGTAGCCGTCAATCCTGAGAAGGGCAAGGCCGACAAAGTGACGCTCGAGGAGTATCTGAAGATGTCCGACGAACAGCGCGCAGCCGTCTTTGTGGCTCAGGGCATTCCCACCGATAGCGTGGCCAACGCAGAGGGTGTGAAGCAGATGAGCGAGTTCCAGGCTTGGGTCAAGAGCGTTCGCGAGGTAAGCAAGGATATCAAACTTGCCATCGATGCACGCTATGACACATCCTACCCCATCATCAAGAAGATTATGTCTGAATTGCAGGACATGTCTGAGAACCGTTACTTTCTGAAAACGCAATACAAGCAGGGAGGAGATGACTAATGGCTAAACAGAAAGCAAGCAAACAGAAGAAGATGACCACCCGCGTGGACTTCACGCCGATGGTTGATATGATGATGCTTCTTATCACCTTCTTCATGCTCTGTACGACGCTGGCCAAGCCCCAGACACTGGAGCTGACCATGCCGAGCAATGACGAGAACCAGCAGGAAGAGACCAAGTCGAAGACGAAGGCTTCCTACACCATCACCGTCTACATTGCTGCCGACAAGAGCGTCTACTATGTAGCAGGTTCAGTGAAGCCAGAGGAGCCCGGATGTCTGCAAGAGACCTCTTGGGGTGCCGACGGCCTGCGCAAGGTGCTCATCAACCATGTCACTGAGGACGGAACACGTCCGGTGCAGGATGTGATGCGCGCCAAGGCTGAACTCGACAAGGAGAAAGAAGAGAATCCTGACAAGTTCAAGGAAGATACCGTCTACCAGAAGGCCCTTTCGAAGATTAAGGCAGGTGAGATCAATGGTCAGAAGATTCAGACCATGACCGTGCTCATCAAACCTACCGACGCTTCGGCCTATCAGTATCTGGTGAAAGCTCTCGACGAAATGCAGATTTGCAGTATTGGTAAGTACATGATTGCACCGCTTGACGAGAAGGACACAGAGCTCCTGAAGGCCAACAACGTTCAGTTTGAGGCTGAGAAGTAATGCGATGCTTCCATGATTATTAACGATTAAACCAATAGAAATCTATGGCAAAAATTGATATTGTATCAAACGATTGGTCCGACATAGTGTTTGCCGGTCGCAATCAGGCCTATGGTGCTTATCAGCTCCGTCGCGATACATCGAAGCGTAATGTTATCTCCATTATCTCGATGTTGACTCTTGCAGTACTCGTGTTCGCAGGTGCCCGCTTCAAGAGCGCTTATGATGCCTATCAGGCCGAGCGCCTCTCAAGCATGGCAGTGACTGAGCTCACTAATCTTGACGAGCCGAAGAAGGAAGCCGAAGTGAAGCAGCAGATCCAGATCGAGGAGCCCGAACAGGTGGTCGAGAAGGTGAAGTCGTCTATCAAGTTCGACGTTCCTGAGATTAAGGAAGACGACCAGGTTAAGGAAGAAGATGAGCTGAAGACTCAGGACGAGCTTCTGAACTCCAACACCGCCATCGGAGCCTTCGACGTTGAGGGTAACGACGAGGAGAACGGTGAGGTGCTCAAGGCTACTGAGGTCATCGCTCAGCCCGAGCCTCCGAAGCAAGATGTGCAGAAGGTCTTCGACGTTGTTGAAGAGATGCCGTCGTTCCCCGGTGGTAACGGTGCCCTGATGGCTTGGCTGAATGAGAACGTGAAGTATCCTGTTGTGGCACAGGAGAACGGTGTGTCGGGACGTGTCATCGTGTCGTTCGTCGTTGAGCGCGACGGTTCGATTACCGATGTTCAGGTTGTCCGCTCCGTTGACCCCGCCCTCGACAAGGAAGCAATGCGTGCCGTGAAGTCAATGCCGAAGTGGATTCCTGGTAAGCAGAATGGTCAGGCCGTACGTGTGAAGTACAACGTGCCTGTGCTCTTCCGTCTGCAGTAATACCTTCCTTGATAGCTAAGCACATACGCTTTATGAACAAGAACGTATCTTACATTTTCGTAGGATTACTACTGTCAGCCGCTCTTGCCGTTTCCTGTGGGAAGCCCAACAAGAGCGGCCGCACAGATACCTATTCGTCAGGGGTGATTAGTTTCGCCTCTGACGAAAGTTTTAGTCCCATCGTCGAGGAAGAACGCTATATCTTTGAAGTGGTCTATCCCAAGGCGAAAGTCAACCCCATCTACACCAGCGAGTCCGATGCCATGCGCATGCTGCTCAACGACAGCATTATGCTCGTCATCACTGCCCGCGACTTCAAGCAGGCCGAGTATGACAACCTCAAGGCTCGCCGTCGTGTGCCCATCTCGCAGAAGCTCGCCTACGACGGTCTTGCCGTCATTCAGAACAATGCCAACCGCGACTCCTGCATCGGCGTGCCCGACCTGAAACGCATCCTCAACGGCGAAGCCACCAAGTGGAGTGATATCTACGAACATTCCCGTCTGGGTGACATCACGCTGGTATTCGACAATGCCGGCTCCAGTGCCGTCCACTATGCTGAGGACAGCATCCTCGGCGGACAGCCCATCGGCAGTAAGAATGTCTATGCCACCAACAGTTCGCCAGAGGTCATTGACTACGTTGAGCAGCATCCCGGAGCCATCGGCATCATCGGCAGTAACTGGCTCAACGACAAGCGTGACACCACCAACGTCACCTTTAAGAAGAACATCCGCACGATGCGCGTCAGCCGCTTCTCACCAGCAACGCTCGAGAACAGCTGGCTGCCCTATCAGTATTATCTATACAACGACAACTATCCCCTCATCCGCACTGTCTACGCCCTCATCAATGACCCGCGCAAGGCCCTGCCTTGGGGATTTGCACAGTTCATCGCCTCGCCCAAGGGCCAGCTCATCATCCTGCAGACAGGCCTGCTGCCCATGTACGGTAACATCACCGTCAGAGACGTGAAGGTGAACAACTGACGGCCATTCCACCGTCCCAGTTTTAAACCAAACCGCATCATCAGCGTCATAAGGAATAAAGAGAGTTAAGCAATCAGAATGTTTCACCTTTTTAAATAGCAGAAGACTATGAAAGCAATTAAATATCTATTGATTGGAATGTTGACGACAGTCGTCAGCGCTCCCGCCATGGCTCAGGAAGACCATTCCGCAGTCATCAACCAGATTACCAAGGTCATCAAGGCCAAAGGTGCAAATGTAGAGAGTGAAGTGAAGAACGTGGTGAAGGCCAACAAGAAGAATGCCGACGTGCTGACCGCCATCGGCCGCGCCTACCTGCAAGTGAAGGACCTCGACAATGCTAAGAAGTATGCCGACATGGCCGTTGCCCGCAACAAGAATTTCGGCGACGCCTATGTGCTGCTTGGCGACATCGAAGTGCTCAACGATGATGGTGGCGCTGCTTCATCGTGGTTCCAGAATGCCATCCTCTTCGATCCCCAGAATCCCGAGGGATACATTCGCTATGCTCAGGTCAACTCCAAGGCCAGCCCTGCCAATGCCATCCAGACCCTTGAGAAGCTTCGTCAGGCCCGTCCCGACTATCCTGTTGACCTCATTGCTGCCGACATCTACCAGGGAGCCCACAATATGGACAAGGCCATCGAGTATTACTCCAAGGTCGACAAGTCGAAGATGGAAGCACCCCAGCTCGTCAACCTCGCTATGGACTACTATCTGAAGGGCGACTTCAACAAGAGCCTTGAGACATCGACCTTTGGCAACCAGAAGTTCCCGCGCAATGCAGCCCTCAACCGTATCTCCTTTTGGGACTACACCAACCTGAAGGACTACGACAAGGCCATCCAGTATGCCGAGCGCCTCTACACCGCCTCCGACAGTGCAAAAATCACCTCCAAGGACCACCTGCACTATGGTTACGTTTATCTTGGTAAGGAAGACATGGCCAACGCCATCGCCAAGTTCCAGCAGGCCATCGACGAGGGCGAGGAGTATCCCGACGACCGCCTCGATGCCATGAAGAACATGGCCCAGGCCTACCAGAAGCAGGGCGACATCGCCAATGCCGTAGCCGTCTACGACCGTTACCTCAAGGCCAAGCCCGAGATTACCGCCGCTGACATGGGCACCCTTGCCACCATGTGGCAGAACCATGCCAAGACCCTCGAGGGCGATGCCAAGAAGGAAGCCCAGCTGAAGGCCGACGCCGTCTGGGGTGAGATCGCAGAGAAGTTCCCCAGCGTGGCACACGTAGCCTATAACAACCGTGCACGTATCGCCGTCAGCCTCGACCCCGAGAGCACAGAGGGACTTGCCAAGCCCTTCTATGAGAAGGTTGTCGAGCTGCTGGCCAACAAGACCGAACGCGCAGCCAATGAGAACAAATACCTCGTCGACGCCTACCACTACCTTGGCGCCTACTACACCATCGTAGCCAACGACAAGGAGCAGGGCAACGTCTACTGGAACAAGATTCTCGAAATCAACCCCGACCACAAGCAGGCACAGATTGCCCTCGGACTCATCCAGCCCGAATAACAATCCGCCGCCAGTGCCGCTATCGGCAAGCATAGCGACCATAACTCCACAGAGGAGCAGCGCCAACCACGCAGCTCCTCTTTTTTATTATCCCCATCCTTCAGGCTCATTGGCATGTATTCAAGGCGACTATGGCGATGATTCATGTTGCCGTTTGATAGAAATTATTGCTGTCCGGTAAAATTTTCTTTTATATTTGATATTCCCTGTATATATTGCATTTTTAAAAGATTTAATATGATTAGGGGTTGAAAACGGCCTGAAAGGCCAATGATAACTCAGCCCAGGGCAACGCCCTGGGTGTTATATTCAACGCCCAAATAACGCCCCACAGGGGCAAAAGAGTTAGATTTCAATCTTTTGCCCCTGTGGGGCGCATCTTGCAATTTCCCTTTTTCCCCAGGGCGTTGCCCTGGGCTGAGATCTTTCTGGCCTTTCAGGCCGTTTTTACCGGACAGCAATAGATAGAAATGACAGTATAATTTGTTGCCATTCGCAGAGTAATAGATTATATTTTGCAAAGTAATAAATCATCTATTACCGAGTAATAAACCATCTATTACTGAGTAATAAACCATCTATTACTGAGTAATAAATCATCTATTACTGAGTAATAAATCATCTATTACTTTTCAGTCGGTAGCATTTCTCTTCTTAATAGTCAAGTCCTGACGGGATGAATAGTGTCTTTGTGGAGTGTCCGTTTTCCCCGTCTTCGTTTCGGCACCCAACTCTCTTGACATTCTCGAAACCTCGGAGAAGTTGAAGATTTTCACGTTTTTATTTGGTTATAACGGGAAAAAGGCGTACTTTTGCAGTGTCATGTGATATTTATGACTACTATTTAAATAATCAAAAACCAAAAAAAGGAAACACTACTTATGAATGTAGAGAAAATCATGCACGACCTGGAGCAAAAGCATCCGGGCGAGCTCGAGTACCTGCAGGCGGTACGCGAAGTGTTAATGTCGATTGAGGATGTCTACAACCAGCATCCTGAGTTCGAGAAGGCCAAGCTTATTGAGCGTCTGGTGGAGCCTGAGCGTATCATCACGTTCCGTGTGCCCTGGGTCGACGACAAGGGCGAGGTTCAGGTGAACATCGGCTACCGTGTGCAGTATAACAGTGCCATCGGCCCGTACAAAGGCGGTTTGCGCTTCCATCCGTCGGTGAACCTCTCTATCTTGAAGTTCCTCGGCTTCGAGCAGACCTTCAAGAACGCTCTGACCACGCTGCCTATGGGCGGTGGCAAGGGCGGTTCCGACTTTGCTCCGCGCGGAAAGTCCAATGCTGAGGTGATGCGTTTCTGCCAGGCCTTCATGACCGAGCTCTATCGCCACATCGGTCCGGATGAGGACGTTCCCGCAGGCGACATCGGCGTAGGCGGCCGCGAGATTGGCTACCTCTTCGGTATGTATAAGAAACTGACTCACCAGTTCCAGGGCGTGCTCACGGGCAAGGGTCTGGAATATGGTGGCTCGCGTATCCGTCCAGAGGCTACGGGCTATGGTGCCATCTACTTCGTTCAGCACATGCTCCACACCCACGGACAGGACATCAAGGGTAAGACCGTAGCCATCTCCGGCTTCGGCAATGTAGCCTGGGGCGCTGCCAAGAAGGCTACCGAGCTTGGTGCCAAGGTTGTCACCATCAGCGGTCCCGACGGATATATCTACGATCCGGCCGGACTCGACGATAAGAAGATTGAATACATGCTGGAGCTGCGCGCTTCCGGCAACGATGTATGCCAACCTTACGAAGAGGAGTTCCCCGGTTCGAAGTTCTTCGCCGGCAAGAAGCCTTGGGAGCAGAAGGCCGACATCTACATGCCCTGCGCTACTCAGAACGAGCTGAACGGCACCGATGCCGACCATATCCTGGCCAACGAGCCCATCTGTGTGGCAGAGGTCTCGAACATGGGCTGCACGGCCGAGGCTGCCGAGAAGTTCGTCGCCACGAAGACTCTCTTCGCTCCCGGCAAGGCCGTCAACGCAGGCGGTGTGGCCACGAGCGGACTGGAGATGACCCAGAATTCCATGCGCCTGAGCTGGAGCGACCAGGAAGTCGACGAGAAACTCCACTACATCATGTCCTCTATCCACGAGCAGTGCGTGAAGTACGGCAAGCAGGCCGACGGCTACGTAGACTACGTGAAGGGTGCCAACGTGGCCGGCTTCATGAAGGTTGCCAATGCCATGATGGCCCAGGGCATCGTGTAAATTGAATAATGAGAAATGAGGAATGAAGGATGAGAAATGAGTCGTTCTGGCATAGAAGGCTTTCACTAAAGGCGTGCATGCTGTTGGCGTGTATGTTGGTCGCTCTGCCATACTTCTCGTCTCACATCCCTCATTCCTCCTCTCTTTTAGCCCAGACCCAGACGGGCAAGGCATCCTATTATGCCAAGAAGTTTGAGGGTCGTCGGACGGCCAGCGGTGAGCGGCTCAGCGGCGACAGTCTTACATGCGCTCACCGAACGTTTCCCTTTGGAACGAAGCTCCGGGTGACCAACCTGTCAAACGGCAAGGTGGTCATCGTCCGTGTCACTGACCGCGGCCCGTTTGCCAGGGGGCGCATCATCGACCTCTCCCGCAGGGCTGCCCGCGAGATAGGCATGATGGCGCAGGGCGTCGTCAATGTGCGTGTCGACGTGGTAGACCCCTTCATCGTGCCCTTCCGGCCTTCTATGCCAGAGACGCTGCCGGAATACGACTTCGAGATAGCTCCCGAGATAGAATATGGTGTCACAGAAGACTGGTATGACATCACCATCTCACCGGCCGACACCACTCAGGCCGTTTCCGACAAAAAGTAGTGAGAGTCGTGGAGAAGGGCAAAAGGAGCCCTACGCCGTCCTTCTCCTGTCGTTTTATCCGTAGGGCGGCCTGTTCCTTCACTTTTTCTCGCCAAGGCATTGATGCGCCATGTCAACGTGCACCGGCTCCTGACGGCTCGAAAAAAAACGAATTCCACAACTTGCGCAAAGTCGGCAGTTGTGGAATTCGTTGATTAAAAGAGTTCTGTCTATCCTTCAGTAAGGATGAATCTCTTAGTCGAGCTGAGCGAGCTTGTTGTCAGAGCCCAGCACTTCCTTGATCTTGTGGCTGTAGAGCTCTACCATCAGGTCGCGAGCGGGTCCGCAGTACTTACGCGGGTCGAACTCGCCCGGCTTCTCGGCGAACACCTTGCGAACGGCAGCGGTGAAGGCCAGACGGGAGTCAGAGTCGATGTTGATCTTGCAGACGGCGCTCTTGGCAGCCTTGCGGAGCTGCTCTTCGGGGATACCTACTGCATCGGGCAGCTTGCCACCATACTTGTTGATGATGTCAACATACTCCTGGGGAACAGAGCTGGAGCCGTGGAGCACGATGGGGAATCCGGGCAGCTTCTCCATGATGGCGTCGAGCACGTCGAATGCGAGGGGAGGAGGAACCAGACGACCTGTTGCGGGGTCTACGGTGCACTGCTCACGGGTGAACTTGTATGCGCCGTGGCTGGTGCCGATGGAGATAGCCAGCGAGTCAACGCCTGTGCGGCTGACGAAGTCGATGACTTCCTCGGGCTTCGTGTAGTGAGAAACCTCCGAGGCAACCTCGTCCTCAACACCGGCGAGCACACCGAGCTCACCCTCGACAGTCACGTCATACTGGTGGGCATATTCCACAACCTTCTTCGTCAGGGCGATGTTCTCCTCGTAGGGCAGGGCGCTACCGTCAATCATCACACTCGAGAAACCGAAGTCAACGCAGCTCTTGCAAAGCTCGAAGCTGT
>CAMHUI010000029.1 GCA_946188345.1 uncultured Prevotellaceae bacterium | reverse complement strand
AGAGCATCGGACTGAAAATCCGTGTGTCCCCGGTTCGATTCCTGGAGGTACCACCTCCTCCTTTCATCCGCCCCGCGAGAAGTTATGCTTCGAGCGGGGCTTCCCTTTTGTACCAAGTCTGAACATATTGCCCACTTTGCGGTTAGAATTTAAGAAGGCTTTTCCCGAGGGGGGTATCAGGGGACAAATGTTTGTTTGAGCATCCTGACACTTAATACTCCAGGTAGTGCTGCAGGCGGCGGATGTCATCGTCGGTAAAGTCTTTCAGCAGGCCCAACTGACCGATGTCGGTCAAGGGACCATAGAGTCGGCGATAGTCTTCAATGGCTTTTGCCTGATAGAAAGAGATGTAGGGATGGCGCCGGAGCTGCGCTACCGACAGTTCGTTCACCTTCAGCTTCTTGATGGTCGGGGTTCCGACGTCGATGTAATCGAGCGCCTTCTCCGGAAATCCCTCAATCTCCATCAGCTGGCTCACGTCGTAGAATCCTCCAAGCCGCTCTCTATACTCCACGATACGCCTTGCGAAGTATGATCCGATGCCCGGCACCCGTTGCAGTTGGGTAGTGTCGGCACGAGAAAGGGACACGGTCTGGCCGTAGGTGAGCTTCGCGCCCTGGTGCCCCATCCCCTGACCAACCCGAGGGAGGGGAGTAATCGCCCCTTCCCCACTTGGCTTCTGCCCCTCGACAAACGAGGGGGCTTGAGGGGAGTCATTGGGATGGGGACTATTTATCACCTCTGCGGCAGGCCGGTAGTCGTCGCTGATGCGGATATAGGGTTCGAGTTCCCGATACTCCTTCACGGTAAGTCCGTAGAGCCGTGCGAAGTCTTCTTTCTTCCGATAGATACCTCCCTTCGCGCGGTACTTATATATATTACGTACCTGCCAGGGCCGCAAGCCCAATCGGAGCAACTGAGTAGAGTCGGCCGTGTTGGGGTCGAAGACAAAACGTTCCGAGATTCTGGTGGGGGGGGTATAAAAAGATCCCCCACCCTGCTCTGACGAGAAGGAGGGGGAACCATGAGTTGTGGAGAGAAGCAAGGAGTCTTCTTCCGATGCAGAGACCTGCGTATCCACAGTCTCTTTCATGCCGCAGCGGTCGATGACGAGCACTGCCACCACGGTGATGGCCAGCAGTGTTGCCACCCCCCTGCGGTCGGACTTTTGAAAAAGGAAGAAGTCTTTCCAGTGCATCATATGACAAAACTACTAAATAATGCCGTCACGACAAGGTTATTCCCAAAGAGAAGCTCTCTTACCTGAGTACTATCTTCTTGCCTTTATGGATGTAGATACCCTTCTGAGGCAGCTGCGTGCGCTGTCCCTGCAGGGTGTAGTAGGCATCGCTCTGGAACGTGGCGGCAGCATGTCCGTCTGTTGAAGGCTGCTGGATGTCGGTATTGACGAGGTCCTCGTAGAGGTTCTTCCAGTTGTAGACGCGGAAGAAGTAGGGTCGATAGAAGTCTGCCGAGCCCGGGTCGTTGTGGTTCCAGTCAAGGTTGGGAGCCTCGGTGTTGGTCGACATCACCAGCTCGCCTTCGCGAGAGAGTGCCGGGTGGAGGTTCACCATGTAAATCCACTTGTAGCCCGTCTCGCCAATCTTATCGAGGTGGTCGGGCAGGAGGAAGAGCAGCCGTCGGTCGGTGAAGGGTCCGACGGGCGACTTGCTACGATAGATATACACTTCGCGGCTAAAGATGGGAGCCTGCATGACCATGAAGAAATAGTCGCCGTCCTTAAACACCCACGGCATGCTGCCCTGGTAGTCTTTGTCCATGATGGCCGAGGCCACCATCGTGTCGCCGTCAGGACAATCGTCCTGCCATGACCACTCGCCGCTTTCGGTATTCTTCACATAGAACTGCCACTTGCTTGCGAGGCTGCGAGTCTCGGTGCGGGCAGCCACGACATGGTAGTCCTTCGTGGCATACAGATAGGTATGCTCGTCGCCCTCATCACCCTCGACGAGGGTTGAGCCGTAAGGCACCTCGAAGCGGTTGAGGAAATGGCGGGTAGTGAGGCGGTAGAGGTAGTTGCCACGCTTGGGCAGGTAGTCGGGGATGTCGTCGAGATAGTAGCCCGTGGGAATGGTTCCGTCGAGTGAATAGGTAGAGAGCGACATGCCATGATAGCTGAGTTCATAGGAGTTCTGTGCAATCCAGAAGAGCTGCAGTTTGCCATCGACCACGGTGCCGTCGCCCGACCAGTAGACCATCGGAGCATCGATGCCGCCTTCGTTCTCTATGGAGGAGTTACCCTGCGGATGGCGGATGTGTGTACGGCAGTAGAAGTAGTATTTGTCGTTGGGGTTGGTCCAGTTGATATAGTCGGCGAGCCAGACGAAGTCCTCTGGATTCTCGCCGGGCACGCCGTCGTGGGCGCGCTGCACCATCACGCTGTTGCGCGGGAAGTTGCTGTCGAGACGGGCTCGGGTGGGACCGTCGACGGTGCCGTAGAAGCTGTCGTTGAAGGTCCAGAACACATCGCCGTTGGGCAGTCCGATGGTGTAGACGCCGTCGCCGCCGTTCCAACCGCGTGTTCTCGAGAACAGACCATCATATTTCTTGTCCTTATAGGCATAGGCCGTTCCCGGGCGTGTCGACCACTTCATATGTTCGAGTTGCCAGTCGGGGTCGAGCTTCGGGTCGGTGAGGGCATTGTCGTCCATCGTTCCGTCGGGACGCGTCACGGTGATGTGGGTGTCCATGTATTCGCTGAGCTTGAAGGTGGCGGCATTGACGTTCCAGGAGTCTTCCTCCTGCCCCAACTTGTCAATCTTGTCGTGCGGCGTCTGGCCGGCCATATAGTCGAGATAGAACACGCCGGTCTTGTCGTTGGTCAGCACCTCGAACTCCACGTAGATGCTGTCGACCTCGTTCGTGCCGTCGCCGCTGTTGAAGAGGCTCTTGAAGGCGCTCTCCGTGGCGAAGCCCAGCCAGGTGTAGCCCGTCTTGGGGTAGTCGCGGTTGAGCAGGTCGGTATAGGCCTGGCTGGCGACCATGCGGCGCGTGATGGTCTGCTTGTATTCGTCGTCGCCCACGTCGGTCGTCGCCTTGGGCACCTGCGTCATCACGGGGTCGCCCGTGGTCTGCCAGCCCTCGGGCACACAGATGCCGAAGAGTCCGTAGACATGCTGCACGATGCCGTTGTCCGAGGCACCGGTGCGCTTGACGACCACCTTTCCTTTGAAGGTGGAGTTGGTCAGCGCTTCGTGGGGTTGCTGAACGAGTGTAATCTGATAGCAGGCGCTGACGGCGAGTGCGATGGCCGCAGCGACGAGGATCCGGAGGTTTCGGTTGGTTTTCATCTTATTAAGCTGTGTTGTCTGTTACTGCCTGCAAAGGTAATACTAAATTTCGAGAAACCATGTCTTTACCACGAAAAAGTATTAAAAAACACTAAAGATGCAGCCTTCTGTGATATATTATCCTTAGCTTTGCATATAGAACAGACAGAGCAGTATGATGACAGACAACGAAATCATCCAACGGGTCAGGGAGGGTCACACCGACGACTTTGCCTGGCTGGTCAGCCGATATGCCAACCGGGTTATGGCATTCGTCGGCAGGATGGCCACCACCCGCGAAGATGCCGAGGACCTTGTGCAGGACACCTTCCTGCAGGTCTATCGCGAACTGCACCGCTATGATGCTTCACGCGGAACCTTCGCCACCTGGCTACTGCATGTTGCCTATACCCAGACGTTGATGTTCCTGCGACGCCGGAAGCCAACGATGGAGTTATCAGATAACATCGCCGAAGAACCTTCGGAAGGTGACGACACGTCGGAAATGCTGCGGCAGAGCGTCAGCCAGCTGCCGGCTGAAGACCAGACTGTCGTGCATCTCTATTATGCCGAAGACCTGCCGCTGAAGGACATCGCTTCCGTTCTCGGCCACGATGCCGCCTATTGGGCCACCCGACTGCAACGCATCCGCAAGAAACTCTCAGAAAAGATGAAACTCAAATAAAAAAAAGGATATGGACAACGAAGAAAAGAAAATCGACGAAGCATTGCGCGAGGCTTTCCGGCAAGACGGCAACGGTCAACAGCTGTCAGCCGACTTCACCGACCGGCTCATGCGGCGTATCCACGCTGAAGACCGGCTTCGGAAGACCAGCCATCTGTGGCGGCGTGTGGCAGCCATCGCACTCATTGCCATCCTCGTCTCGGGTCTTTCCTATGCCGGCATCAGCCATATTGTAAGCCGTTCGGGACTGCCCCACCTCAAACCTTCCGAAGTGAATACAATCCCCACCATCAGCCTCGCCGAATACGAGCAGTTGAGTGGACAACTCTCGCAGCAGGCCATCGACAGCTGCTACGCCGGACTTTCCAACCTCTATTGGCCAGGCTGCAGCTGGTATTGCCTGGGCGAATATCGCAATGTGACAGCCAGCAGCTGCCTCTCACCGATGGGGAAGAAGACCTATTCCGCTGACAACCTCTACGACTGGAACCACGAAACGGCATGGGTCGAAGGCGTCGACGGCTCAGGCAAGGGGGAGACCATCACCTTCACCATTGCGGGACGCTCATGGCCTATCACGTCGGTGAACATCCTCAACGGATATGTCAAGACGGAGCGGGCATGGCGCGAGAACAACCGGGTGAAGCAGCTGAAGATGTATGTCAACGGACAGCCCTATGCCCTGCTCGACCTGGAAGACTCGAGAGCCGAGCAAGTGTTTCCGGTCGATTCCATCGGCAAGCGGCCGGCAGGCATGTCGTACGAAGAATGGAGAAACCGACCCGACTATACCATCAAGTTCGAGATACGCTCAGTCTATCGTGGCGAAAAATACGACGACACCGCCATCAGCGAGCTCTTCTTCTGCGGTCCCGCAATGCATTGACACTCATTGCGTTTCAAAGAGTCACGACACAAAAACCACAGTCCTCCAAACGAGACCAAAGGCTGGTCACGACATTACATCATGCTTTTGTACATCTTGTTGCATTGTAACGGTAGTGTCAAATCACCCCGAACTGATGGAGGAAGACGGCAAGGATGCCGAGCGGACAGACGAAACGGACGGCAAAGAGATAGAGACCGAAGAAGGTGGAGCGAAGGGTTCCCCAATTGGTGAACTCGTCGCGGACGACTTGCTTCGGCACATACCAGCCAAGGAACAGACACGTCAGGAACGAGCCCAAGGGCAGCAGAATCTGTGCCGTCAGGTAGTCGCAGCAGTCGAGGAAGCTCCGCCCGAAGAGCGAGAGACTGTCAACAGCTCCGTACGACAGGGCGCAGACGATGCCGATGAGGCAGCAAGCAGTGGTCTCTATCCACGCACCCTGTCGGCGCGTGACGTGCAGTTCCTCAAAGAAGAAGGCCGTGCCAATCTCATGCATCGAGATGGTCGATGTCAGGGCAGCCAGCGAGAGCAGGGCATAAAACAAGATTCCGATGACGTAGCCCACGGCAGGCACCGACGAGAAGGCCTGTTGGAAGACGTTCGGCAGGGTGATGAAGATGAGCGATGGTCCAGCGTCAGGTGTCACGCCCACGGAGAAGGCTGCGGGGAATATCATCAGTCCGGCAAGAATGGCAATGGCCGAGTCAATCAAAGCTATCTGTATGGCGGAACGCGCCAGGTTGGTCTGTCGGCTGAAGTAAGAGGCGTAAGTGCAGAGACAGGCAGTGCCTAAGGAGAGCGAGAAGAAAGCCTGTCCCAGGGCATCGAGCATGACGCTGCGGGTGACCTTCGTGAAATCAGGCTTGAAGAGGAAGTCCACTCCCCGCATGGCTCCTGACAACGAGCAGGAGGCAATGACGATGATGATGAGCAGGACAAACAGCGTGGGCATGAGCAGGTTGGAAGCCTTCTCGATACCGTTCCTCACGCCTCGCACCACGACGAGGTGGGTCAGCAGGATGAAGGCAACGGTCCATAGTACGGGTTTGACTGGATGGGCCGAGAAGTCGGCGAAATACTGCTGGACATATCTGGCATCGCCATTGAGCTGGCCGACGAGCGATGCAAAGAGATATTGCAGGCACCAGCCGGCCACGACAGCATAGAAGCCAAGGATAATCATCGACGTCAGCACACCCATATAGCCTATCGGGGCGGCAAAACCAGCCATATTCCGATAGGAACGGGCTGCGTTGGCGCCCGAGTGGCGGCCGATGATGAACTCGGAAATCATGCCGGGAATACCCAGTGCCAAGACACAGACGAAATACAGAAGGATGAAGGCAGCACCGCCATCCTGCCCTGTCATATAGGGAAATCGCCAGATGTTGCCCAACCCTACAGCAGAGCCGGCTGTGGCGAGGATGACGCCTATCTTCGTATGAAAGCTGCCGCGTTTTTCCATCAATCAGATGATATTAAACTGATGCAGCATGATGGCTGCAATGCAGAGGGGACAGACGAAACGGATGAGGAAGAGGAAAAGGGGGAAGAGCTTGCGGCTGACGGTGCCCCAGTTGGTAAATTCGTCGTGGACAAGCTGCTTCGGCACATACCAGCCAAGGAACAGACACGTAAGCAGGCCGCCTATCGGCAGGAATATCTGCCCCGTCACATAGTCGAACCAGTCGAACAACGTCTTTTCGCCAAAGGTCAGGTAGTCGACAGCGCCTAAAGAAAGGGAGCAGAAAGCTCCGATGATGCATGTCGAGACGGTCACGATGAGAGCACCTCGGCTGCGGCTAATCTTCAGCTCCTCGAAGAAGAACGACGTGCTGGCCTCATGCAACGACATGAGCGACGTCAGGGCTGCCAACGACAACAATGCGTAGAACATAAGCGAGACTACCGTGCCCAGCCAGGGCACGGCGGAGAAGGCCTGGTTGAAGACGTTCGGCAGGGTGATGAAGATGAGCGAGGAACCTGCATCGGGTGTCACACCCACGGAGAAGGCGGCTGGAAATATCATCAGTCCGGCCAAGACGGCTACAAAAGAGTCGACTACCGACACCTGGACGGCCGACTTCAGCAGATTAGTCTGGCGACTGTAATAAGAGGCGTATGTGCAGACGCATCCCATGGCCAGCGACAGGGAATAGAACGACTGGCCGAGAGCCCCGAGGAACACGCCGCGGTCAAGCTTGGAAAAGTCGGGTTTGAGCAGGAACGAGATGCCCTTGCCGGCATCGGGAAGCATGCAGGAAGCCACGACAATGACCAACAACAGGATAAACAGCGTGGGCATGAGCAGCTTCGACGTGCGCTCAATGCCGCCACGCACGCCGCGGATGATGACCAGATGGGCCACCAGCATCATCACCACCGTCCAGAAGATGGGACGGAAGGGATCGGAAGAAAACTCGGAGAAGTATTGGGAGATATAGGCAGGGTCGCCCTTCAGCTGACCCACGACAGAAGCGTAGATGTATTGCAGGCACCAGCCGGAAACTACCGTATAATAGCCAGTGATGAGAAATCCGGTCAACACACCCAGGAAACCTACCCACTTCCAGGGGGTGCCGTTAGAGAGGTTGGAATAGGCACGGGCCGTATTGGCTGCCCCGTGGCGGCCAATGATAAACTCTGATACCATGCACGGAATACCCAACAGCAGCACACATATTAAGTATATAACGATGAAAATAGCCCCTCCGTTCTGCCCGGTCATATAGGGGAAACGCCAGATGTTTCCCAAACCGACGGCAGAACCTGCCGTGGCCAATATTATGCCTAACTTACTTCCGAAATTCGCTCGCTCTGATGACATACAACAATCTTTACTATCCTTTCAAACAATAACAAAAATCTTCTTTCGAGCTGCAAAATTATAAAATATTCGACAAATATACAAACAAACTGAAAGCAAATTGAGGAAACAATGCAAAAAATTGATACTACACAAGTCGTTGCAGCCCTCAAAACCACTTTTTTCTTTGGCATTAACAAGAAACCCCTGCTATTTTTTTCGGATATGCCTGTTTTTTATTACTTTTGCAGGCACAGTGGTTCATGCCAAGCATTTTTTAGAACGATGAGAGAAGAGATGAGACGACTACTGAAGTGTTTTCCCCTGACGACTGCAGCCCTGGTCGTCATCTGGATTGCCTGTCTTGTGCCTGTGCCCGAAACGCCGTTGAGCCAGGTATCGATGATTGACAAATGGACCCATTTCGTCATGTTTGGCGGTCTTTGCGCCGTGATGTGGTGGGAATACATGAAAGGGAAGGATGAAGAAAAGGATGAAGAGAGGACACTGTTAAAGGAGAAACAAAAAGAAAGTCCAGCGGTTGGCATTGGACTTTCATTGATTCATTTTGCCGTTGTTTCATTCTTCTTTTCCTGGCTGACCGGCGGACTGATTGAGTTGGCACAGGCCTATCTGACCAACGGTCTGCGGAGCGGCGAATGGCTCGACTTCGCTGCCGATGGCATCGGAGCCTTGCTGGGGCAGCCTATCGGTATTCTTCTGGCAAGGTGTGGCGCCAAGTGGAGAAAGGCTCCTTGAGCATGTGCTTGTTGTAGAAACGGCGGTCGCCCGTCACCTCGGGACCGAGGAAGTCGGGCTTGTCGAATGGCTCATCTGGAGAGGTCAGCTCAACCTCTGCCATAACAAGGCCGTCGTTGTCGCCATGAAACTCATCTACCTCAAAGACATGGTTCCCGCTCTTCACCAGATAGCGATGTTTGTCGATGATTCCCCCACGGCAAAGCTTCAACAACTGTAGGGCTTCGTCGAGCGAGATTTCTTTCTCAAACTCATAACGCGACAGCCCACCGTCAGCCGACTTGCCTTTGATGGTAAGGTAGGCCTTGTCGTCGCGACGACGGATGCGGACGGTTGCGGCATCCGAGGGAATATAGCCCTGCTGGATGTGGCTACAGGAAAAGGCGGCGCTCTTATAGGCGTCGCCTTTCTTCCTTACGAGGAACTTACGTTCAATCTCCAGTCCACTCATTAGCTCATCACATACATAATGGAGCAAATGAAGATGACTGCGATAGCAATCAGTCCACAGATAATCCATGTAACGACTTTCTTTCCCTGAGCCTCCTGCTTCTTCTCGTAGGCAGCTCGCTTTGCATTTTTTTGTTTACTCATAGCTTAATGATTTATGATTTATGAATTTAGATTTTTAAATTATCAGTTCGTTATGATGAATGAAAGGTCATCGTGAAGCGACATTTCTACATTCAACGCCAACGCTCCTCATTCCTCATCCGTCACGGGGAACTCCATGAGGTAGGCCTTGATGAACCCGTCTATCTTTCCGTCCATGACGGCGTCGACGTCGGAGGTCTGGTAGTTGGTGCGGTGGTCTTTCACGCGGCGGTCGTCGAAGACATACGACCTTATCTGCGAGCCCCACTCTATCTTCTTCTTGCCGGCCTCAATCTTGGCCTGGGCCTCGAGACGTTTCTTCATGGCCCGGTCGTAGAGCTGCGAGCGGAGCAGGGCCATGGCACGTTCCTTGTTCTTCGGCTGGTCGCGCGTCTCGGTGTTCTCGATGAGGATTTCTTCTTCCTCACCGGTGTCAGGGTCGGTGTACCAGTAACGCAACCTCACGCCCGACTCCACCTTGTTGACGTTCTGTCCGCCGGCGCCGCTGCTTCGGAAGGTGTCCCAGGAGAGTTTGGCCGGGTCGACATATACCTCGATGGTATCGTCGACGAGGGGTGTGACGAAGACACTGGCGAAGGATGTCATCCGCTTTCCCTGTGCGTTGAAGGGGCTGACGCGTACGAGGCGGTGTACGCCGTTCTCACTCTTCAGGTATCCATAGGCGTATTCGCCGCCTTCAATCTCCATGGTGACGCTCTTGATGCCGGCCTCGTCGCCTTCCTGCAGGTTGGAGATGGTGACCTTGTGGCCATTGGCTTCGGCCCAACGCATATACATTCTCATGAGCATAGATGCCCAGTCCTGGCTCTCTGTGCCACCTGCTCCGGAGTTAATCTTCAGGACGCAGTCCATGGGGTCTTCCTTTTGTCGGAGCATGTTCTTCAGCTCCAGGTCCTCGATGGTGGCGATGGCCTTGTTGTAGTCCTGGTCTACCTCTTCTTCGCTGACGAGTTCGTCTTTATAGAAGTCGAATGCCAGCTGCAGCTCGTCGGCCTGCTGCCGTGCCTCCTTATAGCCTTTGAGCCATTTCTCGATGGCCTTGACCTTTTTCATCTGCTCCTGTGCCCTTTTGGGGTCTTCCCAGAAGTCGGGAGCCTGTGTTCGCAGCTCTTCTTCCTCGAACTCCATCTGCTTCTGTTCGATGTTCAGGTATCTATAGAGTGCATCAACGCGAGTCAGCACGTCTTTCAGTTGCTCTTGAGTGATCATTATTATTAATTAGTAATGAGTAATTAGAAATGAGTAATTATGATTACTTTCTCTGCTTACGCTTTACTGTTGCTTATTAATTAGTAATGAGTAATTAGAAATGAGTAATTATGATTACTCTCTCTGCTTACGCTTTACTGTTGCTGTTATACTTGTTAATATTTTTATTATTTCTTCGTTATCACTTAAAATAGATGTATATTCTTGTTCCGACAAGTATCCTCCAGTGTATATTCTGTTTATCCAGAACCTTGTCTCATTGGCTTCTTTCAGCGCAATGGTCAGTTTTGTCAGAAAGTCGGCCGTACTCTGAGCATATTGACTTTCAGCCGTGTTCGCACCGATGCTCATCCCGCTCCGAAGTACTTGCGTGAGCATCTCTCGTATCGGCAGGTTTTTTTTCATTAAGTACTGATGCATATTGACTATTCTGTCGCCAAACCGCTCAGTCTTTTCTACGATTATGTTCTCCCGTCTTTCCAACATCACTTTATCGTTCTACCCTACCCACAACAATTTATACTGCTGCTTGCTCATCGTTTTATAACCTATCTTTCATTACAACCTCCCAAGGTAATCATAATTACTCATTACTAATTCTTATTACTTACCCACAACAATTTATACTGCTGCTTGCTCATCGTTTTATAACCTATCTTTCATTACAACCTCCCAAGGTAATCATAATTACTCATTACTAATTACTAATTACTAATTTGAATTTTCTTCCTCGTACATTTTGTCAATGAGTTCCTTGTAATTCTTGTTGATGGCGGCGCGTTTGATTTTCAGCGTATTCGTGAGTTCACCGTTCTCCATGGTGAAATGATGAGGCAGGAGCGTGATGCGCTTCACTTGCTCGTAGTAGGCCAGCGACTGCTGGAGGGTGTTGATGCGGTCCATGATCATGTCGTGCACCTGCTGGTTCTGACAGAGCTCCTCGCGGGTGGCATAGGCGATATCGTGTTCGCGGGCATACTCTTCAAGCAGCGAGAACTCGGGCACGATGAGGGCCGACACGAACTTCCGCTCGTTGGCGATGATGGTAATCTGGTCGATATACCGGTCGACGAGTAGCATGGCCTCAACCATCTGCGGGGCGATGTATTTTCCGTTGGAGGTCTTGAAGAGGTCTTTGATGCGCTCTGTGAGGAACAGCTCGCCGTTTCGCAGGTATCCGGCGTCGCCGGTATGGAAGAATCCTTCGCTATCGAAGGCCTGCTGATTGGCTTCGTCGCGCTTGTAGTAGCCACGAGTGATGGTGGGGCCTTTCAGCAGGATTTCGCCCTCTTCCGAGATCTTTATCTCGATGCCTTCCACGGGGCGGCCTACTGAGCCTACGGTGTAGGGTTCGTCCATGTGGTCGCACGACACGGTGGCAAGGCTCTCGGTGAGTCCGTAGCCTACCATCATGAAGATGCCGAGCGAGTGGATGAACTCCTCAACCTCTGGCGACACCGTGGCGCCGGCGGTGGGGAAGAAGTGGGCGTTCTCCAATCCGAGCTGCTTGCGCACAAGGCTGAGCACGGACGAGTTCAGCACCTTGTATTCCATGGCCAGCGCCAGCGACGGGCGCTTGCCGTGGGCCAGGCAGTCGATATTATATTTCTTTCCTACCTCCAGGGCATGCCGGAACAGCTTCTGCTGCATGGCGCCGGAGCTCTCTATCTTCTGATGCACACCCATGTATACCTTCTCCCAGAAGCGGGGCACGCTCGACATACAGGTGGGATGGGTCTCGCGCATCGACTGTTGAATCTCCTGCGGATAGGTATTCACGATGAGCTCGGCGCCCTCGGTCAGGGCCAGGTAGCTCCATCCGCGCTCGAAGATATGGGTGACGGGGAGGAACTGCATGACGCGGTCCTTCTCGCCCACGGGCACACACTTGTCGTTGGCTGCAAAGGCGGCATGATACTGCCCGTAGGTCAGGATGACGCCCTTCGACTCACCCGTCGTTCCGCTGGTATAGAGGATGTTGCAGACATCGTCCATGCTGCGCTCGGCCCAGAGGGCCTCCACCTCGACCTGACGGGGCAGCTCCTCGCCCAAGGCGATGAAGTCCTCGAAATAGAGCGTGTTGGGATCGTTCTTAGCGATGCGCACCGAGGGGTCGAAGACGATGATGCGCTCCAGCGTGGGACAGAGGGCAATGATGCGGTGAGCCTTGTCGTATTGTGCCTGCTCGCCTACGAAGAGGAAGCGTATCTGGGCATCGTTCACCATATACTGTATCTGCTGCTCCGAGCTGGTGGCATAGAAGGGCACCGTCACGGCCCTGATGCCATAGGCGCCGAAGTCGGCATAGTGATACTGCACACAGTTTTGGGCAAACACGCCCAAGTTCTCCTGGGGCCTCACGCCGAGGTTGAGCAATGCGTTAGACACCTGCTTGACGCGCAGCGAGAACTGGTTCCACGACAGCTGTTTCCACTTCAGCGAGCCGAACTGGCGGAACGTCATGACTGGCTTCTGTCCGTACTTCTTAGCCTGCTCATGAACGAGCACTGCCAGATGTTGATTGTTCTGCATAGGCACAATTCATTAAGATTCAAAACTCCTATTCACCTCCTCACATCCTTTCCGACATGCAAAGATAAGAAATAATCAAGACAAAGCAAAATGTTTTCCCGTTTTTTTCGTCTTTTCGCCCCTCCTGCCCAGCGCACATGGGGTTAGCAAGGGTAAGTGGCAGCCGCAGCACGTTCCCTTCCAAGATGCCAGCAGGAATCCGGCATTTCAAATCGCAACAGATTGGGGTTTGTAAAGAAAATTCATTGTACGGTTTTTCGGGTGTTCCAGAACGGGAAAAGGCGGTTTTTTAACACTTCGACGGGAGATGCGGGGGGGCAAAACAGAGGGGAGGTACAGAGATTTGGTACAAAAGTCTGCACGATTTGTGGCAAATCGTTGGTCGATTTCTTAGGAAAGTCTATACGAATCGGTACAAATCGTGCGACGATTTGTACCAAAAGTCTGGGTCTCAACGGTGCGTTTTCCGGCCGCTTTGTCGTAACCGCATGGTTGTCAACGAACTAACAAAACCGCACAAAACGGCAAAATTTCGGGCGAAAGATTTCTTTGCCCGAAATTTTTGAATTATGACCGCCTAAAAGGCGTATTTTGTAAAAGTATTTCAAAACAGGCATACGCCACATAGTGGTGGCTGGCTAACGGATGAAGTTCATGGGCTGCCAGGGCTCGCGCTCGGGGTATTCGGGATGGCCGTCGGCATGGATTTTCTTGAGCAGCCAAGCCATGTTGTCGGCCAGGGTGCGCATGGTCTGCATGCCCTCGGTGTCTTGCGCCACTTCTCCGGCGGCCCGGCCGTAGGCGATGTTCCAGTACTGCGAGGTGACGATGGGCATGTTCATCATCTCGAACATCATGTTCAGGGTCTGATAGGCTGCGGTGGCTCCGCCACGTCGGCAGATGGCAACGGAGGCGGCAGGCTTGTTCTGTACGTCGGCTCATGAGAAGAGCACTCGCTGCATCACAGCCATCAGGGCTCCGTTGGGCTGACCGTAGTAGACGGGGGAGCCAACGATAAGGGCATCGGCTTGGTTGAGACGTTCTACAATGCGGTTGCAGACGTCGTCGTCGAAGACGCAATGGCCGAGCTACCGGGTCCTGCACTGTCCGCAGGCGATGCAGCCTCTGACGGGCTTGTTGCCCAGTTGCATGATGTCGGCTTCCACGCCGTTCTTCTCTAGTTGTCGGGCTATCTCAGAGAGAGCCGTGAACGTATTGCCATTCTTGTTGGCACTTCCGTTAATCAGCTATACACGCATATTGATAAACTATGTGGTTCTTGTTATGTTCTCGCCCGCCCTTTTGACGCGGGGGAGCGAAGGGAGATTATCTGGAAAAGTCAGCCGACGATGGTGGCATGAGGGAAACGCTGCAGGAGCTGTCGGCGCCGGTCGTCGTCGGCTATGAAGAGGGCTGTCGAGAGCACCTCGCCGAGTGCTCCGCCTCCGAGCTGGCGGGCGTCGGGGCCTTGGCAGACCAGTGGCGTCGCCACTCTTAGCGTTCGCTGGCCCTCCACATACCGGCCCGTCGCGGGGTCGACGATGTGGCGGCGCTCTGCCGTGGCATTGCCCGAGGTGGTGAGCACCCGGCCCTCGGCCAGATACATGATGCTGCTGTTGCCCATGTTGACAATGGATTCCCGGATGCCACGGTGTTCAAGCAGGGGTCGGAGGCAGTCGAGGGCATAGCCTTTCAGGAAGGCTGAAAGATTGCACCGCCCGTCAAACCACGGGTCGAAAAGTCCGAAGGTCTGTTCCTTATACCATGCGCAGAGGTCCATCATCTCGCGCAACGCTTCTGGCACCTGCACGGAGGCGTCGGCGTTATGCCGGGCGAGAGGCGAGACGGGATCGTAGCAGTTGGCCAGCCGCTCCAGGTCAGCGACAGTCGCTTCCACCTTCTTGGCGATGGCGAGGAAGTCAGCCTCGCTGCGGTCGCCGGCAAGAAGCAGGTCTACACGGCTGTGCATGGCCGGAAACCATGCGTAGAACCTCACCCCGTCCTCTCCCGACGGGAGGGGCGAGGGTGATGGTTTGGAGGTTGGAGAAATGATGTATTGCATACCCATGGGCAAAGGTAAGCAGACGCCTTCCCTTGTGAAGGGAAGTGGCGCTATATTCTACCTTCTCGGCCGCTGTCCACGGCCTCCGGCCGGACGCGGACCGCCTTGCGTGCCACGCTGGCCGCGCTGGGCTGCAGGACGGTCGGGCAACTCCATAATCTTGATATTCTTGAAGTATACCTCGTCGCCATGGTCCTGCAACAGGATGTTGCCCTCTTCGTGGTTGCCGAAGTTAGGCCAGTCCTTATACTTGCTGTAAGCCACGAGGGCGTTCCACTCCTGCGTATTGCGCTCATACTCCAGCAGCTTCACACCATTAAGCCAGTGCTCGACGTGGTTGCCACGGACGATGACCATGGCGGTGTTCCATGCCTTGATGTCGAAGGGCTTGTCGGCAGGAGCCGGGATGAGGTCGTAGAGCGAGCCGAGGGTGCGGTTGCCGCGCACGCCGAGCTTGGCGTCAGGATGGCGCAGGTCGTCCAAGACCTGGAACTCGCAGCCGATGGCCGAGCCCGCACCCTTGTTCATGTCGGGCTTGACAAAGTATTTGATGCCCGAGTTGGCACCTTCGGTAATCTTGAAGTCCACCTTGAGGATGAAGTTCTTATAGGTGCGCGTCGTGACGATGTCTCCGCCGTTAGAGGCCTCGCCGCCGTTGCCCTTCTCCACCTTCAGCACGCCGTCGGCGATGGTCCAGCCGTTCTTGGGGAACTCGTCAAGGCGGGCGCCACGCCAGCCGTTGGAGGTCTTACCATCCCAGAGCAGCTTCCATCCGGCCTTCTGCTCGAAGTCGGAGAGGCTGTTGTCGATGGCGTTTACCTCGGGAGTGCGGTCGGGCTTGGAAAGGTAGTCTTTCACGTTGTCGGTGCAGATACGGATGCTGCGCCAGCTGACAGACTGGTTTTCCTCAGCCTTCGAGCCTACCATGTGCACCTGAAGGGCGATGAATCCGGAGGCATCGACATCATCCCAGAGGTTGGCACAGGCGATGCCGTTAATCCAGGTGCGGATGCTCTTGCCGCAGGCCTCCACACGGGCTTTGTTCCACTCGCCCTTCCTAAAAGCCTTCTTGCCGTCAGGATTCTTGGTCAGAGGATAGAGCCAGAGCCGGCCTGCTTCATCGTAGATACCACCGCTCCATGCGCGGTCGGAAGGGTCGATTTCGAACTGCAGGCCGTGCACGCGGCCGTTCATCACCTTCTTGTCGCTGTGAGAGCGCAGCTGCACACCGGAGTTCAGGTTGCCGTCGACCTTGAATTCGAACTCAAGGATGAAGTCACCATAGTCGGCCTTCGTGGCGAGGAACGTGTTGGGCTCGCCGTACTTAGGATGACCAACGATGGTGCCGTCGACCACCTTATACTCGGCCTTGCCGTTCAGACGGGTCCAGCCACTGAGGTTCTTGCCGTTGAACAACGGCTTCCAGTCTTGGGCGGCAGCTGTCATACAGCAGCACGCCAGACATGCGATTGCAATCAATTTCTTCATATCTTTTCGTTATTTGGTCGTTTGGTGGGTTTGGGGACTTTTTACAGTCTGTAGAACTCTTCCCATCCCTTGCGCGGCGGCATGCCGGTGAGCAGGGCGTTGGCAAAGGCATTGTTGGTGAAGCACTTCATGCGCGGGTCGAAGAAGAGCTGGGCGTTCAGACGCTGGGCGATGACGCCAAGGCAGAACACCTGGCTGAGCACGCCGTTGATTTCGAACGGCGAGCGTGTCTTCTCCAGTCCCTGACAGGCACGGAGGAAGTTCTCGTAGTGGTTAGACGGACTCTTTGGCACCTCGGGCAGCTTCGACTGCATCTCGCGGGCTTTCTCCTCAGGAATGATGGAGAGCGTAGAGCCATGCGAGCCGCCCTTGAAGATGAGGTCACGAGTGTAGATAATCTTTCCGGGGTTAAGCTGAGCCCTCGGCGTCTCGCCCTGATTGGTGGCGGGGATGTCGGCATTGTATTCGCTCCGTCCATAGCCCTTCGGGAGCGGCGGCTGGTTGTTGATGCCGTCGTACCACGTGATGTCTACCGGCGGCATGCCGTCGCGCGGACCAAAGCGGAAGAGAATGGTCGAGGTCATGGGGTAGAAGAAGTCGTTGTGGCCTTCCTGATGGAGCAGCGTCACCTCGTAGGGCAGGCCGAGGTGGAGGAACTCATGCACGGTGTCGAGGATATGGGCACCCCAGTCGCCCAAGGCTCCCATGCCGAAGTCATACCAGCAACGCCACTCGCCCTGATGGTAGAGGTCGTTGTAGTCGTGCCACTGCTGGGCGCCGAGCCAGGTGTCCCAGTCCATACCCTTCGGCAGGGGCTGTCCTTCGGGCATCTTGTGCATCTTCGGATCGAGTTTGTGCCAACGACGCGAGTTGTTCATGTGGGCCGTGACGGCAGTGACATCCTTGATGATGCCGGCTTCCTGCCAGGCCTTGAACTGGAAATAGTTGGCCTCGGAGTGTCCCTGGTTGCCCACCTGCGTAGCGAGGTTGGGATGGCGACGGGCATTCTCCATCATGAGCTCGGCCTCCTGGAAGGTACGGCACATGGGTTTCTCGATGTAGATATGCTTGCCTTCGTTGAGAGCCATCATGCAGATGGGGAAGTGGATGTGGTCGGGTACGGCAGCCAAGACAGCATCAAACTCCGAGCCGGCCTTCTCAAACATCTCGCGGAAGTCGTGGAAGCGCTTGGCCTTCGGATATTTGTTCAATACCTTCTGCACATGCTTGCCTTCGAGGTCGACATCGCAGAGGGCAACGACCTCGACGAGGCCCGTCTTCTCGAACTGCTCAATATCGAAGGCTCCCTGGTTGCCGATGCCGATATAGGCAATCTTCACCTTGTCAGCCTTCACGCCAGCCCATTCCTTCGATGTCATCGGACGGGCAAACGCACTACTCACATTGCCGACGGCCAGACCTGCCGAGGCCAGACCCATCTGCTTAAGAAATTGTCTTCGTGTTGTCATAGATATTCATTTTTTGAGTTTTTAGTTTATTTCTTGATCAGCTTGCGGCAGCCATGGTAGAGTAGCCGCAGCAGTGTCCACACAGCATAGAGCAGGACGGTCGTTGCAACGACAAAGCCCAGCGACCAGAAGAGTTCGTTCCACTTTCCGTCGTACTTGACGATGGCATAGACATTGAGCCCGAAGGCTATGACGAAGCACACAAGCAGGGTAAAGAGCTCGGTGCGCTGACGTTGGCGGGTGATGATGATATCTTTCATAGGGAATTAGGTGTTAGGAGTTTGCTTCTTGGTTCCATAGACATCATAGTCAATCTGATACTCTGTGGGGAAGCTGATGATTTCCTCACGCTCCAAGGCTTCGTGCCCCCAGAGGCAGAGCAGTGAGGCATAATAGCCTTCCTCGGCGATGCGGTCGGGCTGCTTGCCTGTGATGCAGGCTTCGACAAAGGCTTCGGTCAGCAGCGACGTGCCGTCGTTGTCGGGTTCCTTGCCAAGGATGAGCTCACCCCGGTTGGTGCTTCCCGTCTCGGCAGCCCACGACGTTCCGGCAAAGGCCTTGGCACCGAAGAGCTTGGCGTCCCAGTCGTTGAGCATCTGCAGGAAAGCAGGTGCCGGTGCCAGGTCAGTGTCTTCGAAGTAATAGCGGCCACGCTCGGGCTCCACAGTACCCTTGCTACCAAGAATCTGTTCTTCCAGGCCATAGAACTTGTTGGCGATGTCGGAGCCCCAGGTCAGCTTCTTACCGTCGTCGAAGACATAGATGGTGTTGATATTGTCATATACCTCGCGACCGTCCTTCCAATAGGTGATGGCTCCGTGTCCCATGACCTTCTGCGGGAGCTTGCCCAAGGCCCAGGTGCCCACCTGGAGCTGATGGCAGGCCAGCTCGGTCATCAGACCTTTCGAGGTACTCTTGTAGAGTCGCCAGTTGATATAGCGTTCCCAGTTCTTACCAGGTATCTCGCGACGCCAGTCACCATTGCGGTTCCAGAAAGCATGCACAGCGGTAATCTCGCCAAAGATGCCCTGATGGACCATCTCCATGGCCTTGATGTAGCGGGGATCGAACAGACGTTGCTGGCCGGTAAAGAACAGACGGCCGGTCTCCAGATGCTTCTGATACATGTTGTAGCACTGCTCCATGGTATAGCCGATGGTCTTCTCGCAATAGACATGCTTGCCAGCATCGAAGGCATCCATCACAATCTGATAGTGGGTGGCCAGCGGCGTGGCAACGACAACGGCCTCGACATCCTTATCCTCGAGCAGTTTCTTATAGTCGTTATAGACCTTGGCCGTCGGCACGATGGCCAGGGCGGCATCGATGGAGGGCTGGTAGAGGTCGGCAAAGGCCACAATCTCTGCCTTCGGGTTCTGGGAAAGGAAGCTCAACAGGAACTGTCCGCGTGAGCCCGGGCCTATCATTCCGATGCGGACACGCTCTTTTGCCGTTTCGTTGACGTCAGCAAACGCCTTCAGCCAAGGACTGGTGACGGCCAATGCGCCGGCTCCCAGCATACCGAGGTCGCGAAGGAACTCACGGCGGTTTATTTGTTTTTCGTTCATTATTAATACTGATGATTTAAGCTTTTATTATTTGACAGGGTTGTAGCGGGGTACCAAGACCTTCATCAAGGCCCAGGCAATCAGGTAAGCCACGGAACAATAACATAAAATCATGAAGTAGCCGGCTTCCTTGCCTTGGAAACCGAAGAAGACCGTCTGGGCCTTATCCACATAGTCGAGTAACCGTCCGGAGCCGACATTGATAAGAAACGAGCTGATGCCGCCTGCCATGCCGTTGATGCCTGTGATGGTAGCCACGGTGGTCTTGGGAAACAGGTCGCTGCCCACAGAGAAGAGATTGGCCGACCACGACTGATGGGCTGCGCCGACAAAGCCGATGATGATAATGGTAAACCAACAGGAATAACGGCCCAACGGCTGAGCCAACAAGCCCAGCAGCGGAATCAAGGCAAAGATGAACATGGCTCGCATGCGACTTGTATAGGGGTCCTTTCTGGTCCGGTTGATGATAATCGTGGGCAGCTTACCTCCGAAAAGGGCCAGCATCGTGATGGCATAGAGCACAAACATCAGCATCTGAGCCATCGGGGTGTCGCTGGTGTATCCGTAGACGTCACTGATATAGGCCGGAGTCCAGAACAAGAGGAACCACCAAACCCCATCACTGAAAAACTTACCCAGAACGATAGCCCACGTCTGGGGAAGCTTCAGACATTCTTTCAACGACAGTTTCTTTCCTTCTGCCGGTTTGTCTTCAACCTCCTCATGACGGTCGTCCTGAAGGATATATTCTCGTTCGGCATCGTTCACCAGACGATTTTCCTTCAGAGGTTTATAGATGAACAGCCAGAGGCCCATCCACAGGAATCCCAGTCCGCCGATAATGATGAAGGCCATCTCCCAGCCGTTGCCCACTCCATGGTCTTTGAAGAAACGGGCCAGCGTAGGGATGCATAATGGAGCCACCATGGCTCCCACGGTAGAACCGGCATTGAAGATGGCAGTGGCATAGCCCCGGTCGCGCTTAGGAAAGTATTCTGCCGTCACCTTGACCGCAGAGGGGAAGTTTCCTGCCTCACCGACGGCCAACACGATGCGGGCTGCCATGAAGAAGTAGACACTCACCATGGCCACCGACGAGGCCAGCATGCCTGTGGCATCAACCATCTGTGCCATGCTGTCGATGCCCACCCACTGCTTGGTAGCCCATCCACAGAGGGCATGCAGACAGGCACCGGCCGACCAGATGCCAATGGCCCAGAGATAACCCTTCTTCGTTCCGAGCCAGTCAATGAAACGGCCCGCAAAAAGATTGGCTATGGCATAGACCAAAGCAAAAACGCCTGCCACATCACCATAGTTGGCATTACTCCAATGGAACTCTGGGGCAATAAAATCCTTCCATGTCAGCGACAATACCTGACGGTCCATGTAGTTGACTGTCGTTGCCAGAAACAGCATTCCACAAATCATCCACCGAAAGTTCGTCATCCGCTGTTGAGCAATCGTCTTTTCCATATTCTTTTAGAAATTAAAATATCGTTTGGCGTTATAATAGCAGATATCTTCCACCATCTGTTCAATGCGCGGCATCTCCGAAACCGGCAGCAAGCCCTGCTCCACATCGTTACCGATGAGGTTGCAGAGGATACGACGGAAGTATTCATGGCGCGGGTAAGAGAGGAACGAACGTGAATCGGTGAGCATACCCACAAAGCGGCTCAACAACCCCTGCTGTGAGAGTGTGTTCAGCTGTCGCTCGATACCATCCTTCTGGTCGTTGAACCACCAGCCACTACCCCACTGCATCTTCCCGGGAACGCTGCCGTCCTGGAAGTTGCCGATCATCGTGGCCACCATGTCATTGTCCTTGGGATTGATGTTATAGATGATGGTCTTTGCCAGATGGTCCTCGCGGTCGAGGCTGTCGAAGAAGCGGGCCATCGAAAGGGCGGTATCCACATCGCCCATCGAGTCATAGCCTGCATCGGGCCCCAACCTCCGGAACATCTTTGTGTTGTTGTTTCTGATAGGCCCGTAGTGATACTGCTGCACCCATCCGGCCTCGGCATCCATCACGGCCAACTCATAGAGCAGGGCCGAACGGAACAGGCTGATATCCTCCCTGTCGGGCTGCTCGCCGTTCATCACACGGTCGAAGATGTCGCAGGGGTCTTGCGGACGATAGTCGTCAGCATAGAAGCGGTCGATGCCATGGTCGGAGAGCCGGCATCCTTGCTCGGCAAAGAAGTCATGACGCAAGGCCAAGGCCTCTATCAGGTCCTGATAGGTCTTTATCTCAATGCCACTGACTGCAGAGAGCCTTTGGATGTATTCACGATAGCCGGCAGGGTTCTCGATGGCCATAGCCTTGTCGGGTCGCCAGGCAGGAAGCATCTTGATTACGAATCCTTCCTCGCGCACCTGCCGATGCCACTCCAGAGAGTCTATGGGGTCGTCGGTTGTGCAGACTACCTCCACATGATAGCGCTGCATCAACCCACGAGCACTAAACTCCGGCGACTGCAGCCGCTCATTACATTCGTCGTATATCTCGCGGGCTGTCTGAGGATTTAATATCTTGTCAACACCGAAGGCTGTACGCAGTTCCAGATGGGTCCAGTGATAAAGCGGGTTGTGCATGGTATAGGGAATGGTCTCTGCCCACTTCTCAAACTTCTCCCAGTCTGTAGCATCACCGGTGATAAAGCGCTCGTCGACACCATTGGCACGCAGCGCACGCCACTTGTAATGGTCACCGCCGAGCCACAACTCGGTGATGGAGCGGAAGCGATGGTCTTCGGCTACCTCTTTCGGACTGAGATGACAATGGTAGTCGATGATGGGCATGTGCTCGGCATGCTCATGATAAAGTTGCTGCGCGGTATCTGTCTGCAACAGGAAGTTGTCGTCCATGAAGTTTCTCATAGCGCAGATCTTATTGATTGAGGATTTCTATTGATTTCCGGCACTGCTCACTGACGAAGTCCCAGTCATTGGCTGCGACACGCTCCTTGGGGAAGAGTTTGGAGCCCATGCCCACACAGAACACGCCCGCCTTGCGCCAGGCCTGCAGATTTTCTTCCGTCGGCTCTACGCCACCAGTCACCATGAGCCGTGTCCACGGCATCGGCGCCATGATACCTTTGACGAACTTCGGACCGAGCACATCGCCAGGGAAGACTTTTATCAGGTCGCAGCCCAGCTCCTGAGCCCTGCCGACCTCGCTGACTGTGCCGCAGCCGGGCGTATAGGGTACGCAGCGACGATTGCACACACGGGCCACTTCTTCGTTCAACAGCGGACCCACCACGAAGTCGGCACCCATCTGCATATACAACGCTGCCGTTGGGGCATCGACAACGGAGCCGACACCGAGGGCCAGTTCGGGACATTCGCGCCGGACAAACTTAATCACATCGGAAAACACCTCGTGGGCCATGTCGCCACGGTTGGTAAACTCAAAGGCACGGACACCGCCGGTGTAGCAGGCGCGCACCACCTGCCGGGTCACTTCGGCATCGGCATGATAGAACACGGGAACCATACGCGTTGCCGCCATCTTCTGCATTACTGCTATCTTGTCAAACTTACTCATATTTGGTTGTTTAGGAGATTGGTCGTTTGGGGAATTAGTCGTTTGGTCGTTTGGGGGATTGGTTGTTTGGGGAAAATAGTTTTCTGGTCATTGTTACAAATTACTTTTACCGGTAGGGGTAATCATAATTTCTCATTTCTCATTCCTCATTTCTCATTCCTCATTTCTCATTCCTCATTTCTCATT
>CAMHUI010000028.1 GCA_946188345.1 uncultured Prevotellaceae bacterium | reverse complement strand
GTTGGTGGCACCGTTGGTCTTCGATGTGGCACCGAGGACTACGAGCACGAAGATGCAGGTGAGCACGATTTCTACGAGGAGGCCGTTGCAGACGCCGAAGGTGCAGGCGTTGGCACCTGTGGCAGTGGTGATGACGGCTTCAGGGTTGGTGGCAACGATGCCGGCCAGCACGGCGGCAGCGATGATGGCACCGACGACCTGGAACAGCATATACATGGCGCAGTCCTTGGCAGAGATGCCTCCGTTCAGATAGACACCCAGCGTGATGGCGGGGTTGATGTGGCAACCGGAGATGCCTCCGATGGTGTAAGCCATGGCGACGACGGCCAGACCGAAGGCGATGGCGGTTCCAACGATGGCTGCAGTGTCCTGTCCGCAGCCCAGAGCTACGGCTGCGCCGCATCCCAGGAAGGTGAGCACGAATGTGCCGACCAGTTCAGCAAAATACTTTTTCATACGTTACGAGTTTTGTTGTTTAAAAGGTTTGAATAAAGGGTTATTTTCTTTATCGATATAACGTTTGCGCGAGCGTTTTTATTATATGTGCGGCTCGTTTTTTTTTACTTTCGGATGTTCAGCGTCCCGAGGTTCTGCATGACGGTCTGCTGGGCCACCTGCTGCAGCACTTCAGCCTGTTCGGCGGGCAGTCCGCGCGTCTCTTCCGTCTGATAGCGGCGTTGGTGGATGGTGGTGAAGATGACGTTGGCGGCCAGATAGCTTCCCGCGAGGGCGGGGTGGAGGCAGTCGGGCAGGTGGAGCTGGTATTCCGGATGCTGCCGGCGCACCTCTTGCCAGGCCCAGCCTACGGGCGCACACCAGGAGCCGTTCTGCTGGGCCATCTCCAGATAGCTTGTGGCGAGGCGCATCTGCATGAGGTCGTAGGTGTCGTCGAGGTTATAGTCCGTCTCGTCAACGTTGCCGTACTTGTGGGCGAACGTCATGTAGTAGATGGTGTGGGCGTCGGGCGAGTAGACATGAGCCATGCTGTCAATCTTGTGGGCGAAGGGGTACACCTCGCGTGCTGCCACTTCAGTCGACAGTCCGGGCAGCTGGCTCTGCTCCTGCAGCACGATGTAGTCCCATCGCTGTTCCTTGAGCAACTTCTTCAGCCGCGGATTGTTCCAGTGTCCGCTCAGCTGTTCGCCGCCCTTCAGCACGCTCGTCATGCTGAGTTTCACGCCCTGCGTCGCAGCAATGTCCTGAACGATGGCCGGCAGGTCGTTGAAGTAGGTGAGGCTGTTGCCCACCCATAGCACACGCAGCGAGTCGGCATCTGCTGCCCGCGCGCCCGTTGCCAGGCACAGCATGGCAGCGAGAATAATCTTCTTAAGGTTTCTCATGATGATATGTATAATTCTTTTTTCGCGAGCCCTGCTTGTCAGCTTGTCGGCTTTTTTCATGTTACATCCTTGCAAATTTACGCTTTTTTTTCGAGACGGCCGAATAAAATGGCGAATAATTTCACGGTGACGGCCCAAAAAACAGGTCAACAGTCGTGGCATGGCGCGGCCCCTTGGCGGCAGGCAAGAAGGTGCTTTCCGCATGGGTTTCGTAAGCCATTGATATATGATAACTTAGGAAAGTGAAAGTAAAATCGCCGATTTTGATGAGTAAAATCGCCGATTTTGGTCGGTAAAATCGCCGAAATTGGTGAGTAAAATCGGCGAAATTACTTTAAGATGTCTTGCCAATCGTGCGGACATCCTTATTTTTCCTGTTTCTCAGATGGCTTCAAGTTCGTTGGATGGATAAAGTTGTCGGAATTGGACATAAAATGAAACTGCCATGATAGAAAAGTTTTCCGTTTTAGTTTCTTAACCTCTTGTTAATCAACGAAGCAACATTATTTAACACAATAAAAGTTTTCCAAAATGGTAAACTTCCAAATAAATGTATTACCTTTGCAAGTACTTTTTGAATAAACACTTTAAACCCGTCAATTCGTATATATGATACAAACCGTTAAGAAGCGCGACGGTCGCATCGTCGGCTTCAATGAGCAGAAGATTATGGCCGCCATCCGCAAGGCCATGTTGCACACCGAGAAGGGTGAGGATGAGTCGCTGATACAGCAGATTGCCGACCATGTGGCCTATCGCGGCAAGGCGCAGATGACCGTTGAGGACATTCAGGACATGGTGGAGGTGGAGCTGATGAAGTCGAGCCGCAAGGATGTGGCCCAGCGATACATCACCTATCGCAACCAGCGCAGCATAGCCCGTCGGGCCAAGACGCGCGACCTCTTCCTGGAGATTATCAACATCAAGAACAATGATGTCACCCGCGAGAATGCCAACATGAATGCCGACACGCCGGCAGGCATGATGATGAAGTTCGCCTCGGAGAGTACTAAACCCTTCGTCGACGACTACCTGTTGTCGGAAGATGTGCGCGATGCCGTGCAGCACAACTACATCCACATCCACGACAAGGACTACTATCCCACGAAGTCGCTCACCTGTGTGCAGCATCCCTTGGACCACATCCTTGAGCGCGGCTTTGTGGCCGGCCATGGCTCCAGCCGTCCTGCCAAGCGCATCGAGACGGCTTCCGTGCTTGCCTGTATCTCGATGGAGACAGCCCAGAACGAGATGCACGGCGGTCAGGCCATTCCTGCCTTCGACTTCTATCTGGCACCCTACGTGCGCATGAGCTTCATCGAGGAGCTGAAAGCCCTCAGCAAGCTCACGGGCAAGGACTATGCCTACCTCTACGACGTGAAGCTGGACGACTATCTGAAGAAGCCGCTCGACTGGCTGGAGGGCGACGAGCGCATCGTTCAGCATGCCGTCAACCAGACCGTGGGCCGCGTGCATCAGGCCATGGAAGCCTTCATCCACAACATGAACACCATCCACTCGCGCGGCGGCAACCAGGTCGTCTTCTCCAGCATCAACTACGGCACCGACACCTCGGCCGAGGGGCGCTGCATCATGCGTGAGATACTGCTCTCCACCTATGAGGGCGTGGGCAACGGCGAGACGGCCATCTTCCCCATCCAGATCTGGAAGAAGAAGCGCGGCGTGAACTATCTGCCCGAAGACCCCAACTACGACCTCTATGAGCTGGCCTGCAAGGTGACGGCACGCCGGTTCTTCCCCAACTTCCTCAACCTTGATGCCACCTTCAACCGCACCGACGAATGGAAGGCCGACGACCCCAAGCGCTACATGCACGAGGTGGCCACCATGGGCTGCCGCACCCGCGTCTTCGAGAACCGCTTCGGACCGAAGACCTCCATTGGCCGCGGCAACCTCTCGTTCACTACCATCAACATCGTCAAGCTGGCCATCGAGTGTATGGACATCAAGAACCAGGAAGAGCGCATCGCCGCCTTCTTTGCCAAGCTCGACAACATGCTCGAGATTGCTGCCAAACAGCTCGACGAGCGTTACAACTTCCAGAAGACGGCCTATGCCAAGCAGTTCCCCCTGCTCATGAATGCCCTGTGGATCAATGCCGAGAAGCTAAGCCCCAACGATACCATCGAGAGCGTCATCAACCAGGGCACACTGGGCATCGGCTTCATCGGACTGGCCGAGTGCCTCGTAGCCCTTACCGGCAAGCATCACGGCGAGAGCGAGGCCTCTCAGGAACTCGGACTGAAGATAGTGGGTTATATGCGCAACCGCATCAATGACTTCTGTGAGCGATATCAGCACAACTACTCCGTGCTGGCCACGCCGGCCGAAGGTCTTGCTGGAAAGTTCACCAAGGTAGACCGCAAGGAGTTCGGCATCATTCCCGGAGTCACCGACCGCGACTACTACACCAACTCGAACCACGTGCCCGTATATTATAAATGCACTGCGCGCCACAAGGCCGAGGTAGAGGCTCCCTATCACGAGATGACCCGCGGTGGACATATCTTCTACGTCGAGATTGACGGCGACGCCACCCATAACCCCGACGTCATCAAGGGCGTGGTCGACATGATGGACCAGCTGAATATGGGCTACGGCAGCGTGAACCACAACCGCAACCGCTGCATGGACTGCGGCTACGAGAACGCAGACCCGAAGCTCGAAGTCTGTCCGAAGTGTGGCAGCAGACACATTGACAAGTTGCAGCGCATCACCGGCTATCTGGTCGGCACCACCGACCGCTGGAACCACGGAAAACTGTGTGAACTGAACGACCGCGTCACCCATGTGGACAAGACGCTTGGCTAATGGATAATTGACGCTTGGAAATGGATAATTATGATTACCCTCATGCCCGCTGGGTGGCCCAAGAGGTCAGGAGCTAATCATGATTATCCATTTTCCATTCCCCTTTTCTCAATTAACACATGTTATCCATCCTTGATATCCTAGAAGACACGATGGTCGACGGGCCCGGGTTTCGTACGACCATCTATTGTGCAGGCTGTCCGAACCATTGTCCGGGCTGCCATAATCCCCAGTCGTGGGACATCAGAAACGGTCATGAAGTGTCGGTGGAGGCTATCATGGAGGTCATCAAGGCCGACCCCTATGCCGACGTGACGTTCAGCGGAGGCGACCCGATGTTTCAGGCTGAAGGCTTCACTCAACTGGCTGAAGCCATCCGTAGGGAAACAACGAAGACGATATGGTGCTTTACGGGCTTCCTCTATGAAGACCTGCTTCAGCGGCCAGCCCAGCGGCGGCTGTTGGAACTCGTCGATGTGTTGGTCGACGGGCCCTTTGTGGAGGCATTGCGCGATGAAGACCTCATCTTCCGCGGAAGCAGTAATCAAAGGCTGATAGATGTCCCCGCCTCCTTGCGGGATGGCAAGGTGGTGCTGTGGGAAAATAAGAATGCAATTATTGGCTGACGTCCTCGTAGTCGACGTATTCCCCTTCCTCCGTAGGTATGATTTTCTGTTGCTGGCGGGCTGAGGTCTGCTGGTCGTAGACGGTGCTGCCGTCTGGCTGGCGGCTTTGCGGCGAAGGGTCGAAGCCATTGTTGACCTGATGCTTCAGCTGGTCGGCGGTCTTGCGAATCTGATTGACAAGGCCGAAGACGGAGAAAGCTGCCCTGACGAGCAGAATGAGCAGGATGAGGCTGAGTATCTTGAAAATCATTTCTTCTAAACTTCCTTTCGCTTCTTATTTGAAGTCCTTGTTGACAACGCTCAGCGTGGCAGAGACCAAGATGTAGGCCGCAATGATGAGCCACCAGGCGTCAATCCATCCGAAGACGGCAAGCATGGCGGCAGAGAAGAGCATGAAGTAAAGCTTGACGTTGTTGCCCTTCCAGGTGAGGTGCTTGAACTTGAGCGAGAACATGGGAAGCTCGCATACAAGTAGCCAGCAGGTGGCAAGGATGAGTGCGAGGATGACACAGGGAGCATAGGTGAACCGTTCGAGCCAACTGGTTTGGCTGACGATGAAGGAACCCCAGAAAAGGGCATTGGCCGGGGTAGGGAGGCCAATGAAGGAGGTAGCCTGACGCGTGTCGATATTGAACTTCGCCAGTCTCAGGGCCGAGAAAGCAGCGATGAGGAAGGCCACGAATGCCAGATAGCTGCTGCTGAAGGGCAGGCTGGCGAGGGGTGGGATGATGGCAGCCAGTTCGCTGAACACAATGGTGGAAGGTGCTACGCCGAAGGTAACGACGTCGGCCAGCGAGTCGAGTTCCTTACCGATGGGGGAGGAAACGCCAAGCATGCGGGCAGCCATGCCGTCGAAGAAGTCGAATACGGCACCGACGATAATCCACAGCAGGGCCAGCTTGGCATTGCACGTGAAGGCCCAATAGATGGCCACGCAACCCGAAAGGAGGTTGCAGCAGGTGATGATGTTGGGAATATGCTTTTTCATTATGCTCTGTTCAACGAGTGAACTACTATTTCAGTTTTGCTATTACAGTCTGGTCGCCGGTTGTCTTCTGGCCCATCTTCACGCAGACCTCAGAGCCCAGCGGCAGATAGACGTCGACACGTGAGCCGAACTTGATAAAGCCGAGGTGCTCGTCGATATAGCATTCCTCTTCGGCCTTGGCATAGGTGACGATGCGGCGAGCCATGGCACCGGCTATCTGGCGGCAGAGCACATCCTGGCCTTCAGGAGTCTCGATGAGCACGTCGGCATGCTCGTTCTCCTCGCTGGCCTTCGGCAGCCAGGCCTTATGGAAGTTGCCGCTGTGATGCTTCACCGACTTCACCGTACCGTCGACGGGGAACCAGTTGGCATGGACATTGAGCGGACTCATGAAGATGCTGATCATGAGCCGGCGGTCGTGGAAATATTCGCTTTCGTCAACCTCTTCGATGACAACCACCTTGCCGTCGGCGGGCGCAACGACGATGCCCTCGGTGTCTTCGCTCGGGAAGTAGCGTACCGGGCAGCGGAAAAAGTTGACCACAAGGGCATAGAGGGTGCCGAAGGCGGCAACGAAGAGCCAGAAGGGCCAGTAGCTATCGAAGCCTCTCCAAAGAAGAATGGCCACAGCAGCAATAACTACGAACGACCAGATGAGCGTGTTGGTTCCTTCGCGGTGAAGGCGTATCTTTTTGAGTTTGTTGATTTTCTTTCCCATTGTTTATTTAGCTTCGTGCCTGTGACAATCGGGGCAAGCAGGACACATTTCGTTGCAAAGTTAGTACTTTTTTTTCTTAATCCGCCATTTTTCAGGCACTTTTTCTTTCCATCCGTATTTTTTTCTTTATTTGATAGTTTTTCTTTGTCATTTCAGAAAAACTGAGTAACTTTGTCGGTAAATTATATCGGAGGAAATAAATGGAAGATTTCGTACATCTGCACGTACATACTTACTATTCTATTCTAGACGGACAATCGAGTATCAAGCGGCTTGTTGACAAGGCTGTGGCCGATGGCATGCGAGGCATGGCCGTCACCGACCATGGCGATATGTTCGGTATCAAGGAGTTTCACGACTACTGCATCGGGGTAAACAAACAGCGGAAGAAGGAAGGGCTGGAGCCTTTCAAACCCATCTTCGGCTGTGAGATGTATGTCGCCAAGAACGGACCTAAGGAACAGAAGAACGGCCGCGAAGACCAGAGCGGCTACCACCTCATTGTGTTGGCCAAGAACTACAATGGTTATAAGAACCTCATCAAGCTGGTGTCGCGCTCATGGGTGGACGGCTTTTATATGCGTCCACGCACCGACCGTGCCGACCTGGAGCGCTATCACGAGGACCTCATCGTGTGCTCTGCCTGTCTGGCAGGCGAGGTGCCTAGAAAGATTTCACGGGGAGACATCGCCGGAGCCCGCGAGGCTATCGAGTGGTATCGCCGTGTCTTCGGCGATGACTACTATCTGGAGTTGCAGCGCCACGAGGTGAAAGACCCCGGCCTCGTAGCCAACCGTGAGACCTTCCCCGAACAGCAGCGCGTGAACCGCGTGCTCATAGAGTTGGCACGTGAATACGGCATCAAGCTTGTGTGTACCAACGACTGCCACTTCGTGGATAAGGAGAATGCCGAGGCCCACGACCATCTGCTCTGCATCTCAACGGGCGCTGAACTCAACGACCCGAACCGCATGCGTTACTCGAAGCAGGAATGGTTTAAGACTCGTCAGGAGATGAACGAGGTGTTTGCCGACGTGCCAGAGGCGCTCAGCAACACGCTGGAAATACTTGATAAGGTTGAGGTCTACAGCCTTGACCACGACCCCATCATGCCTAACTTCCCCATCCCCGAAGACTTCGGAACGGAAGACGAGTGGCGCAAGAAGTTTTCAGAGGAAGAACTCTTCCGCGAGTTCACCTCCGACGAGAATGGCGAGAATCCACTGCCGCGGGAAGAGGGAGAGAAGAAGATTGCCCATCTGGGAGGCTTCGACAAGATTTATCGTATCAAATTCGAGGCCGACTATCTGGCCAAGCTGGCCTACGAAGGTGCCAAGAAACGCTATGGCGACCCCATTCCGCAGGAGGTCGATGACCGTGTGCGCTTCGAACTGCACATCATGAAGACCATGGGCTTTCCGGGTTACTTCCTCATCGTGCAGGACTTCATCAACTCTGCCCGCACCGAACTGGGCGTAATGGTGGGACCCGGACGTGGCTCGGCAGCAGGAAGCGTCGTGGCCTACTGTCTTGGCATCACGAAGATAGACCCGCTGAAATACGACCTGCTGTTCGAGCGTTTCCTCAATCCCGACCGCATCTCACTGCCCGATATCGATACAGACTTCGATGACGACGGCCGTGGAAAGGTGCTGAAGTGGGTAGAGGATAAATATGGATATGAGAACTGTGCCCATATCATTACCTACGCCACGATGGCAACGAAGAACTCCATCAAGGACGTGGCCCGCGTAGAGAAGGTGCCGCTTGATAAGTCAAACGAACTCTGTAAAGCCATTCCCGACCGTCTGCCCGATGGGGCAAAGATGAACCTGCCAAACGCCATCAAGTATACACCCGCGTTGCAAGATGCCGAGTCGAGTCCCGACGAGCACCTGCGGAATACCATCAAGTATGCCAAGATGCTCGAAGGAACGGTTCGTGGAACGGGCATCCATGCCTGCGGTTTCATTATTTGTCGCGACCCTATCAGCGACTGGGTGCCAGTGTCGACCGCCGACGACCCCGACTTTAAAGGGCAGAAAACCAACTGTACACAATACGATGGACATGTCATCGAGTCGACAGGACTCATCAAGATGGACTTTCTGGGGCTGAAGACTCTTTCCGAATTGAAGGAAGCCTGTGCCAATATCAAGCGGACACGTGGCATCGACATCGACCTCGACACTATCCCCATCGACGACCCGAAGACCTATGAGCTCTATCAGCAGGGCCGCACCGTCGGAACGTTCCAGTTTGAGTCGAGTGGTATGCAGAAATACCTTCGCGAACTGAAGCCCACCGTCTTCGAGGACCTCATCGCCATGAACGCCCTCTACCGGCCCGGACCTATGGGGTATATACCGCAGTTCATCGCCCGTAAGCAAGGGCAGGAGCCTATCACCTACGACATCCCCATCATGGAGAAGTATCTGAAGGATACCTATGGCATAACGGTCTATCAGGAGCAGGTGATGTTGCTCTCGCGTCTGCTGGCCGACTTCACCCGCGGCGAAAGCGATGCCCTGCGTAAGGCAATGGGTAAGAAGAAGAAGGACATCGTAGATGCCATGAAGCCAAAGTTTATCGAGGGTGGCAAGAAGAACGGTCACGACCCGAAGGTGCTTGAGAAGATCTGGGCCGACTGGGAAGCTTTCGCCTCTTATGCTTTCAATAAGTCGCATGCTGCCTGTTACTCGTGGGTGGCCTATCAGACGGCTTATCTCAAGGCCAACTATCCTGCAGAATTCATGGCAGCCATCATGACCCGTCGCCGCGACCAGATTTCCGAGGTGACGAAGCTGATGGACGAGTGTAAGACGATGGGCATTGATACGCTTGGCCCGGATGTCAACGAGTCGTATCTTGGATTCGGTGTGAACCATCATGGCGAGATACGTTTCGGTCTGGCCGCCATTAAGGGAATGGGCGATGCCGCTGCCGAAGCCATTATCAAGGAGCGCGAGGAGAATGGCCTCTATAAAGATATCTTCGACTTTGTCCAGCGCGTCAATCTTACGGCCGTCAACCGAAAGGCGTTCGAAAATCTTGTGCTAAGTGGCGGATTTGACAGCTTCGGGATTCAGCGCGAAAGCTTCTTCGCTGTAGACAATAAAGGAAACATCTTCCTCGATACCCTTTTGCGTTATGGACAGCTTTATCAAAACGAGCTGCAGCAGTCACTCAATTCTCTTTTCGGTGACGTGGAACCGGTAGAAATCACCACGCCCGTCATTCCGCAGGCAGAGCCCTGGGGAACCGTTGAACGTCTGAACAGAGAGCGCGAGCTGGTGGGCATATATCTCTCGGCCCATCCCCTTGACGAATACCGATTGGTGCTTGAGTCGATGTGCAACACTGAGTGCTCGGAGTTGGGCGACACGATGGAACTGTCGAAGAAAGAAGAGGTGACACTCGGCGGCATGGTGACGGCTGTCAGGTCGGCTATTACCAAGCGCAATGAGCCTTGCGGCTTTGTTACCATTGAAGACTTCCATGGTTCCGGGGAGTTGGCGCTCTTCGGCAAGACCTGGGGAACTTGGAAAAACATGTTTATTGAAGGCAGCCATGTCTTTGTCAAGTTGAAGTTTGTCCAGCGATTCCCCAACAGCTCCTTCGTCTCGGCACAAATCAGCGACGTTCAGTACCTTGGTACCGTGAGGGACAAAATGATAGAAAGCTTTACGGTTGTCGTCGACAGCGACAAGATTGACGAGCAGCTGGTCAACGACCTTTCCTCGCTGGTGTCTTCATCGCCGGGAAAGACGCAGTTCTTCATCAATATCTTTGACAAGGAGCACAACAGCACCTACCGCCTGCGTTCCAGAAAGTTAGAGATAACGGTCACCAATGAACTGCTGAACTATATCGATCGGAATGATGATTTGAAATACAAAGTAAACTGATTATCAATAATCCAGCCTGTCATCAACCTCCCACAAACCGACAGGCAACCTCTCACTGACGAGGGGTGGGGGAGGAATCCTATTATATGGAAGTAACAATCACAAGTGAGAACTTCGTGCAGCTTCGCAATGGCGAACTGCCGCTGGTAGTAGACCTTTGGGCTCCCTGGTGCGGTCCTTGCCGCATGCTGGGTCCTGTCATCAGTGAACTGGCCAACGACTACGCCGGACGTATTGTCGTAGGTAAGTGTAATGTTGATGAGGAAGAAGATCTTGCCGTGGAGTTTGGTGTTCGCAGCATTCCCACGATTCTCTTCTTCAAGGGTGGCGAGCTCGTTGACAAATTCGTAGGCGCTGCTCCCAAGGCCATCCTCGACGAGAAGTTCAAGGCTCTGCTCTGATTTTTCGGCAAGGGACAGGTCTTAGACAGAATTTATTGATGTCTGGGACCTGTCTTTTTTTTCTGATGAAGTGTGATTATGACTAAAGACGAACAATTCATGCAGCGGGCGCTTGACGAGGCCCGGCAGGCGTTGAAGGAAGGCGAGATTCCTATCGGTGCCGTCGTGGTCTGCCAGGACCGTATCATTGCCCGAGCACATAACCTCACTGAGACCCTTCGCGATGTGACCGCACATGCAGAAATGCAGGCACTCACTGCGGCAGCCGATCAGCTGGGCGGTAAGTACCTGCAAGACTGTACGCTCTACGTCACCGTGGAGCCTTGTGCGATGTGTGCCGGGGCCTTGGGTTGGGCGCAAGTGTCACGGGTGGTCTATGGCGCTGCCGACCCTAAGCGCGGGTATCAGCTCTACGCTCCTCGGGCCCTGCACCCCAAAGCGTCTGTCACGCCTGGTGTTCTTGAACAGGAATGTCGCGAACTCATGCAAGAGTTCTTTTCCTCCCTGCGAAAGTAGGATGGAATGAGAAATGAGAAATGAGGAATGGCTTGCCGGTTTGTTGCCAGCAAATGTCATTTCTCATTTCTCATTTAATTGTGTACGAGGGTGCCGATGGGTTCGCCGTCGATGACTTTCTTGAGGTTGCCGACCTTGTCCATGTTGAAGACGTAGATGGGCAGGTTGTTGTCCTGACACATGCAGATGGCGCTGAGGTCCATCACCTTCAGTTTTCGGGCGAGCACTTCGTCGTATGTTATCTCGTCGAACTTCACCGCCGTCGGTTCTTTCTCTGGGTCGGCAGTGTAGACGCCGTCGACGCGGGTACCCTTCAGCATGACGTCAGCCTCTATCTCTACGCCGCGTAGTGATGAGCCTGTGTCGGTGGTGAAGTAGGGTGAGCCTGTTCCTGCGGAGAAGATACATACTTTTCCTTCCTTCATGGCTTCTATGGCGCGCCACTTGGAGTAGAACTCTCCGACGGGCTCCATGCGGATGGCGGTGAGCACCTTGTTGGCTACGCCTTCAGCGTCGAGTGCCGACGAGAGTGCGAGCGAGTTGATGACGGTTGCCATCATGCCCATCTGGTCGCCTTTCACGCGGTCGAAGCCCTTCTTGGCTCCGCTGAGTCCGCGGAAGATGTTGCCGCCGCCGATGACGATACCTATCTCCACGCCCATGTCGTGGATTTCCTTAATCTGTTGTGCATACTGGCCGAGGCGTTCAGGGTCGATGCCGTGGCCTTGCTGTCCCATGAGGCTCTCGCCCGACAGCTTGAGGAGGATTCTTTTAAATCTTGGCATAATATGATTGTTTTGTCTATCTTTTTACTTTCATCGCTACTTCCTTGAAGGCGTAGGAGCGCTCGCGGCCTTCTGTGTCGCGAAGGACGAGGTGACCGTCGGGCTTGACACAGACAAGCTCCGCCTCGAAATCTCCGTCATTGTCGGAGTAGGGGTGTAGTCCCGTGCGGCGATAGAGTGCCTGCTGGTATTCTTCCAGCAGGCCATCGCTGTTGTTCAGTCGACGTTCCATGGCCTCGACGATGCTGCGCAGCAGGCTCTCGCGCTCATAGCTGCGGCCCGTAATCTGCTTCATTGATACTGGGTTGGGCGCATCGCTCAGGAAGACTTCCTGGTTGACGTTCAGGCCGATGCCGATGATGCTGCTCTGGATGAGAGCCCCGTGTAGTCGGTTCTCGATGAGGATGCCGGCTATCTTGCTGTCGCGCCAGTAGATGTCGTTGGGCCATTTGATGGTGATGTCTGTGAGCCCCAGCCTCGTTAGCTCGTCGCGCAGGGCCAGTGCTACGGCCATCGATATGCGGAACTGCTCCGGTGCAGGCAGTGCGGCGGGGTGGTAGAGCATGGAGAAGAGCAGGTTCAGCCCGCGCTCCGACTCCCATGTGTTGGTTCCGCAGCCGCGGCCCGCGGTCTGGAAGTCAGTCCATACCACCATGTCCTTCTCGCCAGCGTGTTCGCGGAGCCAGAGGTTGGTGGAGCTGGTCTCGTCAAGCTTCCAGAGTTCTGCTTCCATCGCTTTCCTCTTTTATATATACGCGCAGGGCATCGTCGGGCAACAGTTCCTCGATGAGTTCCGGCCACTCGATGAGGCAGAGCCCGCCCGAGTAGAAATAGTCTTCGTAGCCCATGTCGTAGACCTCTTCGAGTCGCTTGATGCGGTAGAAGTCGAAGTGGTAGATAGCTGTTGCTCCCGGCTCCGCTAAAGTAGATGAAGAGCTGACGCTATACTCATTGACGATGGCGAAGGTGGGCGAGGTGATGACGTCCTCAACGCCGAGCTCCTCGCATAGGGCCTTGATGAACGTGGTTTTCCCGGCGCCCATCTTGCCGTAGAAGGCTATGACGCGTGCATCGCCCATCTCCTGGATGAACTGCCGTGCAGCAGTGCGTATCTGTTCGATGTTTCCGATTCTGATTTGCATAGTGTATGCGTGCTTTGCCTGCAAAGTTACAAATAATAATTCAGAATCCGCCATTCGCGGTTCATTATTTTTCAGTTTCTCCGTGCCCCCGCACTTTTGTATTTCTTCACCGACATCTTCTTCCGGCCGGAACCAGGACGGGCACCGCCCCATGCCCGTTTTTTCCTTCGTTTATTTCCATAATTAAGAAAATATGTATACCTTTGCATACGAAAAGCCCAGAAGTGGGGAGGTTTCCCTCCCCGATGGTTGGTCAAATCCAGATTTCAAATCTCATTTTGACTTTCCAAACCTTAATAGAAATTGTGAGCTTCATAAGGCTTCTGGCTTTTCATTTTCCCTACTCTTTTCAAGGTTTTCCATGCTTTCTACCGTGCTTCAGGCGACGACGAATGACGTAAGATTTGCACCAAATTATTTGTACGATCCAATTCTTTTTCGTAACTTTGCAGAAAAGAAAACCGACTATGCCAACTTGGGCCATCATAGGATACATCTTCGCAGCCATCTGTTTTATGATGGCCATCTTCTTCACCATCCATCCTGTTTATACGGAAGAGGAACTCAAAGCCATGCGAGAGGAAAAGAAGGCGAGGAGGAAAGCAAAGAAAATTGCTAAAAGAAAGGCGTGGTTAGAGAAAAACCGCAAAAACCCATCATGGCTTTTTCGGAATTTTCTTGACCCGGACATTGATATTAAGCCGATACGATACGGCAATGTAGATTAACGTCTTTGCTCAAGTGCAAAGACGTTTTTTTTGTCCTTTCACATATATATAATATGGTGTACCTTTGCAGAAAAAAGCAAAGGAGTATGGCACTCAAAGTAGATAAAGTCAAATTGGATTTCGAGATTAAACCGAACTACGAAGCATTTCCAATTAATAAAAATAGCCAGTACTTCTGCCTGAACGGGTTCCAAAATCCCACCAAGGTGCTGTGTGTATCGAACCTTTCTCAAAAGGATCGATTCTTTTATCGGTTTTCTTTCTTTTCTTCTTTGAGGCAGCCTTTGCAATCCCCAGAACAAAACCTACAGCGGCACCAAGTACTATTTCGAATATCATAGCCAATCTCTTTAATTTCTTCGACAAAGGTACAAAACATTCCTGAATAATCCTAATCTTGTATCAAAAAAATGAATAGAATAGATAAAGTTTCCCTCCAGTTTATTATTGAAGAGCAGCGCAAGGGCGATGTTCTCCTAAATATGAACGACGAACTGCGTAAACAGCAGAAGCTTGTTGCCGACTTAGAAAAACAGAAGAAAAAAGCCGAAAAGAAAAACCGCAACAATCCTGAGGCTGAAGAAATAAAAAGGCTCACAGACCAGTATGAGCAAGAAAAAAGGAAGCTTGAGGAATTAGAACGAGAGAAAAGCCACTACATCAACCACTCTAAGCTTCAGGGTATTACCCTGCAGCAGCTACAGCAGGAACTGAAGACCTACAACACTATTCTTTCCAGCCTCACTCCTGGCAGCAAAGCCTTCGGCGATACACAGGAATACGTCAACCGACTGAAAGCCCGCATTAAGGAATTGCGCACGGGAGTCAGCCAGACACGCTCGTCCATTATGGCTTTTGCTGAAGGCTTCAACCATATTGGTTTTGCTATTAATAATTTTCTCTCCCTCAAAGATCGCTTTCAGTCGTGGGCACGACCCTTTGTCGACGAGGCCCGCCGACTATCAGACACCGTGGCCGGTGTGGCCAAGTACACGGGGCAGACCACAGCTGAGGTGGAGCGCATGAACCAGAAACTCCTGCAGATTGACACCCGGACCTCCATCGAGTCGCTCGATGAGCTCGCTGGAGCAGCCGGCCGCCTGGGCATATCTGCAGAACGCGACATCATTGGCTTCGTAGATGCTGCAGACAAAATCAACACGGCCCTCGGTGACGACCTCGGCGAAGGGGCTATCGATGCCATCGGTAAAATGACGATGGTATTCGGTGAGGATAAGACCAAAGGACACCACCGAGACTGAAGGGCAGATCATCGATGCCACCATCGCCGAAGCCAAACGCAAACAAGACGCTGCCGACAAAGCACAGCAGAAACAGAAGAATGACCAGCAGGAACAGCTCCGTGCCCTCGACGAAGGCTACACAGGCGACGGAGACCCGCGCGAAGTGGCAGGCATCATCCCTGTCCACCGCCGCGAGTTCGTCATCAACCACCAGGCACTCCGAATACCTGCCATCCGTCGCGTCGCCGACATCATCGACGGAGCACAGCAACGACGGAACTACAACATCCAGGACACCACCCGGCAACTACGACAGGCACTCCTGCCCCCAGAAACCGGACTCGCCCAGGGAGGATACAACAGTGACCCCGCAGGAACCCCGGCAGCCCCGGCCGCCAACTCACCCTATGGGAACACCATTGCCCCTCTCCTCGAAGAAAACAACCGCCTCCTGGAACGTTTCCTCGCCTCCGGGCTCACCATCCTCCAGCTCCGCCGCGAGATACGCAAGCAGGAACGCCTCGAGCAGAACGTCTCACGATAAACGCCCCAAGTCCAAATGTTAAATCTTTCAGTCAGAACGAAGAAAGATGCCGTGATATTTGCGTAATACGAATAAAAGTATTACCTTTGCATTGTTCAATTAAACAACATAAGAAATGAAAAGAATACTGGAATTAACGGAAGGTGAGTACGACCTGATAGAGACGGTCAGAAACTACAAAAGGAGTTTTCCAAGAGGCGAGCCAAGGCTAAGATGGGCATTAAGAGTCATGCTTGAAGAACTGTTGGAAGAACCGCTCGAAGAATGAACGACAAAGCCCCGCCACTCTTGAAGGCGGCGGGGCTTATTAAAAAGAATACGACTATGGCAGTAATGAAATTGAAAGCAACACAGCAGGGCACCGTGAAGGCACAGCTGCAGGACATCCTTCTGCATGTATCATGGGGCGACCTCTCCAGGGAGTATTTCGGCAAGTCAGGTTCGTGGCTCTACCACAAACTTGATGGAGTAGACGGCAATAAGAAACCCATCGGCTTCACGGTAGAGGAACGCTACCAGCTGAAAGGTGCGCTCATAGACCTTTCTGAGCGCATACGCCGTGCTGCTGACAGCATTGACTAAGCCCCGGCTTCTTATGTGGCCGTATTGAACACCAAGTCGCCGCTCAGGGCTGGCGGCGCACCCTTAGCCCCGGTCTCCCCCCCCTTTGTGAGGCCGGGGCTTTTCCATCTTTCCCGCTTACGTCAAACTTTGCTTTAAACATTCTTAAAGTTTTTTGTTGTTAAGAAGTCGTCGTATCACATGCGAAAAGCCCAGAAGTGGGGAGGTTTCCCTCCCCGTTGGTCTGTCAAATCCAGATTTTCAATCTGATTTTGAGCAGCCAAATCTTAAAGAAAATTGTGGTTTCCATAAGGCTTCTGGCTTTTCGTTTTCCCTACTCTTTTCAAGGTTTTCAAGGCTTTCAGTCGTGGGTCGGGTACGTCAGGAAATTGAACACATTCGTTTGGAAAACTAAGCCATAAATTTGCCAGACAGCCATCACTCAAATTGTCAAGATTTTTGAATGAAAAATCCTGTCATGAAAAGTCCTCGTTCCAGCGAAAATAACCGACTTTTTCGGCCAACCTTCCAAGGCTTTTTTTGCCTTCCTCAAAGACTTTTGGTACAAATCGTCAAGACTTTTGTACCAAATCGTCATGACTTTTGTACCGAATCATCAAGCGATTCACGGCAAATCGTAAGGACTTTTGTACCTAAAGTCTGAGTGAAGTGCCCTCTGCCGTTGTCCGAAAATACTACTCAATTGTCCATTTTCCTACCTTACGACAATCTTGAAAACGCTATCAATTTCATAATCAGATTGTTAGCTCTGATACCTCATGGCTGCGTTATTTGCGACCGGCGGAAAAAATTTTTCAAAAGATGGGATTCTCAGGGCCGTAAAACCGGTTTTTTGTCAATTTTTTTTCAGAGTGCCCGTATCTCCAAAGTGGATGTAGAAGAGATATAAACGAAAAGAAGCCTGACCGGAGTCAAGCTTCTTCTCAGTCGGGATGACTGGACTCGAACCAGCGACCTCACGCCCCCCAGACGCGTGCGCTAACCAACTGCGCTACATCCCGATGCTTTTCTTGAAAGCGGTTGCAAAGTTACACAATCTTTTTGAACCGACCAAATTTTTGGGAGATTATTTTCATTATTTTTACTTTTCTCGGTTGTTTCCGTGTGCAAAGGTTGCACTAATTGCACAAACTCAGGAAATAAAAGGTTTTTTATTTTGTGGTTTGCCGGGTTTTCATTACCTTTGCATAAAAAGTAAGACAAACAGCATTGACATGATATATCAAGTAACGGCCCCCAGGACGCTTCAAGCTGAAATCAAGCTGCCGGCATCGAAAAGCATCTCTAACCGCGCGCTCATCATCAGTGCGCTGGCGGGGGGCGGTGTGCTGCCCGACAACCTCTCCGACTGCGACGACACGGAGGTGATGCTGAAGGCACTGGCTCCGACGCTCAATACCCAACGCCCGACTCCCACCGTCATCGACATAGGGGCAGCCGGAACGGCCATGCGCTTCCTGACGGCTTACTATGCCGTGACGCCCAGCAACGTCATCCTGACAGGCACCGAACGCATGAAGCAACGCCCGATAGGCATCCTTGTCGATGCCCTTCGCTACCTCGGAGCTGACATAGAGTATATGGAGAACGAAGGGTTTCCGCCGCTGCATATCCGGGGGCGCAGACTCGAAGGCGGGCATGTCGACGTAGATGCCCACGTGAGCTCCCAGTTCATCTCTGCCTTGCTGATGATTGGCCCTGCCTTGCACGACGGATTGGAGTTGCGCATGTTGGGCGCTATATCGTCGCGACCCTATATCGACCTGACGCTGAATGTGATGCATCGCTACGGGGCGCAGGCCGAATGGACCGATGTAGACACCGTCAGCGTCGGTGCGCAGCCCTATCAGCCGCTGCGCTATGTGGTAGAAAGCGACTGGAGCTCAGCCTCCTACTGGTACGAGGCCTTGGCCCTTTGCGACGACTATGAGGCAAGCATCCTTCTGTCTGGCCTTCGCGACGGTTCGCGGCAGGGCGACTCCGTGGTGCGCTACATCTTCTCTACGCTCGGCGTGAAGACTCAGTTTCAGAAGGATGGCACGGTGAAGCTCACGCGCCATCTGCGCACCCTGCCCCGCATGGACTATGACTTCAAAAACTCACCCGACCTGGCCCAGACGCTTGTGGCCACCTGTGGAGCCCTCGGTCTGCCGTTCCATTTCAAGGGGCTGGCCAGCCTGCGCATCAAGGAGACCGACCGCATGGAGGCCCTCCGCGCAGAGATGGCGAAGCTGGGAGTGCTGCTGAAAGTAGGGGCAGACGAGCTGGAGTCGCCGGCTGAGCCCACAGAGGCAACAGCGGTGCCAGAGCCGATATCAACCTATAACGACCACCGTATGGCATTAGCCTTTGCGCCCCTGGCCATGCGCTACGGACATATCCAGATAGAAAACCCAGAAGTGGTCTCTAAATCCTATCCGGAGTTCTGGGACGACCTTCGCTCTGCCGGGTTCACGGTGGAAGAACTGTAGGCCGAGAACTCCTCAGAAAAGAAAAGTAAGGTTATGACATACATTCTGATTGTCATCGTTGCATTGGTGTTGTTGGGAATAGTCGCCGCGCTCAGTCAGCGCCATTCTGACGACGACCAGGTGGTGCTGGCCGACAATTGTGCGACCTGCAACGGTGGCAATGACCAATGCGAGCAGGAATGTATGATGGAGGCCGCCACTCAGCCTGTTGAATATTATGACGACGAAGAGCTTGACGTCTTTGCCGGGCGCAGTTCCGATGCCTATGACGATGATGAGGCCGAGCAGTTCCGGGAGGTGCTGATGACGTTGCTGCCCTCGGATGTCAAGGGTTGGAACCGCAGCCTTATCCTCCGCGGAATCAACGTGCCCAATCAGGTGAAAGACGAACTCGTCCTCCTGTTAAGCGAGTCATAATTGTCTATTTCGTTCGTGTCAGCGTGAACTTTGTTTTGTCCATTTTACCATAGAGGTACTTGCCGTCGTTGGAGATGCGTAGCGTGTCGGTGTCATTCTTTTTCCCAACGATGACAAGGTTTCCCTTCACCATATAGACGTCTTTAGCCGATGACGGAGCCAAGGCCAGCGCTGCCTTCATGGCCTTGCGCTTCACCCAGCTGACGCCGGCAGCCTTCAGTGCGTTGTCGTCGAGGCTTGTCTTGTTTGTCATCACGACCTCAGTAGGGCTCTTGAACTCTACGCCCACGGACATCTTCATGCCTTTTTTCATAGCTTCCATCATCTCCTGGGCTTTCGCGACATCGTTCTCAACCTCGGCTAACTCATCTGCGGTCAGCTTGCGGCCTTTCTTTTGTTCTTTTTCTTTGATGGCGGCTGTCCTGATGGAGTCCATTTTCGAATCAATTTCTTTTGCGACATCTTTTATCAAGGTTGCCAGGATGTTCGGATTGCTGTAGACCCGGCCCGTGAGGTCGGTTTGAGCTGTCGCGGTCAGTGTTGCCCAAACGACAGCCAAGGTGGCAAGCAATAATCTTTTCATATCGTTGTCTTATACGTTGATTACATGGTTTCCGGCTCCGATAGTCTTTCCTGCCACGTCGGCGGTGACGCCTGAGGGCAGGGTGATGTTGAGGGTGATGGCTCCGTCGGTGCGCTGCCACTTCACGTGGATGGTACCGTAGGGCGTCTCCTTTGTCACCTCCACCCAGTCGAGTCTGCCGGCATACTGCGGGTCGATGCGCACGTGTCGGTAGGCAGGCTCTGTGGCGATGATGCCTCCGAGTGCTTCATAGAACCATGTGCCGATGCCGTTGTAGCAGTTGTGTATGCTGCTGCGGCGATGGTCCCACGACTCCCAGGTGGTGGCTGAGCCGTTGCGTATCATGTAGAGATAGCCCGGGTAGTCGGGTTGCTTGAGGATGTCGAACATCAGCTCCGTCTGCCGCTGCTGCGTGGCCCATTCGGTGAAGACGGGCACGCCGACCAATCCGACGGCAATGTGACTGTTGTATTTCGTCCTCGAGAGCTTGACGAGTTTCTCGCTGACGGCCTTGGCGACATTTCCTGTTGCGATGCCACTCATCACGGCTATGGCGAGGTCGAGTGGCGACGCCGATGCAAAGGTGCTGTCGGCCGGGTGCCAGAAGTCGTCGACGAGGCGTTGCCTGAGTGTGGTCTTCCATTTGGCAAAGCGCTGGGCGTCGTCGTTGTGGCCGAGCTGGCGGGAGATGACGGTCATGTTGTCGAGACATTCACAGATGTAGGCGTTGTTGACAAAGGTCACCGACCGTTCGTCCTGCACGTCGATGCCTGCCGGTGCCAGCCAGTCGCCCAGGTACCAATAGCGGTTGGCTGTGTTGGGCCAGGGCTTGAGAAGGCCTTCTGGGGAGTATTTCCTGACGTAGTCGAGCCACAGTTTCATGGCGTCGTAGTGCTCGCTGATGGGCCGCTTGTCGCCGTAGGCCTGATAGGTTCGCCAGGGTGCTTTGACGATGAATGCGCACCAGTAGGGGCCTCCTCCGCACTGGATTCCGGCCGGTGCCACGTGGGGCAGCGACCCGTCTTCGTCCTGCACGTCGTCCCAGGCTTGCAGCCAGTTGTAGTAGGTCTGAGCCACGTCGAACATCGTCTGTAGTGAGCGAGTCGACGAGTTGCCGTCGCCGCCGTAGCCCATGCGTTCCAGGTGGGCGCAGTCAACCATGTAGCCGCTGAAGGTCAGACAGCGCATCGTGTATTGAATCATGTCGTGGATGGCGTTCAGGTCGGCGTCTGAGCATCTGAACATGGTGCGTGGCTCTTCTGTCGACGTGAGCAGGAGTCCTTCGATGTCGTCGGCACTTGGAGCCTGTTCCAGCCCGCTGATGGTGACGTATTGATAGGCGTGGCTGTGGAATCGGTTGCAGAAGCGCTCGCCGTCTTCTCCACGGGCGATGTATTCGTCGTGTTCATTGTAGTCGTTGGGCATGCCGTCTTCGATGTTGTCGGAGTAGTGCATCTCCACTTTCTGTCCTTCCTTGAGTCCGTGGAAGCGTATGGCGAACCATCCCGACAGGCCGCGCCCCATGTCGACGAACCAGCTGCCGTCGGCTTGTCGGGTGATGGTCTTGGGGCGGAATGTCTGGGCAATGTGGTTTCCGGCGAACATCTCGGGCGAGGCCTTGGCGACGTCAACCTTGACCACCTCTGCCTGTGTCCATGCCAGCCGGTCGAGCTCTTTTGCAGTCATGTCGCGTGGTTGGCGTCGGGCGTCCAGCCGTTCGCCGCCAAACTGCAGGGGTCTCCATGAGCCGATGCCGCTGAAGCCGCTCGGTGCGGCTGTCCAAGTGTCGTCTGTCGAGGCAACGACGGTGCATCCGTCTTTGCCGTAGACATCAATCTCGGCCTTCACGACGGGGCCGGGATGCTGCGACTTGAAATAGACGGGTTTATACCATCCCTGTCCGAGCGCGATGACGATGTCGTTCAATCCGTTACGCAGGGCGGGCGTGATGTCGTAGGTGATAATGGGCGACCGTCGGTCGAGTTGTGTCATTGCCGGTGCCAGTACACGGCGGCCGATGCGGTGGCCGTTGACGAAGAGCTCGTGGTAGCCCAGGGAGTTGACGTGGACAAGGGTGCGCTGTTTGCGCTTCAGGAGGACCTGCTTGCGGAAGAACGGTGCTTCCTGACAGCCTGCCGCGGCGGGCAGCAGAAGGTAGCCTCCCTGCAAGGACGTCTCGTCGAGGCCGATGCTGAAGCGTTGGATGGTGCTCCATGGCGAGGGCTTCCCTTCGGCATCGAATGTCCTGACGCGCCAGAAGCAGAAGTCGCGAGGCTTTAGGGTAGTGCCGGCATAGACCACCATCAGTTGTTTTGGGGAGTTGACTCGCCCGGAGTCCCAGCGGTCGGCCTTGCCACGTGACAGCCGTGTGGAGTCGGAGCCTGCCTGTATCTGATAGGCTGCTTGCAGGGTGGTGCCCGGATTCTTCCAGGAGAAGTGGGGTAGGGAGGTGTTGATGCCCAGCGGATTGGACAGCAGTTCGCAGGTGAGTTCTCGAGGCTGTGCCGCCATAGCTGTGGGCAACCATAGAACCAGCAATAACAGCAGGCTTGATAGGAATGAGCGCTTTGTCATGTCTTCTTGATTGATAATTCTCATGCAAAAGTACGGATTAAGAGCGGAATACCCAAATATTTACGGCGCGTTTTTATAAATAATCAGGAAGATTGTCGGCAGAGGCTTTTGATTTCTTCCGTTGTAAAAAGGGGGGCACTGGTTGATGTCATGGATTTCACAGGGTGATAATCTGACGATTTCCTGAAAGGCTTTGGGCGTTCGATATGGATTTCGGGTGGCAGTAGGCACTTTTTTTTGAGTCTTTCACAATAAAACAGGGCTTTTGCAGTTATATGTAATAGTTTATATAAGGTGAAACTACGCAATACGCGACATATCGCCCCTGTCCTGCTGCTGGCTTTGTTGGTCCTGGCAGCAGGTTGTTCTACGCAGAAGAACACTGCGAAGAGCCGTGCTTGGCATTCCTTCAAGGCCAAGTATAATGCCTTCTATAATGGAAAGCTGGCCTACATCGATGCTTCCACCGAGAAGGAAAACGGCAACAAGGATAACTTCACCGAGCCCATCCCCCTCTACACCGTCGGCAACAAGCAGAGCCGCCAGCTGGGCAAGGGCAACTACGAGAAGGCTATCGAGAAGAGTCAGAAGGTAATCAAGCTGCACAGCATCAAGCGCAAGCCCGAATGGAAGAAGAACCGCCGCAAGACCGAGCGCGACCTGGAGTGGCTCAACCGCAAGGAATACAACCCCTTCCTCTGGAAGGCCTGGATGATGATGGGCCGCTCGCAGTTCTACAAGGGCGACTTCGATGAGGCCGCCTCGACGTTCTCCTATATGAGCCGCCTCTACCAGACCCAACCCGCCATCTACGGACGTGCAAGGGCTTGGCTGGCAAAGAGCTACATCGAACTCGACTGGATATACGATGCTGAGGATGTCATCCGCAACATCTCGCGCGACTCCATCCACCCGGGAGCACAGAAAGAATGGGACTACACCATGGCCGACTACTACGTCCATACCCGCGACTACGAGCAGGCCATTCCATATCTGCGCAAGGTCATCCGCCACGAGATGCGCAAGAAGCAGAAAGCCCGCGAGTGGTTCCTCATGGGACAGATGCAGGCTGCCCTCGGACACAAGCAGGAAGCCTATAAGGCCTATCAGCATGTAGTACGTCTGAGCCCGCCATACGAGGTGGAGTTCAACGCCCGCATCGCCATGACGGAGGTCTTTGCCGACACCCAGGCGAAGAAGATGATCAGCCGCCTGAAGCGTATGGCCATCTCTGACAAAAACAAAGACTATCTCGACCAAGTCTACTATGCCATCGGCAACATCTATATGTCCGAGCGCGACACCACCAACGCCATCATCGCCTATGAGAAGGGCAACGAGAAATCGACCCGCAACGGCATCGAGAAAGGCGTGCTGCTGTTGCGCCTCGGCGACATCTACTGGACGATGGAACGCTACAACGATGCACAGCGATGCTACGGCGAAGCCATCGGACTGCTCGACAAGGAGCGCGACGACTATGAGCAGCTCAGCCACCGCTCCCAGGTGCTCGACCAGCTCGTACCCTTCACCGATGCCGTCCACCTGCAGGACTCACTGCTCGAGCTCTCCACCATGAGCGAGAAAGACCGCAATGCCGCCATCGACCGTGTCATAGAGGAACTTAAACGAAAGGAAAAAGAAGAGAAAGACCGGTTGGCCGAGGAAGAAGCCATGAAGACGCAACAACGCAACGGCGGACAGACCAACCGTCCGACCAACCAGCGCCCGACACCCAATGCCCAGGACCAAGGACTATGGTATTTCTACAACCAAATGGCCGTCAACCAGGGTAAGACCCAGTTCCAGCGGCAGTGGGGTAAGCGTGAGAACGTCGACAACTGGCAGCGCATCAACAAGAGCGTAGTGGCAGGGCCAGAGGCCGACGACAGCGGACTTACCGAAGAACAACTCGACTCCATCCGTAACGCAGAGGCACTGGAAGAAGAACTCTCCCAAGAGGCCGACAGCGCAGCCAACGACCCGCACAAACGTGAATACTACCTGGCACAGATCCCATTCACCGACGAGCAGAAGTTCGAGAGCCATGCCATCATACAGGATGGACTTTACAACTCGGCCGTCATCTTCAAAGATAAACTCGACAACCTACGGCTCAGCGAGAAAGCCTTCAACCGCCTGCGCATGGACTACCCTGACTATGAGGGCATGGACAACGCGCTCTACCACCTCTTCCTGCTCCACTCGCGCAAGGGAGAACCGGTGGTGGCTGCCAACTACCTGACCATGTTGCAGAGCCACTTCCCGGAGAGTCAGTGGACCATCCTGCTCACTGACCCCAACTTCGAGGAGAATTCTCGCTTCGGACGACATCTGGAGGACTCTCTTTATACAGCTACCTATGAAGCCTTCAAGGCCAACCGTTACGACGAGGTGAAGGCCAATACCCAGTTCTCGGCCACCCGTTTTCCCCTAGGCGAGAACCGCGACAAGTTCATCTTCATCGACGGCCTTGGAAAACTCAACAACGGCGATGCCGATGGCTGTCTGGAGTCGATGCAACAAGTGGTCGAAGAATTCCCGTCGGGCAAGGTCAGCGAGCTTGCCGGCATGATTGTCAATGGCGTCAAGCAAGGCCGAAGACTGCGGGGCGGACGCTTCGACATTGGCGATGTATGGCAGCGCCGAACGGCTGTGCTCAACGACAAAGACTCTACAGACAACAAGCAGTTCTCTAACGAACGCAATACCAACTTCATATTTATGGTGGCCTACAAGCCCGACTCCGTCAACGAGAACCAGTTGCTCTACGAAGTGGCACGCTATAATTTCACCTCCTATCTTGTACGTAACTTTGATATCGAGATTGAAGACGACGGCGGGCTCCATCGCATGATGCTGCGAGGATTCCGTAACTTCGACGAGGCCCTGCAGTATGCCCGTGCCCTTCATCGGCAGGCTGCCATCCTGCGCAATATGCAGGGAGGCCGCTCCATTGTCATCAGTGAGGAGAACCTGCAACTGCTCGGCACACGATTTAGCTACGACGACTACAACGACTTCTATAACCAGCACTTCGCTCCCCTGAAGGTCAGCGACCTGCCGTTGCTCATCGAACCCTCGGCCGAAGACCTCCGACCCGACGAAAAGGAAACCCAACCCACCGTCGAAGACGTAGACCGCCTCTTAGACGACCCCGACAACTTCGACAATGGTTTGGAGGGCTACCCAGGAGCAGCCAAGAAACAAGATGAGCCTGTGGAAGAAGAAATCGTTCTACCGCAGCCCCAAGACGACCAGCCCACGGAAGATCAGCCGGCCGACATACAGCTGCCAGAGTCGGAGCCGACGGACCCCGTCGAGCTGCCAGAAGACATCCAACTTCCGGAACCTGAGCCCACAGCTCCTCTTGAGCAGCCGGCAGACATACCGCTGCCAGAGACAGAGAAGAACGCTCCGCAGAAAGATGCTCCCAATGATGAGATTGTCCTGCCTGCAGACAAACCGGATGACAACAATCTCGGCGAGGACGAGTTCATCCTGCCTGCCGACAATACAAAGAACAACCGCAAGG
>CAMHUI010000027.1 GCA_946188345.1 uncultured Prevotellaceae bacterium | reverse complement strand
ATTCGTCGTCGGATTATGCGGATTATCTTTGACATGGGAAGATGCGATAAATCCGAGGAAAGAAAATAAACTCATCGGATTAAACGGATTAAACGGATTCTTCGCAGAGAAGTAAAAATCCGAGAAATCCGCTCAATCCGATGAAAAAAAAACAGACATCACGATGACTATTGCATCAGCTACTTTGGAGAAAGCTATGACATCAAAAAGTAAATTCGCCGATTTTGATAAGTAAAATCGCCGATTTTGGTCAGCAATTTCGGCGATTTTGGTCGGTAAAATCGGCGATTTTACTTTGAGATATGCTAACTATCTCTGATTCAAGCCTTAAGAACGAACAATAGGAAACATGGATTTGACCAAGAACAGAAGAATCATCATGGTGGCGATTGTTGTCATCTGGTCCCTCGGATGGCCTGCCTCGTCCATGGCACAAACGCACAGGCTGACGCTGAGGGAGACCGTTGAGCGGGCGCGGCGGAACAGCGTCGAGGCGCAGCAGGCCCTGACCGAGCTGCGCTCGGCCTACTGGCAGTATCGCGCCCACAAGGCCGACCTGCTGCCCGAGGTGTCTTTCTCAGCCACGCTGCCCTCGTATAGCAAGCAGTATAATGCCTACCAGACGGCCGACGGCGGCTACACCTTCGTGCGTTCGAACTACTTGGAGACCACCGGGGCCATCAATGCCACGCAGCGCATCTGGCAGACGGGCGGCACGCTGACGCTGTCTTCCTCGATCGACTATCTGCGCCAATATGGTGAGGATGGCGGCCGGCGCTACATGGCCATCCCGCTCCGGCTGACGCTCAGCCAGCGACTGTTCGGTGTGAACGACGTGAAGTGGGCGCGACGCATTGAGCCCGTCCGATTCCGAGAGGCGAAGGCCAACTACCTAGCGGAGACGGAGGAAGTCACCATTCAGGCCATCAACCTCTACTTCAACCTGCTGCTGGCGAAAGAGAACCTCTCGATGGCCCTGCAGAACTATCAGAACGCCCAGCGCCTCTATGAGGTGGCACAGGCCAAGCGAGAGATGGGCATCATCAGCGACAACGACGTGCTGCAGATGCGGCTGAACCTGCTGCAGGCGGAGAGTACGCTGACCGATGGCCAGACCGCCGTCAGCAGTTCACGCTTCCGCCTGGCCACATTTCTCAACCTGACTGACAGCGTCGACATCTATACCGAGGTGCCCGAGCTGGCAATGACGGCCGACGTGAGCTATCCCTTGGCCCTGCAGAAGGCCATGGAGAACAACTCTCTGCAGCGGCGGTTGCACCGACAGCGCTTGGAAGCCGACTATAGCGTGGCAACCGCCCGCAGCAACCTGCGCAGCGTCAATGTCTATGCCAGCGTGGGATACACCGGCCAGGACCGCCGCTGGCGAGGGGCTTACTCGCCGCTGAACGAGCACCAGCGCGTGGAGGTAGGCATGAGCATACCCCTGCTGGACTGGGGGCGACGCAAGGGACGCGTGCGCATGGCCGAGAACAACCGCAAGACCCTGCGCAGCCAGCTGGAACAACAGGAGAAGACGTTCGAGCAGGACCTCTTCATACTTGTCGAGCAACTGAACAACCAGGCACGCCAGCTGCGCATCGCCAACGAGGCCGACAGCATAGCCCGCCGACGCTACGACACCAACGTGAAGACCTTCGTGGCCGGTACCATCAGCACCCTCGAACTCAACGACGCGCAGAACAGCAAGGACTCCGCACACCGACAACGCATACAGCAGCTATACGAATTCTGGAACCTCTACTACGAACTGCGTAGCATCACCCTGTGGGACTTCGAGAAGAATACAAACATAGATGCCGACTTCGAAGCGCTCATTGAATGATAATTCGTACCTCTGACTTCGTCGAAGGTCCTTCCACTCGGAAGAACAAATGTAAAAAAACTTGGTCTTTTTCTTTTGTTTTTCGCTCATTTAATCGTACCTTTGTCCTATGATACTTATTATTGACGACGACCGTGGCATACGCACCTCGCTGCGCCTTCTGTTGGAACGCGCCGGCTACGAAGTGCAGGAAGCCAAGAACAAGCAGGAGGCTATGAACTGCGTGTGGAACAACGACCCGCAGCTCATCCTCATGGACATGAACTACTCGCCTGCCACGACGGGCGTGGAGGGACTGGAACTGCTGCGGCAGGTAAAAGAAACTAAGCCACAGATTCCCGTCATCCTCATGACGGCATGGGGCAGCATCGAACTGGCCGTAAGGGGCATGAAGACCGGCGCCGCCGACTTCATCACCAAGCCTTGGAACAACAGTCTGCTGCTGCGCCGTATCGAGACCACCCTGCGGCTGGCTGCCCGACAGGAGAATGCTGTAGCCAACGACCATGCCCCGGCCCCAACCACAACAACAACTGCTCAGAAGACAGCGGCATCGTCACACCCCTACCCCACCATTATTGGCCGCTCGCCCCAGCTGCTGCAAGTGATGGAGACCATCCGGCGCATCGCCCCCACCAACGCCAGCGTGCTCATCACGGGCGAGAGCGGAACGGGCAAGGAACTCATCGCACAGGCCCTCCACCAGCTGAGCCAGCGAGCCAAGGAGCCCTTCGTCAAGGTGAACCTCGGAGGCATGTCGCAGTCGCTCTTCGAGAGCGAGATGTTCGGCTACCGCAAGGGAGCTTTCACCGGTGCCGACGGCGACCGCAAAGGACGCTTCGAGGTGGCCGACCAGGGCACCATTTTCCTCGACGAGATAGGCGACCTTGACCTGAGCTGCCAGGTGAAGCTGCTGCGCGTGCTGCAGGAGCAGACCTTTGAGCCGCTGGGCAGCAGCAAGCCACTGCAGGTGAACGTGCGCGTGGTGTCGGCCACCAATGCCAACCTGCCACAGGCCATCAGAGAAGGCCGCTTCCGCGAAGACCTCTACTATCGCATCAACCTCATCACCGTCCACCTGCCCGCCCTGCGCGAACGGAAAGAAGACATCCCCCTCTTGGCAGAACACTTCATCAAAGAGGCAGCCAAGGCCAACGGCCTGCCAACGGCAAGGTTGTCAACGGAAGCAGCCAGCTACCTGAAGGCCCTGCCTTACCCCGGCAACATCCGCCAGCTGAAGAACCTCGTAGAACGCACCCTGCTCGTCAGTACCCACAACCCGCTCACCGCCCGAGACTTTGAACAGCAGGCCGCCGCCGACCCCGATCGGGCCGACATACCGCCGACAGAGACACGGAAGCTGGAAGAACAGGAGCGCGAGAGCATCGCCAACGCCCTGCGACAGTGCGATGGTAATGTGTCGCTGGCCGCCCGACTGCTCGGACTGAGCCGAGGAGCACTATACAGAAGACTCGAGAAATACAACATCAAACCATGACCATCGCCTACACAGCTATCGCCCTCTCCACGCTGGCCATCCTGCTGGTGTGGCGCTACTACCGACGCTACCGGCGCACCCTCCGCTCAATTGACAACGGCATCGAACTGCTGAAAGCACGCGACTCCAGCAGCCGGTTGGCAAGAGGCAGCGACCCACACGTCAACAAAGTCATCGAAACCTTCAACAGCATGGCCGAGGAGCTGAAAAACAGCCGCCTCAAACTGCGCGAGCAGAACAACCTCATTGACCTGCTCCTCAGCGTCTCGCCCATGGGCGTCGTCATGCTCGACTTCGACGAACGCATCGTCAGCATGAACCCCGCAGCGCAACAGTTTCTGGAGTGCGACGACAGCGCCATCGGGCATCACGTCAGCGAACTGCCGTCGGTCATCGCACAACGCCTGAGCACCCTCGACGAGAAACGCACCGAGACCTTCACCACCAGCAACGCACATATATATAAATGTACGCGTGAGACCTTCTTCGACCGTGGCGCCAGCAGGCCGTTCTACCTCATAGAAAGCCTCACCGAAGAGGTGATGAACGCCGAAAGGAAAGCCTACGAAAAGGTTATCCGCATGATTGCCCACGAGGTGAACAACTCCACGGCCACCCTCACGTCAATCCTTGAAATGGTGGACAACGACCTGCAAAACATGGGAGAGAGTACCGACGACATGCGCCGGCTGCTGCACGTGTGCAACGAAAGAAACCAGGAGATGACAGCCTTCATCCGGCGGTTGGCCGACGTGGTGAAGATTCCAGACCCCATCATGCAGCCCATCGAAGTGAACAGCCTGATGGAAAGCAACCGTCTGCTGTGGGAGTCACAATGTGAAGCCAACCACATCCGTTTCTCAGCACAACTCTGCCAAGAGAACCCGAAAGTAAATGCCGACCTGGCACTGATGAACCAAGTGTTCACCAACATCATCAAAAACTCCATTGAAAGCATTGAACTGCTTCGCGAGACAAAGCCCGACCACGACGGACTCATACAGATAACGACCACCAACACTGGCGAAATCGCCATCACCGACAATGGTGCAGGCATCACCGACGAAGCCTCACAGATGCTCTTCACCCCCTTCTTCTCTACCAAGCCTACAGGCAACGGCCTGGGCCTGCTCTTCATACGCGAAGTGCTGACGCGACATCGCGCCAACTTCTCGCTGAAGACCGAAGGTACGGCAACAACCTTCGCCATCACCCTGCAGAAAGCATAGCCTCCGTTCGGAAAAATGTAAAACAAGATATTGCTGTCCGGTAAAATTTTCTATTATCTTTGATATTCCCTGTATATATTGCATTTTTAAAAGAATTAATATGATTAGGGGTTGAAAACGGCCTGAAGGGCCAATGAGACCTCAGCCCAGGGCAACGCCCTGGGTGTTATATTCAACGCCCAAATAACGCCCCACAGGGGCAAAAGATTGAAATCTAACTCTTTTGCCCCTGTGGGGCGCATCTTGCAATTTCCCTTTTTTCCCAGGGCGTTGCCCTGGGCTGAGATCTTTCTGGCCCTTCAGGCCGTTTTTACCGGACAGCAATAAAAACAAAAAGTGAAGAGCGAAAAGTCATGCATTAAGCGGTTTTTCACTCTTCACTTCTCACGCTTCTCTGCCTATTATTAATGCCCTAAGAGGTTCAGGAACTGCTCTGCTTTTTTATATCCACTCTGTAGTGCTTTCTCATACCAAGTCTTGGCCTGAGTGAAATCCTTTGGAACACCACTCCCCATTTCATAGCATATACCTATGAAACATTGTGATTCTCCGTCACCTTGTGCGGCTGCCTTCCGAAACCAATACAGGGCCTGAGAGTAGTCCTTTGCCACACTATCCCCAAAATAATAGCATTTACCCAAGTTGCGCTGTGCCAAGGCATGGCCTTGATTAGCAGCCTTACGAAACCAATAGACAGCCTGGGCATAATCCTGAGTCACACCGATACCATCAAAATAGAAAGCGCCCATGTTGTACTGAGCATCAGCATATACTTGCTCTGCTGCTTTAAGGAACCAATGGGCGGCCTGAGAGTTGTCCTTAGAAACGCCTTCACCATTTAAATAGCAAATGCCCAAGTTGTACTGAGCTTGTGCCAGCCCTCGCTCAGCTGCTTTACGAAAGAAAAAGACTGCCTTCGTATAATCCAATGGAACGACTTTGCCTTCATAGTAGCTAATGCCCAATTTAAGCATATTTTGGGGTGTTTGATTTTGCTCTGACGACGAAGCCGTCACAGGCTGAGCCTGCTTACGCTCAGGCTTTATCTTTTCCAGATTTGCTAAGTTCTCCTGAGCCTGGGTGTTATAATTCCCTATTGCTTTCTTATACCATAACCTTGCCTGTTCATAGTCTTGAGGAACTCCCCTGCCCGTTTGATAGCAATAGCCTAAGTTGTTTTGTGCCATGCCATCTCCCTTATCAGCAGCCATACGATACCAATAGACTGCCTGGGAATAGTCTTTCTCCACTCCATAGCCATTTTCGTAGCAATGGCCCAAGTTGCACTGAGCTGAAGAAAAGTCGTCTTCTGCTGCCTTGCGATACCAATAGACTGCCTGAGCGTAGTCTTTACTCACGCCATGTCCCTTTTCATAGCACTGTCCAAGATAATTCATGGCAATAGAATATCCCCGGTCAGCTGCCTTACGGTACCAAAAAGCCGCCTGGGCGTAATCCTGCTCAACACCATATCCATATTCATAGCAATTACCCATGTTTACTTGCGCAGAAATATATCCTTGCTCCGCTGACTTACGATACCAATAGGCTGCCTGAGAATAGTCTCGCGGCACAGCGTCTCCGATATAATAGATATTAGCCAAGGCATCCTGAGCTAAAGCATGGCCTTGGTCTGCAGACTTACGATACCAATAGATAGCCTCGGTAATATTCCGTTGAACATCTTGACCTGTATAATATTTGATGCCCAATCTGTATTGCGCCGAGGCATCTCCCTGCAACGCTTTGGCTTTTAGCTGATTAAAAGTATCAGGCATGAAATCCACGCCAACTGTAACAGGTATTGAGAAAGAACTCAAACCAAGCAACAAAAGTAAACTAAGTACAGAAATCTTTTTCATTCCTATCTTTTTTATTGTTTTACATGTAGAATGGAGGCTATAATCCATCAACTGCGTCAAAGCTGCCATTACAAAAGATATCAGTCTGCATAATACATGCGCTTGACGCGGTTGGAGACTGCCGTAAGGACCTCGTAAGGAATGGTTCCGATGCTGTCTGAGAGGACAGTGACGGGCAAATGCTCGCCGAAGATTTCCACCATGTCACCCTCACGGCAGTCGATGCCCGTGACATCAATCATGGCCACGTCCATACAGATGTTTCCTACATATTCCGCCTTCTGCCCGTTGACGAGGCAATAGCCGTTGCGATTGCCCAGACGGCGGTTCAGTCCGTCGGCATAGCCGATGGGGATGGCTCCTATCAAGCTGTCTTTCTCCAACACAGTCCGGCGCGAATAGCCGATGCTGTCGCCAGCTTTCACGTGGCGCAGCTGGAGAATGGTGGTCTTCAGCGTCGAGACATTGTTGATGACGCTGTTGTCGCGCGGGTTGATGCCATAGAGGCCCAGTCCGAGGCGGCACATGTCGAGTTGCCGCTGCGGGAAGTGTTCGATGCCTGCGGAGTTGTCGATATGCCTTAAAATCTTATGCGGGAAGGCTGCCAGCAACTGTCGGCTCCACTCGTCGAAACGGCAGAACTGCAAGTCGGAGAAGTCGTCGAAGCCATCGCTGTCGCTGCCCACGAAATGCGAGAAGACGCTGCGCGGGATGATGGCATTCTGGCGCCCAAGGCGATTGATGAGCTGCGGGATGTCGGGGCCTTCGAAGCCTAGGCGGTGCATGCCCGTGTCGAGTTTGATGTGGACGGGATAGTTGGTGATGCCTTCGCGCTCGGCAGCCTGGATGAGGGCTTCGAGCAGGCGGAAGCTGTAGACCTCCGGCTCGAGTTCATGGTCAAAGAGGGTCTTCAAGGCAGCCATCTCTGGGTTCATCACCATGATGTTCTGGGTGATGCCTGCCTTTCTTAATGCCACTCCCTCGTCGGCCACGGCCACGGCCAGGTAGTCGACGCGATGCTCCTGCAACGTCTTGGCTATTTCCACGGCACCGGCACCATAGGCATCGGCTTTGATCATGCAGACCAGCTTGGCTGTGGGCTGCATCTGTGAGCGGTAGTAGTTCAGGTTGTCGACGACAGCGCTGAGGTTCACCTCAAGCACGGTCTCGTGCACTTTCTCGGTGAGCATCTCAGCGATGTGCTCGAAGCCGAAACGGCGGGCACCCTTCAACAAGATGAGCTCGTCACGTAAGCCGACGGGACTTTCCAGAAACTCTTTCGTCGACTGGAAGAAGTATTTCTCCTCTACGTCAATCATCCTGCGATAGCGCATCAGGTCGCTGCCGATGCCGATGAACTTTCTCACGCCGCGTTTGCCTACCAGCTCCGACACCTTGCCATAAAGCTCCTCGGGAGCCTCGCCGCTCTGGTCGATGTCGCTGAGGATGAGGGTTGTGGCCTGGTCGTTAGGCCTGCGGGTCATGAAGTCGAGGGCGATGTCGAGAGAGTTGAGGTCGTTGCTGTAGCTGTCGTTGATGATGGTGCAGCCTTGCCGACCTGCCATCACCTCCAGCCTCATGCCAACAGGAGCAAGGGCCCTCATGCCTTCTGCGATGGTCTGTGGCGAGAGGCGCAGGCTCAATGCCACGGCGGCACAGGTGAACGAGTTGCGCACCGATGCCTCGTCGATGAAGGGCAACACGTAGCTGCCCTGCGTGCCTTTGAAGGTGTAGTGGACGCACGTCTGCTCACCTACCCGCTCTACCTTGTTGATATAGAGGGCTGCCTTCGCATCCTTCGCCGACCAGCCTATGCGCTCGCCCTGACAGCCCACGGCGTCGATGCCGCGGCTGATGACCTCATCGTCGGCAGGAAAGACTATTGAGGGAGCATCCTTCAGCAGGAGGAGTTTCTCGCGGCACTTCTCGTCCATCGACTCGAAGTTCTCCTGATGAGCTGGTCCGAGCCCGGTAATGACACCGATGGTAGGCTGGATGATGTCGGCCAAGGCTTGCATCTCGCCAGGCTCGCTGATGCCTGCCTCGACGAGGGCCACATCGGTCTTTGCCGACAGAAGCCACACCGACAGAGGCACGCCAATCTGCGAGTTATAGGAACGAGGAGAGCGCACGACGACACTGCCCGGATAGGTCAGCAACTGATTGAGCCACTCCTTCACGACGGTCTTGCCGTTGGAACCGGTGATGCCGACGACGGGATAATGGAACCGTTCGCGATGGCGGCGGGCCAACTGCTGCAAGGCCTTGCGCGTGTCGGCGACGAGGAGGAAGGAGCAGTCGCTGCCCTCACCCGGAAAGGGCTGGGAGGCGGGACTCTGAAGGCTTTCCACCACAAAGCACCTCACTCCACGCTCATAGAGTTCCTTGATGTATCTGTGACCATCGTTGCGCTGGGTGCGCAGGGCAAAGAACAATGTTTCTTCGGGGAAACACAGTGAACGGCTGTCGGTAAGCAGGAAGCTCACCTTTGCTTCGGCAGGCCCCATCAGGCGGGCGCCCGTCATCTCGGCAATCTCTTTTACGGTATATGTCATAGCGTCAGTTTCTTATTTGATTGCAAAGTTAACACTTTCCCGTCAGCCTGCAAAGGATTTCAGCAGCAAAAATCAACAGATGTTATCAAAAAAACTCTTTACCTGCATACTGCACAGATGTCATGCTGCAAATAGTTAACAGCAATCGTCAAAATAATCAAAAAGGTCATCGGATTTTCCTGATTCTTCGGAGTGTTGAAAAGACTAACTTCCAACACTTTTCAAGGAAAATCCAATGACCCTGTTTATGACATCAAACGATGTACTGGCGTTACTTCTTCAGATATTTTTGACCATTGACGATGGTGATGCCCGACTGCGACGTCGTCGTTCTGCGACCCTGGAGGTCGTAACGCTTGTCTGTGCCGCCAGAGACTTGCAGCGAACGGATACCTGTTTCTACGCCGTCGTAGTCTTTTCTTTTACCCGACTCATCAGTCTGCTGCACAGTCCAGCCTTTTCCTCTGGCTTTCGCAACCTGACTCTTGGTGCAGACATTTCCTTCGTCATCGCCGGTGTATTTATACACGGTAAAAAATCCGGATTCCACTATAGGCAGGCTGTTTACCAAGACTTCCATTGCATCCTCTTTAATCTGGTTGCCATAACACTTAATGAGCCAAATATGCGTAGTTGCTGACACATCCAGCGAGGTCAGTTGGTTTTTACTGCAATCCAGATCTTCTAACTTGGTGTTCTTTGACACGTCAAGCGAAGTCAATTGGTTTTCTTCGCACCATAGTTCTTTCAACTCGGTATTATTCGATACATCAAGCGAGGTAAACTGGCAGTTTCGACAACTCAAGGTTTCCAATTTTGTGTTCTTCGAAACGTCAAGCGAGGTCAACGGGGTATACATACATTGCAACATTGACAATTCGGTATTTTTTGACACGTCAAGGGAGGTTATACTATTGGAACTACAGCGGAGATCTCGTAATTTGGTATTCTTTGACACATCAAGGGTGGTGAGACCATTATCTGGGCATATGAGCCTTGTTAATTCGGTGTTCTTAGACACATCAAGGGAAGTCAGTGGGTTAACGCCACACTCTAATTCTGTTAATGCAGTGTTCTTTGAAACGTCCAAGGACGTGAGTTGGTTATTATAACAACATAAGACTTTCAGTGCGGTAAAATACTCAATACCCTCCAAACTTGCGATATTCTTCTCTGGTACGGAGATGAGCGTTGTCCGTTCAATCATTTCGTCAGAGATTTCGTCGCCCTCTGATATCCAGCGGAATCCGTCTTCATCTGATATCCAGAGGATTTCAGTCAGTGCAGCGCGGAAGTTGGCATCTGGGAAGAATGCTTCGGACAGCAGGATGCACGTCGGGTCGCTACCCTCATAGTCACTGTATTTCCGGTCAGCATCCTCCTTCATCACTTTCCACCCTTTTTCTTTAGCCACCGACACCTGTTTTTTGGTACAAACGTTGCCATCGTTCTCGAAACTGCTATATATTACGATTTCACTGTCTTCCACTGTCGGCAGACTGTTGACAAGCGCATCCATATTCGCTCCCGCAATCTGATTCATTGCACAGTCCACCCAGCTTAGCTTTGGATTTGCAGACAGATCAAGCGAGGTCAGTTGGTTCCCACGACAAGACAGTGAAACAAGCCTGACATTCTTTGACAAATCAAGCGAGGTCAGTTGGGTGTTTTGAGTATACAATTGGTTCAACTGAGGACATGAAGAAACATCAAGCGAGGTGAGCGGATTGCGAGCACTCCAAAGTTTAGATAATTTTGTACATCCATACACATCGAGTGAGGTCAACTGGTTTTCGTCACACAACAATACAACCAATTTAGGCGATGGGATGTCGAGGGAGGTCAACTGATTCCTTTGGCAATCAAGCATTTCGATACTAAACATAATAGCTTCAATACCTTTAAGGCTTTTAATCCCCTTGTCGGAAATCTGGATATCTCTGAATTCTTCGTTGTAGCCCGTTGGGAATACCTCACCCTCAGCAATTCCTATTTTCTTCGTGAGATATGCACGGAAGTTGGCATCTGGGAAGTTATCTTCGTTAAATATGAGCGGAGCTCCTTCGTACTTCTTAACACTTCCACCTTCAATCTGTCGTATATTGATCCTCTTATAAGTCACACCTGACACAAGATACGCAAAACACTCATTGCCCTCATTCTCGTCGTCAGCATTAAACACCACTACTACTGCACCTCTTACAAAAGGCACCCTTACCAGTTCACACATCTGGCTGCCTTTAATCTTGTTGCTGTAACATTCAAATTTTTCCAGAGCGGTGAAATACCTTAAGCCTTTCAGACTGGCGATGTCTCTGCCGTGGACATCAATCTGTGTCGTACTGGCAAGGATTTCCTCCGAGAGAGTCTCTCCCTCTGCCACTCCCGTTATTTCAGCAAGTGCAGCGCGGAAGTTGTCGTCGGGAAAATTCTGGGCGTTCAGCACCACTTGTGCCTGGGCTGACAGGCCTGCAAGACTAAGCAGCAGGACCAGCAGGATAGAATAGATTTTTTTCATTTTATTGTCGGTTGATTACTTTTTGTTTAGGCATCAAAGAAAATGGCGAGGCCATCCTTATGCGTTTAGGTGAGGTGGAGAAATAATCAGCTTGTGCCATGCTGAAGGTCTTTCCACCTCCAAGATGCAAAGGTATGAATAAAAACCGGAAACACAAAGACTTTTCCCGAAAAAACAATGAAGGTTGACTTTTGAACTGAATAAAAACGAAGCCTTTGTCTGATTGCCGGCTGCGCCGATGAAGAGTTCTGAGCACAGAGCCTATACAGGGGGAATAGAAAATAATTATGAAAAAAAGCCTTAGGGCGTGTCACCATTTCAAAAAAACTTTGTAATTTTGCATCATATAGACACTTCAATTATAAAAAAGTATATGAAAACACTACAACAAATCATGATTGCACTGGCTGCCGTCACGCTCTGCGTAGCCTGCCAGTGGGGTAACAACGTTCTGCCTATGGCCGATATCCTGAAGACCGACTCCGTAGGCTTCAAGATTGACGATGCCAAGGGTCTTTACCAGATTAGTGCCGACTTCACCAAGACGCCCGCCGTGGCTGAATGGATGAGCGAGATGCTCGGTGGTACCTATGAGGGTGACTACCTCGACGGAGAGGAGATGATGACCTACTACACCAACGAGCACAAGGACAACATCCTCAAAGACTGCGCCGTGGACATTGACGACGAGGCCTACGAGGAGCATGCCAGCGAGTTCTCCTTCGAAGCTCAGTTTAAGAAAGGCTACGAGACGCCGCGCTTCGTCACCTACGATCTAACCGAGAGCGTCTACTGCGGCGGCGCGCACGGCTCATACCTCATCCAGGGACAGACCTTCCGCAAGGCTGACGGACGACGCATCACGTGGGACATCCTTAAAGACCAGTATTCTGACGAGTTTCAGGGCATCATGAAGGACGGACTTAAGGAGTACTTCGAGGCTGACTCCGATGAGAAATTGCAGGAATTCTTCCTCAACCCTGACCACATCTACCTCGTACCCCTGCCCCAGCAGCCGCCGCTCTTCAAGGAGGACGGCGTCCACTTCGTCTATCAGCAATATGAGATTGCTGCCTACGCTTTCGGGCTGCCCTCGTTTGTTGTCAGCTACGATCGCATCAGGCCCTTCCTCAACGTCACAGGCCAGCGCCTCATCGAATAGGCTGTTTTTTCTTCATCGGATTAAACGGATTAAGCAGATTCCCCTATTTCAACAACAACAATCCGTTGAATCCGACAAATCCGATGACCAGATAGCTTCAGATATCACGTACAGCTGGAAAGAAAAATGCGGTGGCACTCCGATGAATGGAAGTGCCACCGCATTGTGTTTCTGTATGAATTTGCCTGATTAGAGAGCGAACTTGTAGCCCAGGGTAAACTGGAAGACGTTGTGCTTAGAGTCATCAATAGCCTTGGTCACACCGATGTTATAACGTGCGTCGAAGACAAAGTTCTCATACTCATAGGAAAGACCCACGGGGATGGCGAAATCGAAAGACTCCGGCTCAATACCTAAATCGGAAAGGTCGCCTGAGAGACTTGTTCCGCTGTGTGAAGCTTTATACTTGCCATACACATTGAAGCCGGGCTGGAGGCCAACCTTTACAGCGAGGCCTTGGGCCACATAGACGTTGGCCATGATGGGAACGTTGATATAGTCGGTCTTGATGGTCAAATCGGTGCCACTTTCTTCACCCTTAACACCCTGCATTGAGTAGAGCATGCCTGCGGACAGGCTCAGGAAGTTGGTTGCCTGATACTCGAACTCACCACCAGCAACGAAGCCGATACGTGCGCTGGCATCATCTGTGTCAGTCATGTTGGCAATGTTGATACCTACTTTAGGCTGAATGGTCAGTGTTCCTACCTCGTGCTGTGCGAAAGCGCCCAGCGAAAGCACCATCATGGATGCTACGAAAAACAATTTCTTCATTTTTTCTTTTTACTTTAAAAATTGAATAATGTTATTTGTCCTCCGAGGGATGAATCCCCAAAAGAACATGCAAAAGTAATAAAAAAGCGACAAAACAACTACATTTTACTTTAAAAAAAACGAAACGCCTTACTTTTAGAACAAGTTTTATTACTTTCCGACAAATCCAAAGCGGAAAGAAGTGAAAAGTGAAAAGTGAAGAATGAAAAAACTTCGTCTTTTCTTTTGCATTTCGCTCGCTTATTCGTAACTTTGCATCTGGCTTGCAGAATGTAAGCTAAGGGGTGCCCTCTTGTCGGAGGGCTGAGATGATACCCTCTGACCTGATCAGGGTAATGCCTGCGTAGGGATACAACAGCTATTTTCTCTCCCCCTTATTGTATACATATTTATATTAATAAGGAACAAAATGAAACGAATTCTCTTTACTGCGCTTGCTGCCCTGACGGCAACAGGCATGACGGCCCAGCAGTCGGCCGACTCGCTGCTCACCCAAGACCTGCAGGAGGTGCAGGTGGTGTCGACACGAGCTACGAAGAAGACGCCTGTGGCCTTCAGCAATGTTTCGAAGGAACAAATCAAGCAGGTGAACTACGGTAAGGACCTGCCGCAGGTGCTGCAGATGCTTCCCTCGGTGACGATGTCGAGCGATGCGGGCACGGGCATCGGATACACTGGCATCCACGTGCGCGGCACCGACCCGACTCGCATCAACATCACCACCAACGGCATCCCGATGAACGACGCCGAGTCGGCACAGCTCTATTGGGTGAACCTGGGCGACCTGACCTCCAGCCTGCAGTCAATCCAGGTGCAGCGCGGCGTGGGAACGTCGACCAACGGAGCCGGGGCCTTCGGGGCCACCGTGAACATGCTGACCGAGAACATCGGAGCCCAGCCCTATACGGCCATTGACCTCTCGGCAGGCTCCTACGGAACGCACAAGGAGACGGTGCGCTTCTCGACCGGACTCATCGACGACCACTGGGGCCTGCAGGGCAGACTGTCGAACATCGGCAGCGACGGCTACATCGACCGCGCCTCAACACGCCTGAACTCCTACTTCCTGCAGGGCGGCTATTTCGGCGACAACACCATGGTGAAGCTGGTCACCTTCAACGGCACCGAGAAGACTTACCACGCCTGGGACTATGCCTCGCGGAAGGACATGCAGCAGTATGGCCGCACCTACAACCCCTGCGGCCAATACACTGATGCCGACGGCAACACGGCCTACTATAAGAATCAGACCGACAACTACCACCAGCAGCACTACCAACTCATCTGGAACCAGCGCATCAACAGGCAGTGGAACGTTAACGCCGCCCTGCACTATACGCGAGGCGACGGCTACTACGAGCAGTATAAGACCGAGCAGAAGCTCTACAAATACCTGCTACATTCAGCCCTCGGCTCGAAGAGCGACCTCGTCAGGCAGAAGCGCATGGGCAACGACTTCTTCGGCCTCGTGGCCTCGGCCAACTACGACAACCACAAGGGGCTGCAGGCGAACATCGGCGGAGGATGGAACAAATACGACGGCGACCACTTCGGTCGGCTCGTATGGGTGAGGGAGTTCAGTGGCAGCATCAACCCCGACCACGAATACTATCGCAACAACGCCAAGAAGACCGACGGCAACATCTACGGCAAGCTGAACTACGAACTGGCAAAGGGTCTCAATGCCTTTGTCGACCTGCAGTACCGGCACATCTCCTACCAGATGTCGGGCACGTCGCAGGAGTTCGACGACAACCACCAGCAGCGGCCGCTGACGCTCGACAGACAGTACGACTTCTTCAACCCGAAGGCCGGCCTGACCTACGACCTCGCACCTGGCCACAAGGTATACGCCTCGTATGCCATCGCCCACAAGGAGCCCACACGCAACGACTACGAGGACATGATGGCCGAGACTGATGCCGTTGACCCGCAGGCTGAACGCCTGAACGACCTCGAAGCGGGCTACACCTTCAGCATCAAGCACCTGACATTCAACGCCAACCTCTACTACATGGTCTACGACAACCAGTTTGTGCTCACCGGTGCGCAGGACTCCAACGGCGAGATGGTGGCCCGCAACATCAAGGACTCCTATCGGGCAGGCTTGGAACTGTCGGCCGACTGGCGCCCCTTCGACGGTTTCCAATGGAACGTCAACGCCACGCTCAGCCAGAACCGCGCGAAGAATATGCAGCTCACCGTCATCAACGACGACTGGAGCCAGAGCTACGTCAACGCCGGCACCACCCACCTGGCCTACTCGCCCGACCTCATCGTGGGCAGCAGCCTGAGCTATGAATACAAAGGGGTGCGCGCCGCTCTGATGTCGAAGTATATCAGCGAACAATACATGACCAACTCGGGCTTCAAAGCCTATAAGGAAGACGACGGCACAGAGACGCGCGCCATGCTCGACGCCATGTTAGTCAGCGACCTCGACCTCTCCTATAGCTTCGCGCCCAAACGGCCAAATGGCCAGACAACCAGCCGACCGACCGTCACCCTGGGCGTAACTATATACAACCTCTTCAACGAGCGCTACGAGACCAACGGCTCCTGCTCGATGAACTTCCGAAAGGCAGCGGATGGCTCCATCGAGGCCTACAACGGAGGCTGGGCATGGGCCACGTTCTCGGCACAGGCGCCCATACACTTCCTCGCTCACGCAAGCGTTACTTTTTAAATGAGGAATGAGAAATGAGGAATGAGAAATGAATTACCTTGACCTTATCACAGCTGTTCTCGGCTTGGCCTACATCATTTTCGAATATAAGGCCAGCGTTTGGATGTGGGCAGTGGGCTTTGTCATGCAGGCACTCGGCATCGTGCTGTACTATCAGAAAGGGCTCTATGCCGACTGCGGCATGGAGTTCTACTACCTCGCGATGACCGTCTATGGCTTTTGGAAGTGGGTGGCCGCACCATCCCCCACTCCGTCCGAGGGAGGAAAAGAGGAAAGGGCTATCACCCACATCCCGCCTCGCCTGGCCTTCGCGTGGACGCTGCTGGCCTTGTTGCTGTGGCTGGCCATCTATCTGCTGCTGACCAACTTCACCGACTCACGGGTGCCCGTTGCTGACGCGTTCACCACGGCCCTGAGCCTCGTCGGCATCTGGGCCCTGGCTCACAAATACTTGGAACAATGGTTCGTGTGGATTGCCGTCGACGTGGTTACCTGCGGACTCTACTTCTACAAGGACATCCCCTTCAAGGCCTCACTTTATGCCCTCTACGTCGTCATTGCCGTCTTTGGCTACCGCAAGTGGCGAAGGATGATGAAATAATAAAGACAAAGAAGCCCACCCGGCGCGGGGGTGGGCTTCTTTGTCTTTATTATTTCTTCTCCAGCCAGTCGCGCACCTGCTGCGGATGGTCGGTATTGATGAAGTCGATGCCGAGGTCGAGGCAAAGCTGCCAGGCCAACTCCGTATCGGGCATGGCCCAGAAGCGTATCTTCACCCCCTTGGCATGGGCTTCGTCGACGAGGCTCTTCAGCAGCGCGCGGTCTTCCTTGGAAATCTCATCCTTTCCGTCCCACTGGGAGAAGTTCTGAAACTCCTGGCTGACCAGCGGCACGAATTTCAGCTGCTCATCGGTGTAGAGCGGCAGCGGATCGTTGTCACCCACGTCGATGCGTCCGTCCTGCAGCACATAGGGAGCATAGTCGGCAAAGTGTTCGGGCGTAATCTCATCGCCGGTAATGACGAGGCTGACGGCCGTAGGATTCTTCGTAGTGTCGAAGAGCTGCTTGTAGCCCTTCTCCTCGATGACTCTCTGCAGGGCAGCCAGGGTCTCAGCACCATTCTTCAAGTCGACGAGCAGCTGCAGGGGCTCGCCGTTGGGATAGGCCCGCTGGCCGTTCTTCCGGAAGTGCTCCATCAGCGGGTCCAGATACATCGCCTCGAGGGTGAGCTCGGGCCGGAGGTCTTCCTCGTCGTGACCCACGTAGAACTGGCCGTCGATCATGAAGATGTCAGCCTCGATGCTGGCCGAGCGGGCCTCGTAGGCTCCCGTGAAGGGATGCTCCTGGGCGTAGTCGTTGTGCGAGTGGATGCCGACGGCAGGCTGCACCCTCTGAGCCTGCGAGCATGCGCTCATGCCCAGCAGGAGCATGGCGGCCCATGTGAAATGTTGTAGTTTCCTGTTCATAGTATTATTCTTTCTTTCCTTTGAAATAGTCGTTATACATCTTGATGGAGAAGACGACGATGCTGCACGTGGTCGTGACGAGGTTGGTCAGGAAGAGAGCCCAGAGGATGTCGGGCTTGTGCAGGATGCCCTGCAGCATGAAGCAGAGGCCTCCGATGCCCATCATCAGGAAGGTGGGCAGGGCTATGCCGTCGGTGTTTCGTGTCCGGATGGTCTCGATGGCCTGGGGCAGATAGCCCAGTATCATGGCGATGCTGGCCACCCAGCCGCAGAGTTCATAGAAGGTTGACTGTTCCATCATGGTTTTGCTTAACTGATTTACTTTTATTTTCCGATGAGAGAGAGCGGTGGGGAGACAGAGGGCCTTACCCTTGCCTGCCCTTCAGGAGCCATGCAGACTCCTGCTTGCACACTGCAAAATTAAGAAAAAAAAAGGAACCGCGAAACAAATCCAGCATAAAAAGAAATCTAACTCGTGAAATAATTACTCGTTTTCTTGTTTATATGCATGAAAAACAGTATCTTTGCGCCAGAAACTAAATGGCATAACCAACTAACTCAATTATTATGAATAGAAAACTCATTCTTTTGATGCTGTTCTGCCTGACATCCACGCCAAAACTCTTGGCACAGGAAGACGTGCAACGCCTTGTAGTTTGGCAGAAGAACGGCGAGAAAATCTACTTTGACCTTGAAGAACTTCCCGAAACCACCTTCGACGGCAGCCTGCTTATCATCAGCACCAGCAAGTCGAACGTCAGTTTCCAGCGCGAGAACATTCTCCGTTACACCTATGAGGGCCAGATGACGGCCATTGGGAAGCCCCTTGTCCAGCCCGGAGAGGTGCGCGTCGTCCAGACGGCCGACGAAATGGCTTTTGACGGCCTTTCCGAAGGCACCGCCGTGGCTCTGTATACAGCCGACGGACGTATGCTCGGCAGCCAGAAGGCCCAGAGAGGACTCACTACGACGGTCTCGCTGAAGACCTACCCCAGTGGGACTTATATCATCAAAGTAAACGACACAACCTACAAATTCCTGAAACGATGAGCAAGCCGAGCATATACCGCCAACTGTTGGCTGTGCTGTTCCTCCTGATGGGGGCACAGACCTTGCAGGCCCAAGAGGCCTTCTATATCTACCGCAACGACGGTGACTTCGACGGATTTTTCTTCGACCGCGTCATCAGAATGGGTTATTCAAAGACTGACCTCGAGGGCAAGGAGCACGACATCTTCGTTGTTCAGGAGGTGGAGACGGCCGATTCGCTCTACCGCATCCCCCTGGCTGCCATCGACAGCATAGGCTTCGTGCAGCCGGAAATCAGATTCAACCCACGGCTGAAGAACCTCTCCGGCACTCGTGCCGAACACTTCGCCGCCCCTGCCATGGGAGCTCCCAGGAAGGCAAGCGACGAGGGTGAGCGCATGTGCGACTGGATTAGGGAAATCGACGGAATGTTTCTCTATTTCGACCTGAACACGCCGAAAGACCTCATACCCGAGGTGGGAGACGTGCTGGTGGACTTCTATAACCCGATGTTCAAGCGTTGGGGGTCCGAAGATGAAGACTATTCCGGATTCTCCGGCAAGGTAACCCACAGCTGGGAGAGTTACAACTATTGGGTGGTGCGCCTTGACCCGCTCGAGTCGCTGTCAGATGTCTTCGAGCAGTTCATCACCACCGAGGAGGTCAGCCAGGACGAAGAGGGGCATGCCAAGCGCCGTCTGGCCGGATGGCATCCCGAACTGGCGCCGGCACACGTCCAGGGAGGCGGAGCCGTGACGCTGTTGGACCTGAGCAACACGCTGAAACACGACTTCAAGGTTGGCGAGAACGGCACCATCGGTGTGTCGCTGGGCATCGATCTGACCATGAAGCTGGCGGCCACCTACAACATTACGACCTCGAACATGTTCATCAAGACCATCATGACCGAGGACTTTAACCTGAAAGGCGCTGTCGAAGGAAAGTTCGACGGCGAGGCAGAGTATGAGCTGGAGGGCTTGCCCAAGCTGCTCAGCAGCATCAAGTTCCCCGCCGCTGCTCCGCTTCTTCAGACGCGGCCGCTGCCCAAGGGATTCCTCCGCATCAAGGGCGAGATGGGAACCAAGGTGGAACTGCCGCCAGTCGGCTTCAGGGCACGCCAGAGCATCGTCATCGACAGCGACGTAGAGCCCATGATGTCGCACTCCTGCACCGTGGAAGGCCCGGAGGGTGAGCCGCAGAAGAGCATCCTCGAGGGCACCGACGTGTCGCTGTTCATGAACGCGTCGGTGCAGACCGGCGTGAAGCTCTCGGCCAACATCGAGACCAACGACTGGATTGAAGATCTCTTCCTCTGGGGATGCTATGCCGACTTCTACATCGGCCCGCAGGTGGAGGGCTCGCTGAAGGCCAAGTCGAGTCTCGGCCAACTGCTGTCGGGCAACCCCTCCGGCATCTACTCCACCATGAGGGGCAGCAGCATCTCGCTTGCCGCACTGGCGGCCAACGTCGAGGTGAAGGGCCAGCTTAACCTGCTGGGCGAAACCGACGCCAGCACCTTCATGGAACTCAACCGCAAGTGGATGGAGAAAACTTGGTATCTCTTCCCCGACCTCAGAGGCTCCGTAGCCTCCTATAACTCTGCCACGGGAGAGGTGGAAGGATATATCAGGGCCACAGGGTCCGTCTTCGTGCCCTCACATCTCGGAGCGGCCATCTACAAGAAAGACGACTCCGGCTATCAGCAGACGCTCATCGACAAGAGCTTCAGCAACTTCAACTACTTCCTCAACGAGGATGCCTTCAACGAATACAAATTCACGTTCAGCGGCCTGCCCTGCGGAACCTACTACGTGCAACCCATCCTGCAGACACTCGGCGTAGAGATACCTGTCGACGACACAAGTGCCGAGAGGAAGGTCGTCGTCACACCCATCCTGCAACTGGGAAACGACGAGAAACGCGACAGCATCAACGTGGCCAAGGAGGGCAAGGAGCTGACCTACTACATCCGCACCAACAACCCATGGACCAAGGCCGTAATAGAAACCAAGGAGGGCGACGGCATCTGGATGCAGGCCTCTATCGAAGACTTCGATGAAGACTTGCAATCGGCCAAGCTCAGCGTGACGGTAACGCCCAACACCTCCTTCTGGGACCGCCTCGGCGACGTCATACTGATATCAAAGACGCAGGACTACATGTCAACCGACACCCTGCGAGTGCGTCAGGAAGTGGGAGCAAGAACCATCAAGCACGCTGCAGTGCGCATCACCCACGGAGGGCAGACACGCGACAAACACATGTGGGGCGACAACAAAGGACAATCCTATAACGAGAACAACACCTACAACGACCCCGGAGGCACCCAGACGTACGCCATCACCGAGAAAGAATTCACCTGCAACCTGGCCGACAGCATGCTCTACTGCAGCGGATCATACTACGACGACGTAAGCGGAAAGACCAAAGGCAGCAACGACTATTTCGGCACGCTGTGGAAAGAGTATGAATACGATCAAAACGGCGGCTACACCTACGACATCAGCTTCGTCATCGACCTGAGAAAAAAGCCGGCAAGCATCGTGGGCGGATCCTTCAGCTATAAGAAAGACGTCAGCAGAAACGACAAAGATATAGAATACTACGTCGGCGGTGACGAAAAGGGACGGGTGAGAGAAACCGTGACAACCGTCAGCACAAGCGCCTTTGAAAACAGCGGCTCATGGAAAGACATCATCCCCTACGCCTCGTCAACCTATCTGCCAGAAGAATTCAAAGACGTGGAACACACCAACCAGATGTGGTTCAGACTTGAAGGAACGAAAGCCCTCACACTCAGCGGAACAGCCCAGGAAAGGGCAACAACCACTGACACATGGCATGAACGAGATGGCAGTTCATCGACCACAACCTCCCATGCTTACTCTGAAACCAACATCCACGACTTCATCCTGGGAGAAGACTCCGCCATCGACGTCTTCATCACCTTCTGAAGCCACCCTGCGACCCTCCGCACTGACGCCGGAGGAAGCACCCTCCTCACCCATCAAGCCTCGCCCCTGCTCAAGGGCGAGGCTTTTTAGTCTCTTACATGCGCCTGCAAACAGAGAGCAAGCGCACCGACAAAAAGAATTGTAGCCTCTGAGTGTGACTTCATCCACCACCTCATGACGGCGGACATTGTGAAATAAATTGACAAAAAACCATTTTTACGGCCCTGAGAAGCCCATCTTTTGAAAAATTTTTTCTGGTGGTCGCAAATAACGCAGCCATGAGCCAACAGAGCTAACAGACTGAGGATGAAACAGATAGCGTTTCGCTGGCTGTCTATAGGTAATAAACCGAACAATTGACACGTATTATCGACCACAGAAAGAAGGCGTTTCACCCAGACTTTTGGTACAAAAGTCATGACGATATCTTAGAAATCGTGATGCGATTTCTAAGATATCATCGGGCGAATTGGTACAAAAGTCTTGACGATTTGTACCAAAAGTCTTTAAGAATGGCAAAAAGGCCTTGGCAGGTTGGCCGGAAGAGGCTGGGGATTTTTCTGGAACGAGGAGTTTTCCTGACAGGATTTTTCTGGCAAGAATCTTGACAAAACGATGCATGGAGAAAGGCTTCTCCAAGAGGAGGGAGGGTTAAAGGTCGGGAATCCACAGGTGGCGCGCCATGTCGACGTGGCCGTTGGGTTTGAAGGCTACTCCCTCTGCCTGCAGCATCTGTCGCTGGGCTGCCCATCCCGGAGCGGTGCGGCCTGCGGCGTTGACAACGCGATGGCAGGGCAGGCGCTCGGCGCCGGGCGTATAGTGAAGGGTGCGGCCCACCATGCGGGCATGGCTCGGCCAGCCGGCCAAGGCGGCGATATGGCCGTAGGTGGTGACGCACCCACGGGGTATCTGGCTGACGATGTTCAGCACGTCGTCGCGAAACTGCCGCATCTGCGGGGCGGTCATACGGTCAGGATAGTCGTGCATCGGTCAACTCTATTAGTTCATGGCACTCACTGAGCAAGTTCCAGAGGCCGTCTTCCGACAGCACTCCACGCTTCAGGTCGGCGGGCAGCAGCCCGGCCTCGTCGGCCTCGAAGTCGCTCCGCCACGCACCACCGTCGTAATAGGCGGTGAGCTGCTCGATATCTTTCTTTGCCTGCTTATACGCATCGAGAGCTGCCGAGAGCTTCTCTACGGCTGCCGTCAGGCGGTCGAACGATTGTTCCATCTGCCGGATGCGGGCTATACGGTCGGCTTTGCCGTGGTCGGTCGGTTGGTGCTGGGGGCTGATGCGCTGATAGGCCAGCCGCTCGTCGCCGTTGGCCAGAAGGATGATGCCGCAATAGGTGAAGCCGTGGCACTCGAGAAGATGCTGCATGATGTGGTTGTCACGATGGGTGTCGATGCGGATATTGCCCGACAACGCGGCGCAATAGTCGAGCATGGTATGGAAGACGCCGTGGGCCTCGGGCAGGCTGGCAATGCGGTGGACAACGAGGTAGGGTTGCTCGTCGTCGAGCCACTGGCCGTCGTAGATGCGGTCGTAGGTGGGCTCTGGGCCGGGCAGACAGGCGAAGGTGGCTACGGGCCGCTCACCGTCGAGCATCAGGAAGCTGCCGCCCCGGTCGATATCTCTCTGGAAGACTTCTGCCGAGGGATAGCTGTCGGGCCACTGGCTCAGGTTGCCGCTCTTGCGCATGATGGCCCGGGCGGCAGCAGCGAGCTGCAGCATGACGGGGATGTCGGTGGCCTCGGCAGGGCGGATGCTATACGTCGGCGTGTTCATCTTCATCAATAACTTCCAGAAGAAAACTCACTGGACGGAAGCCGTCGTTGCAGCTTATCATCGCACTCATCGGGTTGCGCATCCAACCATCGTAGAAGTTGCCTTCGCCGCGCGACAGCGACTCCACAAAGGGGCGCATCGACTGCCACGCCGACGGGCACAAGCCATTAGGACGCTGGCCGGCCTCCGACACCCAGCTCTGGCCTACAAGGACATCGCAGGTATGGGCTATCGGATTCTCGTAGCTGGCCATCAGGTCTTCGTAAACCGTCTGGCGCATAGCGGTAATCTTGACTTTGTTCATAGGAAATGGTACAAAAAACAATGACAGCAGAAACCGCACTCAGCGCGTGTGTTTTCCACTGTCATTGTCTGGGATTTCTTATGCTTCTTCGGCTGCTTCAGGCTCGGCGGCGCGGAAGTTGTCGAGGTCTTCCGTGCGGAAGCTCTTGATATAGGCTGCCTTGCCGAGGATGTCTTCCTCAGCCATGCGTACGTAGACGTTGGCCGACTTGGCGAAGAGCTCGGGAGCCTTGGCTGCGTCGCGCAGGATGAGCAGCGACATCACGAGCTCAGCAGTCATATCGTAGAGCCGGCGAGCCAGGAAGTCGAAGGCATCCTGATGGTCGAGCTCCTTGGCATAGTTGAGGGCTTCCTCGTAAACATCTATCAGTCGGAGCACACGCTGGTGCAGACCTTCCAACTCTTGAGTGTAACCACTCCCCTCGCCCTTTGGAGAGGGGTTGGGGGTGAGGCTTGCCATATCCTTGATGTTCTGCAGCATGGTGCCGTTGGAGATATAGCGGATGGCAGCGACGACCTGCAGCTGCGTCGTTCCCTCGTAGATGGAGAAAATGCGCGCATCGCGATAGAGGCGCTGGCTCTTATACTCCATGATGAAGCCCGAACCGCCATGCACACTGATAGCGTCGTAGGCGTTCTGGTTGGCATACTCGGAGTTCATACCCTTGGCCAGGGGCGTGAAGGCATCGGCCAGACGCTGATACTTCTTCAGCTCCTGTTTCTCCTCGGGTGTGAGCTTACGGTCGCGCTCGATATCCTCAAGGCATTTGTAGACATCGACATAGGCGGCAGTCTCGTAGAGCAGGGCGCGGCCGGCATCGAGCTTGGCCTTCATACGCGAGAGCATATCGAAGACACCGGGGAAGTTAATAATCTTCGTATTGAACTGTTGGCGCTCCTTGGCATAGGCCAGGGCTTCGTTGTAGGCTTCCTGAGAAAGACCCACCGACTGAGCGGCAATGCCCAGACGGGCACCATTCATCAGGGCCATCACATACTTGATGAGTCCCAGACGGGTCGAGCCGCAGAGCTCTGCCTTGGCGTTCTTATAGGTAAGCTCGCAGGTGGGGCTGCCGTGGATACCTAACTTGTGCTCGATGTGGCGAACGTCGACACCGCCGTTGCGCTTGTCGTAGATGAACATCGACAGGCCGCGGCCGTCCTTCGTGCCTTCCTCTGAGCGAGCCAGCACGAGGTGGATGTCGCTGTCGCCATTGGTGATGAAGCGCTTCACACCGTTCAGGCGCCAGCAGTTCTCCTTCTCGTCGAAGGTAGCCTTCAGCATCACGCGCTGCAGGTCGGAACCGGCATCGGGCTCGGTGAGGTCCATCGACATGCCTTCGCCAGCACAAACGCGGGGGATATACTTCTGGCGCTGCTCCTCAGAACCGAACTCATACAGCGTGTCGATACAGCTCTGCAGGCTCCAGATGTTCTGGAAACCGGCATCAGCAGCCGAAATCATCTCAGAGAGCATTGAGAACACTGCGTTAGGCAGGTTCAGACCGCCGTAACGGCGAGGCATTGATACACCCCACAGACCAGCCTTACGGGTGGCGTCGAGGTTCTCGTAAGTCTTAGAGGCGTAGATCATACGACCGTTCTCAAGGTGTGGACCTTCCAGGTCAACAGCCTCAGAGTTAGGCTCGATGATATTGGCAGCCACGTCGCCGGTGATGTCGAGAATCTGCTTGTAGTTCTCGATGGCATCGCCCAGGTCAACGGGGGCGTAGTCATATTCTTTCGCGTCAGCGAAACCCTTTTCTTTCAGCTCAACGATACGAGCCATCAGGGGGTGGTTCAAGTAGAACCCGATCTCAGGATGATCGCTATAATAGTTTGCCATTGTTATTTATTCTTTTTACTATGATATATAATATTAATGTAACAAGAAATACTCCTAAACATTGCATTACGGCTCTGTCGCTGTCCCAAAAAAAAAAGATGCAGACGAAAGCAATAAAAGCAAAGACGTAAAGTAAAATCTTCAGAAGACTTTCTATGTATTGCATTATTTAGAGTTCTGCTTATAATACTTAATGAGCTTGGGAACTACCTCTTCAACAGTACCAACAATGACATAGTCAGCGATCTTGTTGATAGGTGCATCAGGATCGCTGTTAATGCTGATGATGATTCCAGAGTCCTGCATACCGGCGATATGCTGAATCTGTCCGCTGATACCGCAGGCGATATACACCTTCGGATGAACGGTGACACCCGTCTGACCAATCTGACGGTCGTGATCCAACCAACCAGCATCCACAGCAGCGCGGCTTCCGCCTACCTCACCATGAAGCACCTTGGCAAGCTGGAACAACATGTCGAAGTTCTCCTTCGAGCCCATACCATAACCACCAGCAACCACAATAGGAGCACCCTTCAGGTTATGCTTGGCAGCCTGCACCTCGTGGGACAGCACCTTCACTACATAAGCCTCCGGCGAGACATACTTCGAGACCTCAGGATAGACAACTTCCTTACGGCAGTCGCCCTCGTAGACAGCCTTCTGCATGACGCCCGAGCGGACGGTGGCCATCTGAGGACGGTGGTCGGGGTTGACAATCGTTGCCACGATGTTACCGCCAAAGGCAGGACGAATCTGATAGAGCAGATTGTCGTAGTGCTTCTTCGTCTTGGCATCATCGTACGGGCCAATCTCCAGTTCGGTGCAGTCGGCAGTCAGACCACTGGTCAGCGACGAACTTACGCGCGGACCGAGGTCGCGGCCGATGACCGTAGCGCCCATCAGGCAAATCTGCGGCTGCTCCTCCTTGAAGAGGTTCACGAGAATATCGGTGTGGGGAGCCGAGGTGTAGGGGA
>CAMHUI010000026.1 GCA_946188345.1 uncultured Prevotellaceae bacterium | reverse complement strand
AACAGAAATTGAATACATATTAAGATCTTTTTCATAACGCTAAATTCCGATTTATCTGCTTGCAAAGATACGAAAAATCTACTGATTATCTTTCATAAAGAGTGTTAAAGTGTCGTTTCTTTTATTCCGCTCTTGGCTTGGCATCCTTTCGCTTCAGGACAGTATCAAGCCCCTGGATGCATAAACTTCAAAAGGAAGGAAAAGGCAACAGCTGTCATGACCAAACTGTGGTCATGACAAGACCACTGCTTGGTCACATAGAGACCACAGGCTGGTCACGCCGAGACCAAGGCTTGGTCACAACGAGACCAGATAGTGGTCACATTTTTGGTCACGCGAAAAGATTAAAGTAATTTTGTTTAATGGTCTAAGTCGTAGGTAGTTACGTAGTTGTCAAATTCAAGTCCTTCGACATAGCCTTTGCGGCGGAACAGGGTAAGGATGTGAGCCTGTTGCCGCGGCGAGAGCATCCGTCTGCCGAGTCTGTAGCGCGAGTACGTTCCGTTGCCGCCGAGGTATTCCACCATGGCATCGCGCAGGGGTTTGGCGTCCTTGCGCTTCACTTCGGCGAAGAGCTTGGTGAATCCCCAGGCCATCAGCTGAACCTCGCCCTTACGGTAATACGGGCAGCTGTTGAGCTTCAGCACCGAGGGCAGCACGGTAGTACCCACCCTGAAGGCGTCGCCGACTTGCTGGCTGACAATCCACCTCAGACATTTTTCACACTGCTGGCAGCTGTTGTTGAAACACATCACATAGCCTGCCGGCACCATTTCTTTCTCAATTACAATGTTTTCCATGATATTTGTTGTTGATTATGATTTAAAACGATGCAAATATACAAAATTATTCCGACAATATCGTGGACGGTAGGAAAAAAAATGAGTGCGCTGGAGCTGGCAAAAAAAAGACGACTACGGGTTGTAGGCGTCTTTATTGTAGAAGTTCATGATGTCGTCGAGCAGCTGTTTGGCATGTACTGCCGGTGAGTCGGGATCGAGGGCTATGGCCTCGAGGTAGGCGTTCATTGCGCCTGGGTAGTCACCCCGTCGTCGGAGGTCGTTGCCCAGATGGTAGTATTCAGTGGCAGTCAAGGGGCGCTCCCTACCTTCCTCAAGGGAAGGAGTGCCTGCCGGTTCGCCACCTGTCAATTTCTCTTTCCTCATTTCTCATTCCTCATTTTATACGCCTGGAGGGTATTCTGCATGAGGGAGCAGATGGTCATGGGCCCTACCCCACCTGGCACGGGTGTGATAAAGGAACAGCGAGGTGCCACCTCGTCGAACTTCACGTCGCCGTTGAGGCGGAAGCCGCTCTTGCGGGTGGCATCGGGCACACGGGTGGTGCCTACGTCGATGACGACGGCGCCGGGCTTCACCATGTCGGCTGTGACAAAGTCGGGGCGGCCGATGGCGGCAATGAGGATGTCGGCCTGACGACATTCCTCCTTGAGGTTCTGCGAATGGGAGTGGCAGACGGTGACGGTGGCGTCGCCATACTGTTTCTGCATCATCAGCTGGGCCATGGGCTTGCCTACGATGTTGGAGCGTCCGAGGACAACGCACTTCTTGCCTGAGGTGGGGATGTTGTAGCGTTTCAGCAGGGTCATGATGCCGAGGGGCGTGGCCGATACAAAGCAGGGCAGACCGATGGCCATGCGGCCTACGTTGACGGGATGGAAGCCGTCGACGTCTTTACCTGGGTCGATGGCTTCGGTTATTTTCTGCTCGTCGATGTGTTTGGGCAGCGGCAGCTGCACGATGAAGCCATCGACGGAGGGGTCGTTGTTGAGTCTGGACACGCAGTCGAGCAATTCACCTTCAGTGATGTCTTCCTCAAAACGGATGAGTGTAGACTCAAAGCCGCAAGCCTCGCAGGCGAGCACTTTGTTCTTGACATAGGTCTCACTGCCTCCGTCGTGTCCGACGAGGATGGCTGCCAGGTGGGGTCGGCGCCCGCCCTGTGCAAGGATGTCTTTCACCTTGTCGGCTATCTCGGCCTTGATGGCGGCTGCAGTTACTTTTCCGTCGATAATCTGCATAGGTATGGTTGGTGTTTCTGTCGGGTGTCTATCTGGGCATCTTTGGCATTCCCCGCATGCCTGTCATCATTCCTTTCATGCCCATGCCGCTGACCATCTTCATCATCTTGCGGGTCTGGTCGAACTGCTTGATGAGGCGATTCACCTCCTGGATGTCGGTGCCTGAGCCTTTGGCGATGCGCAGTTTTCGGCTCTGGTTAAGGATGTCGGGGTTCTGGCGCTCCTTCGGTGTCATGCTTTGGATGATGGCCTCAATGCCTTTGAAGGCATCGTCGTCGATGTCGAGGTCTTTGATTTGCTTGCCCACGCCGGGAATCATCGAGGCGAGTTCCTTGATGTTGCCCATCTTCTTAATCTGTTGAATCTGGCCGAGAAAGTCTTCAAAGTCGAATTTGTTCTTGGCAATCTTCTTCTGCAGTCGGCGGGCTTCCTCCTCGTCGAACTGCTCCTGGGCACGCTCCACGAGGGAGACGACGTCGCCCATGCCGAGGATGCGGTCGGCCATTCGCGAGGGGTGGAAGACGTCGATGGCCTCCATCTTCTCGCCGGTACCGATGAACTTAATGGGCTTGGTGACGACGGTACGGATGGAGAGGGCTGCACCGCCACGGGTGTCACCGTCGAGCTTGGTGAGCACGACGCCGTCGAAGTCGAGGCGGTCGTTGAACTCCTTGGCTGTATTGACGGCATCCTGACCCGTCATCGAATCGACCACGAAGAGGGTCTCGTCGGGTTTGATGGCATCCTTCAGGGCTGCAATCTCGTTCATCATCTCTTCGTCGACGGCCAGACGACCGGCGGTATCGACGATGACGACGTTGTAGTTTTCCTGCTTGGCCTTACGGATGGCGTTCTGGGCTATCTGGACAACGTTTTTGTTCTCGGGCTCGCTATATACATCTACTCCCACTTGCTCGCCGACGACATGAAGCTGCTGGATGGCGGCGGGGCGATAGACGTCGCAGGCTACGAGCAACGGACGCTTGTGCTGCTTGTTCTTCAGCATGTTGGCCAGTTTGCCGGAGAAGGTAGTCTTACCGGAGCCTTGCAGACCCGACATGAGGATGATGGCAGGGCGGTTAACGAGATTCAGTTCGGCTGCCTTTCCACCCATCAGCTCGGCCAGCTCGTCGTGGACGAGCTTAACCATCAGCTGTCCGGGTTTGACTGCCGTGAGCACGTTCATGCCCAGTGCCTTCTGCTTGACGGTATCGGTAAAGGTCTTGGCGACCTTATAGTTGACGTCGGCATCGAGCAGGGCGCGACGAACGTCCTTCAAAGTCTCAGCAACATTAATCTCGGTAATCTTTCCTTCGCCCTTCAGTATCTTAAAGGAGCGTTCAAGTCTTTCACTTAAATTCTCAAACATAGACTTTTAGTGTTATTAAAAATGAGAAGAGGGAAGCCTCATTGGCTTCCCCCCAGGTTGGCGGAGAGAGAGGGATTCGAACCCCCGGTACCTCTCGGTACGACGGTTTTCAAGACCGTTGTAATCGACCACTCTACCATCTCTCCAAGCGTAGCCGTAAAAGCGGATGCAAAGGTACAAAGAAAAATGAGAAATGAAAGATGAAAAATAAAAAAACGCTTTCGATTTAGATAAAATTAACTTATAGGGATGTATTTCTTCCTCCTTCGATACGCTTTTCTCGTTTAAAAGCAGTAACTTTGCAACATGATTTATCCGCAGAATTTTGAAAGCAAGATAGGCTTTGGCGAGATACGCTCGCTCTTGCACGAACGCTGTCTCTCGGCCCTCGGTCGCGAGAAGGTTGACGGCATGGCTTTCTCCGACGACGCCGAGACCATCAATATGTGGCTCGACCAGGTCAGGGAGTTCCGCCGGCTGAAGGAGGAACACGACGACTTCCCACTCGGCAACTTCTTCGACGTCAGGGAGGGCGTGGCACGCATCAGGCTCGAAGGAACCTATATGGAGGCTGAGGAGCTGTTCAACCTGAAGCGCTCGCTGGAGACCATCTGTGCCATTGTAGACTTTCTGGCCGACGCCACCTATCCTGCTCTCTATCTGCTGACGGAAGGCATCGAGACCTTCCCGAAACTCATCCGCCGCATCGACGAGATTCTCGACAAGTTCGGACGCATACGCGACGACGCCTCACCCGAGCTGAACAACATCCGTCGCGAACTGGCAAGAGCGGAAGGCAGCATCTCGCGTACATTATATAATATTCTGCATGCCGCACAAAGCGAGGGACTCGTCGAGAAAGACGTCACCCCGACGGTGCGCGACGGCAGGCTGGTCATCCCCGTCGTGCCGGGACTGAAGCGACGCATACCAGGCATCGTCCACGACGAGTCGGCCTCAGGAAGAACCGTCTACATTGAGCCCACCGAGGTGGTAGAGGCCAACAACCGCATCCGCGAACTGGAGAACGAGGAACGGCGAGAGATTATCCGCATCCTGACTGAGTTCAGTCAGCTGATGCGACCTGAAGTACCCGACATCATCGACTCCTTCCGCATCCTGGCCGACATCGACTTCGTACAGGCCAAGGCCCAGTTGGCAGAAAGACTAAAAGCCATCGAACCCGACGTCAGGAACAATCCCCATCTGGACTGGATCCAGGCCACCCACCCCCTACTGCGCCTGTCGCTCGAAAAACAAGAACGCCAGATAGTACCCCTTGACATCACCCTCGCGAAGGACAAGCACCTACTCATCATCTCGGGCCCCAACGCCGGAGGTAAGTCGGTATGTCTGAAGACGGTCGGCCTGCTGCAATATATGCTGCAGTGCGGGCTGAGCATCCCCATCAGCAACCGTTCACATACAGGAGTCTTCCACAACATCATGATTGACATCGGCGACGAGCAGAGCATCGAGAACGACCTTTCGACCTACTCCTCTCACCTGACAAACATGAAGCAGATGATTCGCTATGCCAACAGCCGCACGCTCATCCTCATCGACGAGTTCGGCACGGGCACCGAACCAGGCATCGGCGGAGCCATCGCCGAAGCCGTACTGCGGCAGTTCTGGAAGAAGAAGGTCTTCGGAGTCATCACCACCCACTACCAGAACCTCAAACATTTCGCAGAAGACCACGAAGGCGTGGCCAATGGTGCCATGCTCTACGACCGCCACCAGATGCAGCCCCTATTTCAGTTGGCCATAGGCCAGCCAGGCTCATCCTTCGCCGTAGAGATAGCCCGGAAGATTGGACTGCCCGAAGAGGTCATCGCCGACGCCACCGACATCGTAGGAGCCGAATATATACAGAGCGACAAATACCTGCAGGACATCGTGCGCGACAAGCGCTATTGGGAGAACAAACGCCAGTCCATCCACCAGCGCGAGAAGGACATTGAGCGCACCATCAACCGCTACGAAACCAACCTTGACGACATCGAGCGGAGCCGCAAAGCCATTCTACGCAAGGCGCAGGAGCAGGCTGAAGAGCTGATACGCGAAACCAACCGCCGCATTGAGAACGCCATTCGCGAGATTCGCGAGACGCAGGCCGAGAAGGAGACGACCCGTCGCATCCGCGAAGAGCTGCGCGAGTTTGAGCAACAGGTGACCGATACCGCATCGGGAGGCATCATGAGCGACGAGGAATTCGAGAAGAAGCTGCGCCAGATGGCTGAGCGCAAGGAGCGACACGAGAAACGCAAGGCTGAGAAGCGTAACAAGGAAGAAGCAAAAGCCAAGGAGGAAACGCCCACCCCAAGCAAGATGGCCAAGACTGCTCAGGAGCTCTCTGTTGGCAGTACCGTCCGCATAAAAGGACTGCAGTCGGTAGGCACCATTGAAAGCATCAACGGGAAGACTGCATCTGTCATCTTCGGCGACATGCGCACAAAGATGCGCGTTGAAAGGTTGGAACCTGCCGAAGCCAAGAAAGAAACTCTTACCCAGACAAATAAGCACGAGTCGCTCAACACCGTCTCCGTGAGCCGTATGACGCGCGACACCATCGACGACCGACGTAAGAACTTCCATCAGGACATCGACCTAAGGGGCATGAGGGGCGACGAAGCCTTGAACGCCGTGCAATACTTCATCGACGATGCCATCCTTGTCGGCATGACACGCGTTCGCATCCTCCACGGAAAGGGCAATGGAATTCTCAAGCAACTCATCCGGCAATACCTCGCCACCGTGCCCAACGTCAGCCACTTCGCCGACGAACATGTGCAGTTCGGCGGAGCAGGCATCACCGTCGTTGATATCGACTGACACAATAAATTCGCACGCACAGCGTTATTATAGATGTATGCGAAGAAACCAAACTGATATTCTATATCTCTTTCTGTCGGCAGCACTGCTGCTGGCACTGACCTCTTGTGGAGCAGAGAAACACCTGAAGAAAGCTGAGAAGTATTCGGCTATTGGCGAATACTTCGACGCTGCCAACGAATATAAGCGGGCCTACTCGATGACCCCGTCGAAAGAACGTGACAAGCGCGGGGAGATTGCCCTGAAGATGGCTCGCTGCTTCGAGCGCATCAACTCCACCGGCAAGGCGCTCGCCGGCTACCGCAACGCCATCCGATACGGGCAGGCCTCCATCGAAGACCGTCTGGCCTTCGGCAGGCAGCTACTCAAAAACGGAGAATACAAACAGGCGGCTATCGAGTTTCAGGCCGTGCTCGACTCATTTCCCGACAACATCCTTGCCCGCAACGGCCTCTACTCAGCACAGCACGCCCCGCAATGGAAGCAGGAAGGCTCGCGATACACCGTGAAGAAGCAAGACCTCTTCAACTCCCGCCGTGCGGAATACTCGCCCATGCTGCTGGGCGACCAGTTCGAATACCTATACTTCTCTTCCACCCGCAACGAAGCCGAAGGCGACGAACTCAGCGGCATCACCGGAACCAAACCGGCAGACATCTTCTTCTCGCAGAAAGACGAGAAAGGCAAATGGGGCAAGCCAGAACCTGTATCGGGAGGTGTCAACACGGCCTTCGATGAGGGAGCCTGTTCGTTTACGCCCGACGGCAGAACGATGTATCTCACCCAGTGCACCAGCGATCCCGACTATCCACGCTATGCCCAGATAGCCACCTCGAGCCGCTCTGATGCTGCCTGGGGAAAGGCCTCAGCTGTCACCATTACCCGCGATACCCTTTCGTCCTACGCCCACCCTGCTATATCGCCCGATGGCATGTGGCTCTATTTTACCAGCGACATGCCGGGAGGAATGGGCGGGCTTGACATCTGGCGCGTCAGGCTCACCACCAGCGGTCTGGGCGGCGTCGAGAACCTTGGTGAGCCAATCAATACTCCCGGCAACGAAATGTTTCCCGCATTCCGGCCCAATGGCGACTTCTACTTCTCCTCCGACGGACATCCCGGCATGGGAGGCCTCGATATCTTCATAGCCCATCCTAAGGACGATGGGGACACAGCGCGCGTCAACACTTCGCATTACGTCATCGAGCATCCGGGCTATCCTCTCAACTCTCAGGGCGACGACTTCGGCATGACATTCGAAGGCCCCTACAACCGAGGCTACTTCTCGTCGAACCGAGGAGACGGCCGCGGATGGGATCATATCTACAGCTTTGTCAATCCAGAAATCGTTCAGGCTGTCAAGGGATGGGTCTATGAGCAAGACGGCTACGAGCTGCAAGATGCCGTGGTCTACATCGTAGGCAACGACGGCACCAACGACCGCGCCAGCGTCAAGGGCGACGGCTCCTTCAGCTATGTCGTCAAGCCTGGGGTAGACTATCTCTTCCTTGCAACCTGCAAGGGATTCCTTAACCATAAGGAAGAACTCCATGTCGTGCAGGCCGAAGAGTCGGAAGAATACACCTTGCAGTTCCCTCTCGCCTCCATCAACGTACCCGTACTCATCGACAACATCTTCTACGACTTCGACAAGGCTACCCTGCGGCCCGAGTCAACTGCAGCCCTTGACGAACTCGTCAGGCTGTTGAACGAGAACCCCAACATCACCATCGAGCTTTCTTCACACTGCGACTATAAAGGTTCTGCCGAATATAACAAGCGCCTCTCACAGCGCCGGGCAGAGGCCGTCACCGACTATCTCTTCGTCCATGGTATCGCAGAAGACCGCGTCACGGCTGTAGGCTATGGAAAAGAGAAACCGAAGGTCATCCGCAAGAAACTCACCGAGACTTATCCGTGGCTCAAGGAAGACGACGTGCTGACGGAAGACTTCATCCTTGGTCTCGACGACGAAGAGAAGCAAGACATCTGCAACCAACTCAACCGCCGCACAGAGTTCAGTGTGCTTCGCACAACCTACGGACTCTTCGACGAGAACGGCAACCTGAAGATGCAACCCACCCCACCCAAACCCAAGAAGGAACTTATCACCGACGACTACGACTTCCTCATCGCCGAGTGATTTCTGTCATGACCACTTTAAAAAGGGAAAAGAGCACACATGGAAGAGAAGACAAGACTGCAGTTGGATGATAGCCAGAAAGCCGTGGCAGATGCCTGTGGCGGCTACCACCTGGTGCTGGCCCCTCCGGGATGCGGCAAGACACAGCTCTTGACAGAACGCATCCGGCGTGCTCACGACGAACAGGGCGTACCCTATGAGCAGATGCTTTGCCTGACATTCACCAACCGTGCAGCCCGTGGCATGCAGGAACGTATCGGCCAATATATTGATGCCGAAGGAGTGGAAAACGTCTTTGTGGGCAACGTCCACCGATTCTGCGCGAGGCTGCTGTTTTCCGAAGAAATCATTCCGGCAGAGACATCCATCATCGATGAAGATGATGCGGTAAGCATTCTGGCACGATATCAGGGCGAAGATGAATATCAGGTCATGCAGAACGGGCGACGCCGCAGGGAGTATGCAGAAGTATTCCACCTTGCAGCCTTCATGCACCAGCTTCGCAAAGGCCATCCGAAGCCGCTGCGCATGCATCCGGAGTGCCTGACAAAAGACGACATCCAAGCTATGAAGACTATCTGCAACATCCAGCAGATAGACTTCACCATCGATGCGATGCTCGACTTTTTCGAACATTCAGACACCTACAAGACACTTATCACAGCAGACAGATATGACATTGGCACTCAGAAGATTGCGAAGGTTCTCTTAAGAAAAATGGAACTTGCGCATCACTATACGCAATATAAACATGAGAACCGCCTAGTAGACTTTGAGGACCTGCTTATGTTGGCTTACGACTACCTGCGTACGTCGTCTGACAAGCCTTCTTTTTCATGGGCTCAGATAGACGAAGTCCAAGACCTCAATCCGCTTCAGATGGCCATCGTCGACCTGTTGGTAAACAGTGATGCCGACCCCTTCACCGTTCTTTATTTGGGCGACGAGCAGCAGGCCATTTTCTCTTTCATGGGTGCCAAGATGGACACGCTCGAGCAGTTGAAGAAACGCTGTGAGGGGCACGTCCACCACCTCTCCACCAATCACCGCTCTCCAGCTTACCTGCTGGATGTCTTCAATGCCTACGCTAACGAAGTGATGAAGGTAGACAAGGGATTGCTGCCTGCAGTGGCAACTGCAGATAAGACAGAGAGCGTACCGAAAGACGGTCTGCGCATCCTCCGTTCTGACAATGTAGAGATGGAGGTAAAGGAGGTTGTCTCACTGGCCAGACATCTCAACATAGCCAATCCCTCAGAGACCACGGCTATTCTCGTCAGTTCGAACAACGATGCCGACTTGTTGAGCCAGGAGCTACATTCGCTTAATCTCCGCCATTTCAAGGTCTCCGGAGATGATATTTTTGCCTCTCAGGAGATGAAGGTGCTGCTGGCTCATCTGAACATCCTCAACAATGAGCACAACTTCATTGCCTGGGCCCGCATCCTTCGAGGTCTTGGTGTGTGTCAATCAGCTGCCTTCGCCCGAAACTTTGTCCGTGCATCACTCAACGTGGGCATCCTGCCAAGCGACTTCCTGCTCTACGGAAATACCACTTATATTCAGGAGTTTGCCCATGCCGTCGAGGAGAAAGAGATTGTTGTATTCGATACCGAGACCACGGGTCTGAATGTCTTTGAGGATGACATTGTTCAGATTGCCGCCGTGAAGATGCGTGGCGGCCATATTGTCGAAGGCTCTGAGTTCTGTGTCTTCATTGATACCGACCGCGAGATTCCCCGCATGCTCGGCGACATAGAGAACCCACTGCTCGAGGCTCTTCAGCACAATGTGCAGCTACCCCATGCCGACGCTCTGCGCCGCTTCCTCGACTATGTGGGCGACGACGTGCTGCTCGGCCATAACGCACAGTACGACTATCACATCCTTCAGAATAACCTCCAGCGATACTTGGGTACGACGCTCGAGGCCACACCCCTCTTCGACTCTCTGAAACTGGTACGTCTGTTGGAACCAGACCTGTCGTCGTTCAAGCTGAAAAACCTGCTTGTTACACTCCATCTGGAAGGCAGCAACACCCACCTTGCCGACGACGATGTCCAGGCTACCGTGAGCGTGGTACGTCACTGCTACGAGCGAAGCCTGCAGATGATTCCCCTTCAGCAACAGTTCCTCAGCCAAGAACGAGTGCGCCAGCGGGCTGAGACCCTGCGAAGCCGCTACAGCCAGTTCTACTTCCGCTCGCTCTCGCTGCTCTACCGACGCGAGAAACCCGTAGAGGGCATGCGCCCCGTGTTGGTCAGGGAGATGATGTATCTATACCGCAGGCTCATCGACGATGGCTATCTGAAGCCGCTGGCCAACATTGACTATGTAGAACGTTTCCTCACAGAAGACTTCATCGCCGCCAAGCAAGAGCCATCACTTATCGAGCAGCTCAGCCGCCACTGCATGGAACTGAACACACTGAAAGAGGCTGACCTCTGCAACAGCCACAGCATCGACGACCGCATCTTTGTCTCTACCGTGCACAAAGCCAAGGGACTGGAATTCGATAACGTCATTGTTTTCGACGCTGTAGACGGGCGGTATCCGAACTTCTACTCCAAGGACAACCCTCGCCTGCTGGCAGAAGACGCGCGAAAGTTCTATGTTGCCATGAGCCGAGCCAAACGAAGACTGATTGTTGCCTCGTCGCTCAACTTCATCGACTACCGCAACCAGTCACGTCCGCGCGAGCTGACTCCGTTTATGAAACCCATCGAGCATTTCTTCGAAGGGTAAAAGGAATGAGAAATGAGAAATGAGGAATGAGAAATGAGGAACCGAAGGTTTTTGGCTTACCCATGGGCAGCTTACCCCTCGGTTCCTCATTTCTCATCCCTCATTATATTTCACAGAATACTTTTTGCAATCCACGCGCAGGCTTCTGCGTCGGCCAATGCATGATGATGGTGTTCCAATTGGAACCCGCAGGCTGCTGCCACAGTATGTAGCTGATGATTGGGCAACTGCCGTAACTTTCGGCGCGAAGCCTGAAGGGTGTCATAGAAGACATACTCAGGGTAATCCATCTGATAGACTCTGAAGACGGCCCGCAGGCAACCCTCGTCGAAACGACTGTTGTGGGCAACGAGAGGCAGCCCGGCGATGAGGGGTTCTATCCGAGCCCAGACGTTAGGGAAGACGGGAGCCTCATCGGTGTCCTGACGACATAGGCCGTGCACCCGCGTACACCAGTAGCTGTAGTAATTGGGCTCGGGCTGGATGAGTGAGTAGAACGAGTCTGCCAACTCACCGCCACGCACGATGACGACACCCACGGCGCATACGGAGCATGGCTCCTGATTGGCCGTCTCAAAGTCGATGGCTGCAAAGTCTTGCATCACTCTCAAGGTTGAATGTTGAATGTTGAATGAACTGCCGGCCGATGAAGAATCCGGGATTCTCAATTCATAGTTGCCGGAAGTCAAACATTCAACACTCAACATTCATGACTCAACTTTTCTTGGTTGCACGGATAAAGTAGGTTATCAGCAGCACATAGGCCACGAGGGACAGCATCTCGGCATAGGCTGTCTGCTGCCACTCGGCGCAGTTCAGGTTTACTTCGAAGAAGCGAAGCAGTGCCGAGACGACACCCATCAGCGCACCGCCGGCGATGAAACCGGAAGCGATGAGAGTTCCCTTCTCGCCGCGGGCCTTGTTCTCTTCCTCCGACGTCGAGCGGCTCGTGACAAACCAGCTGACGGCACCGCCGACGAGCAGCGGCAGGTTCAGTTCCAAGGGGATGAACATACCCAGCGCGAAAGCCAGCGCGGGCACCTTGCAGCGGTCGAGCACAAGCGCTATCAAGGCGCCGATGCCATAGAGCAGCCAGGGGGCTCCGGCACCGTTCATCATAGGCTCGATGACGGCAGCCATGGCGTTAGCCTGCGGAGCGACAAGATGGCCTTCCACTTCGGGGTCGAAGCCGTAGGTCTGGTTCAGCAGCATCATCACGCCGCCCACGGTAGCTGCCGAGACGAGGGTGCCGAGGAACTTCCACGACTCCTGCTTCTTAGGTGTGGTGCCGAGCCAATAACCAATCTTCAGGTCGGTGACAAAGCAGCCGGCCATCGAGAGGGCTGTGCATACGACACCGCCCATGATGAGGGCTGCCAGCATGCCACTCGTGCCACTCAGACCGACTCCTGCCATAACGACAGAGGCAAGGATGAGCGTCATGAGCGTCATGCCACTGACGGGGTTGGAGCCCACGATGGCGATGGCGTTGGCGGCAACAGTGGTGAAGAGGAAGGCAATGCAGGTAGTAAGCAGGATGGCTACAATGGCGAAAAGCAGGTTGTGCATCACGCCGAGCCAGTAGAACACGAATGTCACTGCGACAGCCAGGATGGATGCGATGGCGATGAAGCGGAACGAGAGGTCGCGCTGAGTGCGCTTCACGTCCTGCTGTGCGGCGGCAGTGGTGCCTCCCTTGAGTTCCTTGCCTGCCAGCCCTACGGCCTGGCGGATGATGCCCCACGACTTCACGATGCCGATGATGCCGGCCATGGCAATGCCACCGATACCGATGCTGCGGGCATAGGTCTTGAAAATCATCTCGGGCGACATCTCTCCGACGGTCATCGTCAGGTCGGTGCCACCGATGTTTAAGATGGAGTCATGGAAGAGCAGCGACATGCCGGGCACGATGAGCCACCAGACGGCCACAGAACCCAGGCAGATGATGAGCGTATAGCGCAGGCCGATGATATAGCCCAGTCCCAACAGGGCAGCCCCGGTGTTGAGCTTGAATACGAGCTTGGCCTTCTCGGCAATGGTCTCGCCGAAGCCTGCCACACGGCTCGTAAACGTCTCCGTCCACCAGCCGAAGGTGGCGACAATGAAGTCATAGAGTCCGCCGATGAGCCCGGCGATGAGCAGGGGCTTGGCCTGTGCCCCACCCTTCTCACCAGAGACGAGCACCTGCGTCGTGGCCGTAGCCTCAGGGAAGGGATACTTGCCGTGCATATCGGAGACGAAGTATTTGCGGAAGGGTATGAGGAAGAGGATTCCCAGGCATCCGCCCAAGGCCGAGGCGAGGAAGATCTTGCCGAAGTCGGCCGTCATCTCGGGATACTTCGCCTGCAGGATATAGATGGCTGGCAGCGTGAAGATAGCACCAGCCACGACTGCTCCCGAGCAGGCACCGATGCTCTGGATGATGACGTTCTCGCCCAGAGCGCCCTTGCGCTTGGCTGCCGTCGACACACCCACGGCGATGATGGCGATGGGTATGGCAGCCTCGAACACCTGACCGACCTTCAGCCCCAGATAGGCTGCGGCGGCCGAGAAGAGCATCGCCATGACCACACCCCACGTCACCGACCAGGCATTGACCTCGGCATACTCCTTGTCTGCACTCATGATGGGCGCATATTCCTCGCCCTCCTTCAACTCCCGGAACGCATTCTCGGGAAGTCCTACGGTTTCCTTTTTCTCCATAATTTAATCTTCTGTTGATGAATTTCGCCACAAAGATACACTTTTTTCTGCAAAAAAGCGTCGAAACACTTGCATAATTCGAAGATTATCTCTATTTTTGTGCCAAAGAAAATTAACACACAAGAAAAATGATTGACGTTAAAGCAACCTTAAACAATGCCGAAGAGCGCATGGAAATGGCAGCGATGTTCCTTGACGAGTCGCTGAGCCGCATCCGCGCCGGACGTGCCAACGTAGCCATCCTCGATGGCGTCAGAGTGAATTCCTACGGTTCAATGGTCCCCCTGAACCAAGTAGCCAACGTGTCGTGCCCCGATGCCCGCACCATCGCCATCCGTCCATGGGACAAGAAGGCCATCCGCGACATCGAGAAGGCCATCATGGACTCCGACGTGGGCATCACCCCCGAGAACAACGGCGAGATTATCCGCCTGGGCATCCCCCAGCCCACCGAGGAACGCCGTAAGGAACTCGTCAAGCAGTGCAACAAGATAGGCGAGAAAGCCAAGGTGGAAGTGCGCAACGTTCGAGCAGAAGTCAAGGACAAACTGAAGAAAGCCATCAAGGACGGCCTCTCTGAAGACAACGAGAAGGATGCCGAGGACGAACTGCAGAAGATCCACGACAAGTTCATCAAGAAACTTGACGACCTCCTCGCCGAAAAGCAGAAGGAAATCATGACAGTATAAGATACAATTAGTAATTAGTAATTAGTAATTAGTAATGAGTAATTATGATTACCTCACCATTTGAGAAAGGGTTGAGTCAGATGATGTAAGTCGCTCTGAGGCTATCATAGTTACTCATTACTCATTTCTAATTTCTCATTACTCATTACTAATTACTAATTACTAATTAAAAAAGCTCATGACCGGTCTCGTCATCAAGAACACGGGCAGCTGGTACACCGTCCTCACCGACGACGGTCAGACCATTGACTGCAAGATAAAAGGCAACTTCCGGCTGAAAGGCATCCGGAGCACCAATCCCGTTGCCGTAGGCGACCGCGTCAGCGTTGCCGATGCCTTCATCACCGCCATAGAAGACCGGCGCAACTACATCATCCGCAAGTCGCAGAACCTCTCCAAGCAGAGTCACATCATCGCCGCCAACGTCGACCAGGCATTCCTCGTCGTCACCATCACCCAGCCCGAGACCTCCACCACCTTCATCGACCGCTTCCTCGCCTCAGCAGAAGCCTACAGCGTGCCCGTCGTGCTGCTCTTCAACAAGGCCGACCTGCTCGATGACGACGGGCGCCACCTGCTCGACCTGATGCAGAACCTCTATCAGACCATCGGCTACGAGTGCCGTGCCATCTCAGCCGCCAACGGCGATGGCATCGAAGCGCTCCGACCACTCATGAAGGGAAAGATTACCCTCCTCTCAGGCAACAGCGGCGTGGGAAAGTCGACACTCATCAATCGCCTCATCCCCGGCGCCAACCTGCGAACAGCCGAGATATCCGATGCCCACAATACCGGCATGCACACCACCACCTTCTCCGAGATGCTACCCCTGCCCGACGGCGGATGGCTCATCGACACCCCGGGCATCAAAGGCTTCGGCACCTTCGACATGGAGCCTGAAGAGATAACAAGCTACTTCAAGGAAATCTTCCACTTCTCCAAAGACTGCCGTTTCTCCAACTGCACCCACACCCACGAGCCCGGCTGCGCAGTGCTCAAAGCCATCGACGACCACTACATCGCCCCCTCGCGCTATCAGTCCTACCTCTCCATGCTCGAAGACAAGGACGAAGACAAATACCGCGCCGCATACTAAGACTCTGGAGAAACAGCATTAACTCAGTCTTTTTCGCTGACTACACTTTCTTCTTCTAAGAAAGGAAGACGCTCAATGATAGTTTCTTTGCAAGTGAAACTATCTGATTGCATTATACCGGCTTTGACGATATCAGAAATCTTTCGGCGATAGGTTTCAAACGTTTTCCCGTTTTCTATTTCTTCTCGTCGCGCCTTGCTGATGGCTAAGAAATCTTCTTCTCGCTCTATACCGAGAAACCTTCTACCTATAAGATTGGCAGCTATTCCCGTTGTACTACTTCCGGCAAATGGGTCGAGAATCCAAGCGCCTTCCCGTGTTGAAGCCAAGATGATACGACAGAGTAATGCCAAGGGCTTTTGTGTAGGATGTTTTGTGCAAGTCTTCTCCCAAGGGGCTATCGCTGGCAAACGCCAGACATCAGTCATCTGTTTGCCGTCATTGATAAGTTTCATCAGCTCATAGTCATAATAATGAGCAACTTTCGTTTTCTTCCTTGCCCAAATAATGAACTCTGTAGAGTAAGTAAAGTATCTACACGATATATTGGGAGGCGGATTGGTTTTTGCCCATGTGATAACATTCAATATCTTATATCCTAATTGAGTCAGGCAATTGGCTACGGAGAATATGTTGTGATAGGTTCCTGAAATCCATATTGTTCCGTTATCTTTAAGCTTCTCCCTGCAAAGCGACAGCCATTTCAGATTGAATGTATTGATATCGTCCTGAGACATACTTTTGTCCCAATCCCCTTTGTCTACGCATACAACTCGTCCACTCTGTAGGCTGATGCCGCCACTTGACAGGAAGTAAGGCGGGTCGGCAAATATCATGTCGAACTGAAACTTAAATTGGGGAAGTAATTCGAACGTGTCCCCATGAAGCAGATTAAAGTCGTGCAATGGAGATTTGTAATATGCCTTTAGCATTATTTCAGCCTTTGTATGAAAGAGTGGACATTGGTCAGATTATACACGCTGGGGATGGTATTGTAGGCTTCTTCCAGTTTGTTGCGGGCAGACTTCCAGCCTATTCCGTCGGTAATCCAAATAAATTCAAAGCCAGCAACGGAATTCACTTTTGGCGCCAGTTCGGTATAGGCACGCGCAACCTCATTGAGTTTCGACCCACCTCCACTATAGAAATTCACCTCTATCAGATATTTCTTTTCCGATGTCTCTATGAAAAAATCAAAACGTTTCTCGTCTGTCCCAAGTACGGATAACTCCGGGAATTCTGACGAATAGACCTCTTGACGATAATTGATGGCATTATCTTTCAGTATTTTCGCAACCGCTCCCTCCATGATATGACCACTTCGGTTCTTGCGAGCATTGGTATCAAGACCGGTCTCTATTCCAAACACATAGTCCACAAGATTCTTGATTCGACGCGATTCAAAGATTTCTGACAGGCCAGTCCCCTCCAAGAATTCAACTACTTTCGTCTCTGACTCAAAGTAGCTTTTCAACAACACCACATTTCCCCGTCTATCTACAACAGGTTTCTTGCCTTCGTCTCTATCTGCGATAAGAATCCCGAGTACTTCAAAAACTTTAGGGTCACGGCTCCATATATCAGAGACTCCTCTTGCCAAATCTTCCTTACCAATCAAGTAGTTAAGTGTATTCAAACTCATTTCCACTTCAGCGACATTGGCGGAAATTTTGTCGAAGTCGCAGAAGAAATCCAGCGTCTGATTCGTCTCATGGAGTTGAGACATAAATAAATTGAAGTCTTTATTCATAATTCTTAATCAATAATTCGGTGAGTTTACCGCGCTTATCGGGATTGGCATTGATGGCGCGTGAGGCACTGACTCGATAAATATGGAAATCCGCATAATTATCTTCAAAAAAGGTATCCTTCGGATTCTTTGCGGAACAATCGGCATTGCTGAGCATCCACCTGACATCGGGCTCCCCACTGATCCTAGCGCAGAAGTCGCGCAGGCGTATTTGCTCATTGTCATTGAAGTCTTCCTTTGTGTATGAGTTGAAGCTTGACGTGGCATTGAGAGGACGATAGGGAGGATCGAAATAGAAGAAGTTCAGCCCCTCCTGCATGGCGTTAGCCGTGAGTTCATAGTCACCAGTCAGTATAGTGACATCTGCCTTGTTCAGCACTTCACTGTCAGCCAGAATCGTATCGGCATTACAAATAGCAGGATGCAAGTAACGGCCAAATGGAACATTGAATTTCCCCTTTGCGTTGACCCGATAAAGTCCATTGAAGCATGTGTGATTCAGGAACAGAAGAAATTTCGTGCGGTCAACATCGTCAAGTTCCGCCTCATTGAAAATGTCACGCACGTTCAGGAAAAAATCCTTCTTGGCTTCATCATGACGCAGCGTGAAGTAATCCCGCTCCAGGGCAGCAAGCCTATGAATCAGTTCAACTGGCTGTTCCTTGACAACACGATAGGCTGTAATCAAATGAGGATTGATGTCATTGATAATGACATGGGTGATATTGGGATACTTTCGAAGCATGTGGAAGAGCATGGCTCCGCCTCCTACGAATGGTTCAATATAGGTGAACGTCTGCTCCTGCAACTCTACCGGCAGATGTCCGTCAAGTTGCAATAAAAGCTGACCCTTGCCTCCAGCCCATTTCAAGAAAGGCTTTGCTCCCGTTCTCATCTTCTTTTTGTCGCTTCACCGTGGACAAAAAGAAAGCGCACCTCCTCCGTTTTCCAACTCCTAACGAAGGCCGTCCACCACAGAAGCCCATACAGAGAGAAGGAAAGGAAGGGGGTACGCCTATACAAGGATAGGCGTATCCGCATTCCCCGAGACTCTCTGTATAAACGGTTTGGTGGACTGTTTTCGCTAAAAGTCTCTTCGAATATAGATACTGCTATCTAATTTTCCACAAAGTCAATTTGCGCTCAAGATGAGAAACAAACAATGCAAAGTTAATCAATTCTTTCGAAATCGACAAGCACTCTCCTTGTTTTTTCACCCTCTTGCGCTTATTTCAGTCATTTTATAGTCGGAATCATCCAACACGATTTCGCTTTTTCGATACTTTTGCCTTACCAATTCCAGCGCACTGTATTCATCAGCGGCTTCTACATCAATGATGCGGCTAAGTAACTCTGAAACTTCTATGCTGAATGTTCTCATATATCTTGCAAAATTAGCTGAAATGGATGAGAAATAAGACAATAGATCAAATCTTAACAAAAAAGATCAAAATAGATCAAATCTATTTGGTAGTCCAAAAAGCATCTCCAACCATATAAATAAGCAATTATTATTGGCTGATTTTTGGCAATTTTCGGAGGCCTTACATATTTGTGCTGGGCCATTCGTGTTATTCGTGTCATTCGTGGTCTAAGAATTTATTCTCGCCTTAGTTGGGGTAATTTTCGGAGGCCTTAGGGATTATATTTTCAGAGGTGTTTGTCAGGATTTTTTACCGAAAATTCCTGTCAGGATTTTTGGGTGTTCTAGAAAAAGTTGCCCACTTTTCCGGCCACATTTTTCAACCTTCATGGCCAAGCACACAGACCTTTGGTACAAATCGTCTAGACTTTTGTACCGATTCGCCCGATGATTTCTAAGAAATCGCATCACGATTTCTAAGATATCGTCATGACTTTTGTACCAAAAGTCTGAACGAAAGCCTACCTTTCGCTGTCCGAAAGGTCGGACAAGTTGGTCGGTTTGTCGGTGGTTAACGAGAATGAAAAAGATATCTCTTTCATTCTCAACTGGTTAGTTAAAACGGCTCAAAACTGAGTTATTTGCAGCCGAGGAAAAATAATTTCAGAATAATCGACTGGTGAGGCCGTTAAAAGCGTTTTTTGTCAAGAAAATTCAAAAGCCATCAATCCATACTCAACGCTCAGCATGGGTCAGTTGTGTGGCTGGTGTGGCTGCCCGGTTGCGTACGTCTTCGAGGAGGTTGAAGAGGCAGACGTAGAAGATGGCGAGGGCTCCGATGATGAGGGTTAGTGGTTCGGGATGGCTGGCCGAGGCTCGGGCCACGAGGGCTGTGCCTTGTGTCATGAAGAGCTGTGCGGCACTGTTGAACTGTGCTGCCACGGGGACGTTGAGCAGGATGACTATGGCCACGACGGCGCAGGCTGCCGTCCAGAGGCGGTTGAGGGTGATGATGCGTGGCTGGCGCGGCTGGGGCTGCTCGGCGAGGGCCTTGCTGACGCGCTGGCTGAAACCGCCGTCGGGAATGTCTGCCGGGGCGTTGTCGAGGAGGAACTGCCGCACGAGTTCGTCGTTGTTCAGCGGCTGCTTATCGTTTTGATGATTTGTTGTCATATCCGTTTTGTCTTAAGAAGGTTGCTAACTTGTCTTTGCCGCGCGAGAGGTGCGACTTGACGGTGCCCGAGGGCATGCAGGTGATGGTTGCGATCTCGTCGATGGGCCGGCCCTCGACGAGCTGGAGCGTGATGCAGAGGCGTTCGTTGTCGGAGAGGATGGCGAAGGCCTGCTGCAGGTCGTAGGAGAGAAGGGGCTCTGCCGTGGCGCCCCCTGCCGAAGGGAGGGATGCGGGCGCGGAATGGGTACCGGCGGAAGCGGATGGCTCGCTGAGGGAGAGGGCCGAGGAGGAGTTTTGGGGGTTGCTGGTCTGGCGGCGGGTATAGTCGTAGAACACGTTGTAGGCGATGCGATAGAGCCAGGTGGAGAACTGCGACGTGGCGCGGAACTGCGCGAGGTGGGTGTAGGCCTTGATGAAGGTGTCTTGGGCGAGGTCGTCGCTCGTTGCCTCATCGCCGTGCGTCATGTGGAGGAAGAAACGGCGTATAGGCGACTGGTATTTCACAACGAGACGGTCGAACGCCCGCCTGTTGTGAAACACCGTCACCTGAGTAACGAGAGAGATATCTCTTATGGAAGCCATCGGAGCGTCTATTAATAATTAGTAATGAGTAATTATGATTACCTCAGGGCGACCTACACTTTCTGACTCGCCCGGACTCGAAAGGGTAAAGTAATCAAAATTTCTCTTTTCTCATTTAATTAATCACTTCGATGTCTTGGCTATGAACATCTGCCCGAGGCCGAGAATACCTACGAGGATGCCGATGCCCACGAGGCCGTCCATGTCGAGGAAGTAGAAGAAGGCGATGAGTCCAACGCCGATGCAGGTGTTGCGCACGCCGCGCTGCCACTGCAGTTCTGCCTCGGTCTTGGCAGGTATAGGGGTGTTGTTGTCGAGGGGCTGGCCAGTCGGCTGGTTGAAGGACTCCCAACGCGCTTCCTCACCTGAGGTGACAGGCTCACTGTCATAAGCTCGGGAGGCCTGGTCGTTCTCCATGCGGACGCTGTTGTTGTGGTTCTTCACGACATGACGCAGCACGAGAGCCACGATGACGAGAGGCAGGATGACGAAGAAGAGCAGGAGAAGCAGGATGATGACGGTCACGATGCCAAAGGCACCCAGCACGCCCACCTCGGCTGCCTCGGTGCTCTCACCAAGGAGGTTGCCGACGACAGAGAGGAAGTCTTTCACTCCGTTGACCTGGATGCTACCGCTGGAATTCGAGAAGTTGCCGTCATCGTCAACCCAGTCGGCCGGCACGGCCACACGGACATTCCTTCCGCCGCGGGTGATGGTGACATAGGCGGAGTCGTCGTCCATCTCGACTCCCGTGGTGTCGGAATAGGCAACGATGGAGTCGGCCATCTCTTCTGCGGCCTTCTCGGCCTTCTCGGCAGCCTGCTCAATCTGAGCAGCCATCTGCTCTGCCTTGGCGGCGAGGCGGTCGGCGGCTTTGTCAACACTGGTCTGTGCACTCAGAGGCGTAAGGCCCACAGTGAGCAAGAGTGCGATTGCTATCAGATAACTTTTTTTCATTTTCTGCATGGTTTTTGAAGTTTTTTCTGTCCGTTTGACGTATCTCTGACAGATTTTGTTGCAAAGGAACAATTTTTTTTTTAATTTTGCAACAAGAAACAGAGAAATCCGATGACGCTGCCCGAAGATTTCATTCGCGAGACTCGTCAGGCCATGGGCGAAGCGCTCTTTGGCCGCCTGATGGAGGGACTTCAGGAGGAAGCCCTGGTGAGCATCCGTGTGAACGAACGGAAAGCAGCTCATCCCCCATATCTGATTCCTCATTCCTCCCCCGTCCCCTGGTGCCCTACGGGCTACTATCTGGACCGGCGGCCCGCCTTCACCTTCGACCCATTGCTGCATGCAGGAGTCTACTACGTGCAGGAAGCCGCATCGATGTTTGTCGACCACGTCGTGAGGACGCTCATGGGGCAGTACGGCTGCCGCTTTTCTCGTTGCCTCGACCTCTGCGCCTCGCCAGGCGGCAAGTCGACATGCCTCAGGGCAGCATTGCCGGAAGACTGCACGCTATACAGCAACGAACCCATCCGGCCAAGGGCACAGGTGCTGAACGAGAACATCCTGAAGTGGGGACACCCCGACGTCGTCGTCACCAACAACTACGCCATCGACTACCAGAAGAGCAGGATGCAGTTCGACCTCATCCTGACCGACGTACCCTGCTCGGGTGAAGGAATGTTCCGCAAAGACCCGCAGGCCGTCAGCGAATGGAGCCTGCAGAAGGTGAAGGAGTGTCAGCAGCTGCAACGCGACATCGTCAGCGACATCTGGCCCTGTCTGAAACCAGGCGGCATACTCATCTATAGCACCTGCACGTTCAACACCCATGAGAACGAGGAGAACGTCCTGTGGATTGCCCGCGAACTGGGTGCCGAGTTCATCAACATACCCATCGACCCCTCATGGGGCATCACAGGAAGCCTCACCGACGACATCCCCATCTATCGCTTCCTGCCAGGCATCAGCAAGGGCGAAGGACTCTTCATGGCTGCAGTGAGGAAAACCAGCTCCATTCCTCCCCCCAGCACCGCTTCAAAGGAAGGAGGACTCCGCATCCTCTCCCACGGACCGCTGCCGCCACAACAGAAAGGCAAAGACCTCATCCCCGACGTCTCGGAAGCCCTCTCTATAAATAATAAAGAAAAGTACGCGCGGGTGGAACTCACCTGGCAGCAAGCCATCCAATACCTGCGTAAGGAAGCCATCACGCTCCCCCCCGATGCACCGCGCGGCATCGTCATGGTATGTTTCGAAGGCCATCCCCTCGGTTTTGCCAAGAACATCGGCAACCGCGCCAACAGCCTCTACCCACAAGAATGGAAAATCAAAACGACTCATATACCCACCGACTATGAGCCCATCATTCGATAAAAGTTTTTCAAAAGTTTTTCAATAATTTGATTTTTTCAGGAAAAACCTTTGAAGTTTCGGTTTTTATTTTTAACTTTGCATCCGACCAAGCTAGTCCTTAACAAAGGGTGGGCAGGTCAATACATTGAGGGAATCCTGAGGCCAGACAAACATTCGTAAGGACGGCCAAAGGAAAAGGCGTTTACAGAACGTTATCAATCTGTGCTGTCTAACTTCGCAACTTAGAACTCTTCACAGAAGATAATGCAACGAGAACGTCTACGATGGTGAATTATATCCCAATAATACTTATATGCAAATAAGTAAATTGGTGCTTATATAATATCACTTGGCGTGGGCTGGCTTGCGTTGCTTATCCTTGAAGAGAGGCAATGCGAAGGCCTGACAGCAGGGATGGGCGGAAGTAAGAAACTCCCATGCCTTTTTTATTTCCACTAATAGACATCATTATTCACGCCGGATTTGGGAGTTCAGAAGGCACTAACAGAGTAAAAATGCCTACCAAAAGACTTACAACATTCATCCTATTGGCATTATTCGCCATCTATTCTCAAGGATTACATGCGCAGGTTAATACTGAACAGATTCTTGATACATACCTTTCTGCCATTAACAGTGGAGAAGACACCACCCCGTACATCACAAAAATAATCCAAAGAACTAAAGGATTTAGTCAGGAACAACTATCACAATTTAAAAAGCTAATCATCGAACGTCTGGACATAGATTCTTCTCCAGAAGAAAAAAATCCAAACACCGCCATGGCCCTGATAAATCTTTACGCTCAATTGGCTTCCAGTGACGACAAGAGGTTAGATGACCTATATTTTCACAAAGGGGAAATCTGTGCATTGCAAACAGGCGACACCATCATGTTGAAAGAGAGCATCATGGAATTAAAACTCTCTGATTATGTAGAAACAGAGAAAACACAAAGCTACATAAAAGTCCTTAATGAATACTTGGAACAGATTAGAAATTACGTCCCCATGTCAAAACGACTTGACGGAATCTGGATTTCTGATTTAGACTGGACCGCTGACGGTCTTCCTGCCTATGTTCTGATTTTTGATGGTCCCCGCACACATTTAGACATAGGAGGATATGCCGCATCCTGCCTCGCCAAATTCTCAACATGGGGCAACCTAAAAGATGATGGTCCGACCTTTGTTCAATCCATAGAAGATTTAAATGACGAGAAGGTATACATGGCTTGGTCGAACGAGAAGCTAAAGGTTCCAAATCAAAACATAGCCCAAGGCGTCTCTCAAGCCGCTGGCGACGTGGCCTACTCTGTTTTTGGCGATGGGGTAAGCACATTAATCAATTCTGCGGGGGGAGACCTTGTCGGGAATGCGGTAGGAAATGCATTTGGAAACGTTGCAAGTAGTCTTGTTAGTGATGCTGTGGCAAGTTTGTTCGCACCATCCAAGAAAATCTACGTTATGGAAATGGAGCTCAAGAAAAACAACGACAAAGAACTAATAGCTATCGCGCACAGGAAGAATATTAAGATAGGAAAGAATGGTGTTCCTTCCGTCCAGGAATATACAGATCATATTAAATTCATAAGATATAATCCAGAGAGCGGAGTTTTCTTCTATGACTATTTATGGCAGAAGTTTCTACCCGGCAAAGGAATGCTGAAAAAAGGAAGCGATACTTATCCTGCATTTGAAACAACCCTAACGCAGTATTCGGAAGTCAACCCTCTTGACAATTCTGTTGTTAACTTTAATGATCAGCAACTGAAGAAACAACTCTTTCTGAACCATCTGGAAATGACAGCAGAGGAGAGGGCTTATTCCATATTCTCGCAGATAACAATGCAAAGGCCATACCTTGGTCTTGTATCTCCTCCTGATAAGCAGAAGAAAGTTGAAAAGGGCGTCTATATCTATGATGTTGACCAGAACTCCCCTGCCTATATCTTTGGAGTGCGGAGTGAAGATGTGCTGTTAGAGATTGACGGCTATGAGATGAACAACATGCAGCTGGTTCAACAATATCTTGAATCTATTCAGCCTTACGACTGGGTAACATTGCTTGTCAAACGAGGCAAAAAAATAAAAACAATTAATGTAGAACTAACTTGGCAATAATAACAATAAACAAATGGATATGATTAAAAAAAGTTTTTTAATGATGATGGCATTATTCGCCTCATCGCTTGTTTTAAATGCTCAAACTGACACTTACGTCAGCACGAGAACAGAAAAAGGATTTTTCGCTCCTCATTCGACGTCAGCGGGACTAAGTTACATTCACGAGTCTTACCGAGCAGAAAAAAACAATGTAGAAGACCCCATTACGTTGAAGGGAGTCGGATTTGACATGGCTTGTTCTTGGGACTTTTATAAAAATCTCTCCATCGTTTTTCCTTTAGGCTTTTACTACACATGGATGAAGGACAGCTATGCTTCAGGGTATAATGCCCTTAATAAAGTATCACGGAACGAAATTGGACTACAATTAGGACTAATGGCAGGAACGGGATACCGTATTAACAGAAACACCAATGTTACTTTCTCGTTTGGCCCCAAAATTAATTGTACATTAGGAGATTGGGAAACAACGCGTGGTGACAATTATAAATACACAATAGAATATACTTATGGAGATTGGACAAGAAAAAGCAACGGAACGAAGACCAGAGGAAAATCAGAAGCCACACATAAGCTCATCGACATACCGCTCTGCTTTAATGCCTCAATCAGACACAAAGGATATGGATTATACGTCTCCTATGACTATGGACTGATAAATCGCCTGAACAAGGACTATTACGACTACACACGCAAGAATGATTATCTGAGAGTAGGCGTAATGGTCTACTTCGACGAATTCACCCTTGGGAAAAAGAAAGAAATAGATAGTAACAGCAGAATGTAACTGAAAATACTATGAAAAGACTATTGTTGATGATAATTGGTTGTGCATTCATAAGTGGTAGTTATGCACAGTTGACCGATGCGCAAAAGAGTTATATAGAAAAAAAAGTGCTGGAAGCTGAGAAAGCTTACAAAGCCAAGCAAGAGGCTGAAAAGCAAAAGCAGCAACAGACCCAGGAACGACATGAAACACAAAAACGGGAGCAGACGCACCAGTTTAACAAGAAGATGGAGCAGCTGAACAATACCACTGCAGAGAACTATTTTTCTGGCCCTTCGACAGATCAACAGAAAAATACGAACCAGCAGACTTCGTTCACTGCGACAAAATACCAAGACATTAAGGACAATGACAAGAATAATGTCACTGTTGCAACACGTAATAAAGATGCTGAATTAGGAGCCAAGGGGATACAGGCTCAAGAAAGCCAAGTAGGCGAAGCTACCCCAACACAAAACAAAACTATGATGGAGGCTCACGAAGCATGGAAAAAAGAATATCTGAAAGCAAAAGTTTGGCCTGCCGACAAATCGAATCGAGTTGAAAAGCCAGGACGCAAAATGAATCCAAAATATACCAACTACCAGGCAAAAGGCCCAAACGGAAAGCCTACGGCAATAAACACTCAGCAAACAAACGCACAACCACGAGTGAAAATACCTAATCTGTCTAAATCAGCACCAGCCAATAGCCCTCTACCCCCAAAAAACAATGGTAATGCTGCCAGTAGCTCAAATCAGAAAATAAATCCTCAGAACAACAACCATGCATCTGCTTCGACAAATGCGACAAAACAGCAAGGAACTCCTCAACAATCTAAAGGCGTTTATTACGAAAACGGCAAACTTGTGTTTGACCCATCGCAACCTATCTATGTGGCACAGGAATCTTCGAGCTCCTCTGATTTGGGGCGTGTAGAAATACCACAATTTAAACAACAAAATATACAAAAAATAAATCCGAACCTATACCCAAAAA
>CAMHUI010000025.1 GCA_946188345.1 uncultured Prevotellaceae bacterium | reverse complement strand
AACCTCCGAAAATCTACAAAAATAAAACAAAAATTTTTATTGCTGTCCGGTAAAATTTTCTTTTATATTTGATATTCCCTGTATATATTGCATTTTTAAAAGATTTAATATGATTAGGGGTTGAAAACGGCCTGAACCAAAGGTCGACGGCCTGAAAGGCCAATGATAACTCAGCCCAGGGCAGCGCCCTGGGTTTTGAAATCGTTGTTGGGCTGCGCCCTGTAAGGGCAAAAGATTTCGTTCATGTGTTTCTGTTGCCCTTACAGGGCGTATTCTCTGGCAACTTGCTACCCAGGGCGCTGCCCTGGGCTGAGATCTTTCTGGCCCTTTAGGCCGTTTTTTTACCGGACAGCAATAGAAAAAATCTTTCTGGCTCTTGACTTTCCCTTCAGGCCGTCGACCTTTGGTTCGGGACGTCGACCTTACTTGCGAAAGTTGAGTAATTAACTGACAATCAGCTACCGAACTATTCGTGTAATTCGTGTAATTCGTGGTTAAAAATATATAGGAGGGTATGTTTGTTTTGACACACCCTTCGTTTCCCCCGTTTCGTAGGGGGGGGCGCTGCCCTGGGCTATGTTTCTGTTGATTTTTAGAGGTTTTATGCGCTGCCATGGCTGGCGGCCTTCGTTCTATCCGTGTTATTAATAGAATCCATCAATTCACCGATTTAAAACAATCCGCACGCGCATGTTAACGACCGTTAAATATAAACCACAATAGTTAATTATACTTAACAAACGGGGGGGTAAACTGCACCTCATAAGAATTATTGCTATATTTGCTGCCAATTTGGCAAGTATATCGGTAAAACACGTATAACGGAATACCCTTATCACTAATACCAAAATAACATGACAATTCGAAGCCATGGAAAGAAAGAGGTTGAATCACATCAGTTGCCGCCGTTTGGGACGTCCTTCCGCATGACGCCCCACGGGGAAACCGTGCTGGTGCCCTTCTGCCTCTTTCTCCTGGTTTCTTAACCCTAACCACCAGAAACTCAATTTAATGTCTAATTTAAATAATACGAAAAACATGAAAAAAGTTCTACTTTTATTCGCAGGCATCCTGTTCAGCAGCATGATGCTTGCCGCCGACAAGTCGACCTCGCCCTTCACGGGAATCTCTGTGGAGGATGCCGTTGGTCGTCAGGACCTTTTCCTCTACAATGTAGAGTCAGGCTATTTCCTTCAGGACAACCGTCGTAACTGGAGTATTTGGACTACCGGTGCGCAGCTTGCCAGCCAGGGTATGTTGCTCGGTATTGAAGATGCGGGCGACGGTAAATATTACATCAAATCGCCTTTCAACAATGCCAGAATGGGATGGACTGATAATAATCCTGCAAGTTTCTATATGGATATTGCTGCAGGAGTGGCTTTGACATTCACGACAAAGGCTGGCGTCAGCAATGGCTATACCATTGACGATGCCACTCACTATCTCCATGCAGCTGCCGAGAACAATGCTGGCAGTGGCGGAGCCAAGATAGGCTATCAGCTGGCTTGGGACAATGCCGGCGTGCGCAACACCTGGCAGATTGTTACCCGCGAGGAGCGCGAGAACTACCTGAAGGCCAATGCCACGAAGGCAGCCCCGCTCGATGCCACCTATCTCGTTGGTATGCCAAACGTGCCTCGTAACGTTTCTATTCAAGGAACGGGCTGGGGTATCCAGAACTGGACCATCACCCGCGATGGCGGCTCGCAGAATCTTATTAACAACGACCTGTGGGACATGAATGCCTGGACCTTCGACAATGTCACCTCCGTGAATGTGTCGCAGACCGTGACAGGTGCCCCTGACGGCAAATACCGTGCCCGCTTCTATCTGATGTATTCACCCACACAGATAGACAATGCAACGGAGGACCTTTACAACGACTGGGCTGCCAACGGCGATGCCACCGTGAAGGTGGTGGCCTATGCCGGAGGCAATGAGACGAAGGCTACTTCATACTACTCGGTAGACCGCGCCACGGTACAGGGCGCAGGAGAGTTCTATACCAATGACTATCGCCTCAACAAACAGCTTGGCAGCAGGTTTTTCGCAGAAAACTGGAAGTGGGTCGCCCGCCGTATGTATGTCGGCGACTTCAGAACTGAATGGATTGAGTTCACCGTCAACAACGGTAAGTTCGACCTCGGCTTCAAGACCATCGAGGGTCTCGATGCTACCAGCGACATTATGTTCGGTGGCGTAGAGGTGGAATATATGGGACTCTATTCACCCTTCACCGGCATCACGCCTGCCGAGGCTGCCGGACGCTCGGACATCTTCTTCTACAACGTAGAGTCAGGACTCTGGATGCAATCTAACAGCCGTGCCTGGGAATTCTGGACCACCCACGTGCAACTTGACACCCAGGGACTGCTGATGGGCCTCGAGGCTGATGGCGGCAACTATAAAATTAAGTCGCCTTTCAATCCCACAGGTGCGAATAAATATCTCGGCTCGGATCTCTATCTGGACAATGCAACCCCAGTATCCTGGACGATGGCCTCGAAGAGCGTACCCAGCCTGACCAATGCCTTCACCATTGAGAATGGAGGCAACTACCTGAACGCCTCGGGCGCTGACCTGAGCAATGATGGTGATTACAGAAAACGTACCGGCAACCTGCTCAACTGGGATGCTGGCACACGCAACACCTGGCAGATCGTGACACGCGCTGAGCGCGAGGCATACATCAAGGCCAATGCCACAGCAGAGACTCCACACAGTGTAAACTATCTTGTAGGAAGACCTTATCAGACTCGCACTAACGTAGCCAACAACTGGGTGATAACCCGTGATGGTGGCAACCAGGCTTTGGAGCGGAATGGTTTGTGGAACTGGAACGTTTCCGAGTATTGGAATATGAATTCTCTGAATGTCTCGCAGACGGTAAGTGATGTTCCCAACGGAAAATACCGCGCACGCTTCTATCTGATGTATTCGCCCACTAATGCCGGTGGCGTCGGCGAGTCATACATTGATTACCCCGTAAAAGCCGTAGGCTATGCCGGAGGTAATGAAGTGCTTGCAAAATCGTATTATTCAGAAGAGAAGTCGACAGCAACATTCGTCACAAACAATTTTAACCTGACAAAAGAAATCAATGGCAAATACTATGCTGCGAACTGGGACGAGGTAGCCCGACGGATGTATTGCGGCGGTTTCCTGACCGACTGGGTTGAGTTCAATGTCATCGACGGCACCTTCGACCTCGGTATCAAGACCATTGACGGACTGGATGCAGAAAGCTGGATTGTCTTCGGAGGCGTGGAGCTGGAGTATATGGATAAGGATGCAGAATGGACTGTCGCCCTGACCGACGGCTACGCTACCTTCAGTGCCGCACAGGACTTCAGCATAGTAGGCTCCGACGTTGCTGCCTATAAGGCTACCCAAAAGAACGGCAACTATGTCAAGATAGAAGAGATTGCCGACATCCCCGCCAACACGGGCGTCGTGCTCTATGGCGAAGGACAGACCAGCGTCACCCTGAAGATGGCCGCAAGCGCAACTGCTGACGTCAGCGACAACAAGTTGGTGGCTAACGTGACAGCCTCCACCCTGCCCGATACGGAAGGGGGCAACACCAACTACATCCTCGTGAAGGAAGGTGAGAAGATTGTCTTCGCTCCCACCAGTGGCTCCGGCACACTGAAAGCACACCGTGCTTACCTGCAGCTGCCCACCGACGGCACTGCCAAGTACTTCATCAGCTTCGGCGACGAGACTGGTATTGAGAATGAAGTGTTAAACGCTAACAGCGAAAACGCAACTCCTGTCTACAACCTGCAGGGTCAGCGCGTGGCAGCTCCCACCAAGGGCATCTTCATCCAGAACGGAAAGAAAGTAGTGATGAAATAATGTGAGTCAGGTAATGAGTAATTGTGAGGACATTCTGCTGACAAGAACCTCACTCGAAACATCAAGCTGACGGCGGTCAGAAGAATGTAATCATAATTACTCATTACTAATTACTCATTACTAATTTCTAATTACTAATTACTAATTATTTTGACTATGAGCAACAATATGAAAAAGGAATATACAAGCCCCGCCGTCATCAAGACGGTCATTGCCTCAAAGAGCACCATCCTTGCCGGCAGCATCGGCATGTCAAGCACTGAACACAATAACGATGATGGCCTCGGAAAAGACAACAACGGCGACGACAACTGGGACGACGACGATGACGGAGACCAAGGTGGCCCGCTGTTCAATCGCACGAATCTCTGGGACTAAGTGAGAAGGTGGCACTCTGCTTTCGTTACTGACGAATGGAGAACACACATCATTTATATATAGAGAATAATGGTAAAACTTGAGGGATGCCCGTGGTACGTGAGTGTCGCGGGCGTTCTATTTCCACGGATGCCTTCGGCCGCCGGATGCTGCGGAAACGACGGTGTAGGGGTGTCTACGGACTTTTGTCTACGGACTCCGGGGACTCAAAGGACTATATGATAAGCAAACGCTGTCCGGCCTGACGGCCTGAACCAAAGGCCGTTTTTACCGGACAGCAATAATAAAAAAAAGAAAACTGTTTTTCTTTGGCATTTTATTGAAAAATGCGTACCTTTGCAAAAACATTTTTTATAAAGCCATACCATGATTTGTTAACTAATACTATATATGCTATGAAGACAAAATCAATCTTGACAATCCTTACGGGATTATTGTTTCCACTGATGAGCATTGCCCAGGTGAATCTTGCTTTCAACCTCGGCCTGCGTGGACCAGAGATTAACAAAGACTTCTATGGGGTCTTCTTTGAGGAGCTGAGCCACTCTGGCGAGGGCGGACTCTATGCGGAACTGATACAGAACCGTTCGTTCGAGGACAACTCCTCTTCACCCGCTCATTGGACGGCTGTAGGCGGCGCGAAGATAAGTCTCACAACGAAGAACCTGATGAACGGCATCCAGCAGCATGCCCTGCTGGTGGAGACGACGGCCAGCGGTGCCGGCGTGCGTAACGACGGCTACTGGGGCATCAGCGCCGTAGCAGGGACGACATACAAGCTGTCGTTCTGGATAAGAAGCGAAGAGAGCTGGAACGGCACCGTGACGGCTCGGCTGGTGAACAGCAGCCGCACTGAGATTGGCCAGACGGAGATTGCCGTGGAGGCTACATCGGAATGGAAGCAGTATACTGCCGAGGTGAAGGCCACGGGAACAGATCCTTCGGGATGTTTCGACCTGCTCTTTGGCAGCGAGGCGAAGGTGGCCATCGACATGGTCAGCCTCTTCCCGCCCACCTTCAACAACCGTGAGAACGGCATGCGGCAGGACCTCGGACAAATGCTGGCTGACATCAAGCCGCAGTTCCTGCGCTTCCCGGGCGGATGCTACGTGGAGGGAGTCTGGAGCAACGAGCTCAACAGCGAGTGCCGCTTCCTCTGGAAGAACACCGTAGGCCCGCAGGAGCGTCGTCTGCCGCTCTGGAACAACCGATGGGACTACATGGTGAACAACGGCATGGGTATCTATGAATACCTGCAGTATTGTGAAGATATCGGCGCCGCACCCATGTTTGTATGCAACATCGGCGTGGGGCACGACTGGGCCCACGACTATAAGAACATCGGTTCATATATTCAGGAGACGCTCGACCTGATTGAATACTGCAACGGCGACGTCACCACCGAGTGGGGCAGCAAGCGCGCTGCAGCAGGACACCCGGAGCCCTTCGGACTGAAATACATCGAGATTGGCAACGAGAACTATACGTTCGACCATTATCCCGAGCGCTACATCCAGTTCTACAACGCCATCAAGGAGAAAGACCCCAGCATCATCTGCATCGGCAACCTGGTCTCCTGGGGTACCGACTTCCCCAGCTGGACACTGAAGCACCCCGTCGACATCATTGACGAGCACTTCTATCGCTCGCCTTCATGGTTTATGAGCTCGTATAATCGCTACGACAGCTATTCGCGCACAGAGCCTCCGGTGTATGTGGGCGAATGGGCCGCCTCGGAAGGCAAGGGCACGCTGGGCAACATGAACGCTGCCCTGGGCGAAGCTATCTTCATGTGCGGAGCTGAGAGAAACTCCGACGTCGTCAAGATGCTGAGCTTCAGCGAACCGATAGCCCATCAGTCGGATATCCGCTGGCCCTCGATGATCTATCACAACTCGTCGATGGCAGTGGGAACGCCCTCCTACTATGCCCAGGTGATGTACGGCAGCAATATCGGCCAACAGAACGTGAAGTGGAAGGAGGAAGGCAATATCACGACGGAACGCTCGCTGGGACTGGCCACATGGTCTACATCGTCAGAATATTGGGACGTCAAGGTGACCGACCTTGAAGGTAACGTTATCTTCGATGCCGCCACGACGACAGCCGACGACTGGGTGAACGAAGCCGGACAGTGGAGCGTGGAGAACGGCGTGGTGAAGAACGCCACAGCCTCTGGCACCCGCAGCACCTATACCCTGCGCAAGGCCCTTGACACAGAGAACATCATCTACACGATGAAGGCCAAGAAGCTCAGCGGCGCAGAGGGATTCATCATCCCCTTCGACTTCAAGGATGTGAACAACTACACCTGGTGGGCCGTCGGCGGATGGGGTAACACCCAGCACGGCATCGAGCAGAACATCGACGGGTCGAAAATCAATCTGGGACTGGTCAGCGGAAAGGTAGAAGCCGGACGGGAATACGACATCAAGATCGTGAAGGAAGGTCTCCACGTGCAGTGCTATCTTGACGGCGTACTCATCCAAGACACCTATATGCACGACCCCAAGCGCCAGTCGCTGTATGTCTCGTCGACCATCACCGATGAGACCGGCGAGCTGTTTGTGAAGCTGGTGAACCCCCATTCCAGCGCTTATCCCGCCCACCTGACCTTCGAGAACGGCCGCGCCGTGGAAGGCACAGCACTGGTGATGAATAGCAATGCAGGCACCGACGAGAACTCTTTCGCCAATCCCCAGAACATCATTCCCCACGACGAGTCGGTAAGCATCAACGGCGACGGCACGATAGACTTCACGGCCAAGCCCTATTCCATCAACATCCTGCGACTGAAGGTGGCCGACGTGACCATGGCCAGCCTTGTCGAAGAAATCAAACTGCTGCTCGAAGAGACTCAAGGTATCGACAAGCAGAAACTTACGACCTTCCTTTGGAACAAGCTGCAGGATGCCATCAACACGGCAGCCAGTATCACTGACGAATCACCCTACGACGACCAGGCGAAAGCCTTGGAGGCACTGAAGGAGGCGATAATGGTGGCCAAGAGCATCGACGTGACCCTGCTGAGAAAGACTGTTGAACTGGCAGAAGAAGAAGGCTGCGACGTCTCTGCCGCCAAAGGATTCCTGGAAAACGGAACTACCACGGCTGAATTGACCGCCCAGCTGGAAGCCCTTCGTGACGGACGCAAGCTGAATGCAGTAGACAAACAAGCCGATGTCTTCACCGGCAGCGACCCGGTCGTCGGCGAGCAATACTATCTCTACAACATCGGCGCCCAGCGCTATTTGGCAGGAGGGTCTGAGTTCGGAACCCATGCCGCCGTGAGCTTTGCTGCACAGATAGCTACCATCGAAGCTGCTGGCGAAGGCTATAAGATCAAGACACATATCCGCAAGGGACTGGAGTATCTGGGCGATGTCGGCGGTACGACAACCTATCTTGGCGGCACGCGCACCTATGTTGACACCAATGGCAGCGTGTGGTACTTCACCAAGCTCGACAACGGTGCCTATACCATCTCGAAGGAAAAGACAAATGACGGCGCCACCCTGCTTGGCTTTGCCGGTAACGACTGGTGGACGGTAGAAGACAACTGCTCAGGAACAGACAATCCCAACAACCAGTGGCGCTTCGTGTCGAAGGAAGAACGTGACGCACTGTTTGAGACGGCTTCTGCCGAACATCCTGCAGACGCCACCTATTATATCCATGCAGCAGGCTTCGACCGACATCTCTATGACATCGCACTGGCTTTTCCTACACAGAAGTGGAATCCCAAAGGTACAGGTTCCAACATCGGACTGACCGGATTCGGAACATGGTACTGCGACATGAACTATGAGACCTATAACTCAGCCGAGTTTACCCTTTCCCAGACGCTTAAAGATTTAAAGCCAGGCCTCTACAGAATGGGGGCTCAGGCTTTTTTCCGTCATAACCCGCAACTGGCCAACGAGGTTGCTGAATACCAGAGCGGTACGCTGAAGACCGACATCGGCATCCTCTTTGCCACCAACGGTGCTGACGAGACCTTTCAGACTCCCATCAGCCCGCTCGTGTCGGAAGCCGACAAGGTGCCCGGCATCGGCACGAAGACGGCCATCGGCTATCTGCCAGACAACAGAGGATACCCAGGAACGAACGAACTGATTGACTACTCCGTGACTGACGAGTGGGGAGCTGCCTACTATTTCGAGACCGGACTCTATAAGCATGTCATTGAGAACATCGTTGTTGGGGAAGACGGCAAGCTGGTCATCGGATTCAAGAAGTTCGACAACAACTTTGCCAACGAATGGGTGTGCGTAGACAACTTCCGGCTCACCTATCTTGGTCCAGCCAACCAAAACGGCATCACGCAACGCCCGGTAACCGATGGGCAACACCCGACACCCGTCTACGACCTGCAAGGCCGCCACGTGGGAACGCTGCTGAACGGACAGCCAATTCAGAAGACCTTGAAGAAAGGGGCCTACATCGTGAATGGCAACAAGCTGATAGTGAAGTAATCTTTCCCATTTATAAGCAACAAAAAAGCAAGCGAGGAATTATAACTTTTTAAAGATAATAAAGCCTGAAATAACACTATGAAAAAGTTTCTTAAAACAGTCTTTCTAACCCTCTGCATTGCCCTTTCGGCAAATGCTCAGAACAGCGTATCAGTAGACACGGAAGGTCAGCGGATAGCTTACAACCCGATGATTTTCGGACAATTCATCGAGCACTTCGACAACCAGGTCTACGGCGGCATCTTCGACCCAGGCAACCCCCTGAGCGATGAAGACGGCTTCCGCACCGACGTCATCGAGGCCCTGAAGGAAATCCATGTACCCATCGTGCGCTGGCCCGGCGGATGCTTCGTCTCTTCCTACCACTGGGCTGACGGCATAGGTCCTGACCGACAGCCTGTATTCGACAAGTCTTGGGGAGTAGAAGACCCCAACACCTTCGGCACCGACGAATTCATCAAATGGTGTCGGAAGGTGGGCTGCGAGCCGTTCATCTGCACCAATGCCGGAACAGGAACGCCCGAAGAGATGAGCGACTGGGTGGAATACTGCAACCTCACTCAAGGCAAGTGGGGACGGCTCAGAGCCAAGAACGGCCATCCGGAACCCTACAACGTCAAGTATTGGAGCGTTGGCAATGAGAACTGGGGCAGCTGGGAGCTGGGCGCCAGGACCGTTGAAGAATGGGGTCCGCTGGTTCGCGAAAGTGCCAAGCTGATGAGAGCCGTCACCAAAGATGCCAAGCTCTTTGCCGCTGCCACACCCAACAGGAAATGGACGCTGCCACTGCTGAAGGCGGCTGGATGGATTATCGATTATGTCAGCATACATGGCTACTGGGATTTCCTGACACACAAGAACAACCCCGCTTCCTTCATCGACTGCATGATGATGACCGATGGTCCCGAGAACGACATCAAGACCACCATCGACATCCTGAACGAGGCTGGTTTCGGTGGCGGAAAGATTAAGATTGCCTTCGACGAATGGAACCTCCGCAGCTGGCATCACCCAGGACACGGACAGCTCAGAAAGGGCTTCGACATTGAGGCCCGCCACAAGAACGACATCGCCTCGACCTACACCATGGCAGATGCCGTCTTCTCGGCCTGCTTCCTCAACGCCAGCCTGCGACACTCCGACATCGTCGACATCGCCTGCCTCTCCCCCATCGTCAATACGCGCGGTCCCATCTTCGTCGACAAAGATGGCATCACACGACGCACCACCTACTACGTCATGCAGATGTATACCAACTATCTGGAGAAGTATTTCGTACCCGTGAAGACCCAGTCGGAGGAACTCACCAACGGCAAGGGCAAGAAGACCCATGTCCTTGACATCGCCCTGACCACCAACGAGGCCGGCTCGCGCTATGTCTATGCCGTAGCCAACAAAGACCCTGAGAAGGCCGTCAGCCTCAACATCGACTTCGCCTCGATGAACAAGAAGGCTCCTAAAACGGTCAGCGGCTGGGTACTCTCAGGCAAGAGCGTCGACGACTTCAACGACCGCGGCGATGAGCACATCAAGCCCGAGGCACGCACCTTCAAGGTGAAAGACGGTGCCGTCAGCATCCCTGCACACTCTGTTACATTTATAACCATACAATAATATGAAAAGATACTTCTTGACAATTGCCGCCGTCTTAACGGCACTGGGTGCATCGGCCAACGAATGGAAGCCCAGCGAATGGCCCATGATGAAACACTACGACAGCAACCACCTCTACCAGATTGCCTTGCCCCTGGGCGGCATCGGTACGGGACAGGTATCGCTGGGCGGACGTGGTGAACTGCGTGACTGGGAGATTATGAACATCCCAGCCAAAGGCTTCAGCACTGTATATACAGGCAGCAGCAACGCCCCCTTCTTCGCCATCTACGCCAAGCCCAACGGACAGGAGGCGACAACCACCTTGCTCGAAGGACCGCTCTATAGCCAGGAATATCTGCGTGGCGGTGGCGGTGAAGAAGTGAACCACCACGGCATGCCGCGCTTCCGTCAGGCATCGTTCGATGCCACCTATCCCTTCGGACAGGTAAACCTCAGCGACAAAGAGCTGCCCGTGAAGGTACGCATCAAGGGATTCAATCCCCTCATCCCAGGCAACACCGACGACTCCAGTCTGCCCGTTGCCGTGCTGGCCTATGAGGTGACCAACACCACCAATACCCCACTGGAAGTATCGGTGTGCGGCACCATGCGCAACTTCATCGGCCGCGACGGACGCAACAACAGCTTCGTCGGGGCAAAAGACAACAAGAACGTCTACCGCGAGGCCGACGGACTGAAGGGCATCTTCTTCTATTCCGACAGCGTCAAGACCGACGATGCCGCCTGGGGAACAATGGCCCTGACGACCTGCAGCGACGGACTGGTGACCTATCGCACCTGCTCCAGACCCAACGAGTGGCAGAACGCCATTCTGAACTTCTGGGACGACTTCAGCAGCGACGGACTTCTGACCGAGAAGGCGTGGCCCTTAGAGGTTGACCCGATGGCCTCGCTGGCAGTAAAGAAGACCATTGCACCGCGCCAGACGGAGACCTTCGTCTTCTATCTGACCTGGAGCTTCCCCAACCGCATGAGCTGGGACAACAAGGTGCTCGTCGGCAACTACTACAGCACCCTCTATAAAGACGCCTGGGATGCCGCCGGAAAGATTATTCCCCGCATGGCCCAGCTCGAGGCCGACACAAAGCTCTTCGTCGAGACGCTGATGCAGAGCACCTATCCCGACGTCGTGAAGGAAGCAGCCCTGTTCAACCTCTCCGTGCTGCGTTCGCAGACCGTCTTCCGGATTCCCTCGGGCCACCTGATGGGCTGGGAAGGCGTGTGGAACCGCAAGGGTTCCTGCAAAGGTACCTGCACCCACGTATGGAACTACGAGGTGTCTACCCCCTATCTCTTCGGCGACCTGGCCCGCACCATGCGCGACGTAGAGTTCAACTATGCCACCAGGGAAAACGGATACATGAGCTTCCGCGCCAACCTGCCCCTCTCCGAAGCATCCACCTACAACAACGTCGCTGCCGACGGACAGATGGGATGCATCATGAAGATGTATCGCGAATGGCAACTCTCAGGTGACCAGCAGTTCCTCAGCGACAACTGGGAGCAGGTGAAGAAAGTACTCGGCTATGCATGGTTAGAAGGCTCATGGGACGGCAATCAGGACGGCGTCATGGAAGGTTCGCAGCACAACACGATGGACGTCAACTATTTCGGTCCCAACCCCCAGATGGGCTTCTGGTATATGGGTGCCCTCCGTGCGGCCGAAGAGATGGCGCTGGCCATGAAAGACAAGGCCTTCGCCAAGAAGTGCCGCATGCTCTTTGAAAAAGGCAGCAAGTGGATGGACGAGAACCTCTTCAACGGCGAATACTACGAGCACAAGATTACCGACCCGAAGACCTTCGAATTCCTCGATATGAGCGACCCGAACGTCAAGGTGCCCGACTTCCAGCTGGGCAGCGGCTGTCTGGTAGACCAGCTCGTAGGACAGTATATGGCCCACATCTGCGGACTGGGCTATCTGGGCAATCCCGACCACATCAAGACCACACTGAAGAGCATCATGAAGTATAACTACCTCGACGACTTCAACCGCCACTTCAACAACATGCGCACCTTCGTCTATGGTGGCGAAGCCGGACTGCTGATGGCCTCCTGGCCAAAGGGACGTCTGGAAGTGCCGTTCCCCTACTTCAACGAGGCCATGACGGGCTTCGAATACACCGCTGCCGTGGGCATGATGTACGAAGGCATGACGGCCGACGGCCTGAAATGCTTCAAGGCCGTGCGCGACCGTTTCGACGGTGCCAAGCGCAACCCCTTCAGCGAGCCTGAGTGCGGACACCACTACTCTCGCGCCATGGCCGCCTGGGCCGGCATCCTCGCACTGAGTGACTTCCACTATTCCGGTATCAGCCACACCATGTCGTTCACCGGCAACCCCGGACGCTACTTCTGGAGCAACGGCTCGGCTTGGGGAATCTGCGAGGTGAAGGCCGACGGCAGCGCAAACCTCAGCGTCATGAAAGGCTCGCTGCAGCTCAACAGCATCAAGATAGGCAGCCGCACCGTCAAGGCAAAGAACAAGCAGATTGCACAGGGAGAGACCTGGAGCATGTAGGCTTTGTGTACGTGGGTGGAGAGGAATATCATAGTTTTCTGACCACCGGCACCTAACAACAGGATTCTACGAATCGTACGTCGTCCGTAGCCAAACCCACAAACAGGCTACAGAAACGTAAGATTCGTAGAATCCTTTTTTATTACATCAAAGGCAGCAATTCGAATAGTAAAAGATAGTTTATTGAAAAGTAATAGATGATTTATTGCTTAGTAAAAGATGATTTATTACCGAGTAATAGATGATTTATTACTTTACAATAGTTGTCCTGTTGCGTTGTCTTTTCTATGAAACAGCAGGATGGTTTGCCTGTAAAAAATCTTTATTTTTTATTTTGATTATTCCCCATTTAATTGTAATTTTGCAGTCAAATAGTCTCACTTAGAATGACTTAGAGGTTCTAAATGATGACTGGTCGCTACGATGACGATGTTATTACATTGTTTAACTAACATATTATTTTCAGTTTTATGAAAAAGAACTTATTGCTTTTGGCAGTTTTAATGGTGCTCCCGTTGGTGGCCGCTGCCTATGACTTTTCTGCAAAAAATGCAGACGGGGTGGTCGTCTACTATAACATGAACAAGAATGGGAAAGAATGTTCCGTCACCTTCAACAACGACGACAAATACAAGGGCAGGATAGCGGTTCCGGCTACGGTGGTTTATCAGGGAAAGACGCTGCAGGTGACAGCCATTGGTCCGCACGCATTCGAAAAATGTGATAATCTGTATGGCGTTTCGCTTCCCGAAGGGATTGTAAGGATAGAGGATGATGCCTTCTTTGAATCAAAACAGATGAGCGACATTAACTTTCCTTCCACCTTGAAATCGATAGGCAATCGGGCTTTCAACGGTTGCAGATTCATCTGCGCTAATGATGAAGGATTGGGTAATGTTGAACTCAACGAGGGATTGGAGGAAATCGGCGACGGTGTATTTGCCAGATGCGACTTTATGTATAGGATAGTGTTGCCACAGTCATTGAAAAGAATTGGCCAATATGCTTTCCTAAAATGTGACGCACTCAGTACGATTGTCTTGCCCGAGAATCTTGAGTATATAGGGACGCAAGCTATAGTGTCGGGTCTGAAGAATTTGGTACTGCCGATGAACATCTCGGCTCTGCATCTTGGTTCTGTGATGCCACGCAGATTGGAAAAGCTCTATTCCATCAACCCCAATCCGACCGCAATCGAAGGGAAAGACGATATCTGCAGTCTCTTCCCTAAGCATATTTATGAGGAGACCATCCTCATGACGCCGCCTGAGGCCGTAGAGAAATATAAGAACACCGAAGGCTGGAAAGACTTTAAGCACATCGAGCCATGGGATTTAGAATAAGAATTGTTGAGGGGAATTTAACATTTGTTTGTTGATTTTTGTTGCGAGACTTGAAAAAAAACTATAACTTTGTCGAAACAGAGGGCCCGTCTCGCAGCAACGATGACTCCTGATGTTCCCCCTGACGCTCCGAACTTAAACAATAATAACCATAAAAAAAAGAATACTTATGAAAAAACTCTCAATCGCTCTGCTGGCCGTCGGCTGCCTGCTGACAGCCGCCTGCAAGACGGACTCCCCCGAGCAAAGGGCCAAGGAACTCATCGCCCAGATGACTGTTGAACAGAAGATGCACCTGATGCTCAATGAGTCGGCTGCCATCGAAGAGCTGGGCATCCCGGCTTATAACTGGTGGAACGAAGCCCTCCACGGTGTGGCCCGCAACGGCAAGGCCACCGTATTTCCGATGCCTATTGCCATGGCTGCCTCGTTCGACGAGCCGCTGGTGGGCGAGGTCTTCACGGCCACGAGCGACGAGGCCCGCGTGAAGAACCGCCAGGCCATTGAGAGCGGCAAAGTGGACATCTATCAGGGTCTGACGTTCTGGACACCTAACATCAATATCTTCCGCGACCCTCGCTGGGGACGCGGCATGGAGACCTACGGCGAAGACCCCTATCTGACGGGCACGCTGGGCTGCGCCGTGGTGCGTGGGCTGCAAGGTCCGTCGGATGCGAAGGTGCTGAAGGCCCATGCCTGTGCCAAGCACTTCGCCGTGCACTCCGGACCGGAGTCAGCACGCCATGAGTTCGACGCCAACGTCTCAGAACGCGATCTGCGCGAGACCTATCTGCCTGCCTTCAAGGACCTTGTCACAAAGGCCAACGTGCAGGAGGTAATGATTGCCTACAACCGCTTCCGCTCTAAGCCCTGCGGCGCCAACGACTATCTGGTCAACGACATCCTGCGTGGCGAATGGGGCTATAAGGGCATCATCACGTCTGACTGCGGTGCCATCTGGGACTTCTACCATGGCCACCAATATAGCCCCGATGCCAAGCATGCCGTGGCCGAGGCCGTACACGTAGGTACCGACCTGAACTGCGGCGATGCATACCAGCACATCCCCGAGGCCGTCGAAGCCGGACTCCTTGACGAGGCCGACGTAGACAAGTGTCTGGTGCGCCTGCTGGCTGCCCGCATACGCCTTGGCGAACTCGACCGCAACACCGAGCCATGGAGCCACCTGAGCGACGACATAGTGGAAGGCACAGCGCATATGGCCCTCTCGCGAAAGATGGCTCAAGAGACCATTGTCCTGCTGAAGAACAGTTCCTCACAGCCACAACTCCTACCCCTTTCCACAGAGGAGATAGGAGCCGTTGCCCTTGTCGGTCCTAACGCCGACAACCGCGAGATGATGTGGGGCAACTACAACGGCATCCCCGAACACACCGTCACACTGGCCGATGCCCTGAAAGAGCGCGTACCCAACCTCGTCATCGTCAAGGGCTGCAACCATGTCGACGGCCTTGAGAACGATGTCGTCAAGCGCCTCGAAGGCATCGAGACCGTCATCTTCGCCGGAGGCATCTCGCCTGAACTCGAAGGCGAGGAGATGGGCGTAGAGATACCCGGTTTCAAAGGCGGCGACCGCACCAGCATCGAACTGCCCGACGTGCAACGCCAGCTGCTCCGCCAGCTCCATGAGGCCGGAAAGAAAGTCATCCTCGTCAACTTCTCCGGCTCGGCCATCGGTCTGGAGCCTGAACAGGAGACCTGCGATGCCATCCTGCAGGCCTGGTATCCCGGCGAAGAAGGCGGGCATGCCATCTGCGACATTCTCTTCGGCGACGTGGCCCCATCAGGCAAGCTGCCCGTGACGTTCTATCGCAACGTAGACCAGCTGCCCGACTTCAGCGACTATAGCATGCAGGGCCGAACCTACCGCTACTTCACGGGCTCGCCTCTCTATGCCTTCGGCTACGGACTGAGCTACACCACCTTTGAATATGGCGAGGCAAAGGTCAAGAAGCACACCCTCGTCGTGCCCGTAACAAATACCGGCAACTGCGATGCCACGGAGGTAGTCCAGCTCTATGTCCGCCAGCCTTCGGACACAGCCGGTCCGCAGAAGTCGCTCAGAGGCTTCCAGCGCGTCTTCATACCTGCCGGCAAGACCGTGGAAGTGTCGCTTCCACTGACCGAAGAGACATTCCTTGCCTGGTCGGAAGAACAACAAGACATGGTGCCCGCCAAGGGCTGGTGGCAGCTGCTCTACGGAGGCAGCTCTGACCAATTGAGAGCATTGGACTATGACTATTAAGAATAGAAAGAGGACAGCTGGGAGCGGGGTTCTATTTCTGCTTCTGCTCCTCCTGCCCCTCAACCTGCGTGCCCAGGAGTATTCGCCACCCAGCTATTATGTGCTGAACCGCCAGAACGGATTGGGTGATGACAGCGTGCTGCAGTTGCAGCAGCTACGCGACGGCCGCATGGTCTTCCTCAACAACACCACCGTAGACATCTATGACGGACAAGACATTGCTTCCATCCCCATTAATCACGAAGCATGGCTGCAGCTGGATGCCTATTCCGGAGAAACCCATCTCTTCATCGACAGCGAGGACCGTCTGTGGATGAAACGCCGGCAGAAGCTCTTTGGCTTCGACCTGCAGCGCCTGCGCCAGATACTACCGCAAGACTTCCCCTTCGGAAGTCCCATCGACGACCTCTTCTACGTGGGTCGGCCACAACCCTGGCTGCTGCGCGGCGGACAGCTGACAGACGGCATCCATCACATCGACCTGCCAGCCGAGGCCGGCAACCTGCAAGACCTGATGATGCAGGGCGACACTCTCTATGCCTTCTTCAGCAGCGGACAGCTTGCCGCCTATTCCAATGAAGGCAAAGAGCTATACCGCTCGGCCGCCTATGGCGACGCCCTGCAAGACCGCTATGCAGCCACCTCACTGGTGGTCCCCGACGGCGGGAATGTATTCTATCAGGTCAGGACAGGCAGCGGAGGAGCCATCCTGCAATCCTTCGACACCCAACAACGACAATGGCGACGGCTGCTCGAAAGCACGACGGTCATCCACACCCTGACCGTCACACCCGACAGCATGCTCTATCTCACCACCCCCGACGGCTACCTGCACATCAATTCTCAGACAGGAGAGAAGCATGTCTTCAATGAGGTGCGACTGCCCGACGGCACGCAGCTCTCTACAGGCATCAACGTCGTCTTCCTCGACAACTGCGGCGGCATCTGGCTGGGCACCTACGATGAAGGAGTGCTCTACACCTCGTCGTTGAAAGGACTCTTCGACTCGAAGCCCCTCGACATCAGCGTGCAGCCCATCCTCACAACCATCTTCCTGAACGGACAGCCCTTGCAAGCTGGAGTGGCGTATAATGGGCGCATCCTGACTGATGTCACCTCGCCCTATGTCCACCAGCTCACCTTGCGGCACAACCAGAACGCACTGGCCTTCCAATTCTCCACGATGAACTACGTGCGGCCGCGCAGCACCTTCTACCGCTACCGCTTCTCGGGCGACAACGGCGTCTGGCACACACTCTCAGCCGACTCCATAGGCCATCTCGTCAGCGACAAGGGTGTCCTCTACCTCCCCTTCCCGGGTCTATCTCCCGGCAGCTACACTCTCGACGTGATGGCCACCACCAACCCCTGCCACTGGTCTGAGAGCCAGATGCGCACCATTCGCTTCACCATCCGTCCGCCCTGGTGGAAGACTCCCTTGGCCTACCTGCTCTACATTCTGTTGGCCGGAGCCCTGGCCGCCACCCTCATCATCCTCGACCGCCGCAACCAGCAGCGCAAGACACGCGAGGACATGTTGCTGCAACGCATCAAGAACCTCATGGAGCTGGTCAACCAATACGAGCAACCCAACGACATGGTGGTACTGGGCGAGTCAGACACTGGCACCGAACAAGCCGAACAGCGCGAGCTGTCGACACAGGACAACAGTTTCCTCTTCCGTGCTACACAACTCGTAGAGCAGCATCTTGACGATCCGCAGTATAACGTGGAGCAGTTGGCAGCCGACCTCTGCATGGAGCGCACCGGCCTCTACAAGAAGCTGACGACCCTAATGCAGCAGTCGCCCGTCGTCTTCATCCGCAGCATGCGTCTCCGACATGCCGCAGAACTCATCCGCCAAGGCGACATGAGCCTTGCAGAGATAGCTCGGCGCACTGGCTTCAGCACGCCCAGCTACTTCAGCAAATGTTTCCAGAAAGAGTTTGGCTGCAAACCGTCAGAATACGTAGGATGATGATTTAAAAAGACCAATAAATGAGGGATTTTCAACATTTGTAGCATTTAAATCTTCATTTGTTTTCCCTAACTACGTTAGGACTTTCGTAACTTTGCACCCGAGAACAATCTGGTGTAAGGCCCTTTGTGTGCCAAATCTACACAAGGGTCTATCATCAATGAGAATATATAATAATTTTTTACCATATTAAAGCACTTAACCAGAGCCCTCGTGGCTCAATCGGTTCAGCCCATGTTCCCCCAGCCAAAGGGAACATGGGACTGAATACCGAAGCGATAATAATGATTAACCTAAAAAGGCGTAAAAATACTTTAATAATAAGAAGAATGAAAAAAATAACAATCTTCCTGATGGCTATAGTTGCCATTGTTCAATCTTCATGGGCTCAGACCCGTTACCAGTTCCATTGCACCGAGTTTGTGTCAACCGACAACAGCCGTGCCCCGCAGTCTGCTTTCTCTTACGACCGCCAGGCCAACACGCTGTCTGTCAATGCCAGCGGCAACAACAACGTGGCCTTTGAGATGGCTCAGGGTGCCGATGGCGAATACTTCATCGAGGGCGACCAGACGCTGTTCCTCATCCGCGGCGAGAACCTGATGCCGACCAACAGCTCGGCTGTCATCTGGTGGATAAACGGCTACCACAACGGAGCCAACAACCCCACCTACATCGTCAGCTCAGGCACCGACCAGCTCTACGTGTGGGACCTGAAGGCTACCGCCACGATGGCCGCAGGCTTCGACTTCACACAGGAACAGCTTACCATCGGCGGCCACGGCACGAAGTATATCCTTGCTGCCGGACTGACCGCCAGCAAGGCTGGTACGCCAGGAGTACTGAAGGACATCAGCTACTACGCCCCCTATGAGGCTGCCTGCCTCTACCCTGCCCTGATGCAGCGACTGAGCTTTACCGACGTTTCGCTCACGCAGGCTGTAAAGGAGAAGGCCGGAAAGATGATGGAGAAAATGCAATCGATGGCTACCGATGAGCATGCCAGCTACGGTCGCCGCCAAACACTGACCGACGCTGTCAACAAGGCCACTGACGACCTTGCCGCCATCGGCGAGAACGACTATGCTGGCGCCTACACCGTGGTGCTGAACCTGCGCAAGGTAATGGATGCCAAGGACGAAGGCACCCACACCGGCAGCTGGGAGAAAGCAGACAACGGTCTGAAGGCACGCTTCGACGATCAGCACATCAGCATCACTTTCTACAACGACAGCATCGTGCGCATCTGCAAGACGATGGATGCCGACTATCAGCGCAAGAGCTGGGTCATCCTGCAGCAACCCGAGGCTGGACTCTCTGTGGGATATGCCGAGAAAGACGGCGTGGTGACGCTGTCGACGGAGAAGCTGCGCGTGAGCTACGATGTGAACCGCGGCCTCGCCACGGTGCTTGATGCCCAGGGAAGGCAGCTCATCAGCGAAACAGGCCATGAGTTTGTAGCCACAAAGGACGGGCCCTTCGACTCGTTCACGCTGACGCAGGACTTCCAGCTCGACGACGACGAGCGCATTTACGGCATGGGCCAGCTGCAAGACGGCTTCCTGAACCGCCGCGGCACCAACGTACTGCTTGAGCAGGACAACCGCCGCATCGCCATTCCCTACTTCCTCTCCTCGAAGAACTACTCCCTCTATTGGGACAACTATTCACCCACGACATTCACCGATGCCACCTCGGGCACACGCTTCCGCTCCACGGGCACAGCCATCGACTACTACGTGCTTGGCGCCGACGACAAGGACGGCATCCAGCGCAGCCTGCGCAACCTCACGGGACAGTGCGAGCTGCCGCCGCTGTGGAACTTCGGAACCTACCAAAGCAAGGAGCGCTACACCAGCGCACAAGAGGTAATGGACGTGCTGAAACGCTACCGCGAACAGCACATCCCCATCGACTGTATGGTGCAGGACTGGCAGTACTGGGGCGACAACGCCCACTGGAACGCCATGGAGTTCCTCAACCCCACCTACAGCAACTATCAGGAGATGATAGACTATATCCACGACAACAACGCCAAGCTGATGATTTCCATCTGGACCACCTTCGGCCCTGAGACCAAGCCTTTTGCCGAGTTCAAGGAGAAGGGCCTGCTGCTGCCCGGCAACACATGGCCGCTGAACACGGGCTCACGCATCTACGACCTCTATTCGTCGAAGGCCCGCGACATCTACTGGCGCTATCTCTACGACGGCATCGTGAACAAGGGCATTGATGCCTACTGGCTCGACATGACCGACCCGGAATTCTTCGGTGAACAGTCGGACTTCGACCACGTCAGCGAGTATGGCGAGACATGGCGCTCACTGCGCAATGTGTTCCCGCTGGCCACCGTCGAGGGCGTTGCCACCCACCACCGCGCCCAGCCCGAGCTGAGCGGCAAGCGCACAAGCATCCTCACACGCTGCGGATTCCTCGGCATGCAGCGCACGGGAGCCTTCATCTGGAGCGCCGACATCACCGCCTCGTGGGATGTGCTGCGCAACCAGATTGCAGCAGCCTGCAACGTCTCCGTGTCGGGCCTGCCCTATTGGAACAGCGACACAGGTGGATTCTTCCTCGGACGCTACCGTAACGGCGTCAAAGACCCCGCCTTCCGCCGCCTGTACACTCGATGGACACAGTTCAGCTGCTTTACTCCGATGTTGCGTTTCCACGGCACAGGCACTCCGCAGGAGCCCTGGCAGTTTGGCGATGAGGGCGATGCCTACGGCGAATACGACAACATCGTGAAATACATCCGGCTGCGCTACGCCTTGCTGCCCTACATCTACTCCACGGCCAACCGCGTGCGCACCCAGTCGGCCGTCTTTATGGATGCCATACCCCTGGCCTTCCCCGAAGACGAGAAAGGATGGGATGTCAGCGACGAATACATGTTCGGACAGTCATTCCTCGTGGCTCCCATCACTCAGGACGGCGTCATCGGTCGCGAAGTCTACCTGCCGAAAGACACAAAATGGATTGACTTCTGGACGGGCTATACCCACGAGGGCGGCCAGCGAGTCTTCAAGAACACACCCGCCGACATCATCCCCCTCTACGTGAAGGCCGGCAGCATCCTGCCCATCGGACCCGACGTGCAGTATAGCACTGAGAAGCCTTGGGATGCCCTGGAGCTGCGCGTCTACCCAGGTGCTGACGGACAATTCACCCTCTACGAGGATGAGTTCGAGGGATATGGTTATGAGCAGGGCCACTACACCGAGATTCCCATGCAGTGGGACGAGGCCAGCCAGACGCTGACCATCGGCGCACGTCGCGGTGAATACGACGGCATGCTGACCGAACGGAAGTTCCATATCGTGGTCGTCACTCCCGAAAAGGGCACAGGCGACCAGCGGCAGACGGCGTTTGACGAAGTCGTCACCTACACCGGCGAGCCCCTGACCGTCAACCTGAAGGCCGGCAACACCGCCGAACCCACAGCAGAAGACCTGACCGAATACATCAAGAACCCCAGTTTCGAGGACGATGGTAAGCAACTGACCAAGATTGCCCCGACGGGCTGGGACGTAGAATCAAACACCGCGTGGTGGGGCGTCAACCCCACCACGCCTGGTGCCATCGGTGACCCCGTTGCCACTGACGGCAAATATATCTTTGGCGTTTGGGACAGCCAGGTTCAGAAAGCCTCCATCTCGCAGGTCATCAGCAACCTGCCCAAAGGCGACTACCGTCTCTGTGTAGACATGCAGGCCACCAATCAGGTTGACAAGGACCGTACGGGCGAGCAGTGCGTCTTCGCCGGCGAGCAGCGCGGATTGTTTCGCGACCAGGTACGGAGCGTCGGCGTGGGCGACGAGTGCCCCATGCAGACCATCCACGTAGACTTCACCCAGGAAGCCGACAACACCCCGCTGACCATCGGAGTCATGACCGATGCAGCTCCCCAGGAGACCTGGTTCAAGATTGACAACTTCCGCCTCTACCCCCAGCCCAAGGAAACCGTCGACATCATCCATTTCCCCTTCGGAGAAGGCAACATGGCAGCAACCCACAACAACCATCAGGGCACTTACAGCCTGCAAGGTCAACGCCTCAACTCAACACAATACAAAGGCATTTACATCAGAAACGGAAAGAAATACGTCGTGAAATAACAACCCGCTTGTCTATTCTTTCATACCAATTTCAACATCCCAATCTCGCCAAAACAGCACTCATTTCCGCACAAGCCAGTTTGTTTGTGCCGTTTCCTCAATTATTTTTCAAAGCCCTTCTGCACTTCTACAAAATTCCATTCCACTTCATATAAGAAGGCAAAGAAATCATTGTGAGATTGGTATACTTTCATTTTATTACGTCTATATTTACAGACGCAGAAAGAGTCGCCGCTCAGTAACAGAGTTTTCGGGCACAATGAGCACCGCATTTTTAACCCCATCAGAGAAGGGATGGCTGATTTGAATCTTCTATAAAGGGGCTGAGAATACTACTCATTCTCGGACAGACAGTTGAAAATTGAACTCAGAAAAACACGGAAAATTATTTAATTGAATAAGAAACAAGAAAGAAATGTTGCACGTCTCATAAAAAAATACTAACTTTGCAACAAATGTGATATAGATACTATGCCAACTTTATTTTTCAGACATGTGGTACATGACAAAACAGACCGATGGTTGCAATAAATTAGTTAAGTCTATTTATATACAACTAATCGGTTTAGCAAAGTATACCTGATTTAATACAAAAAGTAGAATTACAATTCTTTTGGAATAGACAAACAGTATTATTAACCCTATAAAGCGAGAATAATAATGGATAGAAACAACAACACAAGTTCTCTTTACAAGGATTTTCAAAAAAGATTTAAACTCCTTGCTAACAAAAGAAAATATATCGTAGAGAATACTTTATCCAATATATTTACAATGCGTTTGATAGGTAATAAAACACATGGCGACATGGCAGAAATAGGAATCGCAGAATTCATTCATCAGTTTATGTATGACTTTGATAGTCGACATGTGGGTAAAGATTTGTTCCGTTCTAAGGAACATGAAGAGGACATTATAATCATTAATGAACTTACTAAGGAAGAAATTCCTGTAAGTTTAAAAGCATATGGAGATGGCCCACTGCAATTGTCTACTGACAAGGATTCAAAAATGTATCCTAAATTGTGTGAGTATGGCAAAGAAATAACAGATCCCCAAACTATACATAAGATTTTCGAGTCTGATGCTTTTCTTTCTATAGACTCCGTGAATGTCATGCCACTTATATACAGAGAAAAGCAGAAGGAATGTAACATTATGGTATTCGATTTCGATAAGATGAAAGAGAAAACCAAAAAAATTCTTTTTGTCGATAAAGGACAGAAATATGATGAGAAAACACAAAGTGTTATTCCAGGCAAAGGACGTTCACATCCTATTTATATGTTTGTAGATGAGAATGGCAAATACATTTGCGAAGTGCGTTATGGTAATGCTGCAGCAAATGCTCTTCAACGTGGATTTTGGACACATACTAAGAATGCCCTAGATTACTTTGAGAGTTTAACAAATGGCTGGATTTCTTATGAGCATAACCTTACTCTTGTTCAGTTGTTTAGACTAGCTTTAAACAGCACTGAAGATGGGCACAGAAGTGCCAATGTTATTCTGCAAACGGACATTGATAAATTAAAGCAATCCGTTCCTAAATAAATCTAACCAAAAATGGGTATGATTACACAAATGGATTTGTTTGGCCGTGTATTAGAAATACCTGAAACTGAAGGTATAAAATACACTGGATCAAAATTAAAAATTCTTCCATATATTTTGGATACTATAGCTGGACTGAAAATTGGTTCTGCTCTTGATGCTTTTAGCGGAACAACAAGAGTTGCTCAAGCTTTTTCACAAATTGGTTTTAATACTACAGCCAATGATTTGTCAATATGGTCAAATGTTTTTGGAACATGTTTTTTATTGTCAAAAAAACCAGATTCTTACTACAAGCCAATGATTGATGAGTTAAATTCGCTGAAGGGTTATGTTGGCTGGTTCTCTGAAAATTACGGAGGTGAAGATAAAACCGGCAAAAAACCATTCCAGCTAAAAAACACGATGCGACTTGATGCTATTCGGGATAAAATTGAAGAATACAATTTGCCATGGGAGGACAAGTGTGTATTAATGACAAGTCTCATCTTTGCTATGGATTCTGTAGACAATACCCTTGGCCACTATGCCGCATATCTTGCAGGATGGTCAGATCGCTCATATAACGATATTGTATTAAAACTCCCAAAACGACATTATCTAAATACACAAAACAAGGTTGTACAAGGAGACGTTTTTGACGTTATTAAGGGTTATCATGATTTAGTATACTTTGATCCTCCATATGGCTCAAATAACGAAAAAATGCCTCCGAGTCGAGTCCGTTACGCTGCTTATTACCATATATGGAAATCTGTCATTTTAAATGACAAACCTGCTGTTTTTGGAAAAGCAAATAGAAGGGAAGATAGTCGTGATACGGTTTCGCCTTCTATATTTGAAGATTACAAGAGAAATGACCAAGGGAATTTTATAGCGATGCAAGCTATTAAAGACATGATAGAACAAACTAATGCTCATTACATTTTGTTATCTTATGGATCTGGTGGCCGAGCTACAAAAGAAGAATTGAACAAAATTCTAAATTCAAATGGTCATCTAATAGCTGCAAGAGAAATTAACTACAAAAAGAATGTTATGTGTAATATGCGGTGGACTAATGAATGGATAAATTCTGATGGAAGATATAAGGAATATCTATTTCTTTTGGAAAAATAATACAGCTATGAGTATAAGAGATAAGAAAAGAAAAAGAATTGGTTTTTTTGATATAGGATTAAAGAAAGGAGATATCCTATATTATAAAGTTGATCCATCTGTGGTTGTAAGGGTAGAAGACACAAGACGTGTAAAATATAACGAGCGTATAACATATCTATCTACAATTACATGTGAACTTAAGCATAGGGACTATAATTGTCAACCTTCTCCTTTTTGGGTTGTAAAGAAAACAGGCAAAATACTTAAAACCATGCATGAGGAGTGGTATAAAGCTAATATTTAATATAACATATGTTTAAGATTGAGTAACTACTCATGCGCCAGAGGTTGCTGGGTAGTTACTCCGTGATGCTTGCATGTTAAAAAGACATAAAAGGAACATCATACGGCCCTTTGTTATCATGTTTTTTTGTATCTTTGTGCATTAAATATACCTATGAAAAGAAAACACATAAATACACCATTACCATGAAGAGAATTCTGACAGTACTTTTTGCACTTACTGCATCGGCCTCATTGTTGGCCGGTCCGGTAACTCGTGAACAGGCAAAATCGGTGGCCAAGAGCTTTCTGCAAGCTAAAGGCCACAGCCTCAATGCCCAGCAACCCGTCCACCGCGCCCCGCGCCGCGGAGCCAAGGCAAGCGACGACAATGCCTATTACTATGTATTTAATGCCGACGGCGGACAAGGCTTCGTCATCGTCTCTGGCGACGACCGCACCGAATCCGTGCTGGGATATAGCGATACGGGTGCCTTCGATGCAAAGAATGTTCCTTGCAACCTCGAAGCACTCCTGGAAGGCTATGCCAGCCAGATCAAGTATCTCGACGATACCAACTACTCCGTGACTCCTGAGCGCCGCAAGGCTGCCGCCAAGAGCCAGCAGACTTATCACGCCGTAGCGCCGATACTCACATGCCTCTGGAACCAGGGCGACCCCTATAACCTGAAATGTCCGAAGTGGGGCGACGATGGTCTTTGTGTCACTGGCTGCGTAGCAACAGCCATCGCACAGGCCATGTACCACCACAAATGGCCCGCACAGACCATTGCTGAGATACCGGCCTATACCGACGGCAACGGCCATGAACTGGAGGCAACGGCTGCAGGAGCCGTCATCGACTGGGATAACATCACCGACACCTTCACCGCCTCGTCCACCGATGCCCAGAAGGAAGCCATCAGCAACCTGATGCTGTGGGTGGGAAAAGCGGTCAAGATGACCTATGGCAGCAGCTCATCCGCCTTAACCAACGCCGGTGAGTCGGTTTTGCCTACCATCTTCGACTATGACGAAAGCCTCACCTACGAAGGCCGCGACAACTACTCGGCAGACGGTTGGTTCAAAATAATCTATTCTGAGCTGGATGCCAACCGGCCTGTAGTCTATTGCGGTCAGTCGAACGGTGGCGGCCATGCCTTTGTGCTCGACGGCTACGACGGCGACGGAATGTTCCATGTAAACTGGGGTTGGGGCGGCAGCAGCAACGGATATTTCCGCATCGACGTACTGGCCCCGGGCGCCAATGCCGGCATCGGCGCCAGCGTGACCGACGACGGCTATACCGCTGGGCAAGGAGCCTACATCAACATGAAGAAGCCCGACGGCGTCACGGCTGAGAAGAAGAGGGCCTGCCTCTCCACCTTCCCCACACAGTCTGGTAACTACAATGTCAACAACGATACGAAGATTTTCCATGTCGACTATTGTAACTGGAGCGGAGGGCCTAATCAGTTCGACACCAATGTAGCCTATATCGACAATGACGGCAACCTCATCCCCTTCTCTACCTCCCGACACGCCAGTTTGGGTATCAATGGTGTTACTGGCCAGAACTACTCGCTGGCCCATCTGCCCGCAGGCACCTACAAAATAGTGCCCGTCAGCAAACTAAGCACGTCAGAGAAATGGGTGAGCGACCAAAACACCGACATCTACTATGCCGAAGTCAACATAGCTGCCGACGGTACCATCACCCATGCCATCCACCCCATTGTCGACATCACTGCAACCTTCGACACTTCGGTTGCCTCGCACAAGGTCAGCGAGTCGCAGACGATAAAGATGAAATTCCAAAACAACGGCGAAGAATATTATAAAACGATTAATTTCTACGTCTCGCAAGATGCCGACTACATGACTGGCGATAATCCCGACAGAACAAGATTCGCAAACGTTCTTGTTGCCGAAGGCGGCACCAGCTCTATTAGTTTCAGTTTCACACCGAGTGAAACCGGCACCTGGTATCTCTGGGCAGGCACCAGCAAAGACAACATCCTTGCCTCGACGACCATCGAGATAGGAAGCGAGACCGCATTTGGTTATTCGCTTTCTGAGACGAACTTCACAATCAACAACCTGCAGTCAGGCTCAAAATTCTATGGTTTGATACTCAACGGTAGCGTAACCGTAAAAAACAACGGCACCCAGACCTTCGACCATGACATCAACATCGAGTTGTGGCACAACGAAGAGGGGAACGACTATTACTACCATAAGAAAACGGTCTCCATCCCTACCGTCATTGCAGCCGGAGAATCGAAGGTCATCCCATTCAATTTCACCGACCTTGACGACACCCACAACTATTGGATTGGAGCAAAGCCCGCCGGTGGTGCATCGCTCAACAGTTACCACTACGGCTATCACACCGTCGACAACAGCCGCATCGAATACAACCAGCAGGGTGGCATATCTGGCACTGCCAACTCTACCTATACCGCCTATAACACCGATGCTGCCGTCGACTTGAGGCTGGCCACGCTCACAAAGGCCACGCTCACCAGCGCCCGCAGCAACACAACGTTCTATTTCGCTGCCGACGCTGACGTTCTCAGTGCCTTCAACGGCAAAAACGTCGTGAAGGGTACAACAGCCGAAAGGATTACCCTGACCGAGGGTGGCGGTGCCTTCTATGCACCCTACGACTTCACAGCCGAGAACATCAGCTACTCATGCACCATCAGCACGGCATCCGACGGTAAGACCAACCTGCAGACCATCTGCCTGCCCTTCGCACCAACTGCCGTCACGGCCAACGGGACGCCCATCAGTCTCGGCGATATCTATGTGAAGCAGTTCACGGGTCTTGACGACAGCGGAAAGGTCATCCTCGAAGACGCCGAGACGATGAAGTCTAACATGCCCTACGTCATCGGTGTGCCTGCCGCCTATGCTGGAAAGACGCTGGTCTTCTCGGCCACCAATGCCAAGATTACCTCCACAGCAAACATCATGATGCTGGCCTGCAACAACACTTACGATTTGAAGGGCTCTACCTACGCCGAGACCTATACCAGCCCGCTTTCGCTGAAGGCCGACGGCACACAGCTCGTCGCCGCTGCCGAGACAGCACCTTTCCATGCCTACTTCCTCGACAAGACAGGAACAGCCGGCAAGCAGGTGAACGTCGTCGAGACACCTGAACCCGTGGTGCCCGAGACTATCGACCGCTCGGCCATCGCCACCGTCAACCTCGCACCGGCCAAGGACATCGAGCTGCGTGCTCCGGCAGTGCCCCTCATCGCCAACGACCCCTACTTCCAGGTATGGAGCAACGGCGACAACCTGAACGAACAGCCGACGACGGCATGGGATGCCACGACAGAGAAATGTCTGAATGGCTACCTACGCGTTGACGGCAAGACCTATCAGTTCATGGGAGTGTCAGAAACCACCCAGACGCTGCTCGGCGGAGCACCCAAGTGGGACCATAGTGCCTACATCATCACCGACAGCGAACCATCGGGATGGTATGCCGAGGGGGCCACGCCCAGCGGATGGACCGAAGGTACCTACGGACCCTTCAACAATGGTGACTACACCGGTTGGGAGCGCACCAATTGGAACGACTTCTCGACAAAAGACCTCTATGTGCGCCGCTCGTTCAACCTCACCGCCGAAGAACTTGCAGCCATCACGGGCGACCTGAACCTACGCATCGCTTTCGACCAAGACCCCGTCATCTATATCAACGGTGAGTGGCTAACCAGCCTGTCCGGATGGACTGCCAATGCTGGAGACTATACCGTGATACCCATTGCTGTCAGCCGACTGAAAGAGGGCGAGAACCTCATCGCCATCAAGGCCGGCAGAGGCGAAGGTGGACAGTTCCTCGATTTCATGCTGGAATCCAATCCGACAAATGCCATCACCAACGCCACACAGAATGGCCTGCCGCAGGTACTGGCCACACAGAGCCACTACAGCTTTGAGGCCGGAGGTGTCGACCTCGACCTGACGTTCACCAACCCCCAGATGGCAGACGATCTCAACAAGCTTGCCACACCTATCGACTATATCTCTTATAAGGTAACGCCCAACGACGGCCAGGACCATGTCGTTCAGGTCTACCTGACGGCCATGCCCGAACAGTTTGCCGACGGCGACGAGCCGATATCGACGACACGCAGTGATGTTGGCAACATGCGGTATGTGAAGAGCGGCCATCTCAATCTCGCAGCACCCAACAAGACCAACCACAGCGATGTCAGCTTCGGCAACATCCCCGTGCTGAATGTCTTGGCTGGCTCCCTGCCCTCGCAGACTATAGGAGCTACTACAACATCCGGGCAGGGCTCTGCCATCATCTTCCGCGACGACCTCTCGCTCATCAGGAGCGGAAACAGCTCGCAGGGCTATGCCGTCATCGGCTACGATTACGACGGCAAGGAGGCCTCATACCTTACTCCTAACTATTACACGTTGAGGGGCACCTTCACCGCCCTTCTGGCGCAGTATGCCGATGCCGACAACTACAAGTCGACGATGGAAGCAGCCCGCGCATGGGATGAGACCATCTACGATGATGCCATTGCTGCAGGAGGCAAGAAATACGCCGAGGTGGCATCGCTCGCCTACCGACAGACCATCGCTGCCAACATCATATCGCTCAGCAAAGACAACAAACCCGTTGTCTACACCATGAGCACTGGCACCGAGCAGAAGCAACAGGCTGTTGAGCTCGCACTGGCTGAGACGCCGCTCCTCGCAGTCTACAACCCCTCACTGCTCGTTGGCAGCCTGGCAATAACAGGCTCCGAGGACATCCAAACGACCGACGTGCAGGCTGACTACATCCTTACCGCCGCGGCAGCCTGCAAGATGGAGGATGTCAACCTCAGCCGACTGACCATACCCCTCCCCGTCAGCTTCTCCAACGACGAGGCTTTGGCAAAGAGTGCCATCGATATTGAAATCATCAATAATGAGACCAGCGAGATACCCGTATACGAAAAGCTGAAGGGGGTGGCCGCATTGATACGGACCAGTCTCAACAACGGCACGTACAACCTCGATAGCTTCGACGGCAACAACTTCGCCGCCAAGCTGACCGGCAACAAGTATGTCGAGGCCAAGGGCATCCTCGCTCTGGCAGCCTTTGCGCAAATAGCCGAGGCCGCCGGCGAAAGCGATGTAGCAGCCACCTACAAGGCCGATGCCAAGGAGAAGGCTGCTGCCTGGCTCAGCGCCAACATCAACGGCAACCACTACACCCACGCCAGCGAAGCCGAATGGGGACTGAAATATGCCCTCGTCTACGATGAAATCCTCGGCACCCGTCTCTTCGACGCTGCCATGCAGAAGGAGACAGCCTACTATCTCGCACAGACAGCGGGCACCTACGGCCTGCCCATGGATGCCCGAAGCGGCGTCAGCGGCTCCATCGGATATACCTATGCCACGGCCGCCATGGCCGACGGCGACGGCGACTGGGCGACACTCACCAACCCCATCTGGAACTATGTCAACGAAACTACCACACGCGAACCGCTGAGGCCCTACTACGACACCACGACGGCCGAAGGCTATGCCGACAACGGCTTCAATGCCTCGCCCATGGTGGGATGGCTCTGGGCAAAGGTACTGGCCAACAAGGCACCGCTCTGCCTCAACGAAGGCACCGACAACAGCCGCACCATCAGCCATAACGACGGACTCAACAAGCAGGTCACCCTCAACCGAGCCTTCACGGCCAACACTTGGAACACCGTCTGCCTGCCCGTCAGCCTCAACAGCACTCAGCTCACCGAACTCTTCGGCGAAGGCTACGAGCTCAGCGAGTTCACCCAGGCCGAGACAAACGACGGACATGTAGCGCTCAACTTCAGCACTGTCACAAACCTGCAGGCCGGCAAGCCCTACATCGTGAACCCGACAAAGAACGTCTCCGCCACCACGACCGTCAGCTACGACGACATCGAGGTGGAAGCCGACATCACCGGCGACACCCACGACGGCGTCACCTTCCGCGGAGTCTACGACGCCACTGCCTTCAACGAAAATGCCGAGGACGTCAACGAGAACGTGCTCATCGTCAGTCTGAAGAACAAGACCCTGCAGAACCCGAAGGGCACAGGACGCCTCAAGCCCTTCCGCTGCTACTTCCAGGTGCCCGACGGATTCAATGCCGCCAAGGCCAGCATCAACATCAACGGCGAGACTGGCATTGTAAGTGATAAGTTAAAAGAGAACAGTGAAAAGCAAACTCCCGTCTACAACCTGCAGGGACAGCACGTGACAGCGCCTACGAAGGGAGTCTACATTCAGAACGGCAAGAAAGCAGTAATGAAATAAATAAGTATCAGTAATGAGTAATGATGATTACATGCGCTGGCAGTGGTCTCACTCAAAATCACAAACTGACGGTTGTCAGAAGAATGTAATCATAATTGCTCATTACTAATTACTAATTGCTAATTATTATGACTATGAAGAAGAAAACACTATATGTCCAGCCGGAGACAACCATCGTCATGCTGTCAGCAAAGCCCCTGCTGCAGACCCTCAGCGGCGATGGACAATCAAACGACGATTCCGACGACTGGGGAGCCAAAGGCTTCACCTGGAGCGACGATGACGATATCCCCGATGGCGACGACAACAGCCTCTGGGACTAAGCACGCACAGCCATCAGCAGACTGAGGACTTGAAGAGGATTGGGAAAACAGGAGAGCGCCCTGCCACACAGGGGCAAGGCTTCCCCCGTTTTCCCAATCCTTTTTTGGTGGGAGCTTTCTGAAAAAATATGACAAAAATCCGTTTTTACGGCCTTGAGAATCCAATCTTTTGAAAAATTTTTCCCGACGGTCGCAAATAACGCAGCCATGAGCAATCGGAGTTAATACGTTGAGTATGAGACGAATAAGTTTTATCCAGCCGACTTTTAGTAACAAACTGAACAATTGAGCCGAATTTTCGAACACCGCCGGAGGGCTCTTCACTCAGACTTTTGGTACAAAAGTCCTCGCGATTTGCCGTAAATCGTATGATGATTTGTTGCTAAAGTCATGATGATTCGGTACAAAAGTCCTGACGATTTGGTACAAAAGTCTTTGAGGATGACAAAAAACCATTGGAACGTTGGCAGAAAAGGTCTGTTTTTTTTGCTGGAACGAGGAGTTTTCATGACAGGATTTTTCAGGCAAAAATCTTGACAAACCTCCGAAGGTACTGACGCTCGGAAAAACAAAATGAAAAAAACTCCGTCTTTTCTTTTGTTTTTATTGCTGTCCGGTAAAAACGGCCTGAAAGGCCAGAAAGATCTCAGCCCAGGGCAACGCCCTGGGAAAAAAGGGAAATTGCAAG
>CAMHUI010000024.1 GCA_946188345.1 uncultured Prevotellaceae bacterium | reverse complement strand
TTCAGCAGTTCTATGGTATAGAGATCAACGACTTTGCTGTGACCGTAGCCACAACGGCCCTATGGATTTCTGAGGCTCAGATGCTTCGTGAGACAGAGAAGATTATCCGTCGTGATATTGATTTCCTGCCGTTGAAGCCGTATCATAATATTCGTGAAGGTAATGCTTTGAGGATGGACTGGGATGTTATAGAAATTCCTTCGGACATACCTACCATTCATGCCAATAATGTGCATTTGATTATTGAGCCAGAGACGCAGGTGGCCAGTGAATCTGTTGTAGACTATGACGAGGTCAATGTTGTATCCCACCGCTTTGATAGTGAGGTTAAGCCGAGCAAAGAGCGTTATCGAGTGAGTTACGACTACATTATTGGAAATCCGCCGTTTGTAGGAGCCAGGATGATGGCACAAGGAAGTTCACAAAAGAAAGATGTTGAGAGATTGTTTGGGAATATTAAGGACGTGCAAGATCTTGACTATGTGTGTTGTTGGTATAAAAAAGCCGCTCAACTCATGCAGAACTCTCACACAAGGAGTGGCTTCGTCTCAACAAACAGTATTTGTCAGGGTTCTCAAGTGCCTATTCTTTGGAATGTCCTTTTCAATGACTTCCATGTGAAAATTAATTTTGCCTATCAGACGTTCAAGTGGAATAGTGAGGCCAGCGAGAAAGCTGCCGTTCACTGTGTTATCATTGGTTTTAGTACTGATGAAGTAAAGAGCAAATATCTATTTACGCCAAGTGGTCAGAAGCAGCAGGTTAGCCATATCAGTCCTTATCTGTTTGAAGGCGACGATACGTTTGCTGTCAGCCAAAAGACTCCGCTTTGCGATGTTCCTCAGATGAACTTCGGCAATCAGCCTCGTGATGGTGGACATTTTGTATTGACAGAAGAGGAAAAGAACTTGCTGGTTCGGCAGGAGCCTGCACTTGTGAAATGGATACGTCCTTATATTGGCGCAGAGGAGTTTATAAAGCAGAAAACCCGCTATTGCCTCTGGCTTCGCTATGCTCAACCCGCAGACATCAAACAGAGCAAAATTCTGTATGATCGGGTACAGGCTGTTCGTGAGTTCAGACTGGCATCTTCTGCTAAGACCACACAGGGCTACGCAAAAGTGCCACACTTATTTGCGCAAATCACACAACCGGATAGTGCAGATTGTCTGCTTGTTCCTCGCGTTTCTTCTGAACGCCGTCGCTATGCACCTATAGGTTTCATCAAGGCTGGTGTGGTAGCATCTGATGCCGTTCAGATAATACCTAATGCAACTCTCTATCATTTTGGCGTTCTTACATCAAACGTTCACATGGCATGGATGAGAGTGGTGTGTGGTCGATTAGAAATGCGATATCGTTACAGTAAAGAACAAGTTTATAACACATTCCCTTGGCCAAATCCAACAGAGGCGCAGAAAGCGAAGATAGAACAGACGGCACAGGCAATTCTTGACGCTCGTTCTAAATTCCCTAATACCTCTATGGCAGATTTGTATGATGAAGTAACCATGCCCGTGGAGCTTCGCAAGGCCCATCAGGAGAACGATCGTGCCGTAATGCAAGCCTACGGCTTCCCCGTGAAGTCCACCTTTACGGAAAGCCAGTGCGTGGCTGAGTTGTTTAAGTTGTATAAGGAGAAAACATCTTCCACCATTATATAAAAAGAATACCAAAATGAATAGCGATAAGGACGAAATGGGATTAATAAACCAGCAGGACGTTGAAAATCTCTATGTTGGTATCAGAAACATCTTGGCCAATGCCAGACAGCGGGCATATAGTGCTGTGAACTTTGCTATGGTTGAGAGTTATTGGCTGATTGGTCAGCAAATTGTTGAACATGAACAGCACGGGGAAGCCAGAGCAGATTACGGAAAGGGCTTACTAAAAGAACTGGCGGCAAAACTTTCTGTTGAATTCGGAAAAGGATTTGACGAAAGTAATCTACGCTATATGCGCCTGTTTTACAGATGTTTTCCAATTCGTGACACACTGCGTCACGAATTGACATGGTCACATTATCGCCGACTTATAAGTGTGGAGAATGAGCAAGCCCGAATATGGTATATGAATGAAGCGGCAGACAGTGTCTGGAGCACACGCCAGATGGACAGGCAAATATCAACACTCTATTATGAACGGTTATTAGCAAGCAAGGATAAGGCTCCTGTTGTTGCTGAAGCAAAACAAAAGATGAGTGAACTGAAGCCAGAACAGTTTATTCATGACCCGTTTGTATTGGAATTCCTTAATTTGAAAGAGTATCCTGCACTTAGAGAGAGTGACATTGAACAGGCATTGATTGACCACCTGCAACAATTCCTGTTGGAGCTTGGACGCGGTTTCTGCTTTGTAGCACGACAGAAACGGATGCGCTATGATGAAGATGACTTCTACGTTGATCTTGTATTCTATCATAGCATTTTGAAATGTCATGTTTTGATAGACCTTAAACTGGGTAAACTCACCCATGAAGATGTAGGGCAAATGGACAGTTACATCCGCATGTTCGATGCTCTATACCGGAATGAGGATGACAATCCTACTCTTGGAATCATTCTTTGTTCACAAAAAAGTGAGGCTATCGTGAAATATTCTGTACTGAATGAAGGCAAACAGATATTCGCATCGAGATACAAACTATATTTGCCAACAGAGGAAGAATTTAAGCAAATGTTAGAATCAATATAATATGGAATACGGAATAGTTTATCTTTTAACCAATCCTGTAATGCCCGGTCTTGTGAAGATTGGCATGACTACGCAGGAAGATATAGACAAGAGGATGAAGGAACTCTATACAACGGGCGTTCCTGTTCCCTTTGAGTGCCAGTTTGCATGTAAGGTGAAGAAAGGCGACTGCGCCAAGATTGAGAAAGTCCCTGAAATAAGAAAAGTTTAACTGTTTGAGATAGCTCAAGCGGGTTACGATTTAGAGACCTAACTCTTGCACCATTCCGCATCAAGTTGCCTTTTCCCTTCGTCCTTAGATTCCCCACTATTCCCCGTCTTGCCTTTTATTTACGGTCATTCTGCGTTAATTCTCCAAATTCCGTCTTTTGTTACAGACTTTTTTCGTAACTTTGCACCCGGAAAAAGAAAAAGAAACGACAGCATGGAACAAAAGAACTATAAGCGAACAACAGTCACTGCCGCACTGCCCTACGCCAACGGCGGCGTACACATCGGCCACCTCGCAGGAGTATACGTGCCCGCAGACATCTACGTGCGATACCTCAGACTGCAGAAAAAACCAGTCATGTTCATCGGAGGAAGCGACGAACACGGCGTGCCCATCACCATCCGCGCACGAAAGGAAGGCATCACACCGCAGGACGTCGTCGACCGCTACCACGAGATGATCAAGAAGTCGTTCGAAGAGTTCGGCATCTCCTTCGATATCTATTCGCGAACCACCAGCAAGACTCACCACCAGTTTGCTGCCGACTTCTTCCGAAAGCTATACGACGAAGGAAAACTCGTCGAGGAAACCACACGCCAGCTCTACGACGAAGAAGCCCACCAGTTCCTCGCCGACAGATACGTCACCGGTGAGTGCCCCTACTGCCATAACGAGGGAGCATACGGCGACCAGTGCGAGAAATGCGGACACGACCTCAGCCCCACAGAGCTCATCAACCCCAAGTCCACCATCTCCGGCTCCACACCCGTGATGAAAGAGACCAAGAACTGGTACCTGCCCCTCAACCTCTATCAGGACTGGCTCAAAGAGTGGATACTCGAAGGACACAAAGAGTGGCGGCCAAACGTCTACGGACAGTGCAAGTCGTGGCTCGAGATGGACCTGCAGCCCCGCGCCATGACGCGCGACCTCGACTGGGGCATCCCCGTGCCCGTAGAAGGCGCCGAAGGAAAAGTTCTCTACGTATGGTTCGACGCACCCATCGGCTACATCTCCAACACCAAGGAACTCTGCGAGAGCAACCCCGGACGCTGGGGAACATGGCAGCAGTGGTGGCAGCAGGACGACACACGCCTCGTCCACTTCATCGGCAAGGACAACATCGTGTTCCACTGCATCATCTTCCCAGTCATGATGAAAGCCCACGGCGGATACATCATGCCCGACAACGTGCCTGCCAACGAGTTCCTAAACCTCGAAGACGACAAGATATCCACCTCGCGCAACTGGGCCGTATGGCTCCACGAATACCTCGTCGACTTCCCCGGCAAGCAGGACGTGCTGCGATACGTCCTCACCGCCAACGCACCCGAGACCAAAGACAACAACTTCACCTGGCACGACTTCCAGGAACGCAACAACTCCGAACTCGTAGCCATCTACGGAAACTTCGTCAACCGCGCACTCCAGCTCACCAAGAAATACTGGAACGGCGTAGTGCCCCCATGCGGAACACTCACCGACATCGAGCAACAAGCCATCAGCGAGTTCAAAGACGTCAAAGAGCGCATGGAACAGCTCCTCGACCAGTTCAAGTTCCGCGAAGCACTCAAAGAAGCCATGAACCTCGCACGAATTGGAAACAAATACATCACCGACGGCGAACCATGGAAAGTATGGAAGACCGACCCCAAGCGCGTAGAAACAATACTCTACATCTCCCTGCAGCTCGTGGCCAACCTCGCCATCGCCTTCGAACCATTCCTGCCCTTCTCCTCGAAGAAACTCCGACAGATGCTCAACATCGACAGCTTCGACTGGAACCAGCTCGGACAGACCGACATCCTCGCACCAGGACACCAGCTCGCCGAACCCGAACTGCTCTTCGAGAAGATTGAAGACGAAGCCATCAAGGCACAATACGACAAACTCGAGCAAAGCCGGAAAGAAAACCAGGCAGCAGCATACAAAGCAAAAACCGTCAAGGACACCGTCACCTTCGAAGACTTCGAAAAACTCGACATCCGAGTGGGACACGTCAAAGCATGCGAGAAAGTCAAGAAATCGAAGAAACTACTCAAGTTCACCATCGACGACGGCAGCGGCACCGACCGCACCATCCTCTCAGGAATAGCTGCATACTACGAGCCCGAAGACCTCATCGGCAAAGACGTACTCTTCATCGCCAACTTCCCGCCCCGACAGATGATGGGCATCGAAAGCCAAGGAATGATTCTCTCAGCCTTGAACTACGACGGGTCGCTCAGCGTCACGACTACCCTGAGCCAGGTCAAGCCAGGCAGTCAGGTGGGATAGGCCCCAAGGGGAATGAGAAATGGAGGAATGTATTATGAAGAAGAATATAATCAAGTGCATGGCAGTAGCAGTACTGCTGTGCCTTTTTTCTTGCGGCTCAGGCAGTGACGCCATCGTAGCCGTCAGCCAGCAGGACACTCTGGAATGGGGTTTCCCAGTGAAGAACTTCGTATTGCGGGCGCAGGTGCTCTGTACCAAGGAATCGGAAGCCTCGCTGTGGTTCCACTCTTCGGAACAGGGTGAGGGCTACGAGGTGCGCTTCCTGAACGGCCCTATCGACGGGTCGCTGAAGACGGGCAGCCTCGTGGGCGTGAGAAACCTCTATCGCTCGCAGGCAGAGGACAATGAGCCGTTTGACTTCGAACTCGCCGTCAGACAGAAGAACATCACCGTTCGGATCAACGGCACCGATGTCGTGTGCTACACCGAACCCGACTCACTCTGGCGCGATGCCGACCATCAGCGGCAACGGCTGGGCGAGGGCGGCTTCCGCTTCGTGGGCATGAAGGGGCTGGTGGTCTTCAACGGGCTCAGCCTGGAAGAACTGCCGGCCGAGGCCCTGAATCCCAACGACACACTGCCGCCCGTCGACGAGCAGCATGACAGCATCATCCGGCTGCAGCAGCGCGGATTCCCCGTCATCGACTACCACGTCCACCTGAAAGGCGGGCTGACCAAGGAGCAGGCCCATGCCATGTCTATGAACTACGGCATCAACTACGGAGTGGCCCCCAACCTGGGCGAGGGGGGCGTAGGCCGCATGCTGGCCAACGACCGTGAGGCTCTCGACTACTATGAGGAGGTGAAACGGCTGCCCTTCCTCATGGGTGCGCAGGGCGAAGGGCGCCGATGGATCGTGCAGTTCAGCGAGGATGCCATCAGCCGCTTCGACTATCTCTTCACCGATGCCATGACTGTGGTCGACGACAGCACCATCTGTCGCATCTACCGCCCCGAGGAGGTGCACATGAACGGCCGCACGCGCCAGCAGTATATGGACATGATTGTCGACCAGACGGTTCTCATCCTTACCAACGAGCCGGCAGACATCTATGCCAACGCCACCTATATCCCCGACAAGTGGATGGGTGCCTACGATAAGCTATGGACGCAGGAGCGCATCGACCGCGTACTTGATGTGCTTGAGAGATACGGTATCGCCATGGAGATCAGCCCGCGCTACCGCATTCCCAGCTTCGACGTCATCCGCCGTGCCAAGGAGCGGGGACTGAAGTTCACCTTCGGGACCAACAATGTCGATGCCGACTTCGGCCGCTGCGAGTATGCCATCCAGGCCGTCAGCGAGTGCGGACTCACGCCCGACGACATCTGGTTTCCCTCGATGAGCCGGCGCAAGGAGCGAAAGCCCGTGGACTACAACCACTTCGGAAAATAAGAAAAAGCGGCAGATGTTTGGAGATTTCAATCTTTCTGCGTAAATTTGTCATCAGGAAGAAGCCGAAAACCCTTAACAGAGTAGGCACTAACTTTAATTTATGATTACTGACATGAAACAAACTCGTCTTGAAGTCATTCCAACACTGGCCGAAGGGTTTACGATTGGAATGAAGAACCTTCCTTCTCTCATTGTAGCAACACTGCTCTATCTGGTGACAATCTGGATTCCCTACATCAACCTGGGAACCACGATAGCCATGAACAGCATCCCGGCCCGTCTGGCGAAAGGCGAAATCATCTCGCCGTTGTTCATCTTCGACAGCAAGTACCGCAAGGATTTCAGTTCATATTTATTGCTGGCCTTCTTTATCTTCGCCGTAACCATCGTGGCTACCCTTTTCATGGTTATTCCTGGTATCGTGGTGGCCATATCTATGTCGCTGGCTGTCTACATTCTGATTGACAAAGACGTATCGGCCACTGAGGCCATGAAGCTCAGCAATCAGGCCACCTACGGCCACAAATGGACCATTTTCTTCATCAGCCTGATTGCCTATGTGGCTGTCTATGTAGCTTTCATCATTCTCTTTGCTATAGCTTACGCTGTAAACAGCGATGGCTTGGCTATGTTCTTCACCGTGATAATTGCCCTTTCCATCATGCCCTTCCTGTTGGGCATCGATTCGGTCATCTATCGCGACCTCTTCCTTGCCGCCTACGAGGATCCGGCAACCAAGGCTCCTGTGGCAGAAGCATCTTCTGGCGAGGATACCGTTGACGATGAACCGCTGCCGGAGGAGGTATGACGGCGGTTGGTGATTGCCATCAACAAATGCGGTCTTAGTCAAATCTTATTTCGGGTTTAGCTGGCAGTATTTCTTGTAAAAGGAAGGAAAGACCGGGATGATTGCCAAGGGCCTTTCCTTCCTCCTCATGTTATGCTTTGTCCTTATGTGAACAGCTGTGCGATGAGTTCTGCCTCATGGCCCTTAAAGAAACGTACATCGGCCAGCGGGCGATACTCGAAGTCGCTGTAGCCGAAGGGCTGCACGGCGGCGAACTGACGGTCGGCTGACAGACATACCTCGACGCGGAAGGGTCCCATCGGGGCTTTGGCCACCAGGCCGGCATCGGCCACTGCCCCGGCCAACTGTGAAGACTGGGCACTGAGCACCTGCTTGATGCGGTTGCCGTTCTCCGTGGAGTAGTCATATTGCAGGGCAAGCAATGGGCTGCCAGTGGGTGAGTAATAGGCCTTCTGAATGAGGCCGAAGAATTGGTTCTTAACAGTAATATCTTGATGCTTGGCAACAGCAGCAGCCATTGCCAGAGTTTTAAAACTTGACATAATAAAGATTGATTTTGATTAATTTACTTTTGACTTTTGAAATATCGGCTGTGCCGATGAAGAATTCTCAATGATGTTTTCAAAAGTCAAGGGTCAACAAAGGATGCGTCTCAGCGCAAAGATGAAGTAGTGGCACGAGACGCAACGCTGGAAGGGGGCAGCCATGGGCTGGCCGCTTCCGCTAAAGGCATTTAGGAAGGTTTTATGTCGTTTGACAGCAACGGGCAGGCCGTTCTTGAGAAGGCGGTTCTGCTTGGCACTCTGTGTGGGCAGGATGCGCAGGGTGCGGGTGCTGACAAGGTTTGGCAGTGAAGGGCTTTCGCCAAGGGTGGCCTGCCGGTCGGGGGCGTGCTGCTGAGAGCAAGTGGCCTGCCCGCTGTCTTGCGTGGTCTCAAGGACAAGACAGTGGGCAGGCTCTGCATGATGGGGCTGGTCGAGGAGGCCTGACAGGAGCAGGAGGATGATGGCAAGAGCGCGGGTCATTCGTTCAGGAAGAGGAATGTATCGGGCTTCACGCTATAGTCTTTGCCGTTGAACTCCATCTCTACGACGGCCGTATTGCGTGGACCGACGAGGGTGGGGCTGTGGTGGGTGTGGAAGACGTAGCGCAGCTGGCCGTCCTTGTCGGTGAAGAGGTCGCCGTGGCCGGTGCCCTTCAGGCCGATGTTCTTACGGCTGATGATGGGGTTGCCCTCATATTTGGTCCAGGGGCCGAGGGGGCTCTTCGAGGTGGCGTAGCCCACAGCATAGTCGGGATTGCGGAAGTCGTTGCAGGAGTAGAAGAGGTAGTAGGTGGCGTCCTTCTTCGTGCCCTGCTTGACAACGGTAGGACCCTCGGTGACGGTCCATTCGGCTTTCCACGTGTCTTCCCATGTCAGGGTGTCGGCGCTGATGCACTCGCGGGCGGTCTTCTCCTTCATCGACTTGAGGTCTTTATTGAGTTCAGCCACATAGATGCGGTTGCCGTCGATGAGGCGCACGTGGTAGAGGTAGGCTTTGCCGTTGTCGTCGAAGAAGACGAAGGGGTCAATCTGCTTCATGGTGGCGGGCAGGTGCTCAATGGTCTCCTGGCAGAACGGGCCGAGGGGGGAGTCGCTCTCGGCGATGGCTATCTGCTCGTTGGCGGTGTAGGCCATATAGTATTTGTTGTTGCGTTTGAACACCTGTGGTGCCCAGAATCCTTTGGTACCCCACGCGTCGCCCTTGATGAGGGCATGGCCGTGGGTGGCGCCTACGGGACCCTGCCAGTGCTCGAGGTCGGTGGAGGTGTAGGCGAGGATGCCGTTGGGCGACGAGGTGCCGTAGAGGTAGTAGGTGCCGTCCTCGTAGTAGATGGTGGGGTCGGCCAGGGTGATGTTGCCTACGTCGGGCCGCTCGCTGACGGTGGAGGGCTCTTGGTGGGCGATATGTGGCCAGCCGTCGATCCATTCCACGCGGTCCATATAGACCAGTCGGCCAGCCTTGGGATTGGTGCGCGAGAAGCCGTGGTAGATAATCCAGTCTTGTCCGCGGTTGTCGGTGATGAACTCTGCGTTGTGGCCGGGGCCTACAACCTCGTCGGAGCTATGGAGGATGACTTCATAGTGGTTGTCCATGAGCGAGCGGCCGCGCTTGTCGACATACGGGCCGAAGAGGTTTTCAGAACGGCCTACGGTGACCCGATAGGTAGACTTCTCTCCTTCGCAGCAGGTGCCGGCAGAGCCGATGAGATAATAGTAGCTGCCATGCTTGTGGATGTAGGTGCCCTCCATGAAGGTTCCGGCAACTTGCTTCTTCTCGGCTCCGGGCTTGACGGCGAGTCCGTCGGCTGTCAGTTCGATGCCGTAGATGCCGCGGAAAGAGCCCCAGAAGAGGTAGTTGCGGCCGTTCTCTGAGATGAAGAAGCCGTCGATGGAGTTCTGCACGCCTATGTCCTTACTGATGAACAGGGCGCCATGGTCGGTGAAGGGGCCTTCGGGCTTGTCGGCCGTGGCTACACCGATGCCGCACGTCCACTCGCCACCCCATTCCGACTTGGCGTAGTAGAGCACGTATTGTCCGTTGATGTAGTTGATGTCGGGGGCCCAGATGTTGCCCTTCGGGTTCCACTGCGGCCTGCTCTCGCGGGTGAAAGCTGTCGAGACGAAGTCCCAGTCGACCAGGTTCTTCGAGCGATAGATGGGCAGGTTGCGGATGTTCTCCGTGGCATACAGATAGTAGTATCCGTCGGGGGCCTTGATGACCGACGGGTCGGGCAGGCTGCGCGGGATGATGGGGTTGCGGTACTCGCCGGCGGGTTGCTGGGCAGACGCGGTCGCAAGGACAAAGAAAGTCAGTAGCGTGGTGAAAAAATGTCTCATAGTGGGTGGGTTAAAAGATTTCTGCCTGCAAAGATACGAAGAAGGAATGAAAAAAATGAAGAAAAGGCAGAGAAAAAATCAGGTGAGCGTCAAGATAATCACCTGTGCGATGATGACGCGTAGGAACATGGCCAGCGGATAGACGGCAGCATAGGCCACGGAGGGAGTGCGGTCGTTGATGGTATCGTTGGCATAGGTCAGCGCCATCGGGTTGGCCATGGCTCCGCTGAGCACACCGCTGATGGTGCCATAGTCCATTCGGTGGGTGAAGATGGCAACGGCCCCGACAAGAAGCACGGGAACAAGGGTGAGGGCAAAGCCGGTGCCAATCCACAGCAGTCCTTCGGGTCGCAGCACGGTATCGAGGAAGCCTGCTCCGGCGTCCAGTCCCAGACAGGCCAGGAAGAGCGCCAGTCCGAGTTTGCGCAGCATGAGTGAGGCTGATCGGGTTGTGTAAGAGATGAAGTGAAGTCGGGGTCCGAGGGCTCCCACGATGAGACCGGCGATGATGGGTCCGCCGGCAATGCCGAGCCGGATGGGGGAGTGCATGCCAGGAAGCTGCAAAGGCAGCAGGCCCAGCAGCAGGCCGAAGATCATGCCGAGGAAGATGCTGCCGAGGTTGGGCTCGCTGACCGTCTTCACGGAGTTGCCGAAGAAACTCTCCACGTGGTCGAGGTCCTTCGGCTCGCCTACGACGATGACGTGGTCGCCATATTCCAGCCGCAGGTCGTCGGTGGCCAGCAGGGTGACGTCGCCCCGGTGGATGCGGCTGACGTTCACACCGTAGGTGTTGCGCAGCTGCAGCTGCCTCAGCTTCTTGCCGTTGAGCACTGGTCTTGATACGACAAGGATACGGCTGCCCACTTTCGAGTCGATGTGGTTCCAGTCTATTTCGCGACCGTTCCAGTCTTTCTCCACGCGCTGTCCGAAGAACATCTCGAGCGTCTTCGTCTCGTCCTTGTTGGTGACGACGAGCAGGTTGTCGCCATCCTTCAGCCTTGTGGTAGCTGTGGGAACGATGACCTGGTCGTTGCGCCAGATGCGGGAGACGATGAAGTGGGTGTTCAGCAGGCGTCGCAGTTCGCCGATGCTTCTGCCGCTGATGGCCGGATTGGTCACGAGGTATTGGGTCACGCTGGTCTGGTCATCGTCGTCGGTCTTGGGTTTGAGGTCGGCTGGCTTGACGAAGAGCTGCCTGAGGATGAGGATGGCAAGGATGACGCCCAGCACGCCCAGCGGATAGGTGACGGCGGTAGCCAGGGCGGGACTGGTGGTAGGCTGGCCGAGATAGGCCAGGGCTTGTTGTTCGGCACCCAGGGCAGGAGTGTTGGTGGTGGCGCCGCAGAGCAGCCCAATCATGTCGGGCAGCGAGATGCCGAGGGGGCGATAGAGTATCAGGGCCATGATGGTGCCTGTGGCGATGACAGCCAGGCTCCAGATGTTCAATGCAAGTCCTTCGCGCCGGAGAGAGCCGAAGAAAGTAGGACCGACGCTCAGTCCGAGGGTATAGACGAAGAGGACGAGACCGAAGGTTTCGGCATACTGCAGCACGTCGGCATCAATGCTCAGTCCGAGATGTCCGGCAAGGATACCCGTGAAGAAGACGAAGGCCACGCCAAGGGTGACACCGCGGAAATGGAGTTTTCCCAGTGCCATGCCGCAGGAAATGATGAGGGCAATGACGATGACGGCTTGGATTGCGCTGTTCTGAAACATTTGGAGTTCTGTGAATGTTGATGGTTGAAAGTTGCGCCTATCCTATCTCCTGAAGGAACTGTTCCACGAGGATGCCGCAGTAGCGGTCGTCGATGTTGCGGTTGCGGTCGATGAGTCGGTAGACGGTATCCATGGCCTGCCGCGTGCTTTCCTTGAGAGGCTCTTCGTTGAGCAGGTGTCCGATGAGGACTGCCGAGAACAGGTCGCCCGTACCATGGAAGATGCCGGGTATCTCGTTGTAGTCCAGCCTGAAATATTCCTTGTTCTCGTGGTTATATCCGGCCACACAGGGTTTGCCGTCGATGTGACAGCTGGTGATGAGTGCCGAGCGGCATCCAATCTCCCGCAGCAGGTCAAGCATGTGGCATGTCTCCTCCCATGTCATCCCTTCCTCCTTGAATGGCAGGCCCGTCAGGTAGGAGGCTTCTGTGTAGTTGGGGAAGGTCAGGTCGGCAACACTTACCATCTCGCGCATAGCTTTCACTTGCTGGCTGGTGATGCCGTTGTAGAGGCTTCCGCCGTCGCCGAGGATGGGGTCTACGAAGACCCTTGTGCCGCGTGCAGACTCTTCGCGGCAGTAGCCTGCCACCAGATGGGCCTGCTCTTCGCTGAACATGCAGCCTGTGCAGATGGCATCGCACGAGAAGCCCAGTTGTTTCCATACGGGCAGCGTCTGGCGGATGTAGTCGGTCGTATCGAGCACGCTGAACTTTCCGTAGTTGAAGGTGTTAGAGACGAGCGCTGTGGGTAGGTTGAAGGTCGGATGACCCATATACGACAAGACGGGCATCATGGCCCCCATGCCGACCTTCGAGTGGCCGACCATGTCGTTAATCAGTAGGATTTGCTTCTTCATTTCTTTCTCGGTGTTTTGGGAAATTCAGAACGGTGGCTGGCTTTCTGCGGAAAGGCGCTCGTTGGTGTCGGGGTCGTTGAAGGTGAGTCTTGCAGCATGCAGACAGAGTCTGTCGCCGCGTGTGCCGTAGAGTCGGTCGCCGCGTATCGGGCAGCCGAGGCCCTCCTGATGGGCACAATGGATGCGCAGCTGATGGGTGCGGCCGGTCTCAGGATGCAGTTCAAGGCGCGTCTCCGTGAGCGCTTTCCACCGGGTGACAGCCTCGCGGCCTTGCCTGAAGTCCACACGCTGGTAGGGTCGGTTGAGCGGGTCGGCCGACAGAGGCAGGCTGATGGTTCCTGTTTCTCCCGGCACCAGGACGGGGTGTTCCAGCTCGGCGATATAGGTCTTTTCCACCTCATGCCGCTCGAACTGCCGTTGCAGCCGGCTCTGCATATCTTTGTCGCGGGCAACCACCATCAGGCCTGAAGTGTCTTGGTCCAGCCGGTGGACGATGTATGCCTCGCCGTATTTCTCTTGCAGGATGCTCTCTACCGACGGCTCGCCCGTATTGCCAGGAATGCTGAGCAGTCCGGCTGGCTTGTCAATGATCAGGAAACGGTCGGTGCGTAGCATCTCTTTGATGTCAGGCTGGACGGGAGATGTCGCTGCAGGCTTCAGCACATCGGCCAGCATCCATTCCAGGATGGGCTTGCATTTGCCGCGGCAGGCTGGATAGCACTGCAGGTGATGGCGTACCTCCTCTCGCGGTGAGGGGCCATACCAGAACATCGCCATTTGTCGGGGCTGCAGTCCGTGGGCAAAGGCATATTGCAGCAGTTTCGGTTCGCAACACTCGCCTGCTCCGGAAGGCGGGAAGCCCGTCGTCGTCGAGGCAAAGATGTCGGTCAGCGTGCGCTCTTCGCCATGGGCGTTCAGCATGGCAAACTTGTTGAAGAGCCATTGCTGTAACGCTTCCGAACGCTGTTTCCGCTCGTGGCGAAGGCTTTGGAGTCTTTCTTCATAGGGTGCCAGTTGGCGCTGCAGCTCGTCGTCGCGTTCGGCATAGCGCTGCCTTGTGCGCCGAAGTTCGGCTTTCTGGAACTGGCTCTCGCGCACCATGGCTTCCTGTTCGGATGCCGAGAGGAACCCCTCCCGTCGACGCTCGTCGCGCAGGCGTTTGCCCGTCTGCATATCGAACAGGGCCTTTTGTATGGCCGTGTCGGCTTCCTGTTGCAGGTCCTCGCGGGTGCGTAGTATATGAAGGTATGCCGGGTCGTGAGTGAGTTGTTCCACCTGGGCGTTCAGGTTGCTGATGGCAGCCTCTTCGCGCTTGAAGGGTCCGTCGGGCTGCAGATAGTCGAAGACTGGCGGTACGAAGCCCGGCCATGAAGCCCTGTCGGCAACCTGACCCGAGAAGGCCAGCAGGAAAGCGGGCGCCGTGGCCTCGCCGACAACCAGGACTCCGAACATCTTCCCCTCCTTCGGCTGTTCGCCCATGAGCTGCCGCACCAGGGGCAACGCCTCGCTGATGGCCTGTCGGCAGACGGCATGCGGCTCGTAGTCCAGCGGATTGTTCATCGCCTCGGGCCACGGCCCGGAGTAGGGGAAGGGGTGGAGGAGCATCACTTCGTTCTTCTCACCTTAAACCGGTCGAAGCCTTCGCCGTAGACGCCGATGACAGCGCTTTGCGACACAAAGGCATGTGGGTCTTCCTCGTTGATGATTTCAAAGATGCGCTCGCTCTCACGCTTCTTGGCAAGCACGAAGAGCATCTTCACGTCGCGTCCGCTGTAGAAGCCCGTGCCGTTGATGACGGTGCATCCGCGGTGCGGGTCGCGGTTGATGCGTTGGCCTATCTCCTCGTAGCGGTCGCTGATGATGAAGAACTGCACCGACTGGCGCAGGCTGTTCACCACCTGGTCGATACAGAAAGCCGTGATATAGAGCACCACGTAGCCGTAGATGACTTTCTCCCAGCTGTGAAGCACGAAGAAGCTCGACGAGATGATGACGACGTCGCATATCAGAATGACCCTTCCGAGCGAGATGTCGCGATATTTGTTCACGATGGCCGCGATGATGTCGGTGCCGCCCGTCGAGCCGCCTGCCGACAGACCCAGCCCGACACCCGTGCCGCAGAAGGCAGCACCGATGACGGCAGCCATGAACGGCTGGTCGTGGAGCAGCGTGGAGCCCTTCGTCAGCTCTGTCACCACGGAGATGAGCAACGTCAGCGTCACGATGGCCACGATGGTCTTGATGCAGAACTTCCGTCCCAGCGTCTTCAGCGCAAACACCATCAGCACCGCATTGATGACAAAGTACGACCACTGAACCGGAATGCCCAGACCCCAGTAGAGCAGCGACGACACACCGGCCACGCCACCCGTGCTGATGTTGTTGGTAAGCAGAAACACCGTCCAGCCGATGCAATAGAACAGCATCGCCACCACAATGAAAGCATAGTCGCGAGCCTCTTTCCAGACGGCACGACCGTTTAAGTTTTTGAGAGTCATAAAACAATCTTTCTAATTCCGACTGCAAAATTACACCTTTTTTCCAAAACTAAAGCATAACAATTAAGAATTTTAAGTGTAGGGTTTTGAAATTTGATGTTTATGGATTGCCATAGGCTTTCCCGAACAGTTTGGCAAGAAACGGTCATCGGTCCTGCCGGCAATTCAGCATAGAAAAGTAAGCAATCAAAAAGTAATAGATGATTTATTATCGAGTAATAGATGATTTATTACCGAGTAATAGATGATTTATTACTTTGCAATAGATAATCTTTTACCTAATGATTCTTATTCCATGTGGCAGTGATGTGCAGCAACTCGGATGACGGTCGGGGTATAAAGAAAAAAAGTTCGAAGCCTTGCAGCTCCGAACTTTTCTGTTATAGTATTTTGCGATAGTCTGAATCCTAATCCTTAAATGATATGCATGGTGCCGATGATATAGAGCAGTCCGTAGCCCAGTGCCATACTGATGATACCGATGATGAGTCCAATCTTCGACATGTCCTTCTGCTCTACCAGGTTGGTGGCATAGGCCAGGGCGTTCGGGGGTGTGGAGATGGGGAGCACCATGGCGCTGGATGCAGCAATGGCCACGCCGATGAGCACGGTGGGGGTGCCGCCGATAGGAGCCAGCGTGTCGCCCATGGCTCCGCAGACGAAGGCAAGGATAGGCATCAGCAGGGCTGCCGTAGCAGAGTTGGAGATGAAGTTCGAAAGGCCATAGCAGATGAGTCCTGACAGCACGAGGATGAGGATGGGCGAGAACTCTCCGAAGGGGATGCTCTCCACGGCGTTGGCAGCGAGGCCAGAGGCATTGAGTGCATAGCCCAGGGCGAAGCCGCCGGCCACCATCCAGATGACGGCCCAGTTGATTTCCTCAAGGTCGCGGCGCGTGATGACACCCGTCAGCGAGAACACTACGAAGGGGATGAGAGCCACAGTGTAGGAGTTGATGCCTGTGACCGTGTCAAGCAGCCACAGGGCTACAGTGACGAAGAAGGTCACGATGACGATATAGGTCTTAGAGTCTTTCTTCATCTCGCCTTCAATCTTCAGCTCGACGGTCTTCTGGGTGAAGGGGAACAAGGTCTTCAGCAGGAACCAGCCGATGAGCAGCAGCACGATGACGAGCGGGAACATGAACATCATCCATTCGCCGAAGCCCAGGCCGAGGTTCAGTCCCTCGGGATCGTTGAGGTATTTCAGGGCGATGGTGTTAGGAGGCGTTCCGATGGGCGTGCCTATACCGCCGAGGTTGGCAGCGACGGGAATACTCAGAGCCATGGCGATACGGCCCTTGCCGCCTTCGGGCAGCTGCTTGAAGACGGGAGTGAGGAACGTGAGCATCATGGCGGCGGTAGCCGTATTGGAGACAAACATAGAGAAGAGACCCGTGATGAGCAGGAAGCCCAGCAGGACGTTCTCAGACTTCGTGCCGAAAGGCTTCAGCAACACGCGGGCGGCCTGAGCGTCGAGACCGGTCTTCGTGGCTGCAATGGCAAGGATGAAACCGCCGATGAACAGCATGATGACAGGGTCGGCAAAGGTTGCCATGATAGATTTGTAGGACAGCAGGGAGCCTACCTTGTCGGGGTTGACCATGAACTTGATGCCGCTATCCGAGGTGAACAGCAACAGCAAGCCGATGATGGAGACCGACGTGGCCCAAGAGGGGACTACCTCGAAAATCCACATCAGCGTAGCAAAGGCAAAGATGGCGATGATACGCTGCTGAACGATGGTCAGACCTTGGATGCCGAACATCGTAATCGGGGCATTCCACAAGAACAACGTTACTAACAAAACAATGGCAAGTTCGATAATGCGCTTCGTATTCTTCGAAGGATGAAACCTGCGCTCATGCCCGGCGTTATGCAGGGCTTCTACCAGATGGAATCCGTGAAAACTGTGAAACATTTTTCTTTAATTTTTCTTTAGTTTAAAATTTGCGGCTGCAAAGGTACGAAAAAATCGGTTAAGCGAGAAGAATAAATAAATTTATTTTTCCGAGAGTGAGATTTTTATCCAATAAGCGAGGACAAAACAAAAGAAAAAAGCCATCACAGCTGATGGCTTTTTTCTTTTATGATGTAGAGCCTAATTACATGGAAGGCAGGATCCAGAACTCACTACACTCCCATAATGGCCTTGACAAGCAAGAGCACAACGGGGATGGTGATGAGCAGGATGCCTATGACGTCGATGATGACGCCTGACTTGATCATCTTCGTGATGGGCACGTAGCCAGAAGCGTAGACGATGGCGTTCGGCGGAGTCGACACAGGCATCATGAATCCGAGCGACGAGGAGAGGGCAATACCCACGGCCACGGGAATGGGACTGAAGCCCATCGAGAGAGCTGTACCGATGGCAATAGGGCCGATGAGGTTGGTAGCGGCCGTGTGGGATGTCAGCTCGGAGAGCAGCAGGGCTGCGATGCAGAATACTCCGACGAAGAGCACCTCAGAGGGCTGTCCGCCCATCATCGTCTTGATAGCCTCGCCAATCCATTCTGACAGACCGGTGGTATACATCAGTCCACCCATGGCCAGACCACCGCCGAAGAGCAGCAGCGTGCCCCACTCGATGCCGGCAACGCCTTCTTTCCAGGTCAGGGTCATCTTGCCTTCCTTCACGTTGACAGGCAGGAAGAACAGCAGCAGACCGCCCACCATGGCAGCGATGGCTTCGGGGAAATACTTGTTGTAGGTCTTCACAATCTCTGCGTCGGAACCATAGATGATGCTCAGCACACCGGGAGCCACCCACAGGGCAACAGCCACGATGAAGGCAATGAGCGTGTTCTTCTGGGCGCGAGTCCACTTGCCCAGCTCCTGAACGTGGCGGGCAATAAATTCCTGAGCACCCTCGATATGCTTTACGTCGGCAGGGAACATGCGCCACAGCACGATGTAGGCAATCACAAAGTAGGCAACCATGGCTACAAAGCCCCATACCATCCAGTCGAAGAACGACACGTGGGGAGCTGTGGGAGCCAGCTCATTCAGGAAGCCCAGCATGATGATGTTAGGGGGAGTTCCGATAGGAGTCAGCACACCGCCGATGGAGCAGGCGTAGGCCGTCATCAGCATCAGACCGGTGGCATATTTGTAACTCTTCAGGTCGATTATCTTGCCGTTGGCTGCCATCATCTCGCGGATAGCCTCGAGCAGACCCAGTGCGATGGGGAACATCATGGCAGCTGTGGCCGTGTTGCTAATCCATCCGGAGCAAATCATACAAGCCAGACCGATGGCCAGGAAGATGCGGCGAGGCGAGTCGCCTACCCATTTCATCGACATGATGCCATAGGCAATGCGCTTGTCCAAGCCGTTCACCATCATACCCTTGGCAATCAGGAATCCACCCATGAACAGGAAAATCATCGGGTTGGCAAAGGCAGCAAAGGCGGTCTTCATCGGTACGACACCGAATACGACACAGAGCGTCGGACCCAGTAGCGACGTGATCGGAATAGCCACAGGCTCGGTAATCCACCAAATGGCAACGAGCGTCATGATGGCCAGCAACTTGTGAGATTCGGGAGTGAGACCCTCAATATGGGTAAAATACACTAACAAGGCACACAGCGGACCGAAAAAAGCTCCGAAGATGTGACGCTTACGGTCGAACGAAGCACTGTCGTTCGACTGTTGAGAGGTTAAAACTGTAGCCTCCTGATTCTTTAGATCGTTCATATTGAGATAATAATATTAGATTTTTGTTGACAATGTGCAAATTTAAGAATTTATTTTAAGACACCAACCAAAATCAGTCAAAAATTTACCTCTTACTAAAAAAAAGACTCTATTATACATCCCCAAGAGGGAAAAAATGCGTAATTTTGCACGCAAAATCAGAATGATAATGAAAGATATCTGTTGCATCGGTCACATCACCCGCGACCGCATCGTCACACCCCATCAGACGGTCTATATGGCCGGAGGCACCTCTTTCTATTTTGCCTATGCCCTTAATCAGCTGCCCAAGAAGGCATCTTTCCAGCTTGTCACCAAGCTGGCCGAAGAAGACATGAAGGCCGTCGACGACATGCGGCAGGCAGGCATTGATGTGAGGGTGTATCCATCAAGCCACACCGTGTTCTTCGAGAACAAATACGGAGAGAACCAGAACGAGCGCACCCAGCGCGTGCTCTCCAAGGCTGACCCCTTCGTCATGGACGAGCTGAAGGAGGTTGAAGCAGGCATCTACCACCTCGGGACACTTCTGGCCGACGACTTTGCGCCCGAGACCGTCAAAGCCCTTTCACAACGCGGCCGCATCAGCATCGATGCACAGGGCTATCTGCGTGAAGTTCGAGGAGAAGACGTTCACGCCATCGACTGGAAAGACAAACTCGACATCCTGGCCTGTACCGACATCATCAAAGTCAACGAGCACGAGATGGAGGTTATCACAGGCCTTACCGACCCTCATGCTGCTGCGCGTCAGCTGGCCGACTGGGGCGTGAGAGAAGTCGTTGTCACCCTCGGCAGCGAAGGCTCACTCATCCTCGCCGACGGACAGTTCTACGACATCCCGGCCTATCCTCCCAAGGCTGTCGTCGACGCTACTGGCTGCGGAGACACCTATGCAGCAGGCTATCTCTACTGCCGCTCGCAGGGTGTAGGCTATGCAGAAGCCGGACGCTTCGCTGCAGCTATGTGCACCCTCAAACTTGAGCACAGCGGACCCTTCGACCGAACCATTGAAGAAGTGGAGGCCCTGCTGAAGAATGTATAATAAACTCAATGTTTTTTGTGATTATGAAAAAGATGATAGGGCGAACAAGTGTCCTTTTGGCTTTTGTATTATTGTTTCTTTCTTGTAGTAATGATATTGATGATAGTATAGAAATTAGTAATAAAACAGTTACGGGATATTGGCTTTCTGTTACAAGTCATGAATGTGTAATTAATCTTAATTCAGGAAAGAGAAAAGACTTTGAAGAAAAGCCAAATGGAAGTTTGTCCTTTAAATTATATGAAGATGGGACATGCATAAAAGGATCTCTAAAAGGAGAATATAAATTATTGGGCCACGAACTGGACATGTTTCTTACTTATATAGTAAATGAGAATATGAAGAGCATTGAAAGATCTGTGATAGATGTTTATGTTATTGAAGATATTACCCCAGATAAAATGGTTATCTCATACATTACGGCTCGTGGGTACTCATCTGAAGAAAACACAGGTGAGGAATGTAGAATCGTTTATACGATGAAAAGAATTAATTATTAAAGAAAATTATTGCTGTCCGGTAAAAACGGCCTGAAGGGCCAGAAAGATCTCAGCCCAGGGCAACGCCCTGGGAAAAAAGGGAAATTGCAAGATGCGCCCCACAGGGGCAAAAGAGTTAGATTTCAATCTTTTGCCCCTGTGGGGCGTTATTTGGGCGTTGAATATAACACCCAGGGCGTTGCCCTGGGCTATAAGCTTTTGGCCTTTCAGGCCGTTTTCCTTACTTGCGAAAGTTGAGTAAAAGAAAATTTTACCGGACAGCAATAAAAATCAATAGAATTCGCTGTTTTATTTTTCTAAATAGGCGGCTTATGGTCAGGATTTCTTGATGTCCAGGATGCCGTCGACTTCGTGCTCAATAAATGGTCCTTCCTTACATTCCAGGAGAATACTTGGTTCGAGGCACTCCACGCCGTGCCATACGTTCTTGGGGATGTCGGCTCCATAGATGCCGTCTGTGGGGCTGACGACATACGACTCCAGCACTTCGCCGGCATTGTTGTAGGTCGTAATTCTCACCTTGCCCCTCAGAACGACAAAGGTCTCGTCCTTGGTCGGATGATGGTGAACGGGAATCTGTGTGCCTGGTTCCAAGGCATTGAGAAAGCGGTGGCATTTGTCTTCGAGGCTCTGGTGGAAGTTATAGTTTTTTCTCAGACGCGGAGTCTGCTTTGCCTCTTCGGCAAGGTGGTTGATGAGTTGTTCGTCGATTATTTTCATGTGTTTCTTAATGGAGTTCTGGTTGTTTATTCTTTCTCGTAGCTGACGAAGCAGAGTCGCTGGCTGTCAGGTGCCCAGGAGTTGACATTGAGCGAGCCTTGTCCGCCGAAGAGTGTCGTGAGGGTGCGTGGCTGGCCGCCTTCGGCAGGCATCAGGCGCAGGTCTACATAGTAGCCCGGCAGGTGTTGGTCGGGTTTCAGGTCGCCTCGGCGGTAGGCTATGTAGACGACCCACTTGCCGTCGGGCGAGACGTGTGGGAACCAGGCGTTACGCTCGTTCTCGAAGGTCATCTGTGTCTGCTCGCTGCCGTCGGCCTTCATTCGCCATACTTGCATCAGCCCTGTGCGTACGCTGTTGAACCAGATGTGCTGTCCGTCGGGTGCATATTCAGGTCCGTCGTCGAGTCCTTCTGCAGTAGTGAGCCGTTGCTCCTCGCCGCCGTCGATGGAGATGGTGTAGACATCCCATTGTCCGTTTCGGTCGGCACAGTAGGCCATGGTGCGGCCGTCGGGGCTCCATCCGTGCAGGTAGCTGTTGCCTTTGGGCGTGACGAGCCGTGGCTTGCCTCCTTTCAGGGGCAGGGTATAGATGCGCGAGACAAAGTAGGGTGCATCGTGATTGCTCACAGCCAGTCGTCGGCCTTTGGCGGCGAGCACGTGGTCGTTGTTGATGTTTTCGAGCGAGCCGGTGTCAATCTGTCGGGGTTTTCCCTTGCCGTCAGCCCGGAGGCGGTAGAGGTGTCCCTGGCTGTTGTAGACAATCCAACGGCCGTCGTGCGTCCAGTTGGGGGCTTCGACGACGTAGGGAAACTCGCGGATGACGGTGCGCTGGCCGGTGTGGATGTCGATGACTTCCAGCCGACTCTTCTTCATGCTCTGAGCGTTGGCTGTGAGGGTGGCTGCGAGGACCAGCAGGAGGGCGAGGACTCTGTTCATGGGGTAAGGAGTTATTTCAGGGTTTCTTGTTCGGTGTCGGGGCTGTAGTAGGTGCCTACGGTGGCCAGGAACTCTGCTTTCAGCCGGGCTACGAGGTCGGGATGCTGGTCGGCGATGTCGGTCTGTTGTGAGGCATCGGCCGAAAGGTCGTAGAGGGCATAGTGGTCGACGACGCCGAGCTCGTTGTCGGTCTCGTTGGTCTGTGGTCCCTGATAGGGTGGCACGAGGGCATAGTGTCCGCTGCGGTAGGCCAGTCGCCCGCTTGCTTCCACTACCATCTGCTTGCGTCCTCCGAGGCGCTTGCCCAGGAAGACGTCGAGCATCTCTTCCGAGTCGAGTCCCTCGGGTATGTCCTGTCCGATGAGTCTGGCCAGCGATGCCAGCAGGTCTTGCTGTGAGACGAGGCTGTTGTTGACGACAGGTTTTACGTGGCCTTTCCAATATATAAAGAAAGGTACGCGCGTTCCGGCATCGAAGAGGCTGTATTTTCCTCCTCTCAGTCCGCCGTTGGGATCGTGTAGGTGTTGCGACTCTCGTGCTCCGTCGTCATAGCCGTCGTCGAGCACGGGTCCGTTGTCGCTGGAGAAGATGATGAGTGTGTTGTCGAGGAGGTGCCGCTTGCGTAGCATCTTGACGAGTTCGCCCACGCACCAGTCGGCTTCGGCAATGACGTCGCCTCGCGGTCCGAGGGGTGTGCTGCCGGCAAAGCGCGTCATGGGAGTGCGCGGCACGTGGGGTTCGTGCAGGCCGTAGTAGAGGAAGAAGGGTCCTTGGTTCTGTTGCAGGAAGTGGTCGATGCGGTCGAGGAAGTATTGTGCCATCTCGTCGTCTTTCCACCGTGCCTGCTGTCCGCCTTTCATGTATCCGATGCGTGGGATGCCGTTGACGATGGTGCCCTGATGGCCGTGGCACCACTGCATCTCTACCTTTTCTGGGTCGGTGAGGGCTGTGGGTTCGCCGGGGAAGTTTTCGTTGTAGTCGACGTAGATGGGGTCGTTGGGGTCGAGTCCTACTACGCGCCCGTCTTCCACATAGACGGTTGGTACGCGGTCTACGGTGGCTGCGATGAGGCAGGTGTAGTCGAATCCGATGGCGTTTCCAGCGGGCGTGATGGGCTTGTTCCAGTCTATCTTTCCGTAACCCATGCCGAGGTGCCACTTGCCAATGGCGGCTGTGTGGTAGCCTGCCTGTTGGAACATGCGGGGCATGGTGAATTGTGTGGGTGAGATGAGCAGTGGGGCGTCGCCGGGAAGTATCTTGGCGTCGGCGTTCTTCCAGGGGTACATGCCCGTGAAGAGTCCGTAGCGCGAGGGTGTCGACGTGGCCGATGTGGCGTGTCCGTCGGTAAAGCAGACGCCTTCGTGGGCCAGCCGGTCGATATTGGGTGTGCTGACGGAGGTCTGTCCGTAGGCGCTCACGTCGCCGTAGCCCATGTCGTCGGCCATGATGATGATGACGTTGGGCTGCTGTTGTGCTGTTGCCGGCAGGGCGGCAAGGGCTGCGAGGGGGAGGAGGGGTTTGGTTCGCATGGGGGATGATGGTTGTGAGGGGTTTTCTGGTTGCAAATGTACGAAGAAAAACGCAAACGGCTGCAAAAAGCGTTGGCAAAGATGCAAAAAAAAGAATACCGGCACGAGTATCTCTCTCGTGCCGGTATCTTCTTGTTTCTATTCTCCTGCGCCTGAGCGCCGGAAACTTGTTTTTCTTAGGCTTACTTCAGCTTGGCATAGCCGTAGGCAGCGTCGGCGCCGAGCTCTTCCTCAATGCGGATGAGCTGGTTGTACTTGGCCATACGGTCGGTGCGGCTGAGCGAACCGGTCTTGATCTGTCCCGAGTTGGTGGCCACGGCGATGTCGGCGATGGTGGTGTCCTCGGTCTCACCTGAGCGGTGAGAGGTGACGGTGGTGTAGCCGTGACGATGAGCCATTTCGATGGCTTCGAGGGTCTCGGTGAGCGAACCAATCTGATTGACCTTGATGAGGATAGAGTTGGCGGCACCCATCTTGATTCCCTTCTCCAGGAACTTGGTGTTGGTGACGAAGAGGTCGTCGCCGACGAGTTGGCAGCGGTCGCCAATCTTTGCGGTGAGCTTCACCCAGTTCTCCCAGTCGTTCTCGTCGAGGCCGTCCTCGATGGAGTCGATAGGATACTTCGTGATGAGTTCCTCGAGGTATGCGATCTGCTCTTCTGCAGAGAGTTTCTTTCCGTTGGGATCCTTCTGTGCGCCGTTCTTCAGCTGACGGTAGTCGTAGAACCACTCGCCGTTCTCCTGCACTGCGAACTCTGATGCTGCGCAGTCCATGGCAATCTTGACGTCCTTGCCCGGCTCATAGCCAGCCTTCTTGATGGCCTCGACGATGGTGTCGAGTGCGTCCTCGATACCGTCGAAGTTGGGAGCGTAACCGCCTTCGTCACCTACTGCGGTGGAGAGTCCGCGTGCCTTCAGTAGCTTGGCGAGGTTGTGGAACACCTCAGCACCCATGCGGATGGCTTCGCGCTCGTTGGTAGCGCCGACGGGACGAATCATGAACTCCTGGAAGGCGATGGGGGCTGCAGAGTGAGCACCACCGTTGACGATGTTCATCATAGGAACGGGCAGCGTGTAGGCGTTGGCACCGCCGATGTAGCGATAGAGGGGCACGTTGAGGGCCTTGGCAGCAGCCTGGGCGCAAGCCAGTGATACGCCGAGGATGGCGTTGGCTCCGAGCTTCGACTTGGTGGGCGTGCCGTCGAGAGCCAGCATCTTGTGGTCGAGGGCGCGCTGACCGAATACGCAGTCACCCTTCAGGGCGGGAGCGATGACGGTGTTCACGTTCTCTACAGCTTTCAGGACACCCTTGCCCAGATAGCGACCCTTGTCGCCATCGCGCAGCTCGAGGGCTTCGTTCTCACCGGTGGAGGCACCAGAGGGGACAGCAGCACGGCCCATGACGCCGTTCTCGAGGGTTACTTCAACTTCAACTGTAGGATTGCCACGTGAATCCAAAATCTCTCTTGCATGAATTTTTTCAATCTTCATAATGGTTTTATTTTAAAAGTGTTATTTCTATTTCGGCTGCAAAGGTACGAAATAAAATGAGAAATGAGGAACGCAGAAAGAGAAATTTTCAGAAAAAAGATTAAGAACTCCCGCGCGGGCGAAGGGTGACTGACCTTACCGGGGTGTTTTGTTAAGTCGGGATTGCAAAAGCACCTTTTCATACATACTCCGGCAGCGGTTCAGCCGGCGATTGTAGGAAAGAGTCAGAATGATTTCTAAGATATCGTTGAGTAAAATAGCCTATTTTAGTCCGCAAAATAGCCTATTTTAGTCTGCAAAATAGCCTATTTTGGTCAGTAAAATAGCCTATTTTACTTGATGATGTCTTACATATCTTTTTACGATGTCTGTCCATTCTTTCCGTGAAGGGTGTAGAAAGTGGGAGTTGATGATGGTTTTTTCTGAAACTTTTTAAAAGAAGTTGGGAGAAATCGGACAAAAATGATTAAATTTGCAACAGAATTGTAACAATTGCAATTAGGAGAGAAGATTCTTAAACCCAACATTTATGTCTATCTTAGTTATTTTCAAGCTGTTAGGCTCTTTGGCTCTGCTGATGTTCGGTATGAAGTCAATGAGTGAGGCCTTGCAGAAAATGGCGGGACCGCAGTTGCGCCATGTGCTTGGTGCAATGACCACCAACCGTTTCACAGGAGTGCTCACGGGTATGTTTGTCACGGCTGCCGTGCAGTCGTCTACCGCCACGACGCTGATGACGGTGTCGTTCGTCAATGCTGGTCTGCTCACCCTCCTTCAGGCCATCTCCGTCATCATGGGCGCCCACATCGGTACGACAGTCTCGGCATGGATTATGTCGCTCGGATTCTCGTTCAACATCACGAACTTCGTCTATCCGGCCTTCTTCCTCGGCATCATCCTCATCTATATGAAGAAGCGGCGCATCGTAGGCGACTTCCTCTTCGGCACAGCATTCCTCTTCCTCGGACTCGGTACGCTGAAGGAGACGGGCTTTGTCCTCGTGGAAGACCCAGAGGCATCGGCCGTCATCAGCTCGTTCTTCCAGAACTTCAACGAGCCCAACTTCTGGAACTCCATGTTCTTCCTCCTGATGGGTACCGTGCTGACGCTCTGCGTGCAGTCGTCGGCCGCCATCATGGCTATCACGATGATACTCTGCTCCACCGGCGTGCTGCACATCGACCAGGGTATCATGCTCGTGCTGGGCGAGAACATCGGCACGACCATCACTGCCAACATCGTGGCGGCAGGAGCCAACACGCAAGCCCGTCGGGCTGCCTTTGCCCACTTTACCATCAACGTCATCGGCGTAACCTGGGCACTCATCTTCCTGCAGCCCTTCGTCAACACCGTCTGCGGCTTCGTAGGCTTCGACCGCAACATCGCACCTGGAGAACCGGGATATGCCGAAAACCTGGCTAAGATAAGCATCGTACTTGCCACATTCCACTCCGCATTCAACATCACCAACACCTTCCTGCAGATCTGGTTCGTGCAGTATATCGAGCGCTTCGTATGCTGGGTCATCAAACCCAAGAAGGTAGACGACGAGGAAGACTTCAAGCTCCACTTCATCACCTCGGGCATCATGAAGACCCCCGAACTCTCCGTGCTTGAGGCACAGAAGGAGATACGCAGCTTTGCAGAGCGCATCCAGAACATGTTCGGCATGGTGCGCGAGCTGCTGGTACTCAAAGACGATGCCGCATTCGCCAAACTCTTCTCGCGAATCGAGAAATACGAAAGCATCTCCGACAGCATGGAAATCGAAATCGCCAAGTATCTCGACCAGGTCAGCGACTCCCACCTGTCAGACGAGACCAAGGCCAAGATACGCGCCATGCTGCGCGAAATCAGTGAGCTCGAGTCTATCGGCGATGCCTGCTACAACATGGCCCGCACCATCAACCGAAAAGTGCAGAACAAGCAAGACCACTTCACCCAGCCCCAGTATGAGCACCTGCACCAGATGATGCAGCTCACCGACGATGCACTGACACAGATGAACGTCCTCATGACCGGAAGAAAAGAGTCCTTCGATGTCAACCGCTCGTTCAACATCGAGAACGAAATCAACAACTTCCGCCAGCAACTGAAGTCGCAGAACATCAACGACGTCAACAACCACGAATACACCTACGCCGTGGGAACCATCTACATGGACCTCATCAACGAGTGCGAGAAGCTGGGCGACTATGTCGTCAACGTCGTCGAGGCCCGTATGGGTACCCGACAGAAGGATGCCTAAAGCCATCCGGCAGAAGCATAAAAAGATTTTATAAATAAAGAAGCCATTGGTAATAGGCACCAATGGCTTCTTTATTACATTGTGGGCGTACAGACCCGTCAACACTTTCCTTTCGCCTCAAAGAGCGAAAGCCTAAAAATTGACTGATATAGAAGGTCCGAAGCCGTAGCTTTGAGTCATGTTGTCGCGCATTAGGCCAATGCCGAGCTGAGCGAGATAGTTTTCATTGCCGAAAGTTGCCCCCGGAACAGGAGCTTGCACAATAATCAGGCGGCTTTGGTCTAACTTCTTGCGGGCCTTAGCTTGGTCTATCAGACCCCACGTCATCTGGACCCCCATCAGTCCTACGCTGCCCATGGCAATTGCAAGGCGCTGCCCTTCGTTGTCATCTTTTACACCAATGGCGCTCACAACAACACCTCCGATTACCGGCCAGGCCAGAGACGACCAGAAAAGGATGGTGCCGCGATTCATCTGCTTGTTGCCTGTTCTATTGAGCCAGTTCTTCAGATTAGTGGCTTCAGGTGTGCTGAGGTCGTCCTGATGGGCTACCAGATATTTCCACCTTTTCTTCATTGGGTCGCCACTATTAAGTTCCAGCGCAGAGGATTCTGCAGAGAAGAACTCCATATCCTTCTCCTCGACGACCTGTCCGTCTTCGAGGTCGTCGGCCCATACGCCATTGCAGAACGCAAGGCAGAAGGCCATGAATGTGAATAGTTTCTTCATGTCTTGTAATGATTTAAAGATGAATGTATAAAGGAAACTTTCTATTGCTTGCCAGAGCCATGACACCGGTTGCAGAACAATCGTCCGTCGCCATAGCAGAAATTACACTTGGTAGTGGTCTTTCCGTTGCAAATCGTGCAAATACGGTTCTTCCAGCCCGGCACATGACCCATGCCGGAACAGCCGGGGCAGGTGACTCTTCCGTCGCCGCCACAATGACTGCACGACACTTTTCCTACACCACCACAATGACTGCACGGCTTTTTCTCATCGGCGGCTGACGAGGTGGAAGAACTGCGAGACGAACTGCTCGAAGAGGATGTCCTTGCGGAACTTCTGGAAGAAGAGCTATTGCCGCTGCCGGCTGAGGAAGAAGAACTGCCGGAAGTGGTCGTACTGTAGGAAGGAGATGATGTGGTAGTCCTGTAAGAAGAAGAGGAACTGCTTGATTTCGTTGTGGCAGTACGTGTGCTCTGCAGGGTATTGGCAACATTCTGCAGAGCGGCACTCATCTGGGCGTTAGCAGCAGCACGTTCGGCAGCCTCTTGTTGCAACTGGACCTTAACCTCAGCACGCTCAGTGTTCATGTTGTTTTTCAACTGCTCTTGCCGTTCTTGGGCATGCTTGTAGTTCGCGGGGTCTGCCCGATAGGCCATGCCATAATATTTGATGGCTTCGCGGCGATAGCCTTTCTGCTCGTACTGAACGGCCTCCTTGTAGTAACTCTCAGCGGTGGCGCTGTTTTGCGCCAAAGCGGTCATCGCCGATAACAGCATGGCGATAAATAATAGTCTGGACTTCATGAGGTTTAAATAAAAGTTGATAAAAAAGTCTAGTTAAATAAACGGGTAATATCCACATTGCAAAAATACGAAGGAAACAAAGAAGAGCAAAGAAAGGATTCTTTAATTTAACATGTTTTATTCTTTTTTTACGGTTTATGGTGTTTTGTTGGTAATCTACATCGCAAATCTGCAGAAGGTTTGCAAAAGTGGCATAAGAGAACAGTCTCAAAACCTATAAATGGCAGAATGAGAGGCTTAAATGAAAAAAAACGTTAGAAAATTTGGTTGATGGCAGAAAAACCACTACCTTTGCAGGCGTTTTTAGAGGATTGTCCAATGGTGTAATGGTAGCACAACAGGTTTTGGTTCTGTTTGTGGTGGTTCGAATCCGCCTTGGACAACATCCATAAAAAGGGAATGATTCGAGTGAATCATTCCCTTCCTTTTTTATCGGACACAAATAAATATCTTTTACTTTCTTCCGAAGTCAGCCGGCACCTCGCCCCATTGCTTGGTCTCCCACTTCAGCACGGGTGTGGTGACCGGGTGGGTGCGGAGCCATTGCTCGGCCCGTCGGATAATCTGGAAGAGGGGTTCCGTCTGTGGTGTGTGCTCGAGTTTGGTCTTACACTGTTTCTTCTTCACCCAGAGGATGGCGTTATAGGAGTCGCTGTAGATGACTTTGTCGCGGATACCCTGATTGTCCATCAGTGCCAGGGCATGGACGATGGCGAGGAACTCCCCGATGTTATTGGTGCCGTGCACTGGTCCGTAATGGAACACCTGTGCTCCTGTTGCCAGGTCGATGGCCTGATACTCCATGGGGCCGGGGTTGCCGCTGCATGCCGCATCGACAGCCCATGCGTTGGCTTTCACCTCGATGGGCAGTGGCAACACGGTGTCGTGTCGGTAGTCGGGAGGATTCTGTTGAGTCACCATACTATTTTATTCTCAGCGTGTATGTACTGCCCTCCCCTTTCCATTGGCTTTCAGAAAAGACGCCAGAGGGCAAGGTGTCTCCGTTCTGTATCATATAGCCTATACGCTCCCAGAGTGGTAAGATGCCGTATTCCATCGGGTTTTCCAACTGTCCGGGAAACCCCCGGTCAACCAGTCCTGCGTCATAGCTCAACTCGAGTTTTCCCTTCGGTGGGATAATCGTATCCGTAACCTCTCTGCTGAGATAAATATTATGGAATTCATCTTCTTGGTCTGGCGTATAGAGCACGGATGAGAAGGTCTGCATCTGTTCGGTATAAACTACTTCCAGACTGTCATTGGTATTGTTGACGATTACAAAGAAGAAATATCCAAAGTAATCGCAAGAGACTAAAACAGTTGTTGCAAACAGTATGGTAGATAGTTTAAATACCTTTTTCATATCGCCTGATGCTATAGATACCTTTTTTATATCGCCTGATGCTTACATCCTCTCCGGCACTTCGATACCGAGCAGGGCCATGGCATTGCGGATGACCTTGGCCACGTTGGCGGCCAAGACGAGGCGTGTCTGGCGGGCGTCGTCGCTCTCGGCATTCAGGATGCTGTAGTCGTGATAGAACTGGTTGAACTGCTTCGTCAGTTCATAGGTGTAGTTGGCGATGCCGCTGGGCGAGTAGTCCTTGCCGGCCTGCTCGACAACGGCGGCAAACTCGTTCATCTTCTGGATGAGTTCTATCTCCTTGGCATTGAGGGCCGTCAGGCTGTTCAGTGCGGCAGGAGTGTCCTGAGCCTTTCGCAGGATGCTCTTGATGCGGGCGTAGGTATACTGGATGAAGGGTCCGGTGTTGCCGTTGAAGTCGATGGACTCCTCGGGGTTGAAGAGCATGTTCTTGCGGGCGTCGACCTTGAGGATGAAGTATTTCAGTGCTCCCAGGCCTACGACGCGGGCTATCTCGCGGCGTTCCTCCTCGGTCATGTCGTCGAACTTACCGAGCTCCATGGAGGTCTGGTAGGCATCGTCGATCATCAGCTGCATCAGGTCGTCGGCATCGACGACGGTGCCCTCGCGGCTCTTCATCTTGCCGTTGGGCAGCTCTACCATGCCGTAGGAGAAGTGGACGAGGTCCTTACCCCATTTGAAGCCGAGGCGGTCGAGCAGGATGGAGAGCACCTGGAAGTGGTAGTTCTGCTCGTTGCCCACGACGTAGATCATCTTGTCGATGGGGTAGTCCTGGAAGCGCATCTCGGCGGTGCCGATGTCCTGGGTCATATAGACGCTGGTGCCGTCGGAGCGCAGCAGCAGCTTCTGGTCGAGGCCGTCGGCGGTGAGGTCGGCCCATACGCTGCCGTCGTCCTTGCGGAAGAAGAGGCCTTTCTCGAGACCTTCCTCCACCTTGGCCTTTCCGCGCAGGTAGGTCTGGCTCTCGTAGTAGATTTTGTCGAAGCCTACACCCATCATCTTGTAGGTCTCGTCGAAGCCAGCATAGACCCAGCTGTTCATCTTTTCCCAGAGGTCGCGCACTTCTTTGTCACCCTGCTCCCAGCGCACAAGCATGTCGTGGGCTTCCTTGATGAGCGGAGCTTCCTGCTTGGCTTTCTCTTCGGCTTTCTCGGCAGGTAAGCCGCTGGCCACCAACTGGGCGGTGAGCGTTTTCACCTCTTCGCGATAGTGCTTATCGAAGGCTACGTAGTAGTCGCCGATGAGGTGGTCGCCTTTCTTGCCAGAAGTCTCGGGCGTCTCGCCGTTGCCCCATTTCTGCCAGGCAAGCATCGACTTGCAGATGTGTATGCCGCGGTCGTTGACGATGTTGGTCTTGACGACGCGGTTGCCGTTGGCTTCCATAATCTTTGCCAACGACCATCCCAGCAAGTTGTTGCGCACGTGGCCGAGGTGGAGGGGTTTGTTGGTGTTGGGGGAGGAGTATTCTATCATTACGAGCGGGGAACCCTCGTCAGCCTTTTTATAGCCGAAGGTGGGGTCGGCGTCGATGTCGGCCAGGAGCTGTGCCCATGCCTGTGGTGCGACGACGATGTTGAGGAATCCCTTCACGACGTTGAAGGCGCTGACGGCCTCGCAGTTGTCCTGCAGGTACTGGCCAATTTCCTGTGCGGTGGCTTCGGGAGCCTTGCGCGCCATCTTCACGAAGGGGAAGACGACGAGCGTGAGGTGTCCTTCGAATTCGCTGCGTGTCTTCTGCAGCTGTATCATTTTCTCGGGAACGTCCTGTCCGTAGAGAGCGTTGACGGCAGCCTTGACGCTGCTGATAATGGTACTTTCGATGTTCATTGCTTTTTCTTTTTTATTATAGTCACTATAGTTACTATAGTCTCTATATTGTTTTTTAATTAATAATCTCTCCGAAGAGGGTTGCTGAGGTGGATCCGGTGATGTGTACGTGGATGAGGTCGCCTACGTGGGCGTTACCTTTGTCGAAGACCACCATCTTGCCTTGTTCTGTCCGTCCGCACATCTGCTCGCGGCTGCGCTTGCTGTAGCCTTCGACGAGCACTTCGTAGAAGCGGCCCTCGTCGCGCTTGTTGGCCAAGGCCGACATTTCTGTCTGCAGCTGTATGAGTTCGTTGAGTCGGCGTATCTTCACGTCCTCGGGCACGTTGTCGGGCAAGTGCTTCGAGGCATAGGTGCCGGGGCGCTCGGAGTATTTGAACATGAAGGCCGAGTCGTAGCCAACCTCGCGCATCAGGCTGAGTGAGAGCTGGTGGTCTTCCTCTGTTTCGTCATGATAGCCCACGAAGATGTCGGTTGACAGTCCGCAGTCGGGTATGATGCGCCGGATGGCTGCCACGCGGTCAAGATACCATTCCCTGGTATACTTTCGGTTCATGAGCTTGAGTATTTTGTCGGAACCCGACTGCACGGGCAGGTGTATCTGCTTGCATACGTTCGGCTCTTCGGCGATGACGTGCAGCGTCTCGTCGCTCATGTCTTTGGGATGGCTGGTGGTGAAGCGTACGCGCATCTGCGGGGCCTCTCGGGCTACCAGGCGCAGGAGTTCGTGGAAGGTGATGTCGGCGCAGCGGTAGCTGTTGACGTTTTGTCCGAGCAGTGTCACCTCTTTATATCCCCTGTCTCTCAGGTCGCGCACTTCGCGCAGGATGCTCTCCACGTCGCGGCTGCGCTCCCGTCCGCGGGTGTAGGGTACGATGCAGTAGTGGCAGAAGTTGTTGCATCCGCGCATGATGCTGACGTATCCGCTCAGCCGGTTGCCGGCCACACGCCGCGGCACGATGTCGCGATAGGTCTCGGTGGTAGAGAGTTCCACGTTGATGGCCTTTCCTCCGGCCTCTACCTGCAGGATGAGGTCGGGCAGGTCGAGATAGGCGTCGGGTCCGACGACGAGGTCGGCGTGGTGGTTGTTGATGAGGTCCTCCTTCACGCGTTCTGCCATGCAGCCCAGCACGCCGATGATGAGGGCATTGGTGCGCTTCTTCCTTAGGGCGTTGAGCTCGGCCAGCCGGTGGTAGATTTTATTCTCGGCATTCTCGCGCACCGAACAGGTGTTCAGGAACACTGCATCGGCCTCCTCAGCCGTGTCACACGGCTCATAGCCGGCCATCTGCATCACCGACGCAACGACCTCTGAGTCAGCCACATTCATCTGGCACCCATAGGTCTCGATATACAATTTCTTTTCCATTTCAACGTGCAAAGTTACGAATAAGCGAGCGAAGAACAAAGAAAAAGCGGAGATTTTTCAATCTGTTCTGCCGAGCGGGAGTAACTTCGGCGTAAGCCAAAGTGAGAGAATAAGCGAGCGAAGAACAAAGAAAAAGCGGAGTTTTTTCAATTTGATCTGCCGAGCGGTTGGGATGACGGTTTGTTTCTATGCACAGGATAAACAAGCGTTGAAAGCAGGGTTTTCATCCGCTGATCATAGAGAGTTTATCCTTTGATAACGAGCTTATCAACCGCTGTAAAGATGAGTATTTCCAGCCATAGTCCAATAGAAATGCGCGTGTACGTACATTATTAATTATATTTATATAGATGCTTTATAGCGGTTGACCTTTTCGATGGGCGGATATGATAGCATAAAAAACGGATAATTAAAAAAATGCACGTTTTGACATAAAAAAGTTTCAAAAAGTCACTTTATTTTTTCAAAATGTTTGTAATTTTGTACGCAATTTGGGACTTTAAAGAAATTGTAGTTATGACTAAAAAGTTAAGCAAGGTATTAGTGCTGGGTTCAGGCGCACTAAAAATCGGACAGGCAGGAGAATTCGACTATTCAGGTTCGCAGGCGTTGAAAGCCTTGCGAGAGGAAGGAATCTTCTCCATTCTCGTCAATCCAAACATCGCCACTATTCAAACGTCTGAGGGCATCGCCGACAAAGTTTATTTTCAACCGGTGACGCCCTTTTTCGTAACCGAAATTATCAAGAAGGAACGCCCCGACGGCATCCTCCTGGCTTTTGGCGGACAGACGGCCTTGAACTGCGGCACGGAACTCTATCAGTCGGGTGTGCTCAAGGAGTATGGCGTAGAGGTGTTGGGAACCTCCGTCGAGGCCATCATGAACACCGAGGACCGCGACCTGTTCGTGAAGAAACTCGACGAAGTTGGCTTGAAGACACCCGTCTCGCATGCCGTAGAGTCGATGGACGACGCCTTGCGGGCAGCCCGGGAAATCGGCTTCCCCATCATGATACGCTCGGCCTATGCGCTGGGAGGTCTCGGCTCGGGCATATGCCCCGATGAGAAAACCTTCCGCGAGGTGGCTGAAAGCGCCTTCACCTTCGCACCGCAGATTCTCGTCGAAGAGAGTCTGAAGGGCTGGAAGGAGATCGAATTTGAGTGCATCCGCGATGCCAATGACCACTGCTTCACCGTGGCCTCGATGGAGA
>CAMHUI010000023.1 GCA_946188345.1 uncultured Prevotellaceae bacterium | reverse complement strand
GATGTTTGCCTTGGCGAGAAAAGGTCGAATGAAATTCAACGTTTTCGTTAAGCCAAAAGAGCAAACCAAACTTGCTTGATGTTTGCCTTGGCGAGAAAAGGTCGAATGAAATTCAACCCGTCCAATTGTAATAAATCTTTACAAAATACTCAAAAATCCGCGCTGAGAGTGCCCTCTTTCTGAAATTATTTTCCCGCGGGCGAAAATAACGCAGTTTTGAGCCGTTTACCGCAACCCGTTGACAGTGAGACAGATAGCGTTTCCGGCCTTGATAACCACCGACAAACCGAACAACGAAACCGACCTTTCGGACAGCGAAGAGTAGGCTTTCGTTCAGACTTTAGGTACAAAAGTCATGACGATAAGTAAGAAATCATGATGCGATATCTAAGAAATCATCGGGCGAATCGGTACAAAAGTCCTGACGATTTGTACCAAAAGTCTTTCGAACACCTTAGGAAGCGTCAAAAAACTGCCCCCGAAAGTCGAAATCTTTTTCTAGAACACCCGAAAATCCTGACAGAAAATTCCGGTAAAAAATCCTGACAAACGCCTCCAAATATCCACAAAAGTGATTCTTAGAACACGAATGGCACGAATCGAACGAATGGCCACCCTTAGGCTTCCAAAGATGTGCTATAATAAACTATTGCTGAAACAAATCAGTACGAATTAGGATCATCTTACTGCTGATTTTCGTCTTAGTCAGATTGCGAAACAGCCCTCAAATGTCTCTTTTTTTGACCCTTCAAAAGCAATTTCGACTCAAAAAGTTTGGTCATTCCAATTAAAAGCCGTACCTTTGAACCACGAGAACCCGCCAAGCTTCTTCATAATGCTTAAATTGGCGGGTCGTTTTATTTATTTAATGCGTTATGCAAAGCGCGGGTAGAACAAGAACGTTTATATATATAATAATAGGTGTGATTGCCTCGCTGTCTATCGTGGGCTGCTCGGATAATGGTGGGAAGAAAGAGCGTGTGGCACATTCGCTTGATACGCTATATACCGAGCAGAAAGCGATGGCGATTTACGACTACGACCCTGTGGGAGCACTGGCGATTATCGACTCGGCGGTTGTCGTGGGAAACCTGCCCGACTGGTGGGCAGACTTCTACAGGGCGCAAATCTACAGCAGTACGCAGGTACCGGAACTGCTCGATTCGATGCTTCATGGGGTCAAAGGGGCGGCGGGCGACACGGCACGCGTCATTGCCGAGCGACTGCTCTGTCACGACTCCATCAAGGTGAGTCTGGCCTGTCAGCAAGACGTGCTGGAAGTTCTGGCCTATACCGCCCGCCAGCAGAATGACACGTTGGGCTGGCTGCAGCGTTCGCGCGAGTTGGTGGAGGTGTGCCACGGACAGGGGGCCGAGACCGAGGCCCTGCGCAACGAGGCGGAGGTGGGTGCCGCCCTCTGCTTTCTGGGAAAGGAGACCGAGGGCATGGCACAGATTGACAGTGTGATAGCCCTACTGGACGTGAAGAAGTTCAACGAGCTCGATGCCATGCTCATCGTGCTGAAGCGCAAGGTGATGGTGCTGGCCGAGAGGGGGCATTATGCCGAGATGTTGCCGCCGGCCCGCCAGATGCTGGAGCGGCTCAGCGACTACGAGCAGCACTCCGACCGCTATCACGACAGCAGCTACCGTGAGCCTAAGGACTCCACCGACAGGCAGGACTATATTGAGTTCTACCGCTCGAAGGCGCAGAAGTATATCGCCGCTGCCTACGCCGCCATCGGCGAGAGCGGCAGCATGGAGGAGTCGTTCCGCCAGTTGGAGACTATCGTGCGCGACGCTGCTGCCCGCGAGCACCGCGCCCGCTACCAGGCCATTGAACAGCAGTACGAGACGGAGCGGCTGCGGGCAGAGGCGCGTCGCAAAGCGCTGATAGCAAGGAGCACGGGCATCATCAGTCTGCTGGCCATTTGCTTAGCCCTGTTCGCCCTCTACAAGCATCGTGAGACGCGGCGCAAGAACCGTGCGCTGGTGCGGCAGATTGACGAGGCGATGGCGTATAAAGAAAGGTATGAGGCTCTTTTATCGCCTAAGACTTTTGACGGGTCAAAGAGCGAAAACGCTGAGGAGACTGCTGATACCGACCTCTTCGCCCAAATCCACGACACCATCGTCCGCGAGAAGCTTTACCTCAACCCCGCCTGCGACCGCCAGATGCTCATCGAACGTTTCGGGCTTTCGAAGGAGCGCATTGGTGCCGCCTTTGCCAAGGGCAGCAGCCATCCATCGCTGTCAGCCTATATCAACGACCTGCGGTTGGAACATGCCTACAAGTTGCTGCTTGACCAGCCCGGTCTTGACCTTGGGCAAGTGGCGCAGCAGAGTGGTTTCAGCAGCCGGAAATATTTTGGCGACCGCTTCAAGTCGCGCTACGGCATGACTCCTTCTGAGTTCAGGGATGCCCGGCAATGATGGTCTGACAGCAAGTCATAATATGCCTGAAATTGTCTTCGGACGTCAGAAATGGTCTTTCTGACGTCCGAATCTGTCTGAAACGACATCCGAATCTGTCTGTGCCCTTGCGGGCGCAGGCATTTTTGTGTACCTTCGCGCCGTAATAACGACATCACTAACATAGTTAATTCATAAACGACAATGAGAAAAAACATTTTCAGACTCATGATGCTCGCCGCCATGCCGATGCTGCTGGCCCTGGGCATCACCTCGTGCGCCGAGCACGACCCCGTTGACCCGAACCCGCTGGCCGACCAGGTGAAGGGCATCTGGTGGACGCTCTTCGACCAGGAGGGCACGACCGCCACCGGACAAGCCTTTACCCGCGTGGGCACGGGCTTCCAACTGCTGGAGGACGGCACGGGCTACGGTGCCACCTTCTACTTCAACAACGACGAGAGCGACCCCATCGAGATGCGGGGCGGCAAGGGCTTCACACCCTTCACCTACACCACCAGCCAGAACGGCACCATCACCCTGCACTTCGAGAAGGGCTACCAGCCCGACGTGGACTACTTCAAGGGCATGACCCTGCGCTATCAGGACGGCCACATCAGCCTCGCCTCGCCGCGCTTCACCACCCAGCTTGAACTGGCCAACGAGCAGGTGGCCGCCATCATCGAGCAGTGGGACCAGACGATGAACGGCGGAGCCTCGGCCGACAACTACAACATCAACGACGTGGACTTCACCCCCACCACCTGGCGCGAGCAGGAGGCCATCTACATCTACGACGGTACTGGCCAGGACGCGACCGACGACAAGGGCCGTACGGGATACACATTGGTGAACATGCCCTGGTATCAGGGCGATGTGCTGACCAACCTGCCCGAAGGCTTCTGCGATGACATCACCCCCAGCAACGGTTGGGAGTGGGTGATCAACCGGTGCGGCAGCCGTGCTATCGTAAACAACAACTTTTTCGCGGTTTACAATAAATACACCGGCATCCTGCGCTTCTTCTATTACCTGCCTTACGGTTTCAATGCGGGTAACGACCATGTGTGGCAGGTGTCCATGACCGACCATCTGGCCCAGCAGTCGGTCTGGCGCTATGGCTTGCCATCTGACAAGACCCTCACCGACAAGGCCGCCATCGGACAGACGGGCAACGGCACATTCGTGGACTATGTCACGCCCTGGGTGGACTACATGAGTCCCGACGGACTCATCACGCCCAACGCCGGATGGTGGGCCTTCGACGTAGACCTCTCGCAAACCCGCATCGACGACATCCAACCTGCTGACAACATCAAGCTGCAGATGCGCTCGTGGAACACCAGCCACGTATCGCTGGCCAGCACCGTAGCCGCCAACATCGACGGCAGCGTGGCAGCTTCGTTCGACCTCACCAAGACCAGCGTCAGCTCGGCCAAGGGTGTCACAGAGAGCTTCAGCGACATCAAGAACATCGGCACAGGCATCTTCAACGCCGTCAAGTCGGCAATGTCAGGCAACTGGATGGATGCCATCAAGGCGGGCATCGGCATGGCCAAGGATGGCTATACGCTCTACGGTGCCATGACCAAGGAGACCACGACCAATGTCGACACGCTCGCTAAAGGTTCGCTTACGGGCACCGTCACCCTCGCCATGAAGGGCAACATCGACACCGAGGGAACCATCCGCGGCTCCGTGCCCACCGTCGGCATAGCCTCGCCCACCATCTACCTGAAGGACTTCGACCTGAAGAACTCCCACCTCGGTCAGGGCGTGTGGAACCTGAAGACTGCGCCCGTGGTGTACTGGACGAATGTGGACGCCTGGTGGAGGGAAGAAGAATACATACATGGATACGACAATTCCTATATCGGTTACCTATATTGCCAGATGACTCCGTATTTCTTTGACCCGAACAGCATCGAGATCGATCTGAATCCGGACTTGTTCCCGGCAGGCGACATCGAATGGGTTGAAGTGAACGCCATATGCGGAGCCAGGAAGGACAGCCAGCTGCAAAACGACGCTCTCCGCTCCGCTTTCGGCGCTGGCGGGAGTACCACCAGGAAATTCGCCAAGATGGGCAATGCTTATGAGTATTCAGATGGTCGCCGGTATGAGGTTACACCCTACAGAATGCAGGAGAATGGCATACTTGTGGACTTCTTGCTTGACTTTGATGACAAATGCGGCATGCAACCATCGTATGATGTCTATAGCAATGATGCATATTACAGGGTAAGCACCCAGCGTACGCTTTATTGGACAGAGTATGTCAGGGGAAGGGGTGCGGACGGATATGCCATCGAGCCACAGTATCTGAGTGGGTTTGCCAGGGATACATATATGCCATTCCTCGAAGTCAGCGTGACGGTGATGGTGAAGCTCAGGGACAAGGACAAGCCCATCGTGCTTTCGCGCAACTATCTGCCCGAAATCAAGGTGTTCGACGCGACGGAATTCGAAAACGCCGTCCACAAGACCAGGCCCTACGCCGACAAGATGAATGGCCACACCAAACTGTATGACTACCAGATGACGCGCATCTATACCATCCTCGGCGACTACGATGTCGATGCCGTATTCCCTGAAGGTTTCAACAGCCTGATAGCCACCGGCGGAACGGGCGGAACAGGCAATGAGGGCTACCAGAGACTCTTCGACGGGACAACCGATACCAAGTGGTGTACCAACGAGAAGAAGGACGGTGTGTATTTCGTGGAGTTCAAGTGCAGTGAGCCCATCATTCCTGCGAAGTATTACCTCACCACAGCCAATGACACCAAGGCCTATCCCGGCCGCAACCCGAAGTCGTGGAAATTGATGGCAAAAGCCGCCGAGGGTGATGTCTGGACAACCATCGCCACCGTGAAGGACGACAGCCGCCTGCCTGCCGACAACTACAAACGCGTGGAGTACAATCTCGACGTCACCGACAAGCGTTGGAAATATTTTCGTTTCGAAGTCAGCGAATTGAAGAGCGAGTATGTAATACAACTCTCAGAGTTTGATTTCGGCAAGAACTGACGACCGACGCTGGCGCTCACGGCGGGAGGCCCGCCCCCTGCCGTGAGCATTACCCTCTCGCCCGCCGACCACTCAGCGATGCTACTGCGCGGCGACAACAGCGAGTGATGCCGTTTACTGGGTCTCAGCAGGATATGAATATAATAATGTATAATAGCAGACAATGAAACAGAAGAAACTATGGATGCTCGCCGCCATCTTGACTATCTGCGGCGCAGTGACAGGTGTGGTTGCCTGCGACAAGGCTAACGCACAAGTGGACAATCCCGCACCGGCGGTGAAGAGCACCGAGCTCATCCGCACCTCGCAGAGCTGGGACGGCGTGGAACTGCCCGACTATCTGCAGGGACGGCCCGAGCTGGTGGCTGTGAAGTATGAGTTCCCCGCCGGGCAGAAACTGGGCTGGCACCACCACCCCGTGATGAACTACGGCATACTGGTGCAGGGCGAGCTGACCATCATCGGACAGGACGGCCGGGAGAACACGGTACACGAGGGCGAGGTGGTCGTGGAGATGGTGAACACCATCCACCACGGCGAGAACCGCGGCACGAAGCCCGTCATCCTCTACATGTTCTATCTCTCGCAGGAGGGTCTGCCCCTTGCCGTGCAGCATCCGGAGATTCCGCTGGAGTAACCAGCACCCTGACATCCAATGATTATGAAACAGAAGAAACTATGGATGCTCGCCGCCATCCTCATCCTCTGCGGCACCAACGACAAAGGCCCAGGCGAACGTGCCATCATGGAAGCCGCCGAAGACCGCGCACTGCAGATGCGGTACGACGAACGTTTTCGTTAAGCCAAAAGAGCAAACCAAGCTTGCTTGATGTTTGCCTTGGCGAGAAAAGGTCGAATGAAATTCAACCCGTCCAATTGTAATTATTGCTAAAAACTTTTACCGGACAGCAATAATTTTTTTTCGTTGCTGATATAGAGTCCTTTGTTCGGTATTATCTGTTGGTTGTTGGCAGTTATGCTGACGGGTCGTCCGAGGAGGTCGTAGGTGATGTCGTTGCCCTCGGCTGCAGACAGGAAGGGTGTTAGTATGGCGTCGTTGGCATCGTAGAAGGCGTCGAGCGCTGCTGAGGGGCGTCCCTCGGCGGTGAAGGCTCCCTTGTCGTAGCTGTTCCACTTGAGGGAGACATAGTATTGCGGCCGCCAGCCGCCGTAGACTTCCGGTTCCCAGTAGAAGACGCCGTTGCATCCGTCGGCAGCCTTGGCCTGGCTGAGGAAGTCGGTCATCACCTGCTTGCCCAGGGTCTCGTTGGAGGCATAGAAGCCGGTCTCGACCACCATCACGGGCACGCCGAACTGCTGGTGCAGCGTCTTGATGTTGCCGGCGGTCTGCTGGTTCTGCGTCTGCCAGGTGTTGGTCTCGGGGTAGTGGGAGAGGCCTATCATGTCGAATTTTCCTCCTGCATTCTTGAACTGCTGGTAGAACCATGCGTTGTCCTCAGGTCCGCGATCTATGTGCACGATGACGGCGGCTTGTGGGAAGATGCTCTTCACGGCATCATAGCCGGCGTTGCTCAGTGCGACATATCCTTCCCAGGCTGCCGTGCCGCTCTTGCTCCAGTCTATCTTTCCGCTGTCCCACAGCATGCCCTGGCGCGTCTCGTTGCCCACCTGCACCCAGGCAGGCTCAATGCCTTCGTCCTTCAGGGCGCTGAGGACGTCGGTGGTATGGTCGCTGACGGCCTGCTTGAGCTGTTCCATCGAGTAGCCAGCCCATGCGGCAGGCTTGTCCTGCCGGCCGGGGTCGGCGAAGAAGTCGCTATAGTGGAAGTCGATGAGGAGTGCCTGTCCGATGGCTTTGGCCCGGCGGGCTTTGATGAGAACATCGGCCTTGTCGCTCCACGGGCCGTAGGCTGCCGATGGGTTCACCCAAACGCGCAGGCGGACGGCGTTCATGCCGGTCTGGGCCATCAGGGCGAAGAGCTCGGTCTGCTGTCCGTCGCGGTTATAGAACTTCATGCCGCTGGCTTCCATCTCGGTGGACCAGCTGAGGTCGGCGCCGCGGGCGAACGACGGAGTCTGGGAGTAGGTATTGGCAGTCGCCATCATGCAGGCGGCCAGCAGTAGCATAATCTTTTTCATTGTGTTTCTCTTTCTTTATAGGTTTTAAATAGTCTACAGCATCTTCCGCAGTTGCTTGAGGGCGTTGTAGACGTGGGTGTCTACGGTGCGTGGGGTGATGTTGAGTTCGTCGGCTATGGCTTGGTGCGACATGCCCAGCTGGTAGCTCATTCGGAATACCTGCCGGCATTTCTCGGGCAGCTGGTCGATGGCCGTCTCGATGCGGTGGCGGAGCTCCTTGCGCTCGAGCTGATGATGCGGCGAAAAGGCGGTCTCGAAGGCCTGTTCTCGGTATTCATTGATGTCGTCGAGCAACTGCAGCCGTTCGGCAGCGACGTGGCGATGGCGCAGCAGGCTCATGGCCCGAGTGTAGACGCAGCGGTAGAGATAGCCCGAGGTGCGGTCGCCCAGTTCGATGCTGTCGCGACGTTTCCACAGATCGGCAAATACATCCTCTACGACATCGTCGGCCTCGTGCTCACCCACAAGGGTTGACGCGAAGGCTCGCAGCTGAGGATAGTAGGAGCGAAAGAGGCTGCGAAAGGTGTCGTGACTGGTGTCGTGCAACATGCCGAATACGCTGACAGATTGTCTTTTTCGGCTGCAAAGATAGAGAAAAAAGCTGAAAGGAGCATGATGAAAACTGAAAAAAAATGAAAATAATGAGTGTTTTTTTCTTGCTCATAAAAAATAATGTGTACTTTTGTACGCAAATATCTAAAAATCAACAATAATGAAAAAGTTTACAATTATCTCGTTATTCTGTCTGCTGGCATCCGTTTCGGTGTGGGCAGGCCCTGTCAGCAAGGATGTTGCCCTTAGCAACGCCAAGGCTTTCATCAGCGGTACTTTGAACAACGGCATGCGCAAGGCCCCCGGCATCAACCGTCAGGCCCAGTTGCAGACGGTCATGGAGGCTCCCGAATACTACGTCTTCAATGTAGGTCGGAACGATGGCTTCGTGATTGTTTCTGGCAGTGACAAGACGCAGAGCATCCTGGGCTACTCAGACTCAGGTTCCATCGACCCTGAGCACATGCCCGAGCCACTGAAACAGTGGTTTGCCGAGCTGCCCATAGCCGTGAAGTATCAGGAGCTGGGTCTTCATCAGGTGCGCGACCTCTCGAAGGCCCCGCGCAAGGCTCCGAAGGTGATGGCCAAGAACCCCATCCCCGTGCTGATACCCAGCCGATGGAACCAGGGAGACCCTTATAACCTCTTCACTCCCGAATACAAAGACGACAATGGCAACATGCAGCCTCACTCAGCCACTGGCTGTGTGGCCACGGCCATGGCCCAGGTCATGTATTTCTGGAAGTGGCCGCAGGAAGCCTGTAAGACCATTCCGAGCTATTCCTCCAGCTGGAACATGCAGCGCACGCTGCCCGAGCTCGAACCCTATACGTTCGACTGGGACAGCATGACCGACACCTACAGTTCTTCCTCGTCGCAGAAGTCGAAGGAAGCCGTGGCTATGCTCATGAAATACGTAGGCCACTCCATCCAGATGGGCTACGGACCGGCATCAGGCGCAGGCACTGGAATGCCTCCCTATGCCCTGAAGACTTTCTACGACTACGACCAGAACCTCTATCACGCCATCCACGACAACTATACCTTTCAGGAGTGGGAAGACCTGATCTACTCCGAGCTTGCCGCAGGCAGACCCGTGCTGATCTCGGGTGACAACAGCGACCTCACCGGCGGACACGAATGGGTGTGCGACGGCTACGACGGCAACGGCTGCTTCCACCAGAACTGGGGTTGGGGCGGAATGTCCGACGGATACTTTGTGCTGACTGTCATGCAGCCCGACAACCAGGGCATCGGCGGCTCCACCTCGTCTGACGGTTATTCCATGAGCCACTCTATCGTTGTAGGCCTGCAGCCCTCCTATATGGCAGGCGGCGAGCCGGGAACACTCGACGAGCGGCTGGCTATCACCAGCGTCAAGCCTGGAAAGAGCACCTATACACGCAAGAGCGTCGACAGCGAGTTCACCCTCACCGTCAGCTATGACGTGAAGTCGAACCTCCCGACACAATACGTCTTCGATATCTGCTTTGCCGTCATCGATGCCAGCGGACAGGTGGTTCGCGAGACCACAGCCCAGAAGGTCACCGTCGGCGCCAACAGCAAGCTCACGCGTACTCAGTATGCCCGCTTTAGCGGACTGGGCGACGGTCAGTACTCCATCAAGGCCCGTTGCCGCGTCAATGGCACCACCGACTGGGTAGACCTTATCGACGGCGACGACTATGCCTTGAAGGCAGTCATCAGCAACGACGGACTGCTGCTCAACGTGGAGCCCATTTTCGAGGTTACAAGCGGTGGCTACAAACTTCAGGTCAATGAGTTCGAACTCGTTGGTGCCAGCGCCGTGGGAAGCGAGCAGAAGGTGCGTGTGAACATCACCAATACCGGTGGCAGCGAATACTATCGCAACACCTTCCTCTTGGTCGACGGCCAGTGGAAGTCGGGCAATTGCATCGCCATCCCTGCCGGACACACCATGGATGTCTACTTCAAGTATAAGCCCGATGCCCTCGGTGCCCACACCTTCGTCATCTCCACCGAGAAGAACACCGGCGGCCGCCTCTACTCAACGCGCCTCACCTTGGAAGAGCCAGAGAAGACCACGATTTCAATCCGTCCGAGACTCCTCAATAAATACAGCGGCTCCAACCTCTACAGCAACGAGATGCGTATGGCCGTACAGGTCATCAACCGCGGCTCGGCTGCCTACAATAGCTGGGTGAAGCTCAGCGGATGGCGCTGGACGACAAGCGGATGGGGATATGGTATCTCCTCCAAGTATTTCGACGTGAACGTTCCGGCCGGCAAGGACACTACCTTCTATGTCACCATGAGCGATCTGGAATACACCTCCCACTATGGTCTCGACTTCGAAGGCAATGAGGGCGTACTGACCCGTGCCGTGAAGGTGAACCTCGACGGTCCCACCATCACCCGCGGCGGCATCTACTACTGGACGGCCGACGGAACCATGGAAGGAATAGCACCCTCGACGCGTCTGGCTGTGACCTCCGACATGGTTGCAGTAGCCCTGCCGGGAGTTTCCAACATTCCTGTCATCACCTTCGGCGACGACATCAACCCGAACTTCATCCTCTACTATGAGAAAGATGCCGATGTGCCTTCACGAGTCTTGAACGTCATGAAGAACGGCATCCATAACATCGTCTTTGGCGACGAGGCAGAAGACATCCTCTTCACCGACGGCCATGCTGCCTTCATCCCCAAGGCCTTTACGGCTAAGAAGGCCTCCTTTGTGACCACGCCTACCGAGTCGTGGAGCACGCTGGCACTGCCCTTTGCTCCGCAGAATCTCACTGCCGACGGCTCTGCTATCGACTGGTTCCACAGCGCATCCGACAAGAACAAGCAGATTGTCTTCAAGGAGTTCAATGCCCTCCTTGGAACGCGTCTCTACTTCAACTACGCCGACAAGCTGAACGCCAACCGTCCTTACCTTGTCAGCTATGCAGGCAGCGTCGGTGGCCGCAGCTTCAGCATCGTGGGCAAGGAAGTGACCATGTCGGCCGAGGACGTTGATATTGTCCCCGCTCCCTTCATGAGTACCTATGCCAACGACTTCAAGTTCTACGGAACGATGAACGGCGAAGCACTCCCCAAGGCCTACGAACTGGTCAACGAAGGCTCTATCTTCTATCAGCGTCCTGTCATCGAGACCAAGCCTTTCCGGGCCTACTTCGTTGCCAATAATGCCGGTGCTGAGGAAGAACCCGCTCTTTATGTCGTCAACGACAACGGCATGACCGGCATCACCGAGGTAAGCAGCGACAAGGCTGGCGAGACCGTCTTCGACCTGCAGGGCCGCCGCGTCAACGCTACATTGAACAAGGGTATCTACATCCGCAACGGAAAGAAGTTCGTCAAATAAATAAAAGCGGGGGGCTCTGTTTCCCATTATCCATCACCCATTCAATAAGGAATATGAAAAGAATCGTGTTCATCCTGACTGTCTGCCTGATGACGGCAGTCAACGTTCATGCACAGTTGCAGGACGGTCACTACTACCGCATCTCCCTCGGTAATAAGTCGATGTTTGTTGAAAACGGCAGTAACCTGACCGGTTCCAGCGTACTCCTTTGGAGCGAGACCGACGTTGCTGCCCAGCAGTGGAAGGCAGAAAAGAAGGATGAAGGTATCTTCATGTTGTCGAATGTCTATTCCGGCTATTATCTCTCTGCCAACAACGGAACCGTCACCGTTCGTCCGCAGGCCTCAGCTCGCCGTTACGGCCTCATCCAACTGCAGGCCGTCAGCGGACAGGCAGACACCTACCAGCTTGTCTGCAACGGTCAGAAGCTCACCGTGGCTTCGCAGGAGACAGGCGCGAAGGTCACTGCTGCCGACAATCCCTCGGCTAATGCCGACTGGCAGCTGGTCGATGTCACCGACAACGTGCTGACTGGCTACTGTGAGCAGGTGCGCGACAACATCATGAACGGCTTCATCAAGAAGTACTACAAGCGTGCCGGCACAGGCTACGTCCTTGGCAACGGTGGCTGGTGGGGCGACGCTGAGATGTTCGAGACCATCCTTGATGCGTTCGAGACCACTGGCGACAAGATTTACCAGACTTACTTCCAGCAACTTTATACCAACTTCCTGCGCCGCAACGGCACCGACTGGTCGGGTAACGAATACAACGACGACATCACCTGGATGGTGCTGGCCTGCATCCGTGCCTATAAGTTCTTCGGCACCAACGACTATCTCTCCAAGGCCAAGAACAACTTCGACAAGATGTATGCTCGGGCCCTGCAGAAGTATGGCACCCTCATCTGGAAGCAGAGCCAGGACAATAAGCTCGCCACCAACTCCTGCATCAACTGTCCGGCCGTCGTGGCTGCCTGCTATCTGGGCGAGATGACCGGCGACAAGACCTACTACGACAAAGCCCTCTCCCTCTATGCCGCCCAGCGCAAGCTACTCTTCGAACCCTCCACGGGCAAGGTCAACGACAGCGGCGAGTGGAGCGAGGCCGGCGTAGGAAAGGTGAACAACAGCTGGGCCTCCACCTACAACCAAGGCACGATGCTCGGAGCTGCCCTCATGCTCTATGAGTACACTAAGGAAAACTCCTACAAGCAGGATGCTGAGCGCATCCATAACTGGACCTATAAGAACCTCTGCAACAGCAGTCATCTGCTCAACGCCTGCCAGACCATCGCCGGCGACCTTTGCGGCTTCAAGGGCATCTACATGCGCTATTGCCGCCGCTACGCCCAAGAGCTTGGCCATGAGGATGCCCTCCAGTGGATGGAGTTCAACGCCTGGCATGCCTATCAGAACCGCAATGCCGAGGGCGTCATCTGGTCGGCATGGCTCACCAAGACAGCCGACGACCTGAAGCGCACCGAGGGCACCGAAACCAAGACCTGTGAGCCCTTCAGTGCCTCCACTGCCGTCAGCGTAGCCTTCAATGCCCACGTCAACCGCCTCTTCAATAAGCCCGCCTTCGAACCCATCAGCGTCAAGTTCTTTGATGACATCCGCGGTCTTCAGTTGCAGAGCGACGCCGCCGAGGGCACCGTCACCACAGCCTCCATTGCCAACGCCCACCTGGGTTTCCGCAGTGTAGACTTCGGCAGCGACAAGGCCACAGCCATCGGCCTCCGGGTGAAGGCCACCTCCAGCCGCTCACGCATCGTCGTCTATGTGGACTCCATTGCCGAGAGCCAGCTCATCGCCCGCTCCGAACTCCTTGAGCGCGAATGGGCTGACATAGCCCTTGACCTCTCCCAAGAGCTGACGGGCAAGCACACCATCTTCCTCGCCTTCGAGGGCACCGGCGTGCAGATAGCCAGCTTCCGCTTCGCCAGTGAGACCAACGGCATCGAGGCCAGTGAGGTCGGCACCCGCGACGAACAGTCCTCAGCCGTCTACGACCTGCAGGGCCGCCGCGTCAATGCCACATCGAACAAAGGACTCTATATCCGCAACGGAAAGAAGTACCTCATAAAATAGCGCACCGGCGGACAGATAATTTGTTGGCAGACTATTAGCCTCTCATCCTCGGGAGGGTAGGGGGTTCCCTATTAACAAGAACAATTACTCTATTAATTATAAACAAAAACAATTATCGACATGGAAAAAATGAAAAGACTCGTTCTCTTGGTGGGAGGGGTATTATGTGCCCTTTCACTTAGTGCACAGACTGTTACCTTCACCGCAACGGGAGGCGACAAGTTTGGAGAAGGCGAAGGTTGCCAGCAGGTTCTGGACAACAACCTTGACACCAAATGGTTTAACTCGGGAAATGACAAGTATCTTTTGTTTGAAGCTTCAGAAAAGATACATCTGACGGGTTACACCTTTGTTACAGGCGGCGACAATGCTACCTACGGAAGAGTGCCCAAAGAGTGGGAAATCTTTGGCAGCAACGACCCATCGGCTGCTACTGACATTGATCATGGTTCTTGGACAAGCATCCAGTATCTGCGTGGCGACAATGTGATGCAGCCTGTCAACAAGACTGCTTATTACTATGCCATCAACACTGCAACAACGGCTTATAAGTATTATAAGTTGAAGATTGTTTATGGCAGCTCTGGCTTCCAGATTTCCGAATTTATTCCCTCTTATTCTCCCGAGTACATCCCTGCTTATGTAGCTGTTGATGGTCTCGGAACCGGAAGTGAAGGCTACGACAAACTTTTCGACAGCAATGTAAACTCGAAATGGTGCACCACCGACCGTATTAGCGATGGCAGGATGTATTGGATTATGTTCAAGACCGACGAGCCCGTTGCCGTTGCCAAGTATCGTTTTGCCACGGCTAACGACTCCGACAACCGCGACCCGAAGTCGTGGACGCTCTTAGGCCTGAACGCTGCGTCGGACCCCAATCGTGCTGACCCCCGCTGGGAGGTGATTGATTCGAAGGCCGACCAGACATTCCCCACCAACCGCAATGTATGGGTCGATGAGTTTGAGGTAAGCGATGATGTAGCCAAGACAAAGTCCTACAATTACTTCCTTCTGAAGATTACCGACACTCGTGGCGGTGGCAACAGCGATACTCAGTTCAGTGAGTTCCGCCTGAACGAGAAGACAAGCGGCTATACGGCCATCACTGGAAGTAACAGCTACAACAACACCACTGAGGTCTGGGCCAAGGCTTTTGACAACGATGTCAATACCAAATGGGGTACTGGCGACCGCATTGACAACAAAATCTTCTGGACCATCTTCCGTACCAGCAGCCCCGTCAGCGTCAGCGGTTATACGATGACATCGGCCAACGATGACGACTCACGCGACCCGCGTTCATGGGTGCTCTATGGCATGAATTCAGTGTCACAGCCCGGCAGGACAGACGCAGGATGGACCCTTGTCGACCAGCGGACACGAGTCGGCGACTTCCCCACCGCCCGACAGACGGAAGTGCATTATGCCGTCTCTCCGGCATCAGCAGCTTACAACTATTACCTGCTCGAGGTTGACGAGCTCCGTGGCGGCACGCAGGACAGAATACAGTTCGCCGAGTTTAAGTTCGATGGCGTGGAAGACGAACCGGAAGACCGCCTTGTGCAGTATTTCGGCAATCTGACGGCTCAAGACCGCGAAAATGCCGTCAAGGGTACGAATGGTATTGTGTATAGGAGCGGCAAAACTGCATATTTCTCTGTCGGTCCTGCCAACGCCGAACCTGTAAGCATTAACGGTTATAGCATTAGGACTCCGAATTATGCAGAGCCCCATAGCAATGTTTCCCGTCCGAAGTCATGGACCCTCTTCGGAAGCAACGATGGTGCCGACCCGAGTGACGCAGTCTCTCACTGGGAAGTCATTCAGACCGTGACAGACGACACGAATATCCCGGCGAACAATCTGGCTGTGGGCTATTTCTATCTGGACAAGCCCTCCAAGGCATATAAGTATTTCAAGTTTGATATCACCGATAGCTATGGCGACAATCTGGTGTGCTTTGCCGACTTCACCCTCTTCTACCAGCATGGCGACCAGATGAACTACCTCACCATCAACGACGGCACGGCTCCTGTCTTCAATGGCAATGTGAAGGTGAACAACCTCACCTACAACCGCACGGTGACGGCCGACCAGTATGGTACCGTATGCGTACCCTTCGCCCTTCCCGCCAAGGCCGGACAGACATTCTATACCCTCAGCCGCCAGGCTGGCGACTGGCTGGTGTTCGACGAGGTCGCCGGAGCGCTGCCTGCCAACACTCCCGCCATCTTCAAGACCTCCGACACGTCGCTCGGCGTGAGTGGTCAGGCTGTCGTTGAGGCCCGCGGCGAGGAAGTAGTCCGCGAAACCGGCGTCACCGACTGGAACATGGTCGGCGTGACCAGGGACGGCACCATCGATGCCACAGCTGCTGCCAGCGACATCTACTACATCAGCAGCGCCGACGGTGACATGTATCGTGCAACCGGTACCCTCAACTCCAAGGCCATGCGTGCCTACTTCACCGCTCCCAAGGGAGGCGCTGCCAAGTTCAGCGTGCGCTTTGGCGACGACGAGACCGCCGTGCAGCGCATCGAAGACATCATGCCCGCTGGAACCACACGCATCTATACCACCGACGGACGCTACGTAGGCTCCGACGTGCGACAGCTCAACGACGGCATGTATATCGTCAACGGCAAGACCATCATCCTGAAGTAATTACCAACCAAAAAGAAAGGAAATACAGACATGAAAAAATATAGCAAGCCCACAACAGAAGTCTTCAAGATGGCTCAACACCTGTTGGACTCAGCCTCGTTCGACCCCAAGAACGACGGCGGCAGCGGCACCATGGGAGCCAAGAAGCAGACCTTCGACGATGAGGACGACATGGACGACGGCAGCGGCTCTATCGTCATCCGCGACCTCTGGGACTAAAGCCAATCCGCAGCGGCCGGTCCGCAACCTCCACACGCCGTGAGGGAAGGACCAACGCTGAACCTCGATAAAGGAAGCGGGGCGCGCCAACCGGCGCGCCCCGCTTCTTATTCGCCCGACAGCTGGAGGAAAAGACCACAGGTGTCAATTTTTTTTACCGAAAAATCCTGTCAGGATTTTCTGGCGTTCTAGAAAAAAAACGAGACTCTTGGGGCCAACTTTTGGGCGATTCCCAAGGGGGGTGAAAGACTTTTGGTACAAATCGTCAGGACTTTTGTACCGATTCGCCCGATGATATCTTAGAAATCGCATCACGATTTCTTACTTATCGTCATGACTTTTGTACCAAAAGTCTGCACGAAAGCTGGCCTTTCGCTGTCCGAAAGGTCGGACAAGTTGGTCGGTTTGTCGGTGGTTATCAGGGTCAGAAACGCTATCTGTTTCACTGTCAACGGGTTGCGACAAACGGCTCAAAACTGCGTTATTTGCGACCGAGGGAAAATAATTTCAGAAAACGGGCCTTCTCAGCGCGGATTTCGGGCACTTTTGTCAAGATTATTCAGAATACTCCTGGTTCCTTCATAGTTGTTTTTTACAATGTCGGGCACGGAGGCTTTTTCTTAAACAATGACACGGACTAAAATGCTGAGTCATCAAGACGAATAGACGATAAAATAAAAACATATTAAGCACACCTCATCAAACTTTGGGTTGCAACGCTCAATTCGAATAATGCGTAGAGAATTATTATTTTTTTTATTGCTGTCCGGTAAAAACGACCTGAACCAAAGGTCGACGGCCGAAGGAAAAGTCAAGAGCCAGAAAGATTTTCCTATTGCTATCCGGTAAAAAACGGCCTGAAAGGCCAATGATAACTCAGCCCAGGGCAACGCCCTGGGTGTTATATTCAACGCCCAAATAACGCCCCACAGGGGCAAAAGAGTTAGATTTCAATCTTTTGCCCCTGTGGGGCGCATCTTGCAATTTCCCTTTTTCCCAGGGCGTTGCTCTGGGCTGAGATCTTTCTGGCCTTTCAGGCCGTTTTCAACCCCTAATCATATTAAATCTTTAAAAAATGCAATATATACAGGGAATATCAAATATAAAAGAAAATTTTACCGGACTGCATTTTTTTCTTTACTTTTGGGATGGGACTTATTTACGTAGTCTTTCGCGCATATGCGTTATATATATGTATGGAAGACTATCAACTCATGACATTTATCTCCGGCAGTGCTTCTGACGAGACGCTGGCCGGTGTGAAGGCGTGGCTTGCTGAGTGTGCGGACCATCGGGCAGAGCTCTTCGGCGTGGAACAGACCTACGGGCTGCTCCGGGCGGCTGCCATGCCTGACGAACGCTTGGCCCTTGCCGAAGAGCACCTCATGAAACGCGTGATGGAAGAAAAATGAAACCATAATAACAAATAAAAAGACAATTACGTATGAAGACAAGAATGAAGATTGCAGCTGTGCTGCTATGCTTTCTGTCGTCGGCTCAGGTGATGCTGGGTCAGGCGACGCAGAAGATTACCGGACAGATTGTCGACGAGACGGGCGAGCCGATGATTGGCGTCACCGTAGCAGTGAAGGGCACGAAGGACATGGCCGTCACCGACTTCGACGGCAACTACACGGTGATGACCGACCAGACGTCGCCCGTGCTCGTGTTCAGCTACCTGGGCTACAAGAACCAGGAAGTTGCCGTTCGCGGCCAGGCTACGGTGAACGTCAGCATGGATGTCGACGCGCAGGCCATCGACGAGGTCGTCGTGACGGCCCTCGGCATCAAGCGCGAGAAGAAGATGCTGGGCTACGCCGTGCAGGACGTCAAGAGCGATGCCCTGAACATGACGGGCGACCCCTCGGTGACGAGCGCCCTGGCAGGTAAGGTGGCCGGACTGCAGATGAATACGGCCCCGACGGGTCTGGGAGGTTCGACGAAGATTACCATCCGCGGCAACTCGTCGCTGACCGACAACAACCAGCCCCTGTGGGTGGTCGACGGCGTGCCCTTTACCGACAACAACACCTCGTCGGCATCGACCTACGGAGGCATCGACCGCGGCGGAACGTCGTTCGACATCAACCCAGAGGACATCGAGTCTATATCCGTCCTGAAGGGTGCCAACGCTGCAGCCCTCTACGGCTCGCGGGCCGGCAACGGCGTCATCTATGTCACCACGAAGAAAGGGTCGCATCGCCAGGGCTTCGGCGTACAGTATAGCGGCAACTTCACGTGGAGCCAGGTTTCCGAAACCATCGGCATGCAGAAGAAGTACGGACAGGGCAAGCAGGGTCAGGCAACGTTGACCGACGAGGTGGCCTTCGGCGCTGAGCTCGACGGTCACGACGAGCTGGCCTGGACAGGCGAGATGCTGCCTTATCGGTATGATGGCGACAAGCTGCGCGACTACTTCGGCACCGGCTTCTCGCAGTTCCACACCGTGGCGCTGGGAAACGCCACGGAGAAGTCGCACTACCGCCTCTCACTGGGTTACAACGACAACAACGGCATCTTCAAGAACGAAGGCCTGGACAAGCTGACTGTCGACTTGAACTCCGGCACGGAGATCAATAAGTGGCTGTCGTCAGACTCGAAACTCTCGCTCTCTCGCACCAAGGCCGTGAACCGTCCCCAGACGGGTCTGGGCGGCGAGGTAGGTCAGTTGCTGCTCATCCCCGGCAACGTGCGGCTGCAGGACCTGCAGGTCTATCAGACCGATCAGCGCATGCACCAGAACTGGTTCGGACCCGACATGCAATACAGCAACCCCTACTACGTGCGCCATCAGCTGCAGAACAGCGACGAGCGCTGGCGTGCCTTCGGCTACTACGCCCTGAACCTGAACGTGAGCGAATGGCTGAAGGTGACGGGAAAGTATGCCTTCGACTACTACCGCACCCGCATCGAGTCGACCAATCTCTCGCTGGGCAACACGGCAGTCTCCACCCCCGACCGCCACTGGAGCACGATGGTGAGCGAGGACGGCATGAGCCGCTCGGAGGAGAACTGGTTCGAGCACAACATCTCGCTGCTGGCCCTTGGCGACAAACAGCTGACGGAGGACCTGCGCCTCGGCTATAATCTCGGCGGAAACATCATGTATCAGAAGCGCGAGGAGCTGGGTGCCAGCGTGCGCGACATGCTGGAGAAAGACAACTGGATCTTCAACACGGGCTACCAGGTGACGGGTGCCGGTGACTCGGGCTACAACCGAGCCATGTACTCCGTCTACGGCTCGCTGCAGCTGGCCTGGCGCGAATACCTCTCGCTCGACCTCACGGCACGCAACGACTGGTCGTCGACACTGCCCAAGACCAACCGCTCCTTCTTCTATCCGTCGGCATCGGTGAGCTATATCTTCAGCGACTTCATGAAGAGCATCGGGAAACCCCTGCCCGGATGGATTACATTCATGAAGACACGTCTCTCGGTGGCACAGGTCGGTAAGGACGTGGCGCCATACAACCTATACAACACGCGTTCGTTTAAATATGAGAACGGCATCCGCGTGCCTGTCGTCAGCAGCATCCTCAAGAATGCCAACCTGAAACCGGAAATCAACAGCTCCTTCGAGTGGGGACTCGATATGAAGTTCCTCGACAACAGGCTGGGCTTCGACTTCACATACTATACCAACTCCACGAAGAACCAGGCCATGCTCGTCACGGCATCGGCTCCCTGGAGTCAGCAGTGGATTAATGCCGGCAAGGTGAACAACTCGGGTGTCGAACTCATGGTCTATGCCACTCCCGTGCAGACGAAAGACTTCACCTTCGACCTGACCATGAACTTCGCCCACAACACGTCGACCGTGAAAGAACTGGCTCCGGAGTTCAACGCCAACTATATCTACCTGAGCGGCGACGGTCTGATGCCCGTCAAGGTGGGTGCCGTGGCCGGAGGCAAGCTGGGCGACATCTATGCCAACAACCTGCTGCGCCACGACGACAAAGGCAACGTGGTCATCGGTGAGAACGGTCTGCCTCTGCCCGTCACCTCGCAGGATGCCGGCGGCAACCTGGAGCAGTACAAACTCGACCATCCCATCGGCAACATCCAGCCCGACCTGCTCATGTCTGTCACGCCGAGCTTTACCTATAAGGGCGTGAACCTGACAGCCATGTTCGACATGCGCTTCGGCGGCGACATCGTCTCCGTCAGCGAGGGTATGGCTACGTCGGTAGGTACTTCGGAGCGCACCCTTGAGCGTGGCGAGCTGAAGACCGTCAACGGTCTCAGCGACTACTACATGGTGGTGCCCGGCGTGACCGAGAGCGGCCAACCCAACACCAAGGAGGTCAGCGCACAGGCCTACTATTCGGCCATCGGACTCTATAGCTCGACGAAGGGCTATGCCGAGGAGTTTGTGCACAGCGCCTCGTATATCAAGCTGAAAGAGCTCTCCGTGGGCTACAGCTTCCCGCGGCAGCTGCTGAAGAAGACTCCCCTCACATCGCTCAAACTCTCGTTCGTGGCCCGCAACCTCTGCTTCCTCATGAAGCACACACCGGGAAATCCCGATGGTGGATACGACACCTCGATGTTCTCGCAGGCACTCGACTTTGCAGCCGTGCCCTACACAAGAACCTTCGGATTCAACGTGAACGTAGGATTCTAAATAATGAGTAATTAGAAATCAGCAATTAGAAAATTATGATTACCAAGACAAAATATATCTGTGCCCTCATCGTGGTCCTTGGAATGGCATCCTGCTACGACCTCGACGAGATGAGCCGCAACCCCTATGAGCTGGCCGACAATACCACCGGTACCGAGATTGTCGATGTGGACGACGATACGAAGTATGCCGACATCAATATCGACTATGTCGTCAGTCACGACGACTCCGTAGCCCTGCAGAGCGAGCTGGCCGATGCTCCGGCCATCTTCCGCAACTTCCTCTACGAGGGCTATTACAACGACTACCAGCGTGCCACCAACCTGACACACGACATCTACAGCGCCTATTCGGCCAACAACCAGCCGAAGTTTGCCGGCCTCTCGCCCGACTACCTCTATCAGGACGGATGGAGTGCCCTGCGCTGGAGCCACTTCTACGTAGACCGTTGCAAGGAGTACCGTCAGCTGCTTCGTGCGCTGAAGTTCAACGACAACGCCGGACAGTATAAGAACCTCTTCTATGCCACACGCATCTACATGGCCTTCATCGCCCTGGCCAACACCGATACCTACGGCGACATGCCCTTCAGAGTCTATGTGCAGGGCCGCGAGCCTGAGACCAACAATGTGGCCTACGACACACAGGAGCAGGTCTATGATGCCATGTTCCGCATGCTCGAGCAGGCCGTCGACAGCATCCAACCCGACGACAAGGAGCAGTTCAACGTCGGCACTGACGACATCTGTTACCATGGTGACTGGCATCAGTGGCTTCGCTTTGCCAACACGCTTCGCCTGCGCATGGCCCTCCGCATCTCCAATGTTGCCCCTGAGCGCGCCAGGCAGGAGGCTGAGGCTGCGCTGAACAGCGAGTACGGACTGATGACATCGAACGCCGATAATATGCAGACCGTCCCGAAGTATGCCCGTGTGGAAGACGGCGGTACCGATGACGGCGGCAACGAGAACGTCTTCGCCATGATCTCCATTGCCTATGGCGGCGAGCTCGTGCTCTCGAAGGATATGGAAAACCTCTACCGCAACCTCTCGACGGGTGGCAAGGAGTATCAGGTGCGTGTCGGCTCTGGCCGTCAGGCAAAATTCGAAACCTATGAGATAGACCCACGTTGCCTGGTCTGCTGGTATCGCTCCGGCATGACTGCCAACACATGGGCCTCGGGCGAAGACAATATGCGCGGCGACTATGTAGGCTGCGTCCGCGGCACTCAGCCGCCACTCATCAGTCTGGGCGACATCCTCTACAGCACCACGAAGACCATGCCTAAGCCTGCATCGAAAGAGCAAGACAGAGACTATTGGTTCAACTACAGCCGGCCGTCAGTGTGGTTGGGCTATAGCGAGAGCCTCTTCCTGAAGGCCGAGGCTGCCTTGCGCGGCTGGACGGGCGAAGACCTGACCATGTCGGCCGAGGAGTATTTCCGTGCCGGCATCCAAGCTTCGATGGACTACTACCAGATTGACGAAGCCGACGCCCAGGCCTACCTCGACGGTGTGGTGGCCCTCAACGACGGCACCTTCCAGAGTGGCGACCGCGAGCGAATACTCGAGGCCATCATCACCCACAAGTATATGGCTGTCTTCCCCAACGGCAACGAGGGCTGGGCTGAATTCCGCCGCACGGAGTATCCCGCACTGGCCAATCCGCTCGTCAACTCCAGCGGTGGCGACGTGCCCGAGGGAAAATTCATCAAGCGTGTGCTCTATCCCTTCAGTGAGAACAACAACCAGTACTTCCTCGACAGCTCCGAGCTGCAGTCGAAGAATACCCAAGGCACCCGCCTCTGGTGGGATGTGGCCGACACCAATGACGATAGTGGCAACCGTATGAAACCCAACAACTTCAGAGAATAATCGGAACGCTCTGAGACATCAGAATACTCAGAGCATGCCGACCCCAAGAGCAAAATACAAGTTAAACCTCAAAGAATAAATTTATGAAAATCAAACGAATCTTAGGCCTTGCCCTGCTGGCACTCTTTGCCGGCCCTGCAAGTGCTCAGCAGCCGCTGAACGGCTGTTGGCATCCGGACGACATCATCCAGTGGACGCCCGACAACCTGACCAAGTTCCCCGACAACCCCTTCAACGTGGCCAAGGTGCCCTTGCAGCAGCGCTTCAAGGAGCCTACGCTGATGAAGGCCAACGCGAACCAGTTCTACGAGGGTGAGATATGCAACTCCACCATCCTCTATCCTACCTGTTCGATGTGTCCTTCCCAAGGAGAGCTGGACAACTTCCTGGGCTATCAGCCCACCTACTGGCAGTATATGGACAAGCTGGTCTATTGGGCCGGTGCTGCCTCAGAGGGTATCATCAACATCCCTCCCGCAGCCTCTACCGACGCTGCCCACGCTCAGGGCGTAAAGGTGCTCGGCAACGTCTTCTTCCCGCCTGCTGCCTTCGGTGGCACCCAGGCATGGGTCCGCCAGATGCTGACCGTAGAGGGAGGCAAGTATGTCTATGCCGTGAAGCTCTACGAGATTGCCAAGTACTTCGGCTTCGACGGATGGTTCATCAACGAGGAGTCAGGCGGCGGAAGCAGTGCCGAGTGGGAAGCCTTCTTCAAGGAGTTCTACAAGGCCGCCGAGGCTGACGGCAACTACGGTATGGAGCTGCAGTGGTATAACGCCAGCCGCACGCCCAACGTGGCCCTGCTGAAGACCAATGTCAATACGTCGCAGTTCCTGGAGTATGGTGCCGTGGGCGACTATCGCAGCTATGCCTCACAGCTTGGCTGCACCGAGGCCCAGACCTACTCGAAGATCTATGCCGGCATCGAGCTGGCCAAGGCCGGACACCTCGGATGGTCGGCAGCGCTGAACTCAGCCATGCCCACAACGGGACATGTCGGTTCGCTCGACCTCTTCTGTCCGGAGACAAAGATTTGGGAAGACCCTGCCAAGAGTGCTTTCAAGAGCGTCAGCCGCAACCACGGTTCGCAGGCCTATCCCATCGGAAAGACCGTCTTCGACAACGAGGAAGACATGTGGGTGAACACACTGAGCGACCCCACGCAGACCCCTTCGACGGGTTTCCCCGGTGTCTCCAACCGCATCCTCGAGCGCTCGGCCATCACATCGATGCCCTTCCTCTCCGACATGGGCGTCGGCAACGGTAAGCACCGCTTCGTAGAAGGTGCCAAGCAGGGCACCCGCGACTGGTACCACAGCGGCATGCAGAGCATCCTGCCCACCTGGCGCTGGTGGATTGAGAACCGTGGCAACATCACCGTCAGCATCGACTGGGACAACGCCTACAACGTAGGTTCATCGTTCAAGTTTGCTGGAACACTCTCTGCCGGCGACCACCTCGTACGTCTCTACAAGACACAGATCAACGTGACCGACGGCGGCATCCTCCGCATCGTGTACAAAGGAACAGGTGCCAACGTGGAGGCAAAGCTCTCAACGACCTCCAGCGTCAACCCCGACGTCACCATCAGCAATGCTACGACGACCACCGTCAACGGATGGACCGTTGCCGACTTCGACCTCTCTGCCGTCAACGGCAAGACTGTCTATATGGTAGCCATCAACCTCAAGGCTACCTCACAGGTGAGCAGCTTCGCATGGAACCTCGGACAGGTGGCTCTGCTGCCTGCCAACTACGCTCCTGCCGCCGTAGAGGTGAGCAACCTCCGCACCACCAGTACGCTCGGTGAGTCGAAGGGCGACCTCCGCATCCTCTGGAACTACACATGGACCAACGCTTTCGACCACTTCGACATCTATACTGTCACAGCCGACAACCAGCGTACACTCGTCGGACAGACACGCGACGAGGGCTTCTATGTTCCCACTTTCGAACGCAACAGCAACGACGCCTTCATCAACGTAGAGGTTGTGCCCGTGATGAAAGACGGCAAACAGAAGGCTGCACAGGTGTTGAAAGTCGACTATCCCGCTCCACAGCCTCCTGTCATCACCGTGAAGCTCGACAAGAGCTATGTCACCGTGGGTACTACCGTCACCATCACCGGTAAGGGCACCGGCAATCCCACTGCATGGGAGTGGCAGCTGCCTGCCGGACTGGAGTTTGCCAGCGGATACAACAAAGCCAGCAACCCCGTGAAGGTCGTTGCCAAGGCTGAGGGAAAACAACAGGTCACCGTCAAGTCGACCAACGCCATCGGCACCAGCACCAAGACCTTCGATGCCCTGGATGTCTTCTCGGCTGACGACATGAACCAGGTTGTCAACGTTGCCCTGAACAAGACCGTTGTCGACTACAGCGGCTCCACCAACTCCACTGAGGTACCCGGAAAGATTATCGACGGCGTCCGCAACCCCTCGGCTACAAGTTCGAAGTGGTGCAACGTCAGCTCCGACAACTGGGTCATCTTCGACCTCGAAGGAGCCTATCGCATCTATGGCTTCGGCATCTGGGACGGCAACGCAGGTCCTGAGAGCGGTGTCGACCAGATTGACCGTTACGTCATCCAGCTCTCTGCCGATGGTGAAAACTGGGTTACCGTCGTCGACGAGGAGAACCGTGAGGACGAGAGCATCAAGTTCGACTATATTGCACCCTACAAGGCACGCTACGTCAAACTCATCCCCCACGTCAACGGCACCCTCCGCATCTGGGAGTTCGAGGTCTATGGCCGTGAGGACAACAACATGCTGATGACCGTCGAACCCACCGAACTGAAGGTGATGGCCGGCGAGACCAAGAACATCACCGTCAGCTACGACCTCAACGGCGACGAGCGCAGCGACTACTTCGTCTGCACAGCTACAGCCGCCAATCAGAACGTCACCTTCGGAACCATCACCGAGAACGAGGACGCCCACACCTTCACCATCCCCGTCAAGGGTGGTAATATCATCGGGCTCGACCGCATCACCGTCAACCTCAACAACGGCGGAGCCTATAAAGAGCGCACCGTCAGTGTCACCGTCGACGGCAACCGTCCCAACATCCTTGCCGGACTTGACGCCCGTCTGCGCTTCTACAAGAGCGACTACAGCTACGAGGCACAGTACGACGAGTTCACTGTCAAGACGCTCACCGATGGCGACACCACTGCCGAGGGCTGCGAAGTCATCGAGACCGAGTCCACCCATAAGGACGACGTATGGGCCATCTTCGAGGCTCCCACCGCCAACGGATGGAACCTCTCGAAGGTGAAGGTCTACATCCCCAACAACAACCAAGGCGAGAACCTCAACGGCAACCAGGGTGCCGTGAATAAGGAGATCAGCATCCGTGTGGGCAACGACCTGTCGAACCTCACCACCATCCAGACCTTCCAAAACCTGAACGAGGTCTCTGAACTGGAGTATATCCTCCCGCAGTTCAAGAACGTGAAGTACATCGCCATCGTCTGCAACCTGAATGCCTACTTCTTCGCATCACTCGCTGAGGTAGAAGCCTTTGAGCAGTACGAGGAAGCTGTTCCCCTGAACGGACCTGTCATCATCAGCAACTGGCCTCACGACGTCATCGCTGAGAGCAAGCCTGCCGCCTCGTCGACCAACTACACCCTCGACGACCAGGGATGGGTGCTCTACACAACCGACGTCCAGGCTGCAGGAGCCATCGCCGGTGCCGACCACAAGCTCACCACCAAGAAAGGCACCGAGTTCCAGTTTGCCGACTACACACAGAACAACGCTCTCGTGCTCAAGCAGGTCAACCAACCCCAGACGCTCACCCTTGACTCACCGGCCAACATCGAGGAGATCTACATCCTCACCATCTCGGCCAACGGACAGTCTACCCTCAAGGTAGAAGCCAACTACGAGGACGGAACGAAGAGCCAGACGGGAACCTATCAGCCGAAAGACTGGTTCGGTTCGAACGATGCCGACGTAGCCTACCACGGACTCGACCGCATCATCACATCCGGTCGCGACGGCTATCAGACCGACCAGGTCGACGGACGTAAGAACTTCCGCCTCTATGAGTTCACGCTCGCCTGCGACAAGACCAAGAAGGTAAAGAGCATCACCTTCACATCTACCGCCTCGGGCAAGTATCCCACCATTCTTGCCATCTCGAAGAAGGGTTATAAAGCGCCTACCGTAGGCATCGGCCTGACTCCGGCGAACACCGTTCGTGAGGTCATCGCCATCTACGGCGTCGACGGCCAGCGCCAGAACACGCTGCAGAAGGGTGTCAACATCCTGCGCTACAGCGACGGCACAGCCCGCCGAGTGCTCGTGAAGTAATCATCCCGTCGGAATGACATCATAAGAAGAAGTCCCGCCATGTGCACTGTGCATGGCGGGACTTCTTATTGGCTTCTCCCTGAAGGTCAGAGGCGTTCAGAGCCGTTTGATATAGATGTCTCTGTAGTAGACCTTGCTGCCGTGGGCCTGCAGCTCAATCTGTTCGATGGGGAAGATGGGTCGCGAGCGGTCCCAGTAGTTCTCCAGTACGACATTGTCGACGACGAGGATGCCGTTCAGCCGCACCGTGACGCGGTCGCCGACCATCTTGATATAGAACGAGTTCCATTCTCCCAGCTTGTTGTCTGCCACACAGAGTGGGATGTCCTTGTTCTTCTGGTTGTTATAGAGTCCGCCGGAGCCCACCTGGGCGCCCACGTTCACTCGGGCAATGTCCCATATCTGCACCTGCGGCGTGCCGCGCAGATAGATGCCGGCGTCGGGCTCCGTGCCGTTCGGATCGAGCTTCCAGTCTACCAGCATCTCAAAGTCGCCGTATTGCTCCTTAGTGCAGATGTTGTCGTATCCGTGGCCTACATAGGCCAGCAGCCCATTCTCCACCACCCAGTCGTCGCGCATGCGCTGGTCGGCTGCCACCTGGGCCTCGGCCATCTGCAGGGGCGTCATCTGCTCGCGCAGGATGGGGTTCTCGACAAGACCCTTCCAACCCGTCAGGTCGCGACCGTTGAAGTGAGACACAAAGCCCTCCACGGGCGTCTTCGCCAGCAGCTGCAGGATGGCCTTGCGCTGCTTGCCGCCTACCAAGGGAGCTGCCTTGGCCAGCAGCTGGCGGGTGTTATGCCCGTCGTATTCCGGATGGGCCAGGGCGATGGACGTGACGGCCTTGGCTGCAGTGCGTTGCAGGGTGGGGGAGTCGAGATAGCTGCCCACGGTCATCAGGGCAACAAACGTGCCAGTCTGCCCCATCTGCTCCACCAACTGTTGTTGCTGGCGGCTGTCAGTGGTCGCGGACATCTTGTCACGCAAGGCGAGGAGACGGTTCTCGGGAGTGTCTTTCTGGTCTTGGGCCAGACTGCCTGCCGCTGACAATACGCAGAACAGCAAGGCGATAAGCATGGATTTCTTGTTCATGATACGAAGGTTTTTAGTCAGTACGATTCTGAATGATAGTGCAAAGATAGTTATTTTTAAGCGAACCAAAGAACAGAACCGCAACTTTTTAACAACCATGCGAACAGGAAACACGACCGAACAGACGAAACCAGTTCAGATCTTTCGGGAGCTTTGTGGGTATGAGTGATTACTCCTTTCCCTTGTGGAAGGTTGGGGGGGAGGGGTTCCCCATGGGTACAATTGATGTGGGGCCTACGGATGGTTGGCTTTACTGCAAATCATTTCCACTACCTTTTCTGACTAATACCAAAATGGAAAATCTCTGCGCCAACCATCTGTGGCCCCACGAAGAAAGAGATATCGTTTTTATATGTGTTGTGTTCTATACTTCGCAGTATATTTTCATTTTTTTTCTGCTGCAAAGGTAAAGGGTTTTTGTTTCCCCACAATGGTTTTACAGATAAAAATACAGATAATTTGTTGTTACTTATATTTGTAACTATCATAAAATAAATATATTACAAATCTTTTTGTACTTTAATCTATACAGACCAAAAAACGCAAAAATACCGAAGAGTAGTTTTGATTTTTTGTATTATTTTTGCATATAACTGACATTTTTACATTTTCTCCGGCCATAACCCGATATTAAAGCCCCGAAAAACAACAAAAATAATTAGTCTTTTAATGCTGTCCGGTAAAAACGGCCTGAACCAAAGGTCGTTTTTACCGGACAGCATTATTCTGAATTATCTTTACAAAAGTATCAAAATTCCTCGCTGAGAAGGCCTGTTTTCTGAAATTATTTCTCCTCGGGCGCAAATAACGCAGTTTTGAGCCGTTTTCCGCAACCCGTTGACTGTGAGACAGATAGCGTTTCCGACCTTGATAACCACCGACAAACCGACCAACGGAGCTGACCTTTCGGACAGCGAAGAGTAGGCTTTCGCTCAGACTTTAGGTACAAAAGTCATGACGATAAGTAAGAAATCATGATGCGATATCTAAGAAATCTTGCAACGAATCGGTACAAAAGTCCTGACGATTTGTACCAAAAGTCTTTCGAACACCTTAGGAAGCGTCAAAAAACTGCCCCCGAAAGTCGAAATCTTTTTCTAGAACACCCGAAAATCCTGACAGAAAATTCCGGTAAAAAATCCTGACAAACGCCTCCAAATATCCACAAAAGTGATTCTTAGAACACGAATGGCACGAATCGAACGAATGGCCACCCTTAGGCCTCCAAAAACGTTCAAAAATAAGCTGGTGTTTATTATTTGCGGCCCGATGGGCCAGTGAGAACTTAGCCCAGGGCAAGGCCCTGGGTAGCAAGTTGACAAGGAAAACGCCCTGCAAGGGCAAAAGATTTACGATCCTTTCCTATTCTTTTGACATTTTGACTTTCCCTTCGGCCGTCGCCCTTCGGTTCAGGCTTTTTTTTACACGACACCGGAAATATTCAAAAATCAGACAAAAATTCTAATACTTTTGGTTGATTGTTGGAAGCGTTATGTTTTTTGCGGCCGCCGGCCAACCACTCATTTTTCGATTTTCACTTTTTGCTTTTCCCTTCGACCGAAGGGAGATTGGGGTTTCTGTTGACTTTAGCGGTAAAATGTTGCCGTCCTGTGATACCTTTCACATATTCTTCCTGATGAACTCCTCCAGCCCGCGGGCACTGGTCTTGCCCGCCAGTTTCTCGTTCAGCTGCTTTTTCAGATAGGACAGATAGGTGTCTTTGATACCAAGGAGGGAGATTATCCGGTTGTTTTCCACCCCCATGCGTATCAGTATAGCCACGGCTTTCTCTTTGAAGTTCAGCCCCTTGACAGGATTCATCACTGACTTATAGAACAAATAGTCATTCTGTTCAGTCCACCGGAATAATTCATCCCAGTCTTTTTCCGACGCGACGGCGTCCTGAGTTGTAATTATTTCAACCTCTTCAGGTCCTTGGGCGGACTGCAGACCCTTTTGCCTTCCAAATACTTCAATCTGCTTTTTGAGCTTACTGACCTCTTCTTCCTTGTCCCTGATGAAATTCTCCTTTTTGTTCCGGGCCATCCACAGTTCCTTTTCCTTCTGTTCATGCTGCTGCAGCAGATTCCTGTATTGCTGCTGCCGTCTGTGTCTCTGCCTTACCTGTCGCCTGGCCACGAAGACAATGGCAGCCATGACAGCCGCCACGATGAGCAGGGTTCCGGCCAGCAGATTCTCTGCCCGTTGGCGGTGCTTCTGCTCCTGCAGGTTCTGTTGTACCCTTTGGGAGTAGTTGTATGTTGCCTCCATCTGCTGCAGGTAATCGGCATTGTTCTGCTGGAAGAGAGAGTCGTTCAGGTGGTAGGCCAGCTGGGCATATCTGGCAACGGAGTCTGTCTTGTTCAGATGCTTGTAAAGCCGGAGCAGACCCTTGGCGGCAGCCAGCCGGTTGTTGCCGTCTTTCGCAGTGCTCCATTCCTTTCTGAAGAAGTAGTCGGCAGAATCTGGCCTTCCTGTGCCGAGGTAGTAAAGCCCCTTGTTATAGTAATATATCTCTCCTCCCTTCCTGACAGTCTGGCTTTCGGAATCCCACATGGATGTTGCCTCATATCGGTCCATCAGCTCCTTGGCCTTGTCCCATTCTTCTCGCTCCAGATATACCGGGATGGCAGCTCCAAGGAAACTGTCAGCTTCTTCGGGGAAGTATTTTCTGGCCAAGTAGTAGGACTTCATGACGGTTTCCAGTTGTTGCTCGGTGCTTCTGTCTGCAATATAGCCGCGGTCAGTCCGCAGAAAGTAGCTGTAGACGACGTTCACGGTATCGCCGGCTTTCCATGCACACTGCTCAATTTTGTCTATCTCTTCTTCCATCTGTTGCAGAAGCCTCTGGTTCCTGAATAGCAGGTAAGCCTGCTGATGGACACATTCCAGCAAGTAATAGTCGCAGTCGGCCCGCGTCGTGTCGGCACAAGCCTCAGCCTTCAGATAGCACTCCAGGGCCTGCGGACCGTCGCCCATTTCGTGATATACGCGTCCAAGCAGGTAGTTAGCCCTCACTTGCTCGTTTGCCGTCCCCTTCCTATTATAATAGTCCGCCACGCGGCGCATCACGCTGTCGGAGGCGAACGGCACGTCGCATTTGTTCATCGCGTCCGTCAGCAGCAGGGCATGGCGCATACGCTGCGCCTTGCTGCCACGCTCCCCGACAACACGGAGGATGCCCAAGGCAGAGTCAGGCCTTGAAACCATCACACTGTCTGCACGCTGCAGAAATTCATCAATGCCCTTGTCCTGCGAGCAGCCTGACGCCAAAAATAACGTACAGGCAACAGAAACCAGCAGGTTCATCAACCATATTTTTTTCATCGTTGCAAAGGTACTCTTTTTTTGTGTAAACAAAGATTTTTGAGCCATAAAAGAGCAGCGAGAGAAGGGATTTTTACTCTTACGAAATTTTATTAAGTCTTCGTAAAAAACAGACAAACAATTATTTACATTCATCTTGCGAAAATATAACAAGTCATTTTATTTATAAAAAACTTGCAGTGAAATTGATTTTTCCTTATCTTTGTGGCCAAGTTTTATAATTATTTTTTTTACCATGATACATAGACTATTCATAGCCATCAGCTTGTTGTTCTTGGCAAACACGACGGTTTTCTCCCAGACAAGTGGAGAAGGAAATGATTCTACCACTGTGGACATCGGTCTTCAGCATGGCCAGTGGGACCCCGTAGGCGAAAGTGTCGTCGGCGAGGCCTCCGGTGACGTTGGAGACATACTCCCGGCACCCATCCCCAGCATAGGGGGAGGCAAGGCACCTATCCATACCCTGTTCGTCCAACAGACCAGCTTCACCCTTTCCGGCTGTGCACGTTTTGAAGAATACGATTTCTATCTGCTCGACAGCGATGGAGTCTGCCAGTATACCACGGCAGTCGTCGGTGATGAAATTGCCCTGCCCTCATTCCTCTCCGGCACTTTCACCATCGCCTTCGTGGCGCCGGACAACAGCTGCTACTACGCAGAGATAGGACTATAATGATTGTTAATTCCTTGTTTTGTTGACATATATTTTATAATTTTACAATCTAATTTGGTTATGGGTGTTAAGAAGATATTTCTCTTGGCATTATTGCTTCTCTCTGGTTTTGCCGGCCTTCGTGCCCAGAGTATCAGCTATGCCTACGATGCATCAGGCAACCGCGTGACCCGTGCCGTTGTCCTGTCGCAGGCAAAGGCAATGGTGGAAGACACGGAGACCGCTGTCAACGAAGTATGGCAGGACATGCAGGTCACGGTGTCCGGCAATCCGTCGCTCGGCCATGTCGACGTCGCCATATCCGGTGCCAATGCGGCAGACTTGTCAAAGGCGGTCGTAAGTGTCTTTACGTTGTCAGGGCAGGTGCTACAGTCCGCATCCTTCTCTTCGTCAGGCCATGCCGTCGCCGACTTTTCCCGGCAGCCAGCAGGTGTATACGCCCTTCGTATCCGCTGCGGCAGGTATGACAACACATGGCGTATAACCAAGAAGTAAACACCCTCATCCCGTTTAAGCTATGAAAGCGAAATACTTCCTACTCCTCATTATGCTGTCTGCCGCGGCCTTGACCGCCTTTGCACAGGATGCCGGACAGCAGTCGGTTCCGGCAGCCTCACCGGGCGCCTTCGGCTATCTGAGCCCTCCAGACACGACGGGCATTGGTGAACCTGTCGGCTCTGTTTCCGGATCCTTTACCGTCTCTCCCCTTGGCGGAGCCACCTACACTACCCCCATAGAGTGTCCTCCGGGAGTGAACGGCCTTCAGCCGCAGATTTCCATCACCTACAACAGCCAGGCCGGTAACGGCATTGCCGGCTACGGCTGCAGCATTACAGGCCTGAGCTGTTTCACACGCGGCCCCCAGACGGTCTACCACGATGGCGAGGCAAGGGGAATCAGAAATGATGGCTTTGATGAGCTATACCTTGACGGGAAACGTCTGTATCGTATTGCAGACTTCCCATTTTCCAATGGAATACAATTTACCGTTGAAGGAGCTCCTCTGGAAAAAGTAGAATGTAGGAAAGCTGGAACCGACTTATGGTGGTTTGAGTATCATTCAAGTGACGGTCGTCTCTATCGCTTCGGAAGCGTTGCCTCCTCCCGGCTGTCTTCAACACGGGGAGAAAGCCTTTATATCTATGCATGGTATTTGGATGAGATTTCCGATTCTGAAGGAAACGTTATCACTTTCGAATATGAGGACATTACGACAGGAGGCTCCACTGGCAAATATCTCAAGAAGGCAATCTACGGCGGCAACCAGATATTATTTAACTATGCAAGCCGTCCGGATGTAATCGAGCAGAATATGGGTGGCATACAGACCAAGACCTCTCAGCGCCTGTCGGAGATAAGTGTCGGGACAACATCATCCTCCTACCGCCACTACACTTTCAATTATTCCACAGACACCAATTCCAATTTGTCGGTTTTGTCGGGGATCTCCATCCGAAACGGTGACGGAGAAACACTGCCTCCCATTTCCTTTGAATGGGAAGAATTCCCTTCGTTCTCACGCACCGACAGCCTCGTCAACATAGCCAGCACCTCTTATGTCGAGGGTAAGGAGCTGGAGGACAGTCCCAATTACTCTTTTTCTGCAGACGTAGACAATGATGGTCTGTCAGACATCATCCAGTTATACAAATGCAAGGACAAATCTGAAAAAAAGACCTATGCCGTTATCCACAAAACATCGGTGAATACTGCCGGAGAAGTGTCATTTACGAAAACCGCAACGTATCGCTTACCCGGAGACTCGCCCTCCGGCCTGTTTTCCCAAGCTGACATGGGACCGTCGGTGATAGATTTTGACGGCGACGGCATCCAGGAAATCTTTTTTCCACATTGGAACAAGTTAGGCAATACAAACACCAACGTCTTCTACTACCTGCCCGGGGACTCCCTGCCGCCTTCCCTGTCGACGCTGAGCTCCTTTGAATGTGGCACCAGCTATCAGACGACGTTATCCCCCCTTCATGCTTCCGCCGACTTCAATAATGACGGTAAGACTGAGATATTCCTTGTAGACAGGGTAGAGACAGCATCCACATTAGGGTGTCACATCCTTTACCATGACCCGCAGAATCCTGCACCGTCAGTCGGCCGTGCGGATTTTACGCTTGACATCCTTGGCACACCTTCTCATATCTATTCCTCTGATTATAACAATGACGGCCTTACTGACTTGCTTTTCTTCTACGGACAGGGCTATGTGATATACTGGAACAAGGGAGGTTCTGACTTCTCGACGATGTTCTCGGACAATGAGGGCTGTTATAAGAGAAGCCATCAGGTCTGGAACATGAAATGGATGTTCCCAGGTGATTTCAACGGCGACGGCCAGACAGACTTCCTGATGCATGACGGTGCAGTCGGGAGCAATACTAATTGGCTTCTTCTGAACGGTCTCCCCGACGGAGATTTTTCAGTTCTTTCAGTCTCGTTTCCCCAGATATACGACCAGGAAACTGACAAGGACGACGGCTGCATTCAATGCTATGTTACCGACTTTAACGGCGACGGGAAAACTGATGTTTTCCTAAGCAAGGCAGTATACAGCGGAAACCATTATGACCACACCGCAACATATTGGGCTCTGTCAACAGGAACGGGCTTTGATTCAGCAACTGCCATACAGAGGACACAAAGCAGCCAGAAGAATGGGAAGGCCGGTAATTATGCCGCCGGCGACTTTTATGGAAAAGGACAAACCTGCATTGTCAACTATGGCCACAATTGTTATAATGTTGATAGCACAGGACAAGACAGATGGCATCTGTATACGCCGTCCGGCGAAACCATCTCCAGTGGCAAGGTTGTCGGTATCACAGACGAAGCCGGCAACTCTACGGCTGTCGCCTATGGCAGCCTAATGGATACGTCTGTCTATACCAGGGGATTGCCGGCCGACTATCCGCTGTTGGCTCTCAAGCAGCCCATGGCAATTGTCAAATCACAAACATCATCCAATGGCATCTGTGGCGCGGCCCAGACACAATATCACTATTCACGGCTGCTGGCCAACCTGCAGGGAAAAGGACTGTTAGGGTTCGAAGAGGTGCGTCAAGACAACCTGACGACAGGAGAGACTCTGGAGAATTCAGTCCTTTCTTGGAATACTTCCTATTACATTCCTGCAGTCAGCCGCATCCGCAAGACCCTTACGAACAGCGGTGCCACGTGGACGGAAACCACCTATACAGGAGCCGCATCACTCAAGACTCCTGCTGGCAATAACTCTTACCTGCGCCTGAAGGACTATTTTTCCTATCCAGACAGCGTCATAACCGTTGACTTTGACGGATATATCACCACAAACCTTTTCCAACATGACAACCAGGAGTTCGTCATGACAGATTTCCTCACGAGGGACAACACAGAACGGTCATACACGAAGCGGGAATATAGTGGCTATGTCACCCGTCATTACAAAAAGCTTCCCACGACTGTCCTTGAAAAGAGATGGCATTATGAATCTGTTGACTATTCAGACACGACAAGGTACTCCTATGATTCCTTCGGCCACCCCGTCCGCGTGGTCCATCATGCAGGCACCCCGGAGTCCTATGTGACGCTGAACGAATATGACGGCTATGGCAACATCGTCTCCACCGTCGACTCCGGGCACCCCACCATCATGATCTTCCAAAAGAAGGAGTACGATGCCACCCACCGCTTCCCCGTAAGGACCTATACCATTCCCTCTACCTCTACACAAACCTACACCTACGACACATGGGGTAACCTGCTGACAGCGACAGAAGTGCGCCAGCCGGCCTTATACAATGCCACCACAACCCATGCCTACGACGGATGGGGACGGCTCTTCTCCACGACATCCCCCTCCCAGCACTATACCCGGTATGACACCGGCCGGACCACCTCAGGCTACTTTACGCTGGAGCGAGCAGCCGGCCGGCCATGGGTAAAGACCACCTACGACAGCAAGGGACATGAGCTGAAACGAGAGTCACGCGGTCCTGGCAATATAACGGTGAAGACAGAGACCTTCTATGATTCCCTCGGCCGGGTGGAAAGACGCAGGGAAACAAACGGCAACCTGATACTGACCACCGGATATGAATATGACGACAGAGGACGCATCATCAGGGAGTATGACAGCAAAGGGCGTGAGACCACCTTTGCCTATGGTCCCCGCTCGGTAACGGAGTGCCGCAACGGCCGTACCTTCTCCAAGACCTATGACGCTTGGGGAAACATCAAGACATCCACCGACCCCGTCTCGTCGGTGAGCTACAAGTATAACTCGCAGGGGCTGCCACGCAAGGTCACGGCTGACGGACACGACGTCTACATGACCTACGACCAGACCGGGAGGCGCCTCACCCTCAGCGATCCCGACGCAGGCCTGAGGACGACAGAATACGACGTGCTGGGCAACATCGTCCGTCAGACCGACTCGCGAGACAAGGAGACTTCCTATACCTACGACAACGTCGGGCGGCTTGCAATGAAGGAAAGCACCGGCGAGGATGCCGTCACCTACACCTATTACACCAGCGGCGCAGGCATGGGGCTGCTGTGGAAGATGGAAAAAGGGGACATGAGGAAGACCGTCGGCTACGACAAGTACGGGGACGTCACCCAGGAGACGTGGACCTTTGCCCCGTCGGTCTATTGCAGCAAGTACTATACCTACGACGGCGACGGCAAGCTCATCGCGGAGACCTATCCGGGAGGCACCACCGTGACATACGGCTACGACACCTATGGAACCCGCACCAGCATGAACGTGGGAACGCAGCAGATATGGAAGCTGGAACAGCACAACGGCTCGGAAACAGTCAGCCAGTTGGCGGCTGGATGCTACCAGAGCAAGAAGTATGATGTCTATGGCCACCTGCTGAACCGGTGCAGCTATACCCCGTTGGACCTGTCACCCGGCATGGGACCCGTCGACCTTGGCGGAGTCGAAATCTTAGGCATCGGCGATGAGCCCATCGGTGAAGAACCCATCGGCCCAGACCTCCCCGGGCCGCTCGACCCGATAAACCCGGGACAGCTGCTCGGAGATCCCTGCTACGGCATGTCGTTCACCTATGACGCTCCGACGGGCAACCTCCTGTCGCGTACCATCAATGGCGTGCAGGAGACC
>CAMHUI010000022.1 GCA_946188345.1 uncultured Prevotellaceae bacterium | reverse complement strand
CCCTGGGCTGAGGTCTCATTGGCCCTTCAGGCCGTTTTCAACCCCTAATCATATTTATTCTTTTAAAAATGCAATATATACAGGGAATATCAAAGATAAAAGAATTTTTTACCGGACAGCAATATAAAATTATTGCTGTCCGGTAAAAACGGCCTGAACCGAAGGTCGACGGCCGAAGGGATAGCGGAGTTATTGAATAAATCTGGTAGCTCGGAATGTGCAAAGAAACAACAAGAAGAGCGGCACCGACCGTAGTCAGTGCCGCCCTTCTTATTGTCTTTCTCCTGCCTCCCCTCAGAGAGGAGACAAGGAAGAAACGATGTTTACCACTCGATAGCCATATCTTCGTCAGACATCTGGGTATTGATCTTACGCTCCATGGTCATGGAACCCTGTACGATATACTGACGGGGCTCACCGGGAACGAGCGTGTAGTCGTTGAACTGATAGTCGATACCGCTGATGATGATGTCGCGATACATCAGATAAGGCAGCACCTCATCCATACGCTCGGTGACAGCATACACTGCCTGTGCATTGTTTGTAAAGCCGAAGTCTGCATTGCCTGTAGGCTCATAGAAATCAACTGTTCCCTGCATAGGATTCTCCACGCTGGGAGTGAACTTTGCATAGATCTTGTAGAGATGGCGGTCGGTACGCTTCTCGTCGATGTCGTTGCCGGCATAGAAGAACACCGTGTTCTCATCTACTACATAGGCACGTGAGTTCTCACCACCCGTTGCGTTATTGGGGTCATTGATGTCGGCCATCTTCTGAGTGGTGGCTGAATAGGAACCCGAATAATCGTTGAAGGGATAGACACGCAGCAGAGCCTTGGCATAGTGCTTACGGGGATGGGCTGTATAGCCATTGCCTTCGCTAATCTCGAGAGGCAGCACCCAGCGCTCGCTCATGTCGATGCCCTGGAAGTTGAAGTCAAGCTGATAGAGGCTGACATTCTCTCCCTTCTTGATGGTGTGGGTAGGATTGAAGGACACATACTGCTCAGGCAGTTCATGATAGTACAGGTCGGTGCGGTTCTGATACTGGGCATAGTTCAGGATTGCCAAGGTATCGGAACGGCTGATGTTGACGGTGATATCTGAGGGATTGTCCGTGCTTCCGCTGACAATGATAGGCAGCTGGTAGGTGGACTTACCTTCAGCACCATACATAGGCACCTGCTCACCGGCGGCGTTGGTCGTATGACGAGTGTAGGGCACATAGATAGCCGAGACACCACCATCGTTCAGGGGAGCCTTGAAGCTAAGGTAGTGGCTATACTGCTCGTCTTTCCATTCGTCATTGCAGGCTGTGGTCAGCAACAGAAGGCCGGCCAACGAAGCCATCATAATCGAAATATGTTTCATAGCTCTTAACTTTTTACTGTGATTAATCATTGTAAGTCCAACCTGGGTTCTGAGTCAGGTTCTTGTTACGTTTCAACTCGGTGTGAGAGATGGGCCAAAAGTACATCTTGTCAGCGAAGACAGCCGAGATGGCGAAGGCCTTGACGGGCTTCATGAAGGCATCGCGGTTGGCCTCTGTCTGAAGCACATCCAGACCGTAGACGGGACAAGCCTCCTCGATAGGAGCATCCATCCAGCGACGGAGGTCGAAGTAACGCTTGCCTTCACCCATCAGCTCAATCATACGCTCACGCTTTACCTTCTCACGGAAGGCTTCGGCATTGGCATAGACATCGTCTGTGTAGTCGGGCACACCGGCACGGCAACGGACTGGACGGATACCCTTCTTCATCTCGTCGATGTTGCGAGAGATGGTGTACTTGGTGCTGCCGTTCCAAGAGTCAATCGTATAAGAAGACGTCAACTCGTTCAGAGCCTCTGCATAGTAGAGCAGGATGTCGGCATAGCGGATGGCCATCTCGGGTTTCGAACGGATGTTATTATAGTTGGCAGCGGTCGTATAGTCATCAGGATGATAGAACTTCTTCACACCGATACCGGTACGCAACCACTGGAAGCTACCAGGCTGATAGCCGTTGGCAGAAAGACGATAGTAGAACTGCTGCTTATTGCGCTCTCCGGTAGGACGGCTCCACATTTCCCAAATGCAGCCATTGTAACCAACGGAAGCATAGAAACGTGGCTCACGGCCTACATACTGCTTGGATATGTTCTCACCAAGATTCTTGGAATTACCAACCTGAATCTCAGGATAGAGACTTCCTCTGATTTCACTACGGACGGTCCAACCAGTGACACGGTCTTGGTGGTTACCCCTGTTTTCGTAACCGGGAACTTCGCCATTATTCCACTCACTGAACATGCCGGGAACATCGCTACCATCCTTCATATAGTAGTTGTCTACCATCTTCTGGGTCAGTCCGTGGGTGTTCCAGCCGTTCATGCTGTTCGACATAGCATGGAGCACGAGCGCCTCAACACCATACTGGTGGATATCGGTGCAGTTGTTCACGCGGCCGAAGATGAACTCGGGGTTCGTAGAAGGCGTAACGGTGCCATTGAAGCAGTTGGCATAGGAAGCACGCGGGTCGATGTCGGCATAGCCATCGGGCCAGGGATGCTCGCTGAAGTCGCCATCCTGATAGACGGGAACCGTTCCATGCTGGGTCTCAGTAGCATTGTGTGCCGTCTCATGATAGAGTTCATACATACCGAGGTCCATCACATCCTTGCAGGCTGCAGCTGCGCGGGCCCACTTGCTCTCATCATAAGTCAAGGAGAGCAGCTGCTTGCCGTCGAAGTTCTTCATAGCCTTGGCGATATCGTCGGTAACAATCTTATTTCCATTGGCAGCCTTGACTTCTGAATGTTTACCGTTGGCCAGCTGACCGTTGGCTAGCGGAGAAGCGGCATACATGAAGACAATGGCGCGCGTAGCCAGACAGGCACCGACAGTAGGACGGGCTGAATTGTTCTCATCGCGCTTGCCAGTACCAAGGTATTCGTAAATCTCCTTGGCGGCCTGGACCATTTCATCGCCGATGAACTGTGCAACTTCCTCGTAGCTGCTACGGGGAATAGCCAGTTCGTCATAGCTCTTCGAATAGTCTGTTCCTTCTACCGGCATGATGGGCACAGGACCATACTTGCGCAGCAGGAGCCAATAGTAGTAGGCACGGACGAAACGAGCCTGACCTTTGTAGTCGGAAATACTCTTTTCGCCTTCAATACGACGAAGCTCGTCGTTCTGGTCGATGTTCTGAATGAAGATAGAAGCCTGCTGAATGCCCTTATAGCAATACTCCCAGGTACCCTGACCTACAGACTCATCGTAGAGAGCCTCACGGAAAGCATTGTAGTTTGCCCAAACGGCATCCTTACCATTAGCACCATAGGCCTGGTTGCGGTCACGGTCTCCATAGTACATATCATCGGCAAAACAGAACGGATTCCAGTTGGCAGGGATGTTGGTGTCACCTTTTGATCCCACCTCAGCATTGCTATTCCGCAAGAAAGAATAGGCTCGTGCAAGCCACTGCTCCGTCTTTTCTCTATCTCTGAAGACCGTCTCCAAGGTTTCGCGGTCCTCGAAATACTTGTCAGAATCAAGGTCTACGCACGAAGTAGTGAGCGCGCCAAGACCCAGAACCGACATCAGGAATATATTAATTTTCTTTTTCATAATGATTGTCATGCTTGATAATTAGAGATTAACTTGGATACCAGCAGTAACGGCCTTCGTAATAGGATAGGCCTCACCACTGGCCTGAAGTGACTCAGGATCCCATGTGCTGAACTTCTTCGAAACGAAGAACAGGTTGGTACCTGTCACGAAGATACGCACATTGTTGAAGTGGAACTTGTTGACGATGGACTTCGGAAGTGTGTAACCAAAGTCAAGGTTCTTCAGTCGGAGGTAGCTACCGTCGCGCAGCCAGAACGTAGAATTCTGGTAGTTGTTCGAGTTGCCACCATAGCTCAGACGGGGATAAGAGGCATTGGGATTCTCATTCGGCTGAACATTCAGACCAAGCTCCTGCAGATGCATAGCGGTATCATAGTCAACCCAACGGTCTTCCAACATGCCCTTGAAGATGTTACCCCACTGGTTTTCAGAGAAAGCATAGACGCACTTACCAGAAATCGGGAAGGTGGACTTACCGGCTCCCTGGAAGTGGAGGTTGAAGTCAAATCCCTTCCAAGCAATAGAGAAACCAAGACCGTAAATCAGGTTAGGACGGCTGGTAGCACCGATGGCAACACGGTCACCGCTGTCAACGACACCGTCACCATTGATATCCTTATACTTGATGTCACCAGGCTGAACGGTACCGAAGGTCTGTGTGGGACTGTTGCGGATATCATCGTAGTCCTTGAACAATCCGAGGGCGATAAGGCCGCGCTCCTGATTGATGCGGTAGCCACGGTTCATCTGATAAGGATAGACGCTGTTCTCTTCATCATAGTCGATAATCTTACCCTTTGAGTAAGTCATGTTACCACGTACGGTGACATTGACGTCGCCAAAGCGGTCTTCAAACTTGAAGTTTCCGTCGAAACCCTTAGTCTCGGTCTTACCCACATTGGCCTTCACATAGTTCCAGCCATTGTCATACCAGAACTCCAAACCGGTCATAAGGGGCAGATACTGACGGGCCATATAGATGCCCGAACGGCTCTCTGAGAAGTAGTCGACGGTCAGCGAGAACTTATTCTTGAAGAGCACAAGGTCGATACCAAGGTCGTCCTTGCGGGCTACTTCCCATGTCACGCCGTTGGAAGCCAGCTGACGATAGCGGATACCCGAATAAGCGTTGGTACTGCCACCCTCACCCCAGTTATACTGAGTACCGGTGACTCCGGAATTATTGATAAGATACAGGTACGGGAAGCGGTCACCGGTGTTGTCGTTACCGACCTTACCATGTGAGAAACGCACCTTGAACATGTCGAGCCAGGGAGCCATCTTCTGAACGAAGGGCTCTTCACCGATGTTCCAGGCTACTGACCAAGCGGGGAAGAAACCCCAACGGTGGCCGTCGGAGAAGTTCTCCGAGCCATTGTAACCGAAGTTGTAGTCGAAGAAGTAGCGGCTCTTATAGTTATAGGTAGCCTGAGCTGCCAGACCCTGGTTCTTGCGGGAGACAGAGTTCTTGATATCGGAGCCGAGGTTCTGAGTGGAAATCTTCTGGTCCTGAGTGAACTTCACATTCACACCGAACTGGTGAGCCTGGAAGAACTGACGGTCCCAGTGGAGCAGCAGGTCGAGGAACTCACGGCGCTCACCGCTGTTGCTGGAGCTCTGCGTCATGGTCTTCTCGTTCATCACCTTGTTGAACTTCAATTCTCCCGTCTCTGGGTCACGCTGGTCGACTTCATAAAGAGCCGGCATGCGGACGTGATGGATTGCATTGGAGTTGTAGGTATCATAACCGAAGCGGCCAGTGAAACGCAGACCCTTCGTGATGAAGCTCAGGTCTTGCTCCAAGGTAACGTTCGACTGCAGGTTGTTGTTCCACTCGGTGTTGTAACCGGTCTGTGTGGAAGAAGCCCACGGGTTGACGTAGTTCAGGTTAACTGATCTTTCCTCAATTACGACACCATTGATGTTCTGCGTTCCGGAGACGATAGCACCGATAGAGGGCACATAACCGTTGGAGTAGAGAATCGGCGAGAACAGGGAGTTATAACCGAAGAGCTGTCCCCACACCTTGTCGTCACCCAGACCTGGAGAGTTACGGGTGGTCAGGTCGCCTGACACACCAAGCTTCAGGACGGTGGTAGGAGTAACGTCGACATCGACGTTCATACGATAGTTCCAACGCTTGTAGTTGGCATTGGTGCTATACTTGTCCTTCAGGGTTCCGTCGGTCTTATACATACCTTCATCCTCGTTGTAGGAGGCTGACACGAAGTAGCGGGCTGTTTCGCCACCACCGCTGAGGTTCAGGTTGGCGCGCTTACTCCAGGCTCCGTCTTTCAGCAGGAGGTCTTGCCAGTCAACGTTAGGATAGAGGTCGGGGTCCAGTCCCATGCGGATGAGCTCGAGCTCTTCCTGACGATAGAGGACACCATAGTTACGAGTGATACGGGCTTCGTTGATGAGGTTGGCATAGGTGTAACCGTCAACAAACTCCGGTGTAATGGTACGTGTGTTGTAAGAGGTTTCAACCTTGGCATTGATGTTCACCTTACCGGCAGCACCGTGCTTGGTGGTAATCAGAATAACGCCGTTAGCACCTTTAGAACCGTAGATAGCGGTGGCAGAGGCGTCCTTCAGGACGGTGAACTGCTCGATATCTTCGATGTTCAGGTCGTCGATGTTTTCACGCTCGAAGCCATCAACCAGAATGTATGCAGATGAACCTGCACCGAAGGTGGAGATACCACGAATCCAGAACTCTGAGGTATTCTTACCCGGCTGACCTGACGACTGGAAAGCCATGATACCCGGGACGTTACCGGCGAGGGTATTGGTCAGGTTAGAGGTGGAATAGTGCTTCAGGTCGGTCATGTTGACATTGGTCACGGCACCTGTCACAGTCAACTTCTTCTGAATACCCATACCGGTGACGACGACTTCGTCGACGGCATTGGTGACTTCTTCTTCGAGCTTGATGTCGACACGGTTCATACCCGGCTTAATGAGCATCTCCTGTGCCTGGAAGCCTACGTAAGAGAATACAAGGGTCTTATATTCCTCGACCTTAATCTTATAGTTACCGTCGATATCGGTGATGGCACCCAGTCCGACAACACCTTTCACCGATACACTAACACCAGGAAGGGGCTCATTGATATTGTCGACTACCGTACCGGTAACCTCAATTGTATTTTGTGCCAGCGCACCTATTGTGGTGCCCAGCAGCATCATTATCATTACTATATATCTTTTCATAGTCTCTTCGATTTAGATAAGATTACTTGAGTCCCATTTCTGCCATTTCCTCTTCCGTAGGCTCTTCCATGGTGATGGTACGGATCTTACGGTTCATGGTGTCAAGGATGTAGAAAATCAGGGTGTTCTCACCTGTCAGTCGGTCGACATGCACGTCGTTGACGAGGCCTGTAGGACGGTCGAAGCGGGCTACATCGCGCAGTTCGCCATTCTCTGAGCCATAGACGTGGCCGTCGGTATGCGTATTGGCGCTACCGCCGGCATAGGTGCGGACAATGCCTTGCGGGGTCATCAGACGGATGGCGTGTGACTCCTGAAGACCATATTGCGCAATATCGGACTCTGACTGGTGGTTAGGAATCCAGCTGTTGTCGCAGAAGTAGAAGTCGTATTCATCTTCTTCGCCTGCATAGGCATCATTCTTGACGAATGTACCCTGGTAAGGACGCGAGAAGCGGGCTGAAGTACCAACTCCGTCAACGAAACCACGGGAGTTCATGTTTCCGGCCACGATATATGGGGGCAGGAACTGACGACGGTTCCAGTCATAGTCAGTACGCATGATTCTCAGCGAGTTGATAGCTACGATATAGGCAAAATTACCGGAAGGATGGATGTCAATCTGCAGCTCCTGGCCTTGTTCACCTACCTTGAAGATTACCTTAAAGGCTTCCTCATTCTTCTGGACGTAGGGATTCCACTCGTTCTCATAAACGGGAAGACCATCTTCATCAACACCTGTAGGTATGCGTGTATCCCAATACTTATCCATGTCAAGGCGCAGCAATTCACCTGTGCCATAGCAGTTGAAGTAGAGTTCCTTTGAATAGTCCTCAACTTGGCCATGCTTACCTTCCTTGTCGCCGGGATGCAGATAGGCACCGTTGCAGGACTGATAGTAAACGAGGTTTACGATGGGAGAGCTGGCACTGAAGTTACCACTCAGGTCACGGTCTATGAGGTAGACAGCACGGTGGTCATAGGTTCCTGAGCCGGCACCATTGTCACAACTGACAATCAAGTGCTCACGCCAACGCTTTTCTTCTGGTGTTGCCGTTTCGAGCCAGTTTTCGAGCCCTTCATCACCTGCGCGGCCAAGAAGCTGTCCGTACTGGTCATATGCGAACGGGTCGACAGCGAAGTCAATCGTACGCAGACGGTCGCCACTGAAACGGCTGGCTGAAATCAGGTCGGCGACGGTCTCATTCTTCAGGTCGAGCATCTGGATGCCATGGGCAGCGGCCCAGCTGGGCTCTCTGTCATAAATAATGAAGAGCTGATCGTGGTTGTAGGGTGAGAACTGCATCACACCGTCGAAGGCGAATCCGCAGCAGAAGGGGTTGCCTTCCTCGTCGCGGAAGGGACCAGCCTTCCATCCCTGCTTGTCGTCTTCGTTCTTGAAGCCGCAGAGGGTTCCGACAACCATCTTACGCTCATACTCGAACTTCTTCTCTGCAGTGCACGACTGCTTGTGGCCTTCCTCGCCAATGGTCAGCTCGATGTCGCCACGGAAGCACTTAGAAGGAGCAAAGGTGTACAGGGCATTACCGCCACAGCTGACGACAACGGCCTGCTTTCCGCCAATCTTCAGGTCAACAATCTCGGGATCATTGCCGAAGTTAGTACCATAAATCACAATCTGCTGACCAACACCACCAGATTCAGGCGTGAAGCGCGTGATGGTCACAGGCTTCGAGGGGTCAAATGGACTCGCCTCATGCGTCTCGATATAATCCTCAATGTTGGCTGTTCCCTCGCAGGCCGTCAGGCCGAAGGAAAGAAGAGCAAGAGCAAAGAGGCCCATCGGAAGACACATCTTCTTAAGGTTCTTTTTCATTTTGATTTTAAATTTAGGTTATTAATTAATTGTATTTCGTTTAATCAGAGTAATAGGAATTATCTGAGTATTCAGAATAATCGGAGTTATCGGAATTCCGGTGTTTCCTTATTCTTCGGCCAGCTTGTCGGCGAGAACTTTCATCCAGAAGCCGCCGATGACAGAACGGGCCTTGAAGCCAATCATGCGAGAGGTCTTCGTGTCGTACCAGTCAGAGATGGGGACGCGAGAAGGCGTCACGTTGATATAGTCGTAGAGCGGGTCGACGAACTTCAGGAAGGTCTTGGTGTCGGCAGACATGGCGGCAGTCCACATAATCCAGTCGTTCTTCGTGTAGTCCTTGCGGATGTCGAGAGGCAGACCGTACTTGTTCTGCTTCTTCAGATAGTACTTGATTTCGCGCTGCATGGCATCGTTGGGGAAGATGTTGATGTTCCACAGCTTGTCCCACACCATGTTATACTTCTGGCTCCAGGTGTCCTTGCGGTCGAAGGCCAGTCGGTAGTGGTCGCCTTCGCGGGCATCCTGCTCCCACTTCTTGGCCATCTCCTTGGCCTTGTTCATATATTTCGTGTATTCAGCTTGGTCGCCCTTGATCTTGGCCATCTCGGCAAAACCGGCAACGCCCATGATGGCCTTGATGGAGAGGTTGCAGTTGTGGGCCCAGTGACCGGCGAAGTCGTCGGTGCAGAGCTGGTTCGACGGGTCCTGACCGTTCTCCACGAGATAGTCGGTCCAGGTGCGCATGATGTCCCAGTACTTGTTGACGTAGCTGGTGTTGCCCTCAATCTTCGAGATCATGGCAGCCAGCGTCAGCATGTTGCCGGCTTCCTCGAGGGGCATGTCGCCTCCGTAGACCTGTCCGTTGGCAATGGGATAGGTACCGAGGTCGTGGGCGGCGAAGGGCTTGGTCCAGCGGCCGGAGAGCGAGTAGTCGAAGATGGAGGTCATCATGGCCTTCTGCAGGTCGGGGTTGTAGACGAGGAACAGCGGTGCCTCGGGGTAGGTCAGGTCGACGGTGTTGACGCAGCCGTTGGAGTTGTTCTCCTTGGAGAAGAAGAGCAGGTTGCCGTCCTTGTCCTCGAAGAGCTTGTGGGCAGCGATGACGTGGCGATAGGCTGCCGAAAGGATTTCAGCATACTTCTTGTTGCCGGCCTTCATGCCGTCGTCGTAGATGACTTTATCCTGTTCGCGACAGCGCTGCATGATGCTGTTGTAGTCGCGGTTGAGTTCGTTGAAGGCCTGGAAGATGGTTTTGCCATTGCGGGCCCAATAGCCTTTGTAGCGATAGTACATGTATTCGATGTCCTGCACTTCATCGTAGCCGATGAGGGCGTAGCTGGCAGCCTGGCTCACCTTGCCGAGGTCGCGAACATAGCCCATGACGGGCTGCTGGGCGGCCTTGCGGGCTGTGAAGACAGGCTGACCCTTGGCCAGCTTACCCGTGTTGGCAAAGGTGTTAATCTGCTCTTCCTCAGAGGCGATGCTTACGTCGCCGTTAATGGCGGGCAGATAGAGATAGCCCCAGTCGATGCAGATGCCGTCCCCCCACTTCGCGAGGATGGGCTGGTCGACGGTACCGGTCTTGGCATACTTCACGTTGCTCTCGTTGACAATGGAGGAGATGGTGGGCTGGGTGGCCTTGTTGACGGCTATCTCAGAGGATGCTCCGAGGAAGAACTGCACGTTGTGCTCCTTCTTGTCGATGGCTCGGACCTGATACGACACATAGTTGATAGGTGTGGAGAGCAGGTCGAGGTTATCGATGAGCATGGGTGCGGTGAAGACGACGTCGAGTTCGACGGGGCCGCACTCAAAGGTATAATAGGTATTGGTTGCGAGGACGTCGACGGCTTTCTGCTTGGCGAGCTTCACCTCGGCGTTCTTCTGTTTGATGTTCTTGCTCAGTCCGAAGTCCAGATAGGCACCTCCGGTGGTGTTGTGGCAGTGGGCTGCGATGAGGTTCTTTCCTGGTTTCACAAGGCCAGCGGGGAGTTTCTTGACTGCGCCGGTCTTCCAGGTTTCACCTGTCTTCACGACCTCTGTGCCGTTGATATAGAGTTCAAAGACATCGTCGTGGGAGTAGTTCAGATAGAGGTCGGCTGCAGCATCCTCTTCCGAGACCTCTACGATGCGGCGCACGAAGATATCGCTGTTGGGATCACTCCAGCGGGTGCGAACATTGGGGTACTCGCCGCGATTGCCGAAGGCAGCTTCCTGCTCACGCCACGAGGAGTCGTTGAACTGCGGCTTTTCCCAGCCTGCTGCGGGAATCTCCCGCGAGGTCTTTCCTCTCCAATGCTCGGCATCTGCCATGGGGACGACGGTCTCAAGGACATACTCCTTGGGGGCTCCCATGAAGCGATAGGTAACACCGTCAACACGGAGAAGACCTGTCAGGGGCATCTCGTCGTTGGTCCAGTGACGCGTACTGCCATCGGTCAGCTGATCGTAAGGCGACCAGATGGAGAAGTAAGGATCGTTAACCACAATGGGCACTGAAGGCAGACGGAGGTCCGTAGCCTTGTAAGGTTTAAAGTAATCGGCAGTCTGAGCGCATGCTGAAATAGCTGTCAGCATAAGAGCTGCAACGATTGTCAGTTGTTTTTTCATTAATGTTAAATTACTTTTAATTAACTAGTTAACTTTTTTTTAGCTCTCGCGAAATAATGTGTTTACATGGTCGAAGACAACTAAGTTTAAACTACTTATTATTGTCTAATTGGATATCCAACTGCAAAGTAAATCATTTTTTTTGGAATATGAAAACTTTTTTGAAACATTTTTTTACTTTTTTTTCAAAAAAACGCATGAAAGAATAGCTGCCATTTTCAGAAGGTTCAAAAGCGGGCATACAGGGCGGCTTGATGCATCGCCCTGCCCCATCCACATCAATGGCGCAACAAAGCAGGATGAATTGATGACGTAGATGGAAGACACATATCTCTATAAGAAAGGTATAAGTATCTATGGCCGTCTTCAACCCCTTATCTTTTTTTGAAAAGTGGCAATATATACAGGGAGAATCCAATACAAAAGAAATGTATACCGGACAGCAATAATAAGAACCACGTTTTCCTGCCTTTCTTAATTGGGTGGCAAAGCGGTTGTGCTTTACGGGTGAGGGTACATATAATAATAAATGTACACGCGCACGCGAAAATAAAAACGTTGGATTTCATCCGACCTTTTCCTTGCTTCGGCAGAGTTGATGCAAGCATCACCTCTGCTCTCGGCTGCATGAAAACGTTGACTATTGGTGGATGAGCGAGAAGCCTACGTCGCTGATGCCGGGCAGGATTTCGCGCTTCATGTCGTGGCGGATGGTCACGTGCAGGGAGTCTCCTGCCTGCAGGTATAGGGGGTTGAGCGGAAAGGCAAGCTGCCTGTAGCTCAGCCCTGCGCCCAACGGCCGGCCTTCTTTGCTGAACAATGGGCAAGGAAGCGACACCGACGTGGTGGTGGCAGTAGCCGGGGGCTGCGGCAGGGTTTCTATGACGACGACAAGTGTGAGGTCGGTGAAAGGGAAGGCTTCGCTGACGCGCAGGCCCACCTCGGCACCGTAGCTGCCACTCTCTGCTACAGGCGGTACGGAGAACTCTGCCGGAGAATTCTTCTCCCAACCAGACAAAGGTGTTTGGCAATAGCTGTCATACACCTTTGTCCGGCTGCATGCTGCGAGCAACAGGGCAGCAAGCATGAGCGATAGTCTGATTCTATTCCTGGGGTTTGTCATGTCGCTCGGCTTCAGCTGGTCTGTCCGACTGGCGATGGTGTTCGCCGCGACGCTCACGCTCGTTGCGCGGATTACCGCTGCCCTGCCCTTCTCGGCGCTCGGGGTTGCGGCGCTTGTTCTTTTTCTTCTTGCGGGCGCTGTCGAAACGGGTCACGTCGGCATCGGCCAGCAGGTCGACGGGACGCTCGGGTTGGTTCTTGGCGGGGTCCTCGTCGAGGGTCAGCGGCTTCTCGCCACGCTTGTTCATCTCGATAATCTGTCGGGCACGCTCGGCCGTGATGGTCTCGAGGTTGACGGGCTTCTTCTTGTCAGTGGAGTAAGTCACCAGTCCGGCCAGGATGTCCGACTTGAACAGATAGTAGTCGCTGTCGGCTGTCTGCAGCATAATCTCCCTGCTGGGCAGTCGCCGGCCGGCCTCCACATAGTTGTCAATCTCGTAGTTCAGGCAGCACTTCAGCTTGGCGCACATGCCTGCGAGCTTCTGCGGGTTGAGGGAGATGTCCTGGAATCGGGCTGCATTGGTGCCCACGCTGTTGAAGTTCTTCATCCACGTGGCGCAGCAGAGTTCGCGTCCGCAGGGACCAGTTCCGCCGATGCGGCCGGCTTCCTGGCGGGCACCAATCTGCTTCATCTCAATGCGCACATGGAAGGCGGCGGCGAGGTCCTTGATGAGCTGGCGGAAGTCCACTCGCTCGTCGGCGATATAATAGAAGATGGCTTTGTTGCCGTCGCCCTGGTATTCCACGTCGCCAATCTTCATGTCAAGACCGAGACCCTTGGCTATCTGGCGGCTCTCTATCATCGTGGCATGTTCGCGGGCCTTGGCCTCATGGTACTTCTCCATGTCTACGGGCTTGGCCAGGCGGTAGATGCGACGGATGTCGTCGGCCGACTTGATATTGGCCTTCTTCAGTTGCAGCTCCACCAGCTGGCCCGTCAGCGTCACCACGCCGATGTCGTGGCCAGGGTTGGCCTCTACGGCAACGATGTCGCCCTTCTTCAGGTCAAGATGGTTGACGTTGTGGTAGTAGCCCTTTCGGGTGTTCTTGAACTGCACTTCCACAAGGTCGGTGACATCGACGTTGCCAGGGATATCAGCCAGCCAGTCGTAGCTGTTGAGCTGTTTGTCCTGACGGCCGCATCCTTTCGCACACAGACCGCGCTCACATCCGCGGTACATCGTGAATTTCATATCTTTATAGTCCACTGCGTATTCTTTGTTTTGAATTATATGAATCGTATGTATATCGTTGGAGGCCAAGCCTCATTTCTCATTCCTCATTTCTCATTTCTTGATGAGCAGCACTATCATCTGCAGTGCGAGGTCGTAGAACACCACCTTGCCGTTGGCGTTCTGTCCGATGTCGCGCTGGGCGCGGGCCAGCAGATCGCTGATTTCCACCACATTGGCCTCATTGATGAAGCGTGCGAAGTTACGGGCGAACGCTTCCTCTTCCTGCGTCATATAGCAGAGATCGGGCTGACCGAAGTTGAACATAAAGTTCTCGCGAATCATCCTGCTACAGTAGGTAAGCAGCCTCATCTGCCGCTCACGGCCGAAGGATGCCACCTGCTCGCTCCATTGCTTCATGCTCTTGACGTCGCGCTTGTAGGCCTGGCGCATCAGTTGGATGAACATGTCGAGGAACATGCGGTTCTCATTGTCGGCATCAAGGGTCTCGAGTGCCTTCAGCCAGTTGCCTCCGGCCAGGCGCGCTATGCGGTGAGCCTCCTCTGGCTCGATGCCGCGACGGGCGGCGAGCGCCTGCTCTATGTCCTCGGTCTTAATGCGTGGGACATTAATGCGCTGGGTGCGGCTGCGAATGGTCTCCAGTAACTGCTCGGGGGCTTCACACACCATGAGGAAGACGGTCTGCGTGGGTGGTTCCTCCAAGAGCTTCAGTATCTTGTTGGCACACTCCTGGTTCATGCGCTCCGGCAGCCAGATGATGCTGACCTTATAGCCGCCCTGACTTGACTTCAGCGAGAGTTTGCGGATGAGGTCGTCACTCTCGCCCGCACCGATGAGGGCCTGCTGGTTGGCGGCATTCATGGCGTCGAGCCAGCGGTCCATCGTGAAGTAAGCCCCGTCGGTAGCCAGCATACCGCGCCACTCGCTGATGAAGTCGTCGCTCACCATCTTATGTTCCGACGACGTGCCGGACGGACGGATCACGGGGAAGGTGAAGTGGAGGTCGGGATGTTCCATCTTCGCCAACATCGCCTCGGCATTGGCGTTGCGCACAGGCCCAGCGGGCTCATCGCCGAACATCGAGACAGGCTCCTGGGCTGCAGCAGCAACAGAAGCCTCGCTCAGCAGATAGGAGGCAAAGGCCATCGCCAGCGCCATCTTGCCACTGCCCTGCGGGCCGCAGAGCATCAGGGCATGGGGCAGACGGCCCTCAGCAACCAGCTGAACCAGCCGCTGCTTAGTCTCTTCCTGACCTATCACTTCGTCGAACTTCATTGCGCTATAAACAATTAAGAATCACGCACGCACAGGCGCATATACGATGCAAAATTACATATTATTTTACGAAAAAACGAAAAAAACGCTCACCTTTTGCACTTCCATCCCTATTTTTCTCTGTTTTTCTCTGTTTCTCTGTTTTCGTCCTGCATAGACATCGGAAAAGTCCCGCCCGAGACCTTCCCGCCGCATAAGCAATATGCAACGTGTGTAAAAAAAACAAAAAAAACAGGAGAGAATATTGACTATCACAATTTTTTAGTAAATTTGCAACAAATAAACAAAACAAGATTCTTTTAGGAAACAGGAGGATTTACCATGAAACGATTATTCCAAACATTAGCCGCAGTCTTGATACTGCTGAGTAGTGCGACCTTTTGCAGCTGTTCTGACGAAGACCAGATTGACACGGGGCTTTATAACGACGAGGTCAACTTCGGAAACGACGAAAACATCCTGGCCATCAAGCGGTTCTTCCTGCAGACATTCCCCTGCGGAGAGCGAGACAATGCGAACTATCAAGAATGGCAGAACTACAAGGGCGAGGATCCTTTCATGACCTACAACGCCATAGCCCCCGGACCGCAGAATGACCAGCCTTGCACCTGCGCTATCCTCAACTCCGCAGAAGACTTGGAAGCCATCTATTCTGGCAATGTCGAGATTCCCGACATCGACTTCAGCAAGATATCCATCATCATCGGGCAGGCCTCAGTGCCGTATGCCGGGGTATATAAGTTCGACCGCCTTGACGTGAAGAACAGCAAGGACAAGACATCTGTCACGGCCTGCTTCAGCCTCACTTCCCAAAAAATCAACTACGCCTATTGCGCCCAAGGACAGCACACCTTCTACAAGATAGTACCCAAGTTCACGCCAGGAAAGAAGGTTGAAGCCAAGACTTCGTGTCCGAACCTGCCATGGGAATAGGCAAGAAGAGCCGCCCCAGTCCCCCACCCCATCTCCTAAGGCCCGCTATCATTGAGCGAGATACTCGCAAAATGGAGAAAAATCATTACGGCGCCTGCAAAAGGAATTCCACATGTAACAAGAAAAAGGCTGAAGCCCTTGATCGGGGTTTCAGCCTTTTGGCATCATTGACACGCCTGCTTCTTCGTCGTCGTTGTCATATAGACACGCAGAGACCAACAGTTGGTCACAATGAGACCAGCCTTTGGTCACTATAAGACCAGCCCTTGGTCATGTCCAGACCGCTACTTGGTCTGATTGAGACCAGCCCTTGGTCTCAACGAGACCAGATTCGGGGATTGTTTTTGGTCACGACGAGACCAAAAAAAATCACAATTTTGGTCTCAAAGAATTTCTCGCAACCCCTTTAAATAAAGGGGATCCCTGATATTGACTTTTTTGCATTATCTCTGAACAAGGGCATTTCCCCCGAAGTAGCCTCTCTGCAAGATAGGGCGGAGTGCCCATCGATGCTTCAGACGGTTTTATATTGGTCGGCAATAAAAAAACACAAATCATTTATTTTGTTCTGCCCTCATTTTTTGTAACTTTGCCAATAAATTGGCGAACTTACTCCGTCTCGGCAAAAAAATAAATGATTTTATTTTGTTCTGCCCTCGACTTTTCGTAACTTTGACTCCGCCGAACTTACTTGGCACTCGGAAAAGCTCAAATAAATTTGGCTTTTCCCTCGTTTTTTCGTAACTTTGCAATCAGAAATCAAAACTATTATCAACAACACGCAAAACGTATGAAAAAAACTGCAAGAATGTTGGCCGGCATGGCTATTGCCATTATGCTGTCCACTGCCAACGTCCAAGCCTTCGACGGGCTGGACAAGAATCCCATTGCGGAGAAAGACAAGACCTCTATGAAGACCAACCGACCGAAAGAAGCCGACAGGCTCTTCACATCGGATGCCATCGAGAAGAAAATCAAAGAGGTAAAAGAACTGCTCAAGGACAATGCCTATCTGGCATGGATGTTTGAGAACTGCTTCCCCAACACGCTCGATACCACGGTGCACTGGGACGGCAAGGACGACACCTTCGTCTATACCGGCGACATCCACGCCATGTGGCTGCGCGACTCGGGTGCCCAGGTGTGGCCATACGTGCAGTTTGCCAACAGCGACCCCAAGCTGAAGGCCATGCTGCGCGGCGTCATCCTGCGCCAGCTGAAGTGCATCAACCTCGACCCATACGCCAATGCCTTCAATAAGGAAGCCCGCCCCGACGGCGACTGGATGAAGGACATGACCGACATGAACCCCTTCCTCCACGAACGTAAGTACGAGATTGACTCGCTCTGCTATCCCCTCCGACTGGCCTACCACTACTGGCAGGTGACTGGCGACGACAGCATCTTCGGCGAGGAATGGCTCAAGGCCATCGTCAACATCCTGCGCACCTTCCGCGATCAGCAGCGCAAGAACGGCGTCGGACCTTACCACTTCCAGCGCGTCACTGAGCGACAGGGCGACACCGTCAGCAACGACGGACTGGGCAACCCCGTGAAGCCCTGCGGACTCATCTGTTCCTTCTTCCGCCCCAGCGACGACGCCACCACCTTCCTCTACCTCATCCCCTCAAACTTCATGGCCGTCTCCAGTCTGAAGAAGGCTGCCGAAATCCTTGACAAGGTCAACAGCAACGAACCCCTCGCGAAGGAGTGCACCGACCTGGCCAACGAAGTAGCTTCGGCCCTGAAGCAGTATGCCGTCGTCGACCATCCCTACTACGGCCGCATCTACGCCTTCGAAGTCGACGGCTTCGGCAACCACATGCTCATGGACGATGCCAACGTGCCCTCGCTGCTCGCCATGGCCTACCTCGGAGATGTCGATATCAACGACCCCATCTATCAGAACACACGCCGCTTCGTATGGAGCGACTCCAACCCCTACTTCTTCAGCGGTAAGGCTGGCGAAGGCATCGGCGGACCACACATCGGATACGATATGGTATGGCCCATGTCCATCATGATGAAGGCCTTCACCTCGCAGAACGACCAGGAAATCAAGTGGTGCATCGAGACCCTCATGCGCACGGATGCCGACACTGGCTTCATGCACGAGTCGTTCAACAAGGACAACCCCAAGAAGTTTACCCGCTCGTGGTTTGCATGGCAGAACACCCTCTTCGGCGAGCTCATCCTGAAGCTCATCGACGACGGCAAGCTCCAGCTGCTCCTCGACTGCAAGCGCTAATGCAGAGACAGTTGACGCATCAAGCCACCCATAAAGAAACAATCCCTGAAGCTCATCTGAGTTTCAGGGATTGCTCTTTATAGATAAAGCCATTTCTTATTGACGAATCATATTGCGGGAGGCATCAATTCGAAGGAAGATGAAGAGCAGAAGGGTGAAGCCCCAAAGCGAAGAACCGCCATAGGAGAAGAACGGCAAGGGGATGCCGATGACAGGTGTCAGGCCGAGCACCATGCCCACGTTGATGAACAGATGGAACAAGAAGATGCTCAGCACACAATAGCCATAGATACGCCCGAAGGCAAAGGGTTGTCGCTCGGAAAGGCGAATAAGACGGAGTATCAATGCCAAGAAGAGCAACAGCACGGCGGCAGAGCCGATGAAGCCTTCCTCCTCGCCTACGGTGCAGAAGATGAAGTCGGTGTCCTGCTCGGGCACATACTTCAACTTGGTCTGCGTGCCATTAAGGAAGCCCTTGCCACGCAAACCGCCTGAGCCGATGGCAATCTCACTCTGATGGACATTATAGCCCGCGCCGCGAAGGTCTTCATCGAGGCCGAGAAGGACGTTGATGCGGGTACGCTGATGGGGCTGCATGACGTTGTTCAATACGTAGTCGGCAAGGTTGAAGAAGACGATAGAACCTATGGCAAAGCCTGCAATAAGCAGATACTGAGGCATCCGACGGTTGAACCACTGATAGACAAGGACGCCTATCATCACCAGGCAGAGGCCTGTCTGCGCCCAGACGACATCAAAGGCCACCACATAGTGGGAGACCAGCAAGGCTACCAGCGTCACGGCAACGACTGCCACCAGAAGACGGTTGACTAACTGCCGGTCGCGACAATAGACACGCACCATGCCTGCCGTGAACAGCTGAACCAGCAACATCACGGCAAACTTACCGACTGATGTGGGCGTAGCCCAAAGCAGGATGTCTTCATATTTGATACCTACGACAAAATATACCACCATGGCCACACCCGTGAACAGGATGCTGCCGGTCATGCCTTCGCGGTAGAACATCAGGAAAAACGACAGATAGACCAAGGCCGAACCTGTCTCGCGTTGTCCCACGATGCAGAGCATGGGAACGAAGACGATGGAACAGGCTATGGCAAAGTCTTTCCACCGCCGCATGTCAAACTCATAGCCGCCCATGAACTTCGCTGCGGCCAGGGCTGTGGCAAACTTGGCAAACTCTGCAGGCTGCAGCTTCACCGGACCGAGCACAAGCCACGAATGGGACCCCTTGGTGCTGTAGGGATTGAAGATGGTGGCAAAGAGCAGGGCAACGAGAACGATGTAGATGATGAAGGCGTAGCGGTCGTAGAGTCTGTCGTCGAGCATCAGCAGAACAAAGCCAAGGACGATAGAGGTTCCTATCCAGAGTATCTGCTTACCCGAGTTGGTGGCAAGGCTGAAGATGTCGGTCTCACCATAGGTATAGCTGGCTCCGCATACGCTGAGCCAACCGAAGGTGAGCAAGGCCAGATAGATGCCTATCGTCCACCAGTCGAGTGAGCGGAAGACGCTCTGCTGCTTATCTGTTCTGCGATCCATAGAAGATGCGTTTATGCTGGAAGGCCGATGCCTCAGCTTCTGAAGCCGGCGAGAGGTGGCCTTTCAGGTATTGTTCCATCATAAGCCCGCCAATAGGCACACCATAGTGAGCTCCGAAGCCGCCGTTCTCGACATATACGGAGATGGCAATCTTCGGGTCGTTCATCGGCGCGAACCCCATGAAGATAGAGTGGTCGTGGCCGCGGTTCTGGGCCGTTCCGGTCTTGCCGCAGGCCTCGAAGTCGTATTTTGCAAGAGCCTTACACGTTCCTCCCAACGCTGCCGAGCGCATACCACGCACAACCTCCTCATAGGCCCAGGGCTTGGCCATGGTATATCGGCGGGTGGTCAGCGTCGAGTCCATAGGCTCGCCCTCCACCTCCTTTACCACATGAGGAGTATAGAAGAATCCTCGGTTTGCGATGGTGGCCCCGAGGTTGGCAATCTGCAAGGGCGTCAGCGTCACCTCACCCTGGCCGATGGAGATAGAGATGGTGGTCAGTCCGTTCCACGAACCCTTATAGCGCTTGTCGTAATATTCGGCATTAGGAATAAGACCTCGCTTCTCGCCCGGCAGGTCGACGCCGAGCTTATAGCCAAAGCCCATCGACACCATATAGTCGCGCCAGGTATTCATCGCCGTCTGCACATCGGGGTACTTCTTGCGATTGCCCATCATATGATAGAACCCCCAACAGAAGAAACCATTGCACGATGTCGCCACAGCAGGGACAAGGGGAAGTGGCGAGCCATGCCCGTGACAGCCCACTCGCAAACCCTTATAGATGAACCCGCGGTAGCAGGGATAGGCAGTCTGCGGAGTGATAATCCCCTCGCTGAGGAAAGTAAGGGCCTGGGATGTCTTGAAGGTAGAGCCTGGCGGGTAGGTGCCCATGATGCTGCGGTTGAGCAGCGGTTTCCAAGGGTCTTGGGCCATCTCTTGATGGTGCTTTCCACGCTGTTTGCCCACCATCATACGGGGATCGTAAGTCGGGGAAGACACCATGCATAGAATCTCTCCTGTCTTCGGGTCGATGGCTACGATGCTGCCAATCTTTCCTTCGAGCAACCTCTCGCCAAGGGCCTGTAAGTCGATATCGATAGCAAGTGTTAGGTTTTTGCCCGGCACAGGCAGGTGATCATAGGCTCCATCCTGATAGCGGCCTTGAATTCTTCCATGGGCATCGCGCAGCAGAATCTGCACGCCTTTCTCGCCGCGCAGATGCTTCTCATAGGAACGCTCCACACCCTGCTTGCCTATATAGTCACCGGGCTGATAGTAGTTGTCTTCCTCGATATCGCCCTGCGACACCTCGGCCACATCGCCCAGCACATGGGCGGCATAGGGGTATTCATATTGGCGGATGCTACGGTTCTGGATGTAGAAGCCGGGAAAGCGGAACATCTTTTCATGAAAGACGCTGAACTCCTTGTCGCTGAGCTGGCTCATGAAAAGCTGCTGGGTGAACCTTGAATAGCCAGGATTCTTGCGGCGGTCCTTGATGTCGGCCATACGACGGTCGAAGTACTCACGGGTGATGCCCAGGGTCTGGCAGAGCTCCAGGGTATCGAGCCTCCCGGCAGTCTCGTTCATCACCACCATCACGTCGTAGGCAGGCTGGTTGTAGACGAGCAGCTTGCCGTTGCGGTCGGTAATGACACCGCGAGAGGGAAACTCTACTTTCTTGAGAAAGGCATTCGAGTCGGCATTCTTCTTATAGTCATCGCTCATCAGCTGGAGCATGAACAGACGGACTATATAGACAACCACAATGATGATTGCTACTCCGCCAATGACATAGCGCCGCTGATGAAGGGTGAGGTCTTTCACGATTTGCGCAGGTTTTCAATGACAAAGACAAGGATGAAGGTGAGCAGGCTACTTCCTGCCACGCTGGCCAGCCAGCGCCATCCTTCGAGGAAGCTGAAGGCTTCGAGGGCGAAGAATGTCAGACAATAAATCAGAATGAGAATGGCGGCGAAGTAGGAATACTTCATGGCGCCGAGGGTGATGAGTGTTGGGCGGATGTCGTCTGCCGCATCGCGCTGTACGAAAAGCGTCAGCAGATAAGGCTGAAGGAGGGCCACCAACGTGAGCGATGCGGAAGAGATTCCCGGGGTGTCGGAGCAGATGTCAACTATCAGTCCCATGAAAAACGCCCACAAAAGCATGGCCCACTGGGGATAATTACGCTGGAATCTGATAACGAAGTAGACGCACAGCAACGGCGTTGCCACTCCAAAGAGCTGGATGTGGTTGAGCACCAGTACCTGTGCCGCAATCAACAGTGCGAAGAGTCCTGCCTTATTCAGAAAATCCATATTGCGGGATAATTGACGATTCTTTATTTAATTCTCAGCGAGTCCTTGGCAGCTCGAAGCAACTCTATCTGCTCCCGCATGGCTGTATTGTCGAGTACACAGACGTCGCGCAGCCGGCCGAAGTCGGTGGCCAGACGCACCTGCAGCCTGTACGACAGACCATTATCGGAATTGAACGCTTTCTGGATGGTTCCCACCTTGATGCCAGGGGGGAAGATGGATGAATAGCCGCTGGTGACGACGTCTTCTCCTTTGGTAAACCTGGCATGCCGGGGAATATCGTCGACACTGGCCATGTCAATCTCGGGACCGTCCCATCTCAAGGAACCGAAATAGCCCCGGTTCTTGATGGTGCAGCTGATGCTGCTATGGGAATTGAGAACGGGAATGACAACGGAATAGTGGGAAGAGGTCTGATAGACAATGCCCACGATGCCGGTACCGCTTACCACGCCCATGTCTGTACGAACTCCGTCTGAAGAACCACGGTTGATGGTCAGCAGGTTGTCGCGCCGATTGAGGGTGCTGCTGACTACTTTGGCTGGAATCATCCTCATGGGCGGAAGGCTGTCAATGGCTTTTGGATTGGCCAGGGGCAACGCTATATGCTCCGTAGAGAGGGCTTCGTTTTTCTTGCGAAGCCACTGGTTCTGCCGTTCAAGCTCAGCATTACGAAGGGTAAGTTGTTCGTTGAGTTCGGAAAGCGAGAAGAAAGATTCTACCTTTGAATCTACCTCGGCCGCCTTTCCAGCTACATAATTGGCAGAAGAGAACCACACGCTACCCTGATACCGGTTGAACCGGAAGAGCAGCGTGAGACTCACAACTTCGAGAACCAAGAAAAGGAACCAATGGTTGTGGCGGGCGATGAATTCTATAAGAGCTCGCATCTATTATTGGGGTGGTAGGTGTCAGGCTGAAGCCCGACACCTCAAGCACTACCGCATCAGGAACGAGAAGCGGTCGACATTCTTCAATGCAATGCCAGCACCCTTGGCAACGCTGCGCAGGGGATCATCGGCCACATGGAAGGTAATGTTGAACTTGTCGGTGAGTCGCTTGGCCAGTCCTCTCAGCAGGGCACCGCCTCCAGTGAGGTAGATGCCGTTCTTGACGATGTCTGCATAGAGTTCAGGCGGCGTATTCTCCAATGCGTTGAGCACGGCGGTCTCAATGCGAGCCACGGTGCGGTCGATGCAGTGGGCAATCTCCTGATAGCACACGGGCACCTCCATGGGCAGGGCCGTAATCTTATTCGGTCCGCGCACGATGAAGTCCTCGGGCGCCTCGTCGCCCAGATCGGTGATGGCAGAGCCTACGTTAATCTTGATGCGCTCAGCCATGCGCTCACTGACGCGAACGTTGTGCTGGCGGCTCATGTAGTCCTGAATGTCAGAGATAAGGTCGTCGCCGGCCACCTTGATACTGTTGTTGGCCACGATACCACCGAGCGAGATGACGGCAATCTCAGTTGTTCCGCCACCGATGTCGACAATCATGTTTCCTTCGGGAGCCTCAACGTCGAGTCCGATACCGATGGCTGCTGCCATAGGTTCAAAGATGAGATAGACATCACGTCCGTCGGCATGCTCAGCTGAGTCGCGCACGGCACGCAGCTCTACTTCTGTCGAGCCAGAGGGTACGCCGATGACCATTCTCATGGAAGGCGAGAAGATACGGCTTCTCGAGTGGACCATCTTGATGAGTCCACGCATCATCTGTTCACAGGCAGAGAAGTCGGCAATCACACCGTCGCGCAGAGGGCGAATGGTACGGATGTCTGGATTAGTCTTCTCGTGCATCAACTTGGCCTTCTCACCGACGGCAATCATCTTGTTGTTTCGGTCGAGGGCCACTACCGACGGCTCATCCACCACGATTTTGTCATCGCTGATGATGATGGTGTTGGCCGTTCCCAGGTCCATGGCAATTTCCTGGGTCAATGAAAAAAATCCCATAGTATATAAGAACCCCTCCCTGCCTCCCTCAAGGGGGAGGAGTGCCTGCCTGTTAGCCGAGGGGGTGGCAGGACGGTTGTTTGTTTGTTAGCCTCTCCTATCCTTCTCAAAGAGGAGAATGTCTGCGTGATAGCGGCAGGCGGGATTGGCTGCTGTCTTTTATGTTAAATCACTCCATTATCAATGATTTCCTTCCGCAATGGTTCCCCCTCTCTTTGGACGGGGGACTGGGAATGTGTCCCTTAGAACCATGCGTGGATGGCTGAGTCGTAGTGCGAGCTGACGCCGAAGGCTCTCTTGGCCAGCTGACGACGCTGCTCAAGCGTAGTGGAAGCTCCCTGGGCGTTCAAGATGTCAAGGAGCAGGGGATATTCAGCTTTCGAAGGCACTATGACGACGTCTTGGAAGTTTTTCGCTGCAGCGCGTATGAGTGAGATGCCGCCGATGTCTATCTTCTCGATGATATCTTGCTCGGATGCCCCGCTGGCTACGGTCTGCTCGAAAGGATAGAGGTCAACGACGACGAGGTCGATTTCCGGAATGTCATACTGCTCCATCTGGCTATGGTCGCCCTCATTGTCGCGACGGGCCAGGATGCCACCGAACACTTTCGGGTGGAGGGTCTTCACGCGGCCTCCGAGGATGGATGGATAGCTGGTCAGTTCTTCTACCTTCGTGCAGGGGTAGCCGAGGCTTTCGATGAAAGCCTGTGTGCCGCCTGTCGACAGGAATTTCACGCCATCGCCGTGCAGCCGGGCGAGAATCTCCTCAAGGCCGTCCTTGTGGAAGACGGAGATGAGGGCTGTCTTGATTTGCTTTTTGTCTGTCGTCATGTGCTAATTGTAAGTGTATATAATGTTGAAGGGGATATTTTGTGCAAAGTTAGAGAAATAATCCGACATCACAAAAATCTGAAAGGCATTTTTTTTGTCTTTGACAAAATAAAAATGTTTTTGTTGTTTTTCTTGCGGTACATCAAAAAAAAGGTCAGACCGACAAGCACCCTAATGAAGGATGGTGCTTGTCGGTCTGGCTTATACTTGTCGTTCAGTCAATGCGCTCTTACCCAGAAAGGCTTACAAGCTGGGCGAGGAGACGAGTATCTGTGCGGCGCTGTTGTTATAGACGGCGGGAACAGGGAACGACACGCCGTCGTAGGTGACGGTGGTGCCGCCTTTCACGTTGATGCCAGCATAGGTAGCGCTGCCTTGGGTGCTGCTCTTGGCTGGGGTCACCTTCTTGGCTCCGATGCCCATCACCTTGCCACCGTTAATCTTCAGCAGAAGGTCCTGTTTGAAGGCATAACCGCTGTAGCTTGATGCTGCCACGAGCACGGTGCCGCCGGTGATGATGATGTTGTCGTCGGTCTTGATGCCATGAGCCTTGCTGTCAATCTGCACCTTGTTGACGGTCTGCACGATGGTCTCACCCGTGGTAACGGCTGTGATCGTACCGCCTGAGATATTGATTTCGTCTACCGTATTGAGTCCCTTTCCAGCTATACCCGTGCTGGTGAGCGTAAGCGTTCCATCTGTCATGGTGAAGCCTCCGTCGGTCTTCATGGCCGAAGAGCTGCTGATGTCGGCTGCGGTGCTGTCATAGTAGGCATCGCCCGTAGTGGTGATGTTGGTTGTTCCGCCACTGACAGTGATGAGTGCATCAGCCTTCAGGCCTTTCGTTGCTGCTCCCGTTGTGGTGACGGTGAGTTGGCCGCCGTCGATGAAACACTGTCCGTTGAACTCTTTCTCAGTATTATTCTTGGCCTCGATATCGATGCCGTCGCCCTGGGCATTGACGGTGATTTTTCCGTCTTTCATCTGGAAGTACTGCTTCACATGCATACCGTCGCTCACGGCTCCGAGAATGTTCAGCGTGCCAGATTTGAATTCCAAGTACTCATCCGTGGCCAGGCCGTGCTTGCTCTTGCCCGTGATGTTCAGCACTCCTTCGCCCGACATCTCGACGTGGCCTTCGCTGGCAAAGCATGCCTTCTGCTCGCCATTGGCGCTGTCGGTGAGAGTGTTGGTGCCAACGATTTTCACCTTGCTGCGCTTACCGTTGTTGATGTAGACGGCAGCTCCGTTAGTGCTGGTCAGCGTCAGGTTATTGAGTGTGAAAGTGCTCTTAAAGGCTCCGTTATGGGTAAATGAGCCGTTGGACGACGATCCGCTGAGGACGTAGTATACTTCTCCGTCCAGGTCGTCGGCTGCCGTCACGGTGACGTTGGCCCCACTGACGGCGGCAGTGATACGATTGGCGATGCTTCCGGCTACAACGACCTTGGCTGTTGAGCCGCTAAAGACGACAGAAACGGTAGAGTCAGCCACCTCGGAATTGTCGACGATGATGTTGTCGATGTCGGCAACGGCATAGCTGCGTCCTTGGATGGTGAGCTGGGTACCGTTCTCCGAGAAGGTCATATCGGCTGCCTTTGCAGCGGGATGGGCATAGGTCACCTGCCCGATGTTGACGTTCAGCGTCTGGGCCTGCACGCCCAAGAGCTGCGCCAGAAGTATGATGACGAGGGCTAAACGTTTCATTTCACTGCTACTTTAATGGTTCCACTTGCTGTTTTCACGATATAGAGTCCGCGCTGCATGCGGCTCTGAGCCTCCTTGAGGTTCTGATACTGTCCCACGGCCTGACCCGATGCCGTATAGACTACGACGGCTTGATTGGCGTCATCTGTGAGTTCCTTGATGCCGGCAGGCTCGCTGGAGAAGAACATCTTCTGCAGGTCGGCCAGAGAAAAGGTTGCCGAGCTGCCACCGGATGTTGCGACAAGGTTGCCATTCTCAAAAGTCAGTTTCAGCCCGACGGCAGTAAACGACTGCTTCGTTCCATCGGCTTTCTGCACGATGAGATAGTCATAGTCGCCGGCAAAGATGCTGTTGAACGATGCCAGAGCGACAATCAGCGTGAGGAGAAATTTCTTCATATTGGTTTTTATTATTTTGTTTTGCTATTTCCTTGCAAAATTAAAAAAAGAGTGGCAAACTGTCACCATTTGGCGCACTTTTTTATCTTTTTATAACAAAAACAACCTAAAAACGGGGTAGTTATACCAACTTTTTATACCATCCGCCCTTCGAGAGTCGTGTCAGGAAGATGAGTCCGCGGAAGGTCAGTTCCGTAGCCATGGCAATCCAGACGCCCCTCAGTCCGTAGTCTCTGGCCAGCCAGGCTGCGAGTGTCAGTCTGACACACCACATGGACACCAGGCTCATGATGGCGGGAATGAGTGTATCGGCAGCTCCCACGAACACGCCGTTGCATACGATGGCTGCTGCGAACATCGGCTCTGCCCAGGCTTCGATGCGAAGGATTTCCACACCCTGCTGAACGATGGCGTCGACGGGCGAGAGGATGGACATCAGCTCTGGAGCGAAGACCCACATTAGGATTCCCATCACGGTCATCACGCCTATGCCCAGGCCTACCGACATTCTGGCAAAGGAGCGTGTCAGCAGCCGCTGTCCGGCGCCGATGCTCTGGCCTACCAGCGTGGTTGCTGCCTCGGCAATGCCGTAACCGGGCATGTAGCAGAGGCTCTCGACGGTGATGGCCATCGAGTTGGCTGCGATGGCCACGGTACCCAAGGGCGCCACGATGATGGTACTCACCACCTGAGCCGAGCCCATCAGCAGGTGCTGGAGACCCATCGGTGCTCCTATCTTGAAGGCGGTCTTGATGGTGTCGGCCTTGGGCAGGAACGAGCCGGGATGGCCTACCAGCCGCAGCATCTTGCTGCGACAGAGCAGGAAGTAGAGCATGAGCAGCGCTGTGACCAGTTCAGCCAGTCCGGTGCCCATGGCAGCACCCTTCACGCCCATGTCGAGCTGATAGATGAATATGTAGTTGAAGACGACGTCAAGGACGCACATCATGATGTTCAGGGCCGACGGTATGCGCATGTTGCCCGAACACTTCAGCATGGAACCTGCCAGGCCTTCCATCTGGAAGAAGATGCCGGCCAGGCCAATGAGGAGGAAGTAGACGGATGCATCGTGGGCGATGTCTGCCGTTCCTCCCAGCCAGAAGGGCAGGTGCAGGTGGACGGCGACGCAGGCCATGGAGAGCATGAAGCTCCAGATGAAGCAGCACACGAGCGACTGCCGGAGCACGCGGCGGGCGCTCTCGAAGTCGTTGGCGCCGATGAAATGGGCTACCTGGACAGAGAATCCCATGTTGGCTGCCGAGGCGAGACCGCCCAAGAGCCACGTGGTGGTCTCTACGAGTCCGACGGAGGCTGTGGCCTTCTCGCCGAGGTGCCCCACCATGGCGTAGTCGATAAAGAACATCACCGTGGCGGATATCTGGGCCAATATAGAAGGAATGCTCAGGCTGACAATCAGACTGAGCTTTTCGCTTGTCGTCAACGTCCGTCCCTCGCGAATGTTGGCAAGCAACGCATCACTTTGCTTATTTGAGAACAAGGTGCTGTTTATTCAGCCCACTCTCCTGCCGATGTCTTGGCTTGTGCAGCGGGTGCTGTCTTGCCAGGGTGGAAGTAGGCTTTCAGATAGACATCGAAAATCAACGTGGAATAGCCTGGAATAACCTGATGCTTCACCTTGTCTACTGTCTCGGTCAGTCCGTCTTCCCCATAGGCCAGCTGGTAGGGAATGTATACCTGCCAGTGGTCGCCGATGCGCATGTGCATCAGGGCTGTAGAGAATCCGTCGACGAATCCGTTGACGGCCCTCTTGACGTAGGTAAACGTCTGGGGGTCGGTGCCCTGCCCCATCTTGTCGTCGAAGACTTTTCCGTTGGCATAGGAAGTTGACGGGAGCATGCGGCCGCAGTAGCTGACGTGGACGGTGTCGTTATACAGCGGTGCGGGATTGGGACTGCTGCCCTCGCGGACTACCTTCACGAGGATGTTTCCGGTGGGCTTGACGGCGAAGCTTTCATCGTCGGGCAAGGACCAGTTGCGGATGATTTTCCATTCGCTGTTTCCTGCGGCCACTTCAGCCGAGACGGTGGTGTAGAGCTGGTTGAAATAGGTCTCGTTGCGGTTTTTCCAATCGGGAAACTCCTCGGGACTGTCATCGCTCTCGCCGCACGCAATGAAGAGTGAGGAAGGAAGGATGAGGAGTGCTGCCAACAACAGGGTCTTCAGCACTTGCTGCGTCCTTCTTTCCACGTTCTTCATCTTGGTTATTTCTTCATTTTTCATTCTTGCAGGGTTAAATCAGTTTCTTCAACAGGGAGGCGATGCTGACTTTGTCCTCGATGATACCTCTGAGGTCTTCGATGCGCACGCGCTCCTGCTTCATCGAGTCGCGATAGCGCAGGGTGACGCAGCCGTCCTGCAGCGTGTCGTGGTCGACGGTGACACAGTAGGGCGTGCCGATGGCATCCTGACGGCGGTAGCGCTTGCCGATGGAGTCTTTTTCCTCGTAGTGGCAGTTGAAGTGGAACTTCAGGTCATTGATAATCTCGCGGGCCTTCTCGGGCAGTCCGTCCTTCTTCACGAGCGGCATGACGCAGCACTTCACGGGTGCGAGTGCCTCGGGCAGGTGGAGCACGGTGCGGGTCTCGCCGCCCTCAAGCTGCTCTTCCTCGAAGGAGTGGCACATGATGGAGAGGAACATACGGTCGACGCCGATGGAGGTCTCGATGACGAACGGGGTGTACGACTCGTTGGTCTCGGGATCGAAGTATTTGATGGACTTGCCGGAATATTTCTCATGCTGCGAGAGGTCGAAGTTCGTGCGCGAGTGGATGCCTTCCACTTCCTTGAATCCGAAGGGCATGTGGAATTCGATGTCGGTGGCTGCGTTGGCATAGTGAGCCAGCTTCTCGTGGTCGTGGAAGCGGTAGTTCTCGGCGCCGAAGCCTAAGGCCTGGTGCCACTTCATGCGTGTCTCCTTCCACTTGGGGAACCACTCGAGCTCGGTGCCGGGCTTCACGAAGAACTGCATCTCCATCTGTTCGAACTCGCGCATGCGGAAGATGAACTGGCGGGCAACGATTTCGTTGCGGAAGGCCTTACCGATCTGGGCGATGCCGAAGGGTATCTTCATGCGGCCGGTCTTCTGCACGTTCAGGTAGTTGACGAAGATACCCTGTGCCGTCTCGGGACGCAGGTAGATCTTCATCGAGCCATCGGCCGTGGAACCCATCTCGGTGGAGAACATCAGGTTGAACTGGCGCACGTCGGTCCAGTTCTTCGTGCCGCTGATGGGGCATACGATTTCCTCGTCGACGATAATCTGCTTGAGCTCATCGAGGTCGGGACCCTGCATGGCCTGGGTGTAGCGTTCGTGCAGGGCGTCGCGCTTCTGCTTGATTTCTGCCACGCGGGGCGAGGTGGCGAGGTACTGCTCCTCGTTGAAGGCATCGCCGAAGCGCTTGCGGGCCTTGGCGACTTCCTTCTCTATCTTCTCGTCATACTTGGCTATCTGGTCTTCGATGAGCACGTCGGCGCGGTAGCGTTTCTTCGAGTCGCGGTTGTCGATGAGGGGGTCGTTGAAGGCGTCGACATGGCCGGAAGCCTTCCACACCGTGGGATGCATGAAGATGGCGGAGTCGATGCCGACGATATTCTCGTGAAGCAGCACCATGGATTTCCACCAGTACTCCTTGATATTATTCTTCAGCTCGACACCGTTCTGCGCATAGTCGTAGACGGCGCCCAGACCATCATAGATTTCTGAACTCGGGAACACGAAGCCATACTCTTTGCAGTGGCTTACAATCTTTTTGAAAACGTCTTCTTGTGCCATAAAAGTCTAATAATTTTTCTTTCAAGGCGCAAAGTTAGTATTTTTTTTTATAATATGGTGCTTTTTCGTGTGAAACTTTCTAAAAACTCACCGCCTGCAGCGGCGGCGGGCCTTGTAGTCGGCTATCAGACGGGCTATGCGCGCCGTGAGTGTACCGATGGGTACGAATATCAGCCGGCCGGCCATCTCGGCATAGCCATAGCGCACGAGCAGGACCAGGCCACCAAAGGCGGCAATGGTGAAGAGGGTGAGCTCCAGGTCTTCCCAACGCTCTCTGCGGCTGCGCCGCCAACGGGCCTGGCCGCCAGATGTCGACGGCGGGCGCTCGCCCACAATCTCCTCCAGGCGGCGGTCGATGGCGGCCTGCTCCTGGGCGACATATTCCGGCGAGAGCTCTCCAGGAATCACGGTACCGGGCCAAGGGAGGCTTCCGTCCTGACGATAGCGCTCGGCCTGGCGACGGGCATAATCCTCGATGCTCGGACCGCAATAGCGCTCATCATAGAAGAAATACCAGTAGGCCGGATCTTTGGGAGTCAGGTTGTCGGCGTCCTGACGCGGAGGGGGCGACGAGACGGGGTGACGGCCGACATCAACATCGACGACATCAACGATATCGCCGTTCTCATACTCTACCAAGCCCGATTCCCCCAGCACACGGTAGCGCTGACCCTGAGAATCGACAATCCATCGCGAGGTATCCTCTTCTGCCATAACTTACACGGTTTCTTACAGTTAACTGCCTTGCAAAGATACTAAAAACCTGGTTAAATGCCAAGAAAAAGCAGCATTATTTCTCTCACCTGCCTGCCAGCGCACCGCAGGCAGGGAGCAAACAGCCGGAAATATGTAAACTTTTTTGACTGGATTTTAACATTTCAAGAACGTCTCCTCTGGAAAAAATCTCCCGACAAAACGGACAATTTGAAGGAGAAAACAAACAATCCGCCCGAGGGTTGGCGGCAAGGTAACGAGACTTTTGATACAAATCGTGAGGACTTTTGCCACATTTCACAGCATGATTTCTTACAAATCGCCAAGACTTTTGTACCAAATCGCTATGACTTTTGTACCAATAGTCTGTGGCTAAAATCAGCCAAAATCTGAGAAGAATCTACAAATGGTTTATTATCAGGAAGTTATAATCTTGACGAAATTTTGCCTGCTTTTACGGGCAACAAAGGCTTTTCCTCCAAAGTTGGCCTTCACGGCGGTTCGTTTGTAAAGATTTCTGACAAAAATTAACATTTCCATCAGGCACCCCGCCCTGCGCCTTTTCTCCCCCATTGCCAGCCCCAGGAAGACAAGCCTCTACAAGGCATGAAGGCCGTTTCTATGCAGACCGACAGCAGCATGGGCGACTTCTGAAGCCCGAAAATGTTTATTTTTTGAAAATTGTGCGGCAAAAATACGCATTTCTCGCCAAAAATCCGTATCTTTGCATATTATTTTTTAAATCACGCAACCATAAATCCTTACACTCATGAAGAGAATCATCACTGCCATCGCACTCCTTCTTTGCTGTACAAGCATCATGCAGGCACAAACCAACGTCGTTTCCTATACTACCACAACGCTAAAGGATAAGGCTGACGGCCTAATAGATGTGGCCAAAGAAGTCATCAAAACCTCTGGCAATCTACTACCTGAGGACAAGCAAGTCATGGAAGTATCAGATATTATCTTAAAAGCCAACGGATTCAACAATTTTTCAGAATTCCACAGGAATAAACACGCTGGCGACGTGGTCAAAATCCCCGTGCTGAAGAAGACTACCAACAAGCTCAACAGCGTTTCTTGGCTGACAAACCGGGAGGTAAGAATGACGCTGCCAGCCACAGGCAACGGAAAGCCGGGAACCCTCGCCCTGGTTGCGTCAAGCCATTGTGCAGGCTGTGTCCGCGATGTATACTTCATCTCCGACAGCCAGCTGAGTTCATACAATGGGAAAGAACACCTGCAGCCGGCAAAAGTGACAGAACTCATCTACCACGACTTGGGACCTGACAAAGAATACCTCGGCATCCTTGTCCACGAATACGTCTCTAATGAAGACTATTTCGTTAAAGAGATAAGGCTCGACGACACTTCTGCACAATATCTGCTCGACTTTCAAACAAACGACACAGATTGGTATGACTCAACAAAGATCACCTTTTCCGAGACCAAGGACCCCAATCTGAGAGCGACCATATACGAACGAGTAAAGAAATGATCATCTACCTTAAATAGAATCACAAACAATGGACGACGAAATAAAAGACAACGAAATTTTAGAGAACTCCGACAACACCGAATACGCCGAGCCTGTAGAAGACACCGATGCTCCTGAGGGACACTCCGACTATAAGCCCGTCGACCGCTTCGACGCCGCCGCCGTGCACCACCTCTCGGGCATGTACCAGAACTGGTTCCTCGACTATGCCAGCTACGTCATCCTCGAACGAGCCGTGCCCCATATCGAAGACGGCTTCAAACCCGTGCAGCGACGCATCCTGCACTCCATGAAGCGCATGGACGACGGACGCTACAACAAGGTGGCCAACATCGTCGGCCACACCATGCAGTTCCACCCCCACGGCGACGCCTCCATCGGCGACGCACTCGTGCAGATGGGACAGAAAGAGCTGCTCATCGACACGCAGGGTAACTGGGGAAACATCCTCACGGGCGACCGTGCCGCCGCACCACGATACATCGAGGCCCGACTCTCGAAGTTCGCACTCGACGTCGTCTTCAACCCCAAGACCACCGACTGGCAGCTCAGCTACGACGGCCGCAACAAGGAACCCATCACCCTGCCGGCCAAGTTCCCCCTGCTGCTCGCACAGGGCGCAGAAGGCATCGCCGTAGGACTCTCGTCGAAAATCCTGCCCCACAACTTCGTAGAACTCTGCGATGCCGCCATCAGCTACCTGCGCGGCGAGGAGTTCCAGCTCTATCCCGACTTCCCCACAGGAGGCTCCATCGACGTCGCCAAATACAACGACGGACAACGAGGCGGCGTCGTGAAAGTACGCGCAAAGATTGAGAAACTCGACCAAAAAACCCTCGTCATCCGAGAGATACCCTTCGGCAAGACCGCCGACACCCTGAAGGAGTCCATCCTGAAAGCCGTGGAGAAAGGAAAGATAAAGGTGCGCCGCGTCGACGACATGACCTCGGCAGAAGTCGAGATACAGGTTCATCTGGCCCCCGGCGTGTCGTCAGACAAGACCATCGACGCACTCTACGCCTTCTCCGACTGCGAGACCAACATCTCGCCCAACTGCTGCGTCATCATGGACGACAAGCCCTGCTTCCTCACCGTCAGCGACGTGCTGCGCCATTCCGCCGACCACACCAAGGACCTGCTGCGCAAAGAACTCGAAATCAGGAAGGGCGAACTGCTCGAACAACTCTTCTTCGCCTCACTCGAACGCATCTTCATCGAAGAACGCATCTACAAAGACAAAGGATTCGAGCAGGCCGAGAACATGGACAAGGCCATAGCCCACGTAGACAAGCGGCTGGAACCCTTCAAGCCTGACTTCATCCGCGACGTCACCCGCGACGACATCCTGAGACTCATGGAAATCAAGATGCAGCGCATCCTGAAGTTCAACAAAGACAAGGCCGACGAACTCATCGCCCGCATCAAGGACGAACTCAAAGGCATCGAGCACGACCTGGCACACATGACCGACGTCACCATCAACTGGTTCAACTTCATCAAGGAAAAATACGGCAAGGACCATCCGCGACGCACCGAGATACGCAACTTCGACACCATCGTCGCCACAAAGGTCGTAGAAGCCAACGAGAAACTATACATCAACCGCAACGAGGGATTCATCGGAACAGGCCTGAAGAAAGACGAGTTCGTCTGCAACTGCTCCGACATCGACGACATCATCGTCTTCTTCAAGGACGGAAAATACAAGGTCATCAAAGTAGCCGAGAAAGTATTCGTAGGCAAGAACGTCTTGCATGTGCAGGTGTTCAAGAAGAACGACCAGCGCACCATCTACAACGTCGTCTACCGCGACGGCAAGAACGGACCTTATTATATCAAGCGCTTCAACATCCCCACCATCACCCGCGACCGCGAAAACGACCTCACACAAGGCAAGCCCGGCTCAAAGGTGATGTACTTCACCGCCAACCCCAACGGTGAGGCCGAAGTCATCAAGGTCACCTTCGACCCCAACTTCATCGTCACAATGAAGAAGAAAGCCCTCTTCATCACCAAGGACTTCTCGGAAGTCATCATCAAAGGCCGCACCTCAAGAGGCAACACACTGACGAAGCTCCCTGTGCAGCGTGTCTCCCTGAAGAGCCACGGACACTCCACTCTGGGTGGTCGCAAAGTGTGGTTCGACCCCGACGTCAACCGCATCAACTACGAGCAACACGGCCGATTCCTCGGAGAATTCAACGAAGAAGACCTCATCCTCGTCATCCTCGACAACAACGAGTTCTACTTCACCAACATCGACGTCAACAACCACTATGAGCAAAACATCCGCATCATCGAGAAATTCAATCCCGAAACGATATGGACGGCAGTGCTCTATGACGCCGACAACAACGACTACCCCTATATCAAGCGCTTCCAGATGGAGCCAATGAAGAAACGGCAGAACCTGCTCGGCGACAACCCGAAGAGCCAGCTCCTCATCCTCACCGAACAGGTCTATCCCCGCATCCTCGTCCGCTTCGGAGGCCTTGACGCCCACCGGCCCGAGATGGAGATTGATGTCGATGAGTTCATCCAAGTGAAGAAGGTCACCGCCAAGGGCAAGCGCATTACCACCTGGGAGATAGCCTCCATCGAGGAACTCGAGCCCCTACGCTTCCCTGAGCCCGAAGAGCCAGAAAGCCAGGCAACAGAGACTGAAAGCACCGAGGAAGTCCCCGAGACACCCGTAGCTCAGGAAGACACAGCAAGCACTGAGGCACCAGAAACGCCTGAAACTACCGAAGCGCCAAAGACTTCTGAAGTTCCCAAGGCGCCAAAAGCTTCCAAAGCACCGACAAACACGGAGACCCCGCCAACCATCCATCAGAACGCCGACGACATCCCGTTCCAGTTAAGCCTGTTCCCAGAAGATGAATAGAAGAATAAAGTATCTTTTGCTGATAGCGTCGGCCGTGTCGACGCTTCTCCCCCTTCATGCCCAGACCACGACCACCAAGGCCTCGCTCCTCGGCATCGGCTCGGCGAATGTCCTCGACACATATCTCTCTCCTGAGACCTACTCGGGCGCCAACGTCAGCCTCATCACCATCAACCGACACCTGGTGGGCAACAACTGGGCACATCAATCAGCCTGGACAGTCAACTTCAACGGTTCCAGCAACCGGGCCGACAACAGCGACTATCTCGGCGGACATGTGGACTATCAATACGACTGGCTGCGCGGAATAGCCATCGGCAACGGCATACTGGATGACCTCCGCATCGGACCGACTGCCTACGCAACCTTCGGCGGACTCTACAACACGCGCAACGGCAACAACCCCGCACAGTTGCAGGCCAATGCTGCCTTAGCCGCAACGGCTGCCATTGGGAAATCTGTCAACGTGTTCAACACGAAGTTCCTCATCAACTATCAGGCAACTCTTCCACTCGTCGGAGCAGCCTTCTCGCCGCAGTTCGGACAGTCGTACTACGAAATCTTCACACGAGGCAACTACGACCATAACATCGTCCTTGCATCCCCCTTCAATGCCCTCTCCTTCAGACACATGCTCACCGTCGACTTCGCCATCCTCCGACACACCTTCCGCGTCGGCTACCTTGGCGACTACCGACAGCGCGAGGCCAACAGCCTGAAGTTCCACGACTATGCCCACATGCTCGTGATTGGATACGTCATTGAAAAGTAAAAAGGTAATCATTATGAACACAAGAAAGAAGATGGCAATACACGACAAGAAGAGCAGTGCGGTGTACTTTTCACTCTTTACCTTTCTCTTTTCACTATTCCTCATATCCTGCGTCAGCGAAGAAGAGTATGCCGACACCCCGCAGGGAAACTTCGAAGCCCTCTGGCATATCATCGATGAGCACTACTGTTTCTTCGACTACAAGAACCATGAATACGGCCTCGACTGGAACGAGGTGTATACCCGCTATGCCCGGCAGTTTGACAGCCAGATGACCTCACGCCAGCAGTTCGAAGTTCTCACCAACATGCTCTCAGAGCTACGCGACGGTCATGTCAACCTTTATACCTCCTTCGACATGGGACGCTACTGGTCGTGGTATGAGGACTATCCTTCCAACTTCTCGGCCGAACTCATCGACCAGTACCTCGGCTCCGACTACCAGATAGCTGTCGGCATGCGCTACCGCGTCCTTGACGACAACATCGGCTACCTGCGCTGCAGCACCTTCTCCAATGAGTTCGGAGAGGGCAACCTCGACCAGATATTCCTCTATCTTGCCCCCTGCCGCGGACTCATCATCGACCTGCGTGACAACGGAGGCGGACAGCTGACTTCGGCAGAGCAGCTTGCAGCGCGCTTCACCAACGAAGAGACGCTCGTGGGCTATATGCAACACAAGACCGGCCGCGGGCACAACGACTTCTCAAAGATGGAGGAACAAGTCATCAAGCCCTCCAAGGGCATCCGCTGGCAGAAGCCCGTCTGCGTGCTGACCAACCGCAGCGTCTTCTCGGCTGCCAACGAGTTTGTGAAGTATATGAAATGCTTCCCACAGGCTACCATCATCGGCGACCACACCGGCGGAGGTGCCGGCATGCCCTTCTCCTCAGAGCTGCCATGCGGCTGGGCCATTCGGTTCTCAGCCTGCCCGATGTTCGACCGCAACCGCCAGAGCACCGAGTTTGGCATCGACCCGGACATCAGCGTCAGCCTCTCTGAAGGCGACTCCAGACAAGGCATCGACACCCTCATCGAGACTGCCAGAAAGCAGTTCTAACCACGCTCACGGCCCAATGAAGAAACTCCTCCTCACCATCAAGACCTGGCTGCAAGGCCTGTCCTTCCGGACGGGAGTCATCGTACTGGCCCTGTGCGTGCCCTGCTACATCCTTTCTTTTGCCCAGATGGCCCTCCCCATCAGTACCGAAATGAAGGGTGTCTTGTGGTTCGTCCTCTTTGGAATGGCAAAGACTTTCCAATATGGCGGACTGACCATTCTCGGCGTCGAAGGCGTCAAAAGGCTAAAAATGTGGTGGAAGAAGAAAAAAAGTTCCCAATAAATTTGCACAGTTCACAAATTCATTGTACCTTTGCATCCACGAAAGCGCATCACATAGACAAAGACGAGCGCCTGTGGCGGAATTGGTAGACGCGCTAGACTTAGGATCTAGTGTCTCGCGA
>CAMHUI010000021.1 GCA_946188345.1 uncultured Prevotellaceae bacterium | reverse complement strand
ATATATACAGGGAATATCAAATATAAAAGAAAATTTTACCGGACAGCAATAAAAAATGTTGGAGGTGATGGTGGGAAATGGGAAAAAAATCGTACCTTTGCACCCGAAACATCAAGAGCAGTCATTCTCAAGGGAATGAACTCACCAACCGAGCAAAAGCATTGAGCCACGGTGGTCAAGGTACGATGTGGAAGTTTTGACGAGTCGAATGCAGTATCAAACTCGTTTGATTATTGCTGAGACGAGGATTAAACTCGACGAAAGTCAAGTAACATTATTCACTTCAAAAAATTAAAGTTATGCAAAATTCCATTTCCGACAATCATTACACGACGTTTGCCCAGCAGTTTTCGGGCAAACAGACTTCTGAATTAGTAGATATTTTCAACGGCCAGACCCGCCACCACGGCTGGGTGGGCATGCGTGCGTATCACGACCGTGCGCTCATTGACGAGTTTCGCCGCCGAGGCATCGACGTCTCAGCCGTCAGCGACGGGCAGAGCATCTCGTTCGCCCATGCCGTCAGGTACGACGAGGATGCCCGTCGGCTTGTCATCGACTCCGACAACCGTCGGGAGAAGGGCGCATAACCACGCCCGCAGAACAGCTATTGCATAAAAGAAACTCCGCCTTTGCAGTCTGCTCTTTGCAAAGGCGGAGTTTTTCTATAATGGGTCTGCGTTTTACCTTCCCACGGGGCTGAGCGTGAACTGGAGGCGATATTGTCCGCCCTTGAGCTGATAGGTTTCGAGTGCGCCCGGGCCGCATGAGCCGTTGCCGATGCCCCGCATAGCGGCATCAAGGCTGAGTACGGTCTCGGCACGGCGCACCTTGTCGATGTCGTGGCCGTACTTCACCTGCCAGAGGTCGCGGTCGGTGTAGTGGAGAGCCGAGAAGGAGAAGGGGGCTGACGTGGCAGCGATGCGCAGTCCCTTGCCCTGTTCGTCGGTGAGCTGGAGCCAGCGGGTGTCGCAGCGCTCGCCCATCGACTGGGAGCGGACGTAGTATTCGCGCATGTTGGTGACGGTGGTCTTATACTTGCCCACGAAGGCGCAGTCCTTGCGGTCGGGATAGTTCTCCATCGGGCCACGGCCATACCACTCTACACGCTCGAGCGTGGGCGAGAGGAACATCTGCAGGCCCACACGCGGCAGGCTGTAGCCCTCGGGCGTGTCGAAGGTGGCCTCGACATTCAGCAGGCCGTCGGTGGTAAAGCGATAGTCCATGGTATAGGGAATGACGCTACCCTGCACCGAGGCCTCACGGGTGGCGGTGACGACGATGGTGCCATCGTCCTGAGTAGCATAGTTGAACGACAGGCAGCGGTCCTCGCTGGGTTTCCAAGCTTGCAAGTCGCTGGGCAGGTTCTGCCACTGCTGGATGTCGTTGCTGATGGAGCGGTACCAGTTGAAGACGGGTCCCTGCTGCATGTGCAGCATTTCCTGGCCGCCATACTGCAGCGAGGTCAGCACGCCCGACTGGCGGTTGAAGGAGGCCTTCATGCTGGTTGTCTCAACATTGATGATGGCTCCCGACTCGTCGTAGATGCGCAGCGCAGAAGCGGCTGTCGGGGTTGTTTCGCCGGCTGTCGATGCATCCGGCGTCAACGCCGGCTCGGCATTGACGCAGAACTGCTCGCCTGCCACGATATGGCCGACCTTGCCCCACCGCTCTTCTTTCTTCAGGATGAGCCAGACGTTGACAAAGGTTTCGCCGGCTTCGGCGTTCTTCACAGGGATGGTGACGGTGGTCTTCTGCCACGGCTCGACGGAAGGCAGGGCCATGTGGCCGCTGTTGACGCCTTCGCCACCGCAGAGCTGGGTGTAACAGAGTTCAAACTCGTTGAGGTTGTAGGCCGTATAGCGGTTCTCGAGCTCCACCTGCAGCTGTCCAGCATCCGACGCAGGCAGCTGACGCAGCTTGACGTACTGATAGATTTGCTTCACCTGCTGGAGTTTCGGGGTGATGCGGCGGTCGGCGGTGATGACGCCGTTGCAGCAGAAGTCGTTGTCGTTGGGATGGTCGCCGAAGGAGCCTCCGAAGTAGATGCCCTGGCCTACCTGCTCAACCTTTCCGTCGGCCGTGCGGCGCATCTTATAGAGGCCTTGGTCTACCCAGTCCCAGATGCAGGCGCCAATCATGCGCTCGGAGTGGTTCTCGATGTAGTCCCAGTATTCGCGCAGGTTGCCGATGGCATTGCCCATGGCGTGGGCATACTCGCAGAGGAAGAAGGGTTTGTTGGCGCCGTTGCGGTCGAGCTCCATCATGGCATCGATGGATGGATACATGCGCGAGTCCATGTCGGCCACCTCGTTCTGTCCCTCGTAGTGGATGAGCCTGCCGCCACCGAACTGATGGGCGTAGTCGGCTTCGGCCTGGATGTTGATGCCACCTCCCGACTCGTTGCCCATCGACCAGAAGATGACCGAGGGATGGTTGTAGTCGCGATTGATCATGCGTCTGACACGGTCTACGTAGGCCTTCGTCCAGGCAGGATTATTGGAGAGGGAATGGTTGCCGTGACACTCCTGGTCGGCCTCGTCCATGACGTAGAGGCCGTAGTAGTCGTAGAGGGCATACATCTTCGGGTCGTTGGGATAGTGGGAGGTGCGCACGGTGTTGATGTTGTGGTTCTTCATGAGGAGGATGTCCTCAATCATCGACTCCACGGGGATGGCCTTGCCGAAGAGGGGATGGGTGTCGTGGCGGTCGACACCCTTGAAGTAGGTCAGCTGGCCGTTCACGTACACCTTATTATTAATAGTCTCCACCTTGCGGAAGCCGTGCTTCTGGAAGGTGCACTCCTGTGGGCGTCCCTGCCCGTCGAAAATCTCGGTGACGATGGTGTAGAGGTAGGGCTTCTCGGCACTCCAGAGCTTGGGATTGCTGACATTGAACTCTGGCCCGAACATGGCACCTCCCGACCAGCGGTTGCGCTTGGGCTTGATGCTGCCGAGGGTGTTGGTCTGCGAGGCCACCTCGCGGCCTTCCTGGTCGAGGATGGTGGTCTTGCAGGTCCAGCCGTCCTGGGCGCGTCCGCTCTCGTTGAGCATGCTGACATTGATGGCGCAACGCACGTCGGTGAGCGAGCGGAAGGTGTCCTTGACGAGAACACTGGTGATGTGCATCTTCGGCATGGCCACGAGATAAACGTCGCGATGGATGCCAGAGAGGCGGAACATGTCCTGGTCCTCCAGATAGCTGCCGTCGGACCAGCGGTAGACCTCAACGGCAAGGGTGTTCTTTCCCCTCTTGACAAAGGGTGTGATGTCGAACTCGGCATCGTTGTTGGAACCCTGGCTATAGCCCACCTTCTTTCCGTTCACCCAGACATAGTAGGCAGAGTAGACGCCGTCGAAGTGCAGGTGGATGGTCTTGTCCTGCCAGTCTTGCGGCAGTGTGAAGTCGCGGCGGTAGGAGCCCACGGGGTTGGGTTCCTTCATGGCCGTATAGCCCTGCTGGGGCTGGATGAAGGGGGGATTGTTCAGATAGGGATAGGTGACGTTGGTATAGATGGGTGTGCCGTAGCCTTGCATCTCCCAGTTGGAGGGCACGTCGATATCGTCCCAGTCTGACACGTCGAACGTGGGCTTATAGAAGTTGATAGGACGTTCGTCGGGCTTGGGCACCCACGAGAACTTCCACTTGCCGTTGAGCAGCATGTAGCGCGACGACTTCGTGCGCTGCCAAGGCTGGTCGAAGGCAGGGTCGTGCTTCATCTCGTCTGAGGAGGCAAAGGGAATATAGGTGGGGTGGCCTTCCAGCACGTTGACGGCAAAGGTCTGGGGATTCTCCCAGTCGTTGTCGCTGTATTTGCGGGCGACGACGGTCTCCATCTTCAGACTGGACTTGACGAGTTTCCATGTGATAAGCTCGGGCTTGCTGTCGGCTTTCACCTGACAGACGGGCATGCCGGGCTGGGCTGCATCCTGAAGGCCCAGTGCCATCTGCGAGGCCTCACAGATGAGAGTGTAGCCTTCGCCCTGCTTGCGGAGGGTCCAGTGCTGGTTCTTGTTCTGCGGGTCGAGGGTCCACTGGATGGCGGGCTGCACGCGGTTGCCGTCACCGTTGTCGAGCATCAGGAACGACGAGCAGTTCATCAGGCGGTAGGTGTCGCCCTGGATGTGCTGCAGTTGCCACACCTGCGAGGCCGTGCCGGCCTTGCGCTGAGAGACGAACATCGTGGCTTCATTTTCGATGGAGCCTTGGTTGTCGAGTGCCAAGCCGCCGAGGGTCTGTAACTCATAGACTGCTTTCTCATCAATCTCCTGAGCCTGCAGGCCCAGGCATGCCATCACAAAAAGTATGGCCAACGTAATAAGTTTTCGATTCATTGTTTTCATGATTATTTATTTCTTGACAAAGGTACGAAGAAAGAATGGAAAAAGAAAAGAATGGAAGAAGAAAAAAAGAATATAGCGTGTAGATTTTTTGATTTTTGACGAACGGATTTTCCTGCGGCGCCGATGAGGGGACCTCTATTCACAGCTGCCAAGGCTCTCATTCAAAAAACAAAAATCTACACGCTACATTCACTAATGCATTTATTTATTTGCCTTCTTGCGCTGGTCGTGGTCGAGGATGACCTTGCGCATGCGGATGGACTTCGGGGTTACCTCGACGTATTCGTCGGCCTTAATGTATTCGAGGCACTCTTCGAGCGACATCTGCACCTTCGGCACGATGCGGGCCTTTTCGTCGGTGCCCGACGCGCGGACGTTGGTGAGCTGCTTGGCCTTGCAGACGTTGATGACGAGGTCGTTGTCGTGGACATGCTCGCCGACGACCTGTCCGAGGTAGACGTCTTCGCCTGGGTCGATGAAGAACTTTCCGCGGTCCTGCAGCTTGTCGATGGCGTAGGCATAGGCTGTTCCCGTCTCCAAGGCAATCATCGAGCCGTTGACTCGGCGCTCAATGTCGCCCTTGTAGGGCTGGTATTCCTTGTATCGGTGGGCCATGATGGCTTCGCCCTGTGAGGCGGTGAGCACGTTGGTGCGCAGGCCGATGATGCCGCGCGAGGGGATATCGAACTCGATGTTCACACGTTCGCCCTGGCTCTCCATCGACGTCATCTCACCCTTGCGGCGCGTAACCATGTCGATCATCTTCGAGGAGAACTCCTCGGGCACGTTGATGGTGAGCTCTTCTACGGGCTCGCAACGCTGGCCGTCGATGTCCTTATAGATGACCTGGGGCTGTCCCACCTGCAGCTCGTAGCCCTCGCGACGCATGGTCTCGATGAGAACAGAGAGATGGAGCACGCCACGACCCGACACGACCCACTTGTCGGTGGCATCCTCGAAAGGTTTCACGCGCAGGGCGAGGTTCTTCTCGAGTTCCTTCTGCAGGCGGTCGTTGATGTGGCGCGAGGTGCAGTATTTTCCCTCCTTGCCGAAGAAAGGCGAGTCGTTGATGGTGAAGAGCATCGACATGGTAGGCTCGTCGATGGCGATGGGCGGCAGGGCCTCGGGAGACTCAAAGTCGCAGATGGTGTCGCCAATCTCGAAGCGTTCGAGGCCAATGACGGCACAGATATCTCCGGAGCCTACACGGTCGGTCTTCTGATGGCCCATACCCTCGAAGGTGTGGAGCTCCTTGATACGGGTGCGCTCCATGGAGCCGTCGCGGTGGGCGATGGTAATCTGCATGCCGTTCTCCAGTGCCCCCCGATGGACGCGGCCCACGGCAATGCGGCCGAGGTAGTTGCTATAGTCGAGCGAGGTGATGAGCATCTGAGGCGTGCCCTCCAGCTGCTTCGGGGCGGGGATGACCTCAACAATCTTGTCCAACAGGTACTCGATGTTGTCGGTGGGCTTGCTGTAGTCCTCGCCCATCCAGCCCTGCTTAGCCGAGCCGTAGACCACGGGGAAGTCCAGCTGGTCTTCCGTAGCGTTGAGGGAGAACATCAGGTCGAACACCATCTCGTAGACCTCCTCGGGGCGACAATTGGGCTTGTCGACCTTGTTCACCACGACGATGGGTTTCAAGCCTATCTGCAAGGCTTTCTGCAGCACGAAACGAGTCTGGGGCATAGGGCCTTCGAAGGCATCGACGAGCAGCAGACAGCCGTCGGCCATGTTGAGGACTCGCTCCACCTCGCCGCCAAAGTCGGCGTGTCCCGGAGTGTCGATGATATTGATTTTGGTACCTTTCCAGTTGATGGAAACGTTTTTCGATAGAATGGTGATGCCGCGCTCGCGCTCGAGGTCGTTGGCGTCGAGCACCTGGCCGGAGTCATCCTGCCCCTCGCGGAACAGCTTTCCGGCAAGCATCATCTTGTCCACAAGCGTAGTCTTGCCGTGGTCTACATGTGCAATAATCGCAATGTTCCTGATATCCTGCATACTATACTATTATTTAGCGGCTGCAAAGGTACGAAGAAAAATTGAAGAACGAGGGATGAAGAATGAAGAAAATAGCAGGCAAAGGGCGTTTTTATGACAGAAAACAATTTTTTTTGACGAAAACAGGCCCTAATGACGCCTTTTTTCATCTTTTTTATCAAATTCTTACAGCATTTTTTCATTCTTTCATTTTTTCTTCGTACCTTTGCAGCCGCTAATTCGGAAACTCCGATGCATCCGCCGACGGGCCTGCCGCTCCGATTAAGGCGACGACACCGTTAGACGCGATGTAATGGCAAAAACTTTTTAATCATTCAAAGCACTATGTATTTAGAGAAAGCCAAGAAGGCAGAAATCTTCGAGCAGTATGGTGGCGGTGCTGCCAACACCGGTTCGGCTGAAAGCCAGATCGCTCTGTTCACCTATCGTATCAAGCACCTCACCGAGCACCTCAAGCAGAACCACAAGGACCACGTCACCGCCCGTTCGCTGACTATCCTCGTCGGTAAGCGTCGTGCCCTGCTGAAGTACCTCTACGACCGCGACATCAACCGCTATCGTGCCATCATCAAGGCACTCGGCCTGCGTAAGTAAGAGACTGCCCGACAGCACAGTCAACAAAGACGGACAAGCCACCTTCGGCCTGCCCGTTTTTTTTATTGGTAAAACCTCTTGGCAGGATTATCTGCCACAAAATGGTTTTCCCTTGTTCTCTAAAAGAACATCCCTGCCACGATGCCCCTTCTACAACGAAAGAGCAATTCTGGCAGGGATGTCGGCATTAGATGGAGCTACTTGCTCATGACAACCTTCCAGTCGCCATTCACATCCTTGCGCAGCTTCACGTCGGTGGTGTCAACCTTACTGGCACCGTCGGTGATGGCCATACGCACAACAGCCTCGGCATCGTTCACCTCCTCTGATACGAAGCTATAGTCGGCCACCAGGTTGTCGGTCTGGTTCTTCTTAGCAGCGGCATCAGCCTTCTCTGTGAGCAGCTGGGTCAGCTGTTCGCGCTCCTGAGCCAGCTTCTCGGGGTTGGCAAGGTCGTCCTCATCGGCATAAAGCATGTCCACATAGCCCTTATAGTCCTTGTCCTGAAGGCATTTCACGGCTTTCTCGGCCACTTTCTGGGTTTCACTCTTGCTGACGGCACTGCCGCAACTGCCCAGCACGACGATGGCGGCGAGCACAGCAACTAACGTTAGAATCTTTTTCATGTCGGTTGTTTTTTTAAAAAAAGAGTTAATAATAAAGGGAAGTAAAAAAATCAGAGAGTTTCCCGGACGATATGAGAGTGACTATCCTCGGAGCCTATTTACTGAACTTCCTGACGGATTCCAGCAGGCCGCTCTCATAGATGTCGGAGGGGAAATAGCACTCCACCCTCAGCCCGGGCAGGTCGATATGGCGCGGACTACCGGTGAGCAGCCCCACGCCGGCACGTTCGTAGGCAGAGGCCACCAGTTCGGTGCAATACATCCGGGTGGAGTCCTCGCCGTCGTAGTTATGGTCAAAGAGCAGGCGCTTCCTGTAGAGTCGCCACGCCTCCCGGGCCGCCGCCTCGGCAGCAAGGCTGTCCTGCATGCGGCACACCTCGCCCACCACGGCATTGCGGATGGAGAAGAAACGCTCGGGAGGGTCCATCTTCACCCGGTCGGGGTCGCCCTCGAAGTCAGGCTCCTGAGGAACAGCATGAACGATCATCGCCTGGCCTGCCGAGTCAACTACAATGCCCACATGAGAGTACTTGCCTTTGGCGTCAAGGGCCACTACGCTGCGGCTCAACACACTCCCGCCCCTACGAAAGACTACATCGCCGGCCCGCAGTCGCACGTCGGCCGGAAGGATGCTCCGGTCGGAGGCTTGCTCAACGCAGCCTGACAGCATCACGGCAGCAATGAAGAGCAACGCACGCCATCTGCATGGCACTTTCATGGGTGCAAATATAGGAATAAAAAACGAAACTGCCTAATAATCAAGCAGAAAAAAAAGAGTAAGTCTTCAAAAAACTTACTCTTCCATAATCTCTTTCAGCGGCTGCATGACGAACTGCCGCTCGTGCATCAGCGGATGGGGAATCTTCAGGTCAGGCTCATCGACACGAAGTTGGTCATAGAGCAGGATGTCGATGTCTATCGTTCTGTCGGCATAATTTGGAGTGCCGTTGGCAGTGCGGGTCGTCTTGGCCGTACGACCGAGGTCGCGCTCTATCTGCTGGGTTACCTCTAACAGCCGGCGAGGCGTGAGACTGGTCTTTACCCGGATGCAGGCGTTCAGATAGCGCCGACGCGACGCATAGCCCCAAGGCTCGGTTTCAAGAAAAGCTGACTGGCGTTCTACAACGCCAACCAGCTCGTTTATCTTCTTGATGGCAGCCCGCAGGTTGCGATAGCGGTTGCCAAGGTTCGAGCCAAGGCTCAGGTAGACCGTAGCCATGGCTTAGTCGTTGAGTATCAGCAGGGAGTCGCCGAAGCAGCCAAACATATATCCGTTCTTCACAGCCATGTTGTAGGCCTCCATGACGAGGTCGTAGCCGCCGAAGGCTGCCGTCTGCATGAGCATAGTGGAATAAGGATGGTAGAGGTTGACCAGCATCGAGTCGGCCAGGCCGAAGTCATAGGGCGGGAAGATGAACTTATTGGTCCATCCGTCGAACTCCTTCAGCATACCGTCGGTGCCCACGGCGCTCTCGGTAGCCTTGACGACGCTGGTTCCGATGGCACAGACACGATGGCCCTTCTGCTTGGCCGTATTCACGATGCGGCAAGCCTCGGTGCCGATAATCATCTGCTCAGAGTCCATCTTGTGCTTGGTCAGGTCTTCCACCTCAATCTCATGGAAGCCACCCAGTCCGCAGTGCAGGGTGATGAAGGCCATCTCGATGCCTTTGATTTCGACGCGCTTCATCATCTCGCGCGAGAAGTGCAGCGAGGTAGCAGGAGCTGTGACGGCCCCTTCGTTGGCAGCAAAGACACTCTGGAAGTCTTCCATATCCTGGGCGGTTGCCACGTGCTGCTCACGACGGTCGATGACGTATCTGGGCAGCGGAGCCTCACCGAGGGCATAGAGCTCGCGCTTGAACTCGTCGTGCGGACAGTCGTAGAGGAAGCGCAGGGTGCGGCCGCGGCTGGTTGTGTTGTCGATGACCTCAGCCACCATCGTCGACGTGTCGTCAAAGAAGAGCTTGTTGCCGATGCGAATCTTTCTGGCCGGCTCGACAAGCACATCCCACAGGCGCATCTCCTCGTTGAGCTCACGCAGCAGAAAGACTTCAATCTTGGCATCCGTCTTCTCCTTCGTACCGTAGAGGCGTGCTGGGAACACCTTCGTATCGTTGAAAATGAAGGCGTCTCCCTCGTCGAAATACGACAGCACATCGCGGAACTGCAGATAGTCTCCCTCTATGGGGTTGCCCTTGTCGTCGCGGCGGAGCATGTCGATAGTCTGCGACTTCTTGTGGATGACTATCAGACGGCTCTCGTCACGGCGAGTCATGCGGAAGACTTCTTTCTCTCCCTGCTCGTTCTCAAACTCATGCACCACATGGTGCGGATACAAGGCAACCTGATCCTCGGGAAGCTTGAACTTAAATTGTGACAATTTCATATATCTATGACTTTATTCTACATGTTTACGTGGCTGTCGAGCCAGGCATCTAAATGGTCGAAGTCTACGCAGTCTTCCACCTTGACGTCGCCTACGCAGGTTCGCCGCAAGGCCGTCAGATAGGCTCCCGAGCCGAGTGCCTCGCCGATGTCGCGGGCCAGCGAACGGATGTAGGTTCCCTTGCCGCAGACCACGCGGATGGACAGCTGCATGCTGCCGGCATTGAAGTCGGTCACCGCAATCTCGTCGATATGGATGCTCTTTGCCGCAAGCTCCACCTCCCTACCCTTTCGCATGAGTTCGTAGGCGCGCTTGCCGTTGACCATGCATGCGCTATAGGCTGGCGGCACCTGCTGGATGTCGCCCACAAACCGGCGGAGCACTTCTTCAATCAGCTCGCGGGTGATATGCTCCGTAGGATAGGTTGCATCGACCTCATGCTCCATGTCGAAGCTCGGAGTCGTCGCACCGAGCTGCAGGGTGGCAGTGTATTCCTTCGTATGCAGCTGCAATGCCTCAATGCGCTTGGTCATTTTGCCCGTACAGAGGATGAGCACGCCTGTTGCCAGCGGGTCGAGCGTTCCGGCATGTCCCATCTTCACACGCTTCACGCCAAGACGTTTCGACAGCACGTGCCGCACGTGGGCCAATGCACCGAAACTTGACATGCGGTAGGGCTTGTCGATGCCGATAACCTCTCCTTCAAGGAAGTCCATATCTCTTTTCGAAGTGACTAATCAACCATAACAAGTGAGTGGCCCGTCATCAGCAAGAAGAGGATGAGTCCGCCAACGATGATGCGATAGACGCCAAAGGCCTTGAAGCCGTACTTGGTGAGGAAGTTCACAAACCATCGCATGGCCAGCAGTGCCACGACAAAGGCTACGACACAGCCCAGAGCAAGCATCAGCAGGTTGTCGGTGGTGGCCCAGTTGGTGTCGGCCTCGCTTCCGAAGAACAGCTCGAGCACGTCGAGCGCCGTTGCTGCAGCCATGGTAGGCACGGCCAGGAAGAAGGAGAATTCAGCGGCAGCGCGGCGGGTGAGCTTCTGGGCCATACCGCCCACGATAGTTGCCATCGAGCGCGACACACCGGGTATCATGGCAATGCACTGGAACAGGCCGATGCGGAACGCGCGGCGCTCTGTAATCTTGTTTTCCTCGCTGCCCTTGTTGAAGATCCTGTCGCAGAAGAGCATAAAGATGCCACCCACGACGAGCATCACCGCCACCACCTCGACACTCTCCAGGAAGCGGTCGATGAGTCCCGACGCCTTGCCCACGAAACCGATGACGACGGCTGGGATGAAGGCCACGAGGAGTTTCCAATAGAAGTCCCACTTATGGATGAAACGCTGCCAGGCCGTACTCCCCTCGGGAGCCGGCGTATGGTCGAGCCGGAAGAAACGGTTCCAATAGAGGCACACCACCGAGAGGATGGCGCCAAACTGAATGATGATGGTGAAAGCTTTCACAAAGGGCGTGCTCTCTATGCCAAGCAGGCTCTGGGTGATAATCATATGGCCTGTCGACGAAACAGGCAGAAACTCCGTCAGGCCTTCTACGATGGCCAAAATAATAGTCTGGAGGATGGTCATGATTCCGTGTTGGTGTCTTTAGGTTTGCGCATGATGGCATAAATCATCGACACAAAGCCGATGAAGCATACGACGGGTGCCACCTTGATTCTTCGTACACTGAAGATATCGGGATTGAAGGCTTCCTGCGACGAACTGCCGCCGCTCATCAACACAAAACCGAGGATGACCAGCAGCATGCCCACTGCCAGAAAGATGAAATTCATCTTGTCGAATGCGAAATCACGCACGTTCTTGTTTTTTTTCATATATATATTATGTATACTTATTTCTTATATCTTATACAGTTCTCCTGCCTTCATCTTGAGAAACTTGTTCACCGAGATGCCCGAACATACCGTTGTGATGGCGATGCCGAAGAGCAGAACCACTCCTGCCGTGATGGCAAGCACCGGCCAGGTGATGACCGTTGTCACCTCAGGCTGTCGCAGGCTCCACACGTAGACGAAGGTGCCCAGCACCAGGCAGGCCAGCAGCGAGGCTATGATGCCTATCATGACGGCCTGACGCAGGAACGGCCTGCGGATAAACGACCACGAGGCCCCCACGAGCTTCATCGTATGGATGTTGAACCGGCGGGCATAGATGCCCAGGCGCACCGTGTTGTTGATGAGTGCAAACGAGACGAATGTGAGCAAACCGGCCAGCACAAGCAGCACCAGGCTGACCTTGGCAAGGTTGTGGTTCACCTTGTCTATGAGGTCCTGCTGATAGCGCACCTCGCTGACTTTCGGGTAGTTCTTCAGCTGTTTGGCCACCCGCGGCAGCGAATCATTGTTGGCATAATCGGCCTTCATCGTCAGCTCCACGAGCGATGGGAAGGGGTTGACGCCGTCGGTAAACTCGGTGGGGTCGGTGCCCAAGGCGGCCGTGCCCTCCTTCAGGGCCTGCTCCTTGCTCACGTAGGTCAGCTCTTTGACCGATGGAAGCGCCTCAAGACGTTTGCAGAACTGTGCGGCCTCGGCCTCGTTCATGTCGTCGTCGAGCATCACCGTGACTACCAGATGCTCGCGGAAGAAGGTGGAAAGATTGTGGGCCGAGAGCACCGAGAGCACTACCAGACCCAGCAGCACCAAGACCATGGCCGTGCTGATGCAGAGCGTCACCGTCTGCAGCCGCAGCGAGCCTTTTTTCTTATTTGGCTTTCTTTTCATTGTCGTCAAAAAAAACTAATTCCCATTCCGAAAAGTGCGTATTAACGCAAATTCCCTGCAAAGGTACAAATAATTTGCAGCCCTACCGCGAGATTAACAATATTTAATACCGCTTTCTTTCATCGCCACAAAGCTCCTGCGGAGGATGCTCACGACGTGCATCATCTAAAAAAAGTTACGAAAAGTCGAGCGCAAAAAAGAAAAGATTTTCTTTGTCCTGCGCTCGACTTTTCGTAACTTTGACTCCGCCGAACTTATTTGGCACTCGGAAAAGCTCAAATATATTTGGCTTTTCCCTCGTTTTTTCTTAACTTTGCGACAGAAAACAAATACATGATAGCATCTATGAGCACTGTTCTCTATTCGTCGCCCGTCTTCGGGCCTGTTCACAGTCGCCGACTGGGCATCTCGCTCGGCATCAACCTCATGCCAGCCGACGGCAAGGTGTGCACCTTCGACTGCATCTATTGCGAGTGTGGTTTCAACAAAGACTTCCGCCCTCACTCTCCGAGGCCTACCCGCGAAGAAGTGTGCCAGGCCCTCGAGTCGAGACTCAGCCAGATGCAGGCCGACGGCCAGCTGCCCGACGTGCTGACCTTTGCCGGCAACGGCGAGCCCACCACGCACCCCGACTTTGCCGGCATCATCAGCGACACCATCCGCCTTCGCGACAGCTACTGTCCCGAGGCACGCGTCTCTGTGCTCAGCAATGCCACCCAGCTCCACCGACCCGACGTCGTGGAGGCTCTGATGCTGGTTGACAACAACATCCAGAAGCTCGACACCGTTGATGCCGACTTTATCCGACGCGTCGACCGCCCCACGGGCCGATACGACGTCAACGACATCATCCGCCAGCTCAAGACATTCCATGGCCACGTCATCATCCAGACCATGTTCCTTCGCGGGCCGCAGCTCGACAACACCACCGAGCAGTACGTCGCGCCCTGGCTTGAGGCCGTGAAAGCCATCCAGCCCCAGCAGGTGATGGTCTATACCGTCGACCGCGAGACACCTGACGCCACCCTCCAGAAGGCCACCCATGCTGAGCTCGACGCCATCCGCGACCGCGTCATCGCCGCAGGCATCCCATGCTCGGCAAGCTATTGATTCCCAGAACAACCTAGGAATAACTAGGATAGCCTAGGATTTCCTAGGATAACCTAGGCAGTCCTAAGAAATCCTATATAAAAAAAGAATTAATTTAAAAAAATATCTGCAATGGAATATAATACCAAAGGAAAGGTTTTGAAGAAGCCGGTGGTATGGAAAGAGCTATACTTCTACAGGAAGAGCGATGCCATCTACCAGCTCACGGTGGAATTCTGCCGTCGCTTTCTCCCTTCCCACGGCGACCGTACCGTCGACCAGATGGTGCAGGCTGCCCGCTCTGGCAAGCAGAACATTGTGGAGGGCAGCGAAGACGGCCAGACGAGCTCCGAGATGGAAATCAAGCTGATGAACATAGCCCGTGGCAGCCTGCAGGAGCTGCGATCCGACTATCAAGACTACCTCAACACCCACCACCTCTCCATGTGGCAGGCAGATAACCCGCGCCAGCAACGACTCAGGGAGTTTTGTCATTCACATAACGACTACAGCGACTACGCCCCCTACGTCGCAAAGATGGACGATGAGGAGCTGGCAAACCTCCTGCTCACCCTCTGCCACCAGACCGACAAGCTGATGTGTGCATATATAGAGAAGCTGGAACATCAGTTTGTGACCGAAGGAGGCATCAAGGAGCGTATGCACGCCGCCAGAACCGGCTACCGCCAAGAGCAGGACGCGCGCATGAAGGCCCTTGAGGAAGAGAACAGACGCCTCAAGGCAAGGATAAAGGAATTAGAGGAGAGAATAGAGAGAGGGGATAGAAATTACTAGGTTTTTTCTAGGACTATCTAGGATTGCCTAGGGCTGCCTAGGTTTTTCCTAAGACTTCCTAGGACTATCTAGGGCTGCCTAGGGGTTCCTAACCATTGCCGCTTTGTAATTATTTTTTACCGAAAATTTCTGTCTGTTTTTTCTGGTGTTCTAGAAAAAAGGAAACCGCTATTTTAGTATTTTCGGGGGGGCTTCTTACTCGGCACACAAACTTTTGGTACAAATCGTCAGGACTTTTGTACCGATTCGCCCGATGATTTCTTAGAAATCGCATGACGATTTCTTACGAATCGTCATGACTTTTGTACCAAAAGTCTGAACGAAAGCCGACTTTTCGCTGTCCGAAAAGTCGGCTCCGTTGGTCGGTTTGTCGGTGGTTATCAAAGTCAAAAACGCTATCCGTCTCATTGTCAACTGGTTGCAGAAAAGGGCTCAAAACTGCGTTATTTGCAACCGAAGAAAAATAAATTCAAAAAAGGCCTATTCTCTGAGCAGTTTTCACGGTTTTTTGTCAAAATAATTCACAATGCTCAAGACTGATTACGAGATGGGGGCATTGGTTTGAGGGTTAAAAAGAAAAAATCGTTTCTGCTCCGGCTTGTGTAAAGCGGGGCAGAAACGATTTTCGTCAGGGGTTTTGCGTTGCGATGCTAAATCTTGCCGATGACACCGAGGGTGGTCTCTTCGAGGAACCGGGTGATGTTCTGAATCTCCGGACTGTCGGGCACCTGGTCCTTAATCTGCAGGATGGCGTCGAAGACGCTGTTCTGACCGTTGAACACCAGTCGGTAGGCGTTGGCGATGTGCTTCTGCACTTTCTCGCCGATGCCGTAGGCCGTCATCATGGTGCTGTTGGGTCCGTGGTATCCGACGGGTGCTCCTCCTACGACGATGTATGGGGGGACGTCCTTCGAGAAGGTTGTTCCAGCCTGCACCATGGAGCCTTCGCCGACGCGCGTCTTGGCGTTGGCTATGACTGACGAGGAGAAGATGACGCCGTTGCCTATCTCGCAGTCGCCGGCAATCTTCGTGCCGTAGCCGAAGACGCAGTTGTCGCCGACCTTGGTGTCGTGGCTGATATGGGCTCCCTCCATGAGGAAGTTGCCGTTGCCGATGACGGTCTGTGCGCCGGCATGTGTGGCACGGTTGATGACGACGTTCTCGCGGATGACGTTGTTGTCACCGATGATGCACTCACTCTTCTCGCCTCGGAAGTTGAAGTCCTGCGGCAGGGCGGCGATAACGGAGCCCTGGTGGACCTTGTTGCCTCGGCCCATGCGTGTGCCGTTGAGGATGCTCACGAAGGGGAAGATGATGCAGTTGTCGCCAATGACGACATCGTCTTCGATATATACGAAGGGAAATATCTTACAGTTGTTGCCGATTTGCGCCTTGGGCGATATTTCGGCTTTGGGACTAATTTCGCTTGCCATAATTAATAATTAGTAATGAGTAATGAGAAATGATGATTACAGTTGCAGCATGTCGAACGCTGATTTCTATTCTATCAGTCTGCTCTAAACTCTAAACACTAAACTCTCAACACTAAACTCTCAACACTAAACTCTCAACTATTTTGCTCCTCCTCCGAGGGCCTGATAGAGGCTCACGACGGCTTGCATCTTGTTGAAGTCGTCGGTAATCTTAGATATCTGCGCATTGAGCAGGCTCGACTGCGACTGAATCATCTCGAGATAGGTACCTCCACGCTGGTTGAAGAGCGTGGTGGTGGTATTCAGGTTCGACTCGAGGGCTTTGATCTGCTGAGCCTCGAGGGCGCTCTTCTCGGCCGACGAGTTGTAGAGCACGAGGGCGTTGCTGACCTCGCTGCCGGCTTTCAGAACTGTCTGCTGCCATGTGTTGTAGGCTTGTTCATACTGCATCTTGGCCACCTTGAGTCCGGCAACAATCTGTCCGTTCATGAAGATGGGCTGCACGAGGGAGCCAACGGCAGAAAGCAACCACTTGCCAGGGTTGACAACCATACCTCCGGCTGAGTTGGTGAATGTTCCGCTGGGCGTGATGGTGATGCTGGGATAGAAGCGGCTGCGGGCTGTCTCGATGCCATAGAAGCACTGTGCGAGCTGCATCTCGGCGGCATGGACGTCGGCACGATTGTTGAGCAGCTGCAGCGAGATGCCTGTCGAGAGGTTGGTGGGCAGCGACTGGTTCTCCAGCCGTCCGCGCTCAACGGTCTGGGCAGGCTGGCCGAGCACGAGCGAGAGAGAGTTCTCTACCTCGCGCATCTGGCGCAGCAGGTCAACCTTCTGGGCCTTCACGGCAATGTGGTTGGCCTCGGCACTGGTGACGGCGGCGTCGGTATAGCCCTGACGGCTACCCTTGAACTCCTTCATCAGGTTCCACGTGCGCTCGGTGAGCTCTTCCATGCCGGTGATGACCTCGAGCTGAGCGTCAATCATCATCAGCGTGTAGTACATGTTGGCTACGGCTGAGATGATGTTGGTCTTCACGACGGTCTGATAGTCGCGGGTTGCGAGAAGCTGCATCTGTGCAGAGCGTTTCTGCGAGAGGATGCGGCCGAAGAGGTCGACATTCCACGAGGCTGCAATGGGCAGCTGATAGGTCTTCGAAGGCTTGTTGCCGTCCCACGAGGCGATGGTGCCCGAGGGGGTGAAGGTGAACTGGGGAATGAAGGCAAGCTTGGCCACGGTAAGCTGCGTCTCGACCATCTTCACGTTCAGTGCAGCATTGAGCAGGTCGGGGTTGTTGTCGAGTGCCTGCTGGATGAGCGTCTGCAGCTGAGGGTCGGTGAACACCTCGCGCCAAGGCATATTGCCAAAGGAGGTCGTGTCGCTGACAGCCAGCGTATCGGTGAGCGAGATGGGGTCGCGCACAAGGCCCTGGGCGTTCACCTCGGGACGATGGTACTTGCCGTAAAGGCTCTTGCAGCCAGTGAGTGTCACCACTGCAAGACCCAATATAAGGATGTTTATTTTGTTTCGGGTAATCATAATTACTGATTTCTAATTACTCATTGCTGATTATTATTCTTCCACTTTATATTCTGCGGGCACGACGCCATGGGCATACTGCGAGAGCTCGGCGGCAACCTCTTCGTTCATCTCGTCTTCGAACTTCATCGGGCGGAACTTCTCCTGAAGCGACTGGAAGATGACGAACAGGGCAGGCACAACGAGAATCTGGCAGAGCGTACCAATGAGCATACCTCCCACGGCAGCGGCACCCAGCGTCTGGTTACCGTTCTTGCCGACACCCGAGGCAAACATCATAGGCAGCAGACCGATGACCATGGCCAGCGAGGTCATGAGGATAGGACGCAGACGGGCTGCGGCACCCAGCACGGCCGACCATGAGATGGCCATACCCAGCTCGCGGCGCTCAAGAGCAAACTGAACAATCAGAATGGCATTCTTGGCCAACAGACCAATCAACATAATCAGAGAAATCTGCATGTAGATATCGTTGGAGTGACCAAAGATGTCGGTGAAGAGGAAGGCACCTGCCAGACCGAAGGGCACCGAGAGTACCACGGCCAACGGCAGAATGTAAGACTCATACTGGGCCGAGAGGATGAGGTAAATGAACATGAAGCACAGCACGAAGATGAGTGCCGTAGAGTTGCTCGATGCTGCCTCGGAGCGGGTCAGTCCAGAATAGTCGTAGGTATAGCCTGTGGGCAGGGTGCCGGCAGCAACCTCCTGAACGGCCTTGATGGCCTCACCCGTAGAATAGCCCTCGGCAACGGTAGCCGTGACATTGATAGAGGTGAAGAGGTTGAAGCGGTTGATGTTCGAAGGGCCGTAGACACGCTCCAGCGTCATATACTCGCTGACGGGCGACATGCCGCTCGGTGTGCGGACGTAGACATTGTTCAGACTCTCGGGCGTCATGCGGGTGTCAGGTGAGCCCTGCACCATCACACGGTAGAGCTTACCGTAGGCATTGAAGTTGGAAGCATAGAGTCCGCCATAATAGCCCTGCAACGTAGAGAGCACTACGCGCGGCGAGATGCCGGCCTGCTTACACTTGGGCACGTCGACATGAATCATATACTGCGGATAGTTCGGGTTATACGACGTCATGGCCATCTGGATTTCCGGACGCTTGTTGAGCTCGGCCAGATAGTCTTTCACAACGCCATAGAACTTCGTCAGGTCGCCACCCGTACGGTCCTGCATCACCAGCGACACACCACTGTTGGCCGAGAAACCGGGAATCATGGGCGGCGCGAAGGCAATAATCTGCGCATCCTTGATCTGAGCCGTCTGCTTGTATATCAAGCCCAGCACCGACATGGCATCGTAGGGATTGACAAGGAAACGATAGATGCCATCGCCCTGCCACAGTCCGGAGAGTTTCCACCAGAAACCTTTCTGGCGCTCGTCGAAAGACTTCAGCTTGATGATGAACGTGGCCTGGTCGGAACCGGCACCGGCAATGAAGTTATAACCCTGAATCTGCTCGCGGCTCTTGATGGCTGGGTTGACAGCCAGCATGGAGTCTACCTGGTCGATGACCTGGCGAGTGCGGGCAACAGAGGTAGCTGGAGGCATCGAGACCGTGCAGAAGAGCGTACCTGTGTCTTCATCAGGTACAAGGCCGGTCTTGGTGGTCGTCATCGTAACGGCCAGTACGGCAATACCGACAACAACAGCAACCAGCGTCAGAACCGGCTTGCGGACTATCTTCTCGACGCTGGTCTTATACTTGCCGAGCACCTTTTCATAAGCGGTATTGAAAGAAGTGTGGAAGCGGTCGATGCGCGACATCTTTACTTCCTTGCCGTCCTTATCGTGAGGTTTCAGGAAGATGGCACAAAGAGCCGGCGACAGCGTCAAGGCGTTCAGAGCGGAGATGAAGATGGACACGGCCATCGTCACACCGAACTCACGATAGAACGTTCCGCTGGTGCCGCCAATGAACGATACTGGAATGAACACCGAAGCCATGACCAACGTGATGGAGATGATAGCACCGGAAATTTCGTTCATGGCATCGATAGAGGCACGAAGAGAACTCTTATAGCCCTGGTCGAGCTTGGCATGAACAGCCTCAACAACCACGATAGCATCGTCGACCACGATAGCGATAGCCAGCAGCAGGGCCGACAGCGTCAGCAGGTTGATGGAGAATCCGAAGACCTTCAGGAAGAAGAACGTACCAATCAGAGAGACAGGGACGGCAATAAGCGGGATGAGGGTCGAACGGAAGTCCTGCAGGAACACATACACGACGAGGAACACCAGGAAGAGCGTCATGAAGAGGGTAAAGACCACTTCTTCGATAGACGCATAGAGGAACTCCGTCACGTCGTAGTTAATCTTATACTCCATACCCGGAGGGAAGAGCTTGGCCTGTTCCTCCAGTTCCTTCTTCACGTCGACAGCAATCTGGTTGGCGTTAGAGCCGGCAATCTGCTGCACCATACCCATCACCGAGGGCAGGTTGTTGTTCTTCATCGATACGGAGTACTGCAGGCCGCCAAGTTCGATGTCAGCCACGTCCTTCAGCCGGAGCGTCTGGCCATTGACATCACTCGAAACGATGATGTTGCCGAACTCTTCTTCGCTCTTCAGTCGGCCCGTATAACGCATGGCGTACTCATAGGCCACGTCGGAGCGCTCACCGAAGGTACCCGGAGCTGCCTCGACGTTCTGCTCGGCCAGCAGACCGGTGATATCAGTTGGCATAAGGCCATACTGCTTCATGACATCGGGCTTCAGCCAGATACGCATGGAGTAGGTCTTCACACCAGGACTCTGCACATCGCCGACACCCTGAATACGCTTGATGGCCGGCACCACGTTGATATTGTTGTAGTTGGTCAGGAACTCATCGTCGTAACGACCGTCTGAGGTCAGGGTGAACATGATGACCTGAGAAGTCTGACGCTTCATGACGGTGACACCAATCTGAGTAACCTCAGCTGGCAGCAAGGCTTGAGCCTGCGAAACGCGGTTCTGCACGTTCACGGCACACATATCGGGGTTCATGCCCTGACGGAAGAGGATTGACAGCGAGGCCGAGCCTGACGAGGCCGACGAGCTGATATAGTCCATACCCTCCACACCATTGATACTCTCTTCGAGGGGCACCAGGACAGAGTTCTTCACTGTTTCGGCATCTGCACCGGGATAGCTGGTGAAGACCACTACCGTAGGCGGTGCGATGTCGGGATACTGCTCAATAGGCAGTGTGGCGAGTCCGATGAAACCCAGGATGACGATGAGCACAGAGATCACCGTCGAGAGCACCGGACGCTTGATGAATGTTGTAAAAGTCATGTTTTTCCTCCTGCTTATTTCTTACCGGTCATAGCCTCAACGAAACCTTTCGACGATCCACCTGCACTGAGCTGCGTGGCCTCGTCAATCTTCTCTTGATAACGCTCAGGGGTGATAGGAATGATTTCCTGTCCATCGGTAAGCTTGGTGATACCGTTGGTGACGTAGCGGTCGCCTACCTGCAGGCCGCTGGTAACGATGTAGTTGTTGCCATCGTTTTGTGGGTCAACGGTAATCTCGGTATACTTCACTTTGTTCTCGCCGTCAACGACATAGACAAACTTCTTGTCCTGCACCTCCATCACGACGCTCTGCGGCACGATGATAGCATTCTCAGCCTCATAGGGCAGGATGATAGAGCCGGAAGCTCCACTCTGCAAGAGACGCTCGGGGTTCTCGAAGCGGGCGATGAGCTGAACGGTACCTGTGGCAGCCTCGACGACACCACTGGCCTTAGTGACCTTTCCGGGATGGTTGTAGATGGAGCCGTCCTTCAGCTGCAGCTTCACATCGGGCAGCTGCTGTAGGGCTGCGTTCAGGTTGCCTGCTTCCTTGGTCATGCCCAGCACAACAGCCTCAGGCAGCGAGAAGTAGACTTCCATAGAGCTGATGTTGGCAACGGTTGTCAGGGGCTGCATGCTGGATGCGCTCACCAGTGCGCCGACCTTGAAGGGAATCGTTCCGACAACACCTGCTGCCGGACTCTTCACATAGCAGAAGCTCAGAGCCTCCTTGGCCGTGGCAAGTCCTGCCTCTGCCTGAGCCAGTGCGGCCTGAGCCGTGGCGTAGGTATTCTCAGAGGCTGACATTTCAAACTGTCCGATGATATTCTTCTCAAAAAGATTCTGGTTGCTCTCATAGGTAAGCTTGGCCGTATTGAGCTGAGCCTGGGCTGTATTGACGGCAGCCTGTGCCTGACGAACGGCAGCTTGCTGGGTGGCATTGTCGATGACGAAGAGCAGCTGGCCTGCACCTACGCTCTGACCTTCCTTCACGCAAATCTGCGTGAGAAAGCCTGAGGTCTTAGGACGGATTTCCACATCCTGCACACCCTTGATGGATGCGGGATAGGTGGTTTGCATGGCTGCACTCTTACCTTCTACAGTGTTGACGGGATATTCGTCATCGCCGAACTTCATTCCGCCTCCCTTGCCGCCGCACGACACGAGCAGTGCCGCAGCGGATACAAACAAAACTACTTTGCTTTTTTTCATAGTCATAATACTCATAAATTATTCTGTTTTTTGTTTATCCTTTTTTACCTATTATTTAACGCGTGCGCGTTTTGAGTTGCAAAGTTACAAAAATAAGACAAATGCGAGGTCTTGCATTTGTCTTAATTGGCATTAATTAACGAACATTTACGAAGTTGGTTTACAATTTGAACATTTCTGTTGTTATTTCTGCAAAATACCCATTTCTGCGGCTTTAGACAGAAGCAGTTGCATGAGTGGTTCACGCTCGTTGGCTACCCGGTTGTCGAGGACTGCATCCTTGAGTGTCTGTTTGAGTACTCCGACCTCTCGCGAAGGTTTCAGATTGAACATATCCATAATCTCATTGCCGTCGATGACGGGCTGCAAGAGGCGCTTATAGTCGCGTTCCTTCAGGTCGGCAAGTTTCTCACGAACCAGGCGGAAGTTCTCCAGAAAACGGGCTTTGCGCACTTGGTTCTTCGAGGTAATGTCGGCCTCGCAGAGGGCCATCAGGTCGTCGATGTCATCGCCAGCATCGCTCATCAGGCGTCTGACGGCCGAGTCGGTCACCTGCTCCTCTGCGATGACGATGGGGCGCATGTGAAGGTCGACCAGCTTCTGAACGTACTTCATCTTGGCGTCGAGCGGCAGTTTCAGCCTCCGGAACAGGTCGGGAACCATCTTGGCGCCGATATAGTTATGGTTGTGGAAAGTCCATCCGATGGCCGGGTCCCAGCGTTTCGTCTTGGTTTTACCGATGTCGTGGAGCAATGCGGCCCAGCGCAGCCATAATGAGGGTTGGTCTTTACCTTCGCTCATCTTGATGACGTTCTCGAGCACCTCCAGAGTGTGGTAGAAGTTATTCTTATGGGCCCTGCCGTTGCGTGTTTCCACGATGTCGAGGGCAGCCAATTCGGGCATGATGATGTTGAGCAGCCCACTGCGGTGGAGATATTCGAATCCTATGCTCGGATGCGGCGAGAGCATGATTTTATTGAGTTCGTCGGCAATACGCTCTCCACTGATGATGCGAATGCGGTCGGCCATGCACTCAAGGGCCTCAAAGGTAGCGTCTTCTATCTGAAAGTTCAGCTGCGTTGCAAAGCGGATGCAGCGCATCATGCGCAGTGGGTCGTCGGAGAAGGTCACCTCGGGGTCAAGGGGCGTGGCAATGATGCCTTCCTCCAAGTCAAGTATGCCGTCAAAGGGGTCGACAAGCTCACCGAAACGGTGCTGGTTCAGACAGATGGCCATGGCATTGATGGTGAAGTCGCGGCGGTTCTGGTCGTCCTCCAGCGTTCCGTCTTCTACGATGGGCTTGCGCGAGTCATGGCTGTAGCTCTCACGACGAGCACCGACAAACTCTATCTCGAGGAAGTTAGTGGATGTGGATTGTGCCGATGTGTCAGTTTGCGAATCCGTCATGCTGCCTGCTTGCCGGCCGCTAATCTTCAGCTGTGCCGTACCGAAGTTGCGGAAGACAGAGAGATAGGCACGGCGGCCAAGCTTCTGCTTGATGGCCTCGGCCAAACGGATGCCACTGCCTACGACTACGACGTCGATGTCTTTCGACGGGCGCTCCAGGAAGAGGTCACGCACATAGCCGCCCACAACATAGCACTCCATGTCCAACTCATCGGCCGTCTGACCGATAAGATGGAACACCTTGTTGTCGAGCAATGCCGCCAGTTCGCGGTCGGTCCAAATCTTCATCGTTTCTTCTCGCTATTCGCTTCAGCCTGCAAAATTACTGCATTTTCCCGAGATAAACACCTTTCCCGTCCATCTTTTTTCGCTTCAGCCGACAGAAAAACCGCCGAAAGGCTGCTCTTTTATCTATTATTAAATTAATAAATCTAAAAACTGAACGCTTCTTCCGACTTTTTTCCTTACTTTTGTCGGCGTATGAAACAATGGGCCTATTTATTGCTTTTTGCAACCGCTATTACTGCCTGTAGCAAGACTGAAGACCAGCAGGCTTCCACGCTGATGGAACGTATTCAGACGCTCTACTCCGAGGGCCGTTATGCCGAGACGCTCGACTCCATTGAGTCGCTCCGCGCCCAGTTCCCCAAAGCCATTAAGACGCGCCGACAGGCTCTTACCATCTGGCAGGATGCCTCGCTGAAGATGGCCGAGGCTGATGTGCTTCTGACCGACTCCGCCCTGCAGTCCACGCTGATCGAGATTGATCAGGCCAAGACGCTACTCGAGGCAAACCGGCTGCGCCAGAAGCGAGACTCACTCAGGGCACGCTACGATGCCATGTGCGGTGTGGTACGCATGATTCACATGCGCCAGAAGAGCAATCAAGAATAACCCATCCCCAACTCCTAAAACCTTTCCCCAATGTCCACAGAACAGCAATTCCGCAACGTCATGGCCGAGTGTCGCGACCTTTTCCAGAAGAAGCTCCACGACTATGGAGCCTCATGGCGCATACTTCGTCCTGCATCACTTACCGACCAGCTCTTCATCAAGGCTAAGCGCATCCGTTCGCTCGAAATCAAGAAAGAAAGCCTCGTCGGCGAAGGCATCCGCCCCGAATTCATCGCCCTCATCAACTACGGCATCGTCGGACTCATCCAGCTCGAGCTGGGCTATGTGGACTCCATTGACGTCACGCCCGATGAAGCTCTTGAGCACTACGACCGCCACGCCACCGAGGCCCTCGAGCTTATGCTGCGCAAAAACCACGACTACGACGAGGCCTGGCGCTCCATGCGCGTCAGCTCGTATACCGACTTCATCCTCACCAAGCTGCAGCGCATCAAGGAGATTGAAGACCTTCAGGGCGAGACTCTTGTCAGCGAGGGCATCGACTCCAACTACATGGACATCATCAACTATGCCGTCTTCGGAGCCATCAAGCTGATGGGCAATTGAGCGTAGATAACTATGATTGCACTCGGGAGCAAGAAAACCAAACGTCAAGAGTCCAGCCCGGAACCGGAGGCTGCCAGCCCGGAGCGAAGCCATAACGGTCGGTTGTCTATCATCAACTATCAATCACTTCTTGTCAATCTTTGCCGCTTTATTCTTGCAGCAACCTTCATCTTCTCGGGCTTCGTCAAGGCTGTAGACCCGCTCGGCACCCAATACAAGATACAAGACTATGCCACGGCAGCAGGCCTTGCCCAGCTGCTACCCGACTGGGTTGCCCTGACGCTCTCGGTAGGGCTCTCGGCCTTGGAGTTCACCCTTGGCATTTGCCTGCTCTTTGCCATCCAGCGAAGGTTGGTCACCCGAGTCAGCGTCGCCCTCATGGCCATCATGACGGTCATCACTTTCTGGCTGGCTGTTGCCGACCCCATCAGCGACTGTGGATGCTTCGGCGACGCCATCCACCTGACCAACTGGCAGACGTTCTGGAAGAACATCATCCTCCTCGCCTGCGCAGTCGTGGCAGCCCTATGGCCACGACGCATGATGCGCCTCATCTCGGAGACCAACCAGTGGATTGTTGTCCACTACACCATTCTCTTTGTCCTCTTCGTCAGCATCTACTGTCTGCACTACCTGCCCATCATCGACTTCCGTCCCTACCACGTAGGAGCCAACATTCCCGAAGGTATGCTGATTCCCGACGATGCCCCTCAGCCGCAGTTCCAGACCACTTTCATCATGCAGAAGGATGGCCAGACTCGCGAATTCACACTCGAAGACTACCCCGACAGCACATGGACCTATGTCGACACACGCACCGTGCAGACGCAGGCCGGATACATACCGCCCATTCATGACCTCACGATGCAGGACGACAACGGCGACGACCTGGCCGAGGACATCCTCGGCAATCCCTCCTACACTTTCCTGCTCATCTCACCCCACCTTGAGACAGCTTCCGACCGCCACTTCGGCGACATCGAACAGCTCTACGAGTATGCCCAGGAGCACCACTACCCCTTCTACTGTCTAACTGCCAGCACCCAGGCTGCCCGTCTGCAGTGGCAAGACCTTACCGGAGCCGAATACCCCTTCCTGGCCACCGATGAGATAACACTCAAGACCATCATCCGCAGCAACCCCGGCCTACTGCTGCTGCACAACGGCACCATCATCCGCAAGTGGAGCCACAACGACCTTCCCGCCATCGAGTCCAGTGCCCCACCCTTGCAGCAGCAAGCCTTCGGACAGCCAGCCACCGACTCCAAGGCTCGCACCCTCAGTGCCATACTCCTGTGGTATGCCATGCCGCTGCTGCTACTCACGCTGGCCGACCGCATGTGGGCGTGGACACAATGGTTCTGCCGCAAGAAAGCCCGCGACAACCAACAAAGTTAACCCGTTAAACTATTCAATTTTTCAATGAAACTCGGAGACTTCAACACCCTGAAAGTCGTCAAGCGCGTCGACTTCGGAATATACCTCGACGGAGGACAGGAAGGAGAAATCCTCCTTCCCACACGTTTCGTTCCCCAAGGCACACAGATAGGCGACGACCTCGATGTCTTCCTCTACCTCGACCAGGAAGAACGCCTTATCGCCACCACAGAGAAGCCCCTTGCCTGCGTCGGCGACTTTGCCTACCTTGAATGTGCATGGGTCAACAAATACGGAGCCTTCCTCAAGTGGGGACTCATGGGCAAAGACCTCTTCTGTCCCTTCCGCGAGCAGAAACAGCGCATGCAGGTGGGACGGAGCTACATCGTCTATATACACATCGACTCGCAGTCGTATCGCATCGTAGCCACTGCCAAGGTCGAGCGCTATCTGAACCCCGACCCTGCACCCTTCAACGCAGGGCAGGAAGTGTCGCTGCTCGTATGGCAGAAGACCGACCTCGGCTTCAAGGTCATCGCCGACAACCAATACCCGGGCCTCATCTACGACAACCAGATCTACCAGCACGTCCACACCGGCGACCGCCTGCGCGGATACGTCAACCAGGTGCGGGGCGACGGAAAGCTCGACCTCTCGCTGCAGCCAGCCGGACGACAGCACACCGAGGACTTCGCCGAGACACTTCTGGCCTACCTGCACGACCACGCCGGCCTCTGCCCCTACGGCGACCACAGCGACGCCGAGGAAATCAAGAGTGTCTTCAGCGTTAGCAAGAAGACCTTCAAACGCGCCGTGGGAGACCTCTATCGACGACACCTCATCACCATCGACGACAGCGGCATCAGCCTCGCACAATAAAAACTTCTCCGCCGATGGCAATAGCCAAGGCGGAGAAAGACAAAGGAAAGAGGTAAGTGCATCTTCAGGTTCAGACTGAACTATCGTACTTTACATTAAACCCACTAAAACATCATCATCTTCCCTCCGAAGATGCCCTTAAGGACATCGGAACCATCATCCCCCTTTCCTATATAAAAGACAATCTACAACGCAAAATGTAAACCTTTCGCCACAAAAAAATATTTCTTTTTCATAAGCATAAGGGCAAAAGGACAAATGTTTCTTTTTTCATCATCCCAACACCAACCGCCGATAACACCTACTCCAGCAGATGATAATTAGCTTTTAATAAACTGGATTACTGCATTGCATATCGAAGGCCTCAGACGATTGCTCAAGCTCTCCGTCAGATTGGCCGACTACGCGTATAAGAAAGAAGCCCCAGGTCATTTCTGGCTTGGGGTTTCTTCTTGTTCCGCCCTACGGGGGACGGACTATAGGAGTTTGATTAGAACTCTGCGTTCTTCGGTGTGCGCGGGAAGGGGATGACGTCGCGGATGTTCTGCATGCCGGTGACGAAGAGGATGAGGCGTTCGAAGCCCAGGCCGAAGCCTGCATGGGGGCAGCTGCCCCAGCGACGGGTGTCGATATACCACCAAAGATGGGTCATGTCCATCTGGCGGCGGTTAATCTCGTTCATCAACTTGTCATAGCTCTCTTCACGGACGGAGCCACCGATAATCTCGCCGATTTGCGGGAACAGCACGTCAGTGCCCTGCATGGTGGGCTTCGGAGCCACGGCTCCCTTGTAGCCGATAGAACCGCCGTCGGCAGTCTCCTCGTTCTGTTTCATGTAGAACGACTTGAATTCGCGCGGATAGTCAGTCATGATGACGGGCTTCTTGAAGTACTCCTCAACAAGGTAGCGCTCGTGCTCACTGGCCAGGTCGTCGCCCCAGTTGCAGGGGAACTCAAACTTGTGGCCATTCTTGATGGCCTCCTGCAGGATGTTGATACCCTCAGTATAGGGCAAGCGGACAAAGCTCTCCTTCAGCACGCCTTCAAGACGGGGAATCAGATCGTGGTTCGGGGTAATGAACTTGTTGTCGTTGATAAACTCGAGGTCGTCCTTACACTTCTCGAGAGCCCAACGCACGCAGTATTTGATAAAGTCCTCTTCGAGATCCATCAGCTCTTCCTGATCGAGGAAAGCCACCTCGGGCTCCACCATCCAGAACTCAGCAAGGTGGCGCGGAGTGTTAGAGTTCTCGGCACGGAACGTAGGACCGAAGGTATAGATGGAGCCAAGGGCAGTGGCACCAAGCTCACCCTCCAGCTGGCCGCTGACGGTAAGGGAGGTCTGTTCGCCGAAGAAGTCATCGTCGTAGATAATCTTCCCGTTCTCATCCTTCTTCAAATCGTAGAGGTTCTTCGTTGTCACCTGGAACATGTTGCCTGCACCTTCGCAGTCGCTGGCAGTGATGAGCGGTGTGTGGAAATAGAAGAATCCGTGCTCATGGAAGTAGGTATGGATGGCCATGGCCATGTTGTGGCGGATGCGCATGACGGCTCCGAAGACATTAGTGCGCAGACGCATGTGAGCGTTCTTGCGCATGGTCTCGAAGCTCTGACCCTTCTTCTGCATGGGATAGTCGCTGTCGCAGAGGCCATAGACGACAATCTTTGTCGCCTGGATTTCCGACGACTGTCCGGCAGCGGGACTCTCAACGAGCGTACCCTCTACGCCAATGCAGGCGCCCGTGGTGACCTGCTTTAAGGTCTCGGGGTCGAACTTCGTAGGATCAAGCACTATCTGCACGCTCTTGATGGTGGAACCATCGTTCAGCGCGATGAAGTCGACAGCCTTACTGCTGCGATGCGTACGCACCCAGCCTTTCACACATATTTCTTTTCCGTAATCTGTGCACGCAAGTGCATCAATAACCTTAGTACGTTTCATTCTTTATTATCAATGATGAATTTAACTTATTCAAATGCTCCCATGCGCAGCATCTCCACTTCCTTCTCAGTGAGGAAGCGCCAGTCGCCGCGGCGAAGGTTCTTCTTGGTGAGCCCGGCAAACTGCACGCGGTCGAGCTTGACGACACGATAGCCGAGGTGCTCGAAGATGCGGCGCACAATGCGGTTCTTGCCGGAGTGTATCTCTACGCCTACCTGACTCTTGTCCTTCTCGTCGGGATACTCGATGGCATCGGCATGGATTTCGCCGTCTTCCAACTCGATACCCTCGGCAATCTGCTGCATGTCGTGGGCAGTAACATTCTTGTCGAGGTAGACATGGTAGACCTTTTTCTTGAGGAACGAGGGATGGGTGAGCTTTGAGGCGAGGTCGCCGTCGTTGGTCAACAGCAGCACACCCGTGGTGTTCCGGTCGAGGCGACCTACGGGATAGATGCGCTCAGGACATACATCCTTGACAAGGTCCATGACGGTCTTGCGCTGCTGCGGGTCGTCGCTGGTGGTGACGTAGTCCTTCGGCTTGTTGAGCAAGACGTAGACCTTCTTTTCGAGGGATACGAGTCGGTCGTTGAACTTTATCTCGTCGGTGCGCAGGACCTTCGTTCCAAGTTCCTTAACAACTTCGCCGTTGACGGTAACGTTGCCTGCCAAGATAAACTCATCGGCTTCGCGACGGCTGCAGACTCCGGCATTGGCCAGGAACTTATTCAAGCGCAGGGGCACCGTGGGATCAATGTGCTCCTCGGCATATTCGATGCGCTTCTTCAGGCTATATTTGGGTTTGGGGGCGGGACGCTGGGCATTGAAACCTTGGCGCGGACCCTGGTTATAGCGGGGCTGATATCCGCCTTCGCCCTGATTGTAGCGGGGACGGGGCTGGTAGCCGCCTTCACCTTGGTTGTAGCGGGGGCGGGGCTGGTAGCCGCCTTCACCCTGATTGTAGCGGGGACGGGGCTGGTAGCCGCCTTCACCCTGATTGTAGCGAGGACGGGGCTGGTAGCCGCCTTCTCCCTGATTGTAGCGGGGACGGGGCTGGTAGCCGCCTTCACCCTGATTGAAACGGGGACGGGGCTGGTAGCCGCCTTCACCCTGATTGTAGCGAGGACGGGGCTGGTAGCCGCCTTCTCCCTGATTAAAACGGGGACGGGGCTGATAGTTCGAATTGTTGTGATACTGGCGCTGATAGGGGCGCTGCTGGCCTTCAGGGTTCTGAAGACCTGAACCAAATCCTTCTGGACGGAATCCGCCTTCGCTGCTCCTGCCATACTCGCTACTGTAGGCACGCTGAGTGCTGTGGATGCGCGGACGCTGCGGACGGCCGCCTGCTTGATACTCTTTCTGGTAGTTTCCTGTTGGCTTGTTGTAGGTTTCACTACTTGTGTTTTCCTGAGCCGGTTTTACAGGCTGTTCCTGAATGTCTTTCTCTTCGTAATCCATAATTGTTTCCTTTTCTTGTTTTTGCCTCACGGCAGTTGTTCTTGAATTGTAATATTACTTTTTCATTAATGATTATATTCCTGTATAGTTTTCGGGAGTGATGCTTCTGAGTTCTGCTTTCACAGCAGGACTCACTTCCAGCGTGTCGATGAACTCATGGATGAGCTCGGGTGTCATTTTCTGATTGGTGCGTGTGAGAGCCTTGAGCGCCTCGTAGGGATGGGGATAGGCCTCCCGGCGGAGAATCGTCTGGATAGCTTCGGCCACCACTGCCCAGGTATTGTCAAGGTCTTCCTGCAGGCGGTCCTCATTGAGAATGAGCTTGCGAAGGCCTTTGAGAGTACTCTGTATGGCGATGGCGGCATGGGCGAAGGGTACACCGACATTGCGCAGCACGGTGGAGTCAGTCAGGTCGCGCTGCAACCGGCTGACGGGCAGCTTCTGGGCAAGGAACTGCAGGATGGCATTGGCCACGCCCATGTTGCCTTCGGAATTCTCGAAGTCGATGGGGTTCACCTTATGGGGCATGGCACTGGATCCTACCTCACCGGCCTTGATCTGCTGCTTGAAGTATTCCATGGAGACATACATCCAGAAGTCGCGGTCGAGGTCGATGACGATGGTATTAATGCGGCGCATGGCATCAAAGATGGCACCCATCCAGTCGTAGTTGGAGATTTGAGTAGTCCACTGCTCACGCTCCAACCCAAGTTTCTCACCGACGAAGCGGTCGCCAAAGTCGCGCCAGTCGTACTGGGGATAGGCCACATGGTGGGCGTTGTAGTTACCTGTAGCACCGCCGAACTTGGCCGTTACAGGGATGTCGCGCAGACCACGGAGTTGCTCCTCAAGCCGATAGACGAAGACACGAATCTCCTTGCCCAACCGGGTGGGTGATGCCGGCTGGCCATGGGTCTTGGCGAGCATGGGAACGTTCTTCCACTGCTCGGCCATGTCGTTCAGCTGTTCAATAAGTTCTTCGAGTTGCGGAAAATAGACGTCTCTGAGGGCTTCCTTGATGGAGAGCGGCACGGAGGTGTTGTTGATGTCCTGCGAAGTGAGTCCGAAGTGGATGAACTCTTTATAAGCGTCAAGACCTCCGATGGCATCAAACTGCTCCTTGATAAAGTATTCTACGGCCTTGACATCGTGGTTGGTCACAGCCTCGATATCCTTGACCCTTTGCGCCTGCTCCTCGGTAAATTCTTCGTAGATGGCACGTAGTCGCGGGAAAAGGGCTTTATCGAAACCTTCAAGCTGGGGCAAAGGAAGTTCGCAGAGCGTGATGAAATATTCCACCTCCACCCTGATGCGATACTTGATAAGCGCATATTCCGAGAAATATTTTGCCAGCGATTTTGTTTTACCTCTATACCGCCCATCCACGGGTGATATAGCAGTGAGAATGTCAAGTTCCATATATCCTGATACTATTTATCCGCTGCAAAGGTACGAAAAAACGATTAAGTGAGCAAAGAAAAAATCGATTTTTATCGCTCTCAACTGAAACTTTTTCATTGTTTTAGCCGATTTGGAGCCCCACCACCAGCGTTTGCCCGGCCAAGTAGATAAGAAAAAGCCCTTGGCGTCTGCTAAAAGGATGGCTGACACCAAGGGATTTTGTTTGTATTCTGAATAATTCTTCGTACGTATTCTGAATAATACGACTATACGTAGGTCTCGAGGAACTTGATGGTACCCGTGACTTTCAGTTCTTTCGTCGTGGCGGGGATGAGCACGGTTTCGCCGGCTTTGAGTGTGAACTCGTTGCCCTCATTGTCGGTAATCGTGGCGTTGCCTTCCATGCCGATGAGGATGACGAAGGAGTCGAGCTCGGAATAGTCGAGTGTCATGGGCTCGTCGAGATCGTAGACAGCGGTACAGAAGTAAGGGCACTGTACCAGTGCAACGCCTTGGTTCTTCAGCGGGGTATAGTTGGTGCGATAGTCACTCTCCACTGCATAGTTGATGCTCTCTGCGGCAAGCTTGGTGTGCAGCTCGCGGTAGTTCCCGTTTTTGTCCTTGCGCTTGAAGTCGTAGATGCGATAGGTGACATCGCTGGTCTGCTGGATTTCAGCGAGGAAACAGCCCGTGCCGATGGCATGGATGCGGCCGGCAGGAAGGAAGAAGACGTCGCCTTCCTTCACGTTATATTGCGCCAGGGCGTCGCAGATGGTGTCGTCCTCCACCATCTCCTCATACTCCGAGGGAGTAATCTGCTTCTTGAGTCCGCTGTAGAGTTTGGCGTCGGCATCCGACTTCATCAGATACCACATCTCGGTTTTTCCGCGGCTCTTGCCCTGACGGTGGGCAATCTCGTCGGTGGGATGCACTTGGATGGAGAGGTCCTGACGGGCATCGATGAACTTGATGAGCAGGGGGAACTCGTTGCCAAAGCGGCGATAGTTGTCCTCGCCCACGAGTTTGCCTTTCAGCTCTTCCACCAGTGAGTTCAGGGAGCGGCCTGCATACGGGCCATCCTTCACGATGGTCTCATTGTCCTTGACTCCGCTGATTTCCCAGCTCTCGCCGACATTCTCCAACTGCTCGTTCAACTGCTTGAACGGAATAATCTTGTCGCCGCCCCAAATGGTCTGTTTGAGTAAGGCGTTAAATTTTAGAGGTTGCATTATTTTTATCTGTTATTATAACTTATGTTTTATATCAATCCGGCAGGCCCTCATCATAGGGGGACTGGTCAGTTCTCCTTCCAGAAGGCAGGTGTGAAGATGACGAGGACGGAGAATATTTCGAGACGGCCGATGAGCATGAGCGCCATGCACATCCACTTGATGGCTGCCGGCAGCATGACCCACGACATGCTGGGCCCTACGTCGATGCTCAGCGAGGGCCCTACGTTACCGATACAACTGAGGATGATGGTTACCGACTTGGTGTTATCATAGCCTGCGGCGATGAGCACGAGGAAGGCCAACAGGCATATCATCGTATAAGCCGTCAGGAAGGCCAAGAGCGTGACGCGTTTCTGCTGCGGCACGTTCATGCCATCGATGCGCATGGGCAGCACGGCGTTGGGATGGAGTATCTGCCGAAACTCGTTGCGGATATTCTTCCATAGCATTACGCCCCTGATGCACTTGATGCCGCCACTGGTAGAGCCGGAGCATCCGCCGAGCACCATCAGAAGGGCAAGGATGACCCACACAAAGCGAGGCCACTGGCCTGCATTGTCGTTGACAAGGCCGGTCGATGTGATGAACGTGACGACCTGGAAGAGGCTCGTGCGGAAGGCCTCCTCTATGTCGTAATGATTAGCCATGACGAGGGCCATGGCGATGACGATGGTGCAGACGAGCGTTGTCGAGAAGTAGAGCTTGAACTCGGAACTCTTGAAGAGGTTTCTGAACTTCAGCTTGGCAATGCTGGCATAGAAGAGGGTGAAGTTGATACCGGCAAGGAAGCAGAACAGGGTGCAGGTGTATTCGATGCCGGCATTGTTGAAGAAGGCGCTGGTGTCATCATGCACGGCAAAGCCGCCCGTGGCAGTCGATGTCATGCCATAGTTGACGGCATCGAACCAGTCGGCTCCAAACATGATGAAGCTTCCGATGCATGCCAGGGTCAGGAATACGTAGACGCTCCAAATCCACTTGGCATTGGTGGAGAGTCTCGGGTGGAGCTTCGAGCGTATCGGCCCTGTGGCCTCGGCTGCGAAGACTCTTACGCTGCCGCCTGCCATGGATGGCAGCAGGGCGATGGTGAAGAAGACGATTCCGAGTCCGCCGATCCATTGTGTGAGCGACCGCCAGAAGAGCAGTCCGTGGGGCATCGTGTCGAGCCCGGTGAGGATGGTGGCGCCTGTGGTGCTGAAGCCCGACATCGACTCAAAGTAGGCGTCGGTGAAGTTGTTGATATATCCTCCTATCAGGAACGGCAAGGCTCCGAACAGGCTAAAGGCCATCCACGACATGGTGACGACGAGATAGGCGTCTCGGCGGGTGAGGTTGTTGTTGCTGTCGCGGCCGAGGAATTTCAGCAGGATGGCGGCCAGGATGGTGATGAAGACTGAGGTCAGGAAGGTGAACGTGTCGTCCTCGCGATAGTAGAACGTCACGCCCAGGCAACATACCATCAGCACTGCCTCGATGTAAAGCAGTGTGCCCAGCACTTTGTATATGGTCTTGAAGTTAATCATCCGAACAATGACGGCTTGACGAATAGTTTTCCTACTTTCTGCATGTCGGCCTCGTGACAGAACACCATGACGGAGTCTCCCGGCTGTATCTGAGTGCCACCCGACACCAGCATGCCTTCGTTGCCTCTTACGAGTCCTCCGATGGTCACGCCTCGGGGCAGGCCGAGGTCCTTGACGGGTTTCTTGGTGATGCGCGAGCCTTCTTCGGGGATGAACTCGGCCACGTCGGCGTTGGCGGTCATGAGGAAGCGCACGTTGATGACGTTGGCGTCGAGCATCATCTGATAGATGTGGCTGGCGGCGATGGCTTTCTTGTTGATGATGGTTCCGATATCGAGGCTCTCGGCCATAGAGACATAGTCGATATTCTCGACCATCGCAACGGTTTTCCTGACTCCCATGCGCTTGGCAGTCAGGCAGGCCAGAATGTTGGTCTCGGCATTACCTGTCAGGGCCACGAAGGCCTGCGTGTTGCCGATGTTTTCTTCGATGAGCAGTGGCACGTCGCGGCCGTCGCCGTTGATGACGAGAGCCTTGCCGTTGTCGAGCAGGTTGTTCAGTTCCTCGCAGCGCTGCGGGTCCATCTCGATGACCTTGGCCGACATATATTCCGGCATGGTCTGAATGGCACGGACTGCTGTGGTGCCGCCGCCCATAATCATGACGTTCTTCACGTCGGCATATTTCTCCTTGCCCACAATCTTGCGGACGTAGGGTATATACTGCTTGGTGGTCATGATGTAGGCCAGGTCATAGAGTTTCAGTTCGTCGTTGCCTCCGGGGATGATGGTTTCTCCCTTTCGCTTGATGGCCACGATGTGGAAGGGGTCGCTGGGACCGCTGATTTGCCGGAGGGGCTGGTTGAGTATCTCACAGGTCTCGCGCAGCTTGATGCCGAGCATGACGAGGGCACCGTCGTGAACATCCCAGCGCTGGCGGACCCACGACATCTTCAGTCCGTTGTTGATGTCTTCTGCCGCAAGCATTTCGGGATAGATGAGCGAGTCGACGCCCAGCTCCTTGTAGAACTCCTGCCGTTCGGGTTTCATGTCCTCGGCATTATTGATGCGGGCCACGGTCTTCTTGGCTCCGAGCTTCTTGGCCAGGATGCAGCAGACGGTGTTCATGTTCTCATCGGGTGTGACGGCTATGACCAGGTCGGCACCCTTTACGTCGGCATCCTTAAGGGTACTGATGCTGTTAGGCTTGTCCTGAATGGTGAGCAGGTCGAGGTCGCCTCCTATCCGGGAGAGGCGTTCCTCGTCGTCGTCGATGAGGGTTATCTCTTCGTTCCGTCTGGACAGGATGCGTGCCAGATGGCGTCCGATGGCGTATGCGCCGATGATGACTATTCGCATATATTATGGGTTGGGTGGGGTTATTGCCTTGATGATGCTTTCTTTGTCGAGGCCTACTATTTTGTAGAGTTCGGCGGGTGTGCCGTGCTCTACGAATTCGTCGGGCAGGCCGAGGCGGATGACTTCGGGATGGTATCCGTGTTCGTTCATCCATTCGAGTACGGCCGAGCCAAGGCCTCCGTTGCGCACGCCGTCCTCGACGGTGACGATGCGGGTGAAGTGGCGGCCTACCTCGTCGAGGATGTCTTCGTCGAGTGGCTTGAGGAAGCGCATGTCGTAGCAGGCGCACTGGACGCCTTTCCCGGCACACTCCTCAGCGGCCTTCAAGGCGGCGTTGCCGATGGGGCCGAGGGTAAGCAGGGCTACGTCCTTGCCCTCGCGCAGCCGGCGGCCTTTGCCTACGGGTATCTCTTCGAGGGGGCAACGCCAGTCGGTGAGCACGCCGCGGCCGCGCGGATAGCGGATGACGAATGAGCCCTTGCCGGGCAGCTGGGCCGTATACATCAGGCGGCGCAGCTCGTGCTCGTCCATGGGCGAGCTGATGGTCAGATGGGGCACGGGCCTGAGGGCTGCGAGGTCGAACATGCCGTGATGCGTGGGACCGTCCTCTCCGACGACTCCTGCCCTGTCGAGGCAGAGCACTACGGGCAGCGAGAGCAGGGCCGTGTCGTGAATGATGTTGTCGTAGGCTCGCTGGGCGAACGAAGAGTAGATGTTGCAGAAGGGCTGGAGGCCTTCCTTGGCCATGCCGGCCGAGAAGGTGACGGCATGTCCTTCGGCAATGCCCACGTCGAAGGTGCGCTCGGGCATCTGCTCCATCATGATGTTCATCGAGCATCCTGTGGGCATGGCTGGGGTGACGCCGACGATGCGGGGATTCTGGCGGGCCAGCTCGAGCAGGGTCTCACCGAACACGTCCTGGAACTTCGGCGGCTGGTTGGTGGTGTCGCTCACCTGACGCTCGCCGGTCTCGGGGTCGAACTTGCCGGGGGCGTGCCAGATGGTGGCGCACTTCTCTGCCGGCTCGTAGCCCTTACCCTTGATGGTGTGCAGGTGGAGCAGCTTTGGGCCTTTCATGTCCTTGAGCCGCTGCAGGATGCGGACGACGTTCTTCACGTCGTGTCCGTCGAAGGGACCGAAGTATCGGATGTTCATGCCCTCGAAGATGTTCTGCTGGTGCGAGAGCACGGCCTTCATGGCGTTGTTGAAGCGAAGCACGGTCTTCCGACGGTCGTCGTTGAGGATGCCCCACTGGTTGAGCACTCTGGCGGCCTTGAAGCGCAGCCGGTTGTAGGTTTCGTTGGTATCGAGCGACAGCAGGTATTTCTCCATCCCCCCCACGGCGCGGTCGATGGACATGTCGTTGTCGTTGAGGATGATGAGCAGGTCGTTGGGGGTCGAGGAAACGTTGTTCAAGCCTTCAAAGGCCAGTCCGCCCGACATGGCTCCGTCGCCGATAATGGCCACAACCTTGGCCTTGTCTCTTATGGCCACGGCCATGCCCAGTGCTGCCGAGATGCTGTTCGACGCATGCCCGCAGGCAAACGTGTCGTATTCGCTCTCGAGTGGCGACGGGAAGGGACGTATGCCTCCGAGCTTCCGGTTGGTGGCGAACTGGTCGCGCCGCCCGGTCAGTATCTTGTGCCCGTAGGCCTGATGGCCCACGTCCCATACGAGCTTGTCGTTGGGCGTATTGTAGACGTAGTGCAGGGCCACGGTGAGTTCCACGACTCCGAGCGACGATGCGAAATGTCCTGGGTTGACAGCCACCTCGCTGATGATGTCCTCACGCAGTTCTCGGCATACGTCGGGCAGTTGGTCGATGCTGAGTTTACGCAGGTCGGCCGGAGAATCTATATCGTTCAGAAACTGATAATCCTTCTTATCCACTTTATTTTATAATGTGTATTTGGGTGCAAAGTTACGAATAAGCGAGCGAAATGCAAAAGAAAAGACGAAGTTTTTTCGTTTTGTATTTCCGAGCGGAAGTAACTTCGGCGAAGCCAATGTTACGAATAAGCGAGCGAAATGCAAAAGAAAAGACGAAGTTTTTTCGTTTTGTA
>CAMHUI010000020.1 GCA_946188345.1 uncultured Prevotellaceae bacterium | reverse complement strand
TGAGGTTGACGTCGATGGTGTTGCCGTCGGCTGCAGCGATGGCTGCGGCGTTGTCGTTGTTCTCATCGAGTTCGGTAGGAGCCGGTCCGTAGTAGGTCAGGCGGAAGTTGTCGAACTTAGCATAGTCGGTAACGTTGACACCGATGGTGAGCTTGCCGTCGTCGCCTACAAGAATCTTCTCAGTGGTGACTTTGTAGAGTCCTGTCTGGAAGTACTCGTTGGTGTCGTAGTCGGTATTATGAGCCTGTCCGGGGAACTTGTCGGCCTCGCTGTCCTTTGTTGCGAAGGGAGCCTCAACGGTGTTACCCTCGACGCTGGCGAAGAGCTTGGCGTCGCTGTCGGCATAACCGGTAGCAGTGACGGTATATACACCTGCGGGCAGTCCTTCGATAGCCTGCTTGACTTCCTTGGCAGTCTTGACCTCGGCGAAGTAGAATGCGCGGCAGTCCCATCCGCGGATTTCGTCGTCAGCAATGCCTTCCCATCCGCGACGTACGCGCTCAAGGTCTGATCCGGCACCGCCGATGAAGGCGAAGTTCGGGTTCTCAACGAAGATGGTAGCATCGACGGGATTAGCTGCGGAAGCCTTTGCCAGCAGGGCCTTGCGCTCGTCGGCAGTGACGAGTTTCCACTGTGCGTTCAGGTCGTTCTTGTAGGTGTCGTTGTTGCGCTTCTTCAGGGCGTTCCAGTAGCGGCGACCACCGTCGCACCAGCCGTCCTTCACGTCGTAGATGACGTGCCAGTTGTAGTTGTCGAAGACATTCATATAGTAAGTCTTCTCCTTGCCCTCAACGGGTACGAAGCTCCACTTGTGCTCACCGTTCTTGTCGAAGTATTCCTCGCTCCAGTTGAATCCTTTCCATCCGGCACCGCTAATAGTGAATGCGGGCAGCTCGGTGTTGACGGTGCTGTTGCCATCCTGTGCGAAGGTCAGCTCGATACCGGGATTGTCGATAGACATATGTGTGCTCCAGTCGGCGGTGAGGTCGAAGAACAGACCGGTACCGACGTTCAGCAGGTAGTACTTGCCACCGTCAACGGGCTCTTCACCTACAACAGCGTCGGCGTCGATGGTGTGAGCGGCATTGAGCTTGCGGCCCGTGCGGGTTGCGAAGAGCACGGTGGTGAGGTCGTCAACCGTTGTACCATTGACCAGGAAGTCGTCGGCAAGAGCGGTGTCGACACCTTCTTCCTTAGCCAGTTCGACGGTAGCCTTCAGCACGGTTACGTCGACAGCCTTGGCTGCGTTGTAGGCGCTGAGAAGGGCGTTGTAAGCGGCATCGACAGCTGCAGGGTCGGCCTTGTCGACACTGTTGGCTGTTTCGATGGCACTTGTCAGCGCATTCTGGAGAACCTCTGTTGTGTTCACGTCGCCTGCCTCGGCAATCAGGGCGTTAATCTTCTCAATCTGAGCGTTGATGACATCCTGGTCGTATTCCGAGCCGCGATAGGTCAGACGGAAGTTATCGATGAGGATCCAAGCGGTCTTGGTGGGAGCACCGACAACCTTGGCACCGAGACGGAGCTTACCGTCGAAGACGTTGACAACGATTTCGTCGGACTTGTACTTACCATCGGTGATGTTACGGCTGATCTGGTAGACGCCATCGGGAACATAGTAGTCACCGAGCTTCTTCGTGGTGCGGTCGCCGACACTCTCGGTGTTATAGACGGAATAGGTGGAAGGCATCTGGGTCTGCTCGCCGTTGGCATAGAACCAACCGTAGTTGCCGAGCGTACCGGCGATATACTGGTTGAGGTGGTCGAGGTTCATGTCAGCACCGGCAGTAGGTGTGTAAGCACCGGCTGCACTCAGGACATAAGCACCGTTGGGCAGACCTTCGAACTCCTGATAGATATCGGTATGTGAGAGGTTCCAGGTTTCGAGGACGCGGTTCTTGTTGCCGCCTCCGTCGCCACCGATAGCAAAGCCACCGGCATCGCCCTCACGCTTCCAAGAGCTGTTCTTCTCGTAGTTGGCGGGGAAGCTATTGCCATCGATCAACCATGTCAGGTTGACGGGATTCTCCTTTGTGGCCTTGGCAAGGGCGCCGAAACGCTCAGCCTTGGAGACGAGCTGCCATGTGCCGAGGATGTTGTCAGCAACGAAGCCGTCGTCTGTGACGCCAAGCTTCTTGTCACCACAGGTGATAGTGTAGGCATTGAGCACAGGTGCATCGGGAGCAGGAGTAATGGTCCAGATGCTCACGGCATCGCCCGTATCCATGTAGAGGTTGGAAGAGTTCATGGAGTGGTTGCCAGAGAAGTAGGGGTTGATGCGATAACCGCCATCCTGAGCCACGAGGCCGAAGGGGATACCATCGACATCAACCTGGGCACGTGTTGTCCAGTCGGCAGGAACCTTCTCCATGTTGTTGTTCTGCAGCCACAGACCGCTCTCCACATTGTAGAGGAAGAAGTCGCCCTCGGCCAATACAGAACCTGTCCAGGGAGAAATGGCTTCGCCCAGCATAGAGAGACCGAGCACGAAGGGCTCACCGGCAGTAGACTTCACAGTGACACTCTTAACACCCTTGGTGATGTCGGCATCAACAGAGCCTTCATAGAGCCAGAACTCAGCACGAGAGTCGATGCCGGGATAGTCGCCAAGATAGTTGACGGTACGCATCAGGGGGCCGAATGCCTCGTCGCCCTGAGCTGAACCACCATGCCACCAGTCCTTAAAGGTAAAATTACCTTCACTGGTTGTTCCGTCGGTATAGTTGACAACGGCTGTCAGCGTCTGAGGACCATGACCGGTAGAACCGAGGAAGTAGATCTTCTCGCACTTCGGTTCGCCAGCAATCTCGAGCGTTCCCTCGCGGTTGCCGTCACCCATGCGCAGCGCATTCAGGGCGGTATAGTTGATCTGGTAGGTGATACCGCTCTTCGAGGTAACCATACCATCTTCGGGCAGACCAATTTCAAGGTTGTAATCGCCAATGCCACGTCCCTTTTCATAGAGGCACCAGTCGTTGTCGTCAACGGCATAGTTGGCAGTAGCGCTCACATCGGGATTCTCGGCCACGATGTCGGCATTGAAACCAGAAGCTACTTCAACAGCTGCTGCACCAGTGGAGAAGCCCATGATGTTGGGGTCGGCACCGCTGTTCTTCTTGATATAGACGGACACGATTTCCTTTTCGGCATCGGTGTCAATCTTATACTCGTCAAGGTGAACAGAAGTAACACCCTGAGGCTGGCCGTTAGTACGATTGATACGGTCGAGGCCAGGGAATGCCACGAAGCTGCGGCTGTCTGTAGCACTTGAATTCCACCAGTCCTCATAGGTCAGCTCAACAGCTTCAGTGGAAGTTTCGTCAGAGTAGTTAACTGTGACAGCTACCTTCGACTGGCCGTTGCCAGAGATACCCATAACCCACAGCTGTGCAGTCTTCACGGGAGTGGTAAAGACAACAGTGCCGTCTTCGGGGCAGGCAGCAGCCTGGCCGCCACCCTTCAGCTTAAGGGCGTTGTTCTTGGTGAAATCTACATTGTAGACATTACCGTTTTTCGACGTTGCCGGCATCTGAGGGACACCATTGTCGTTCAGATTCTGAACCAACGCTCCTTTCACCAGGAAACCGGTGCGCTCGTTGTCGATACCTAACACAAGATGGTCTTGTGAAGGCAGAGCCTCAACGACGATGTCAGCATTGAAACCGCTGGTCACCTTCAGAGGAGCCAACGTGCTCTGAGCCTGAATAGCCATGGAGCTAAACAGGCCTAATCCAAGAAGAATTAGTTGCTTTTTCATGTTGCTTTTGATTTAAAAATGAATAATAAATATATAAAATTATCTATGTTTATTCCTAAGTTTTAATCCCTGAGAGAAGAGGCAAGCTATCTTCAAGAGAAGGGATGATTTAAGTGACTATCTTACACCTATTTATATATAGTAGCGCACAAAATTAAGAAAAAAACGCTGTAAATAAAAATTTTTTACCACATTTTCCACGTTTTTTTTATAAAAAAAAGATTTTTCTGTCGCTTTCTGGTGGATTTTGTCCTATTTTTTGTAACTTAGCCAGCCATTATGACGCTGCTACCGAAAAGCGTTCTCACGCTGGCTGCCTTGATGCTGGCAGCCTTGGCCACACAGGCTCAAGGCCCCGCCGACAAGTACTTCGACAGGGAGACTGCCGAGGTGCCCTTCTTCGACGAATGGTATTTAGCAGAGGACGACGAAGATGGGCTGGGCGGAGAACAACTGCAGGAACTGCTGAACGAGTTGGCGGAACACCCCATGAACCTCAACACGGCCTCACGGGAAGATCTCGAGAGGCTGCCTTTCCTCACTGCCCGACAGACGGAAGACCTGCAGGAATATGTATACAGGTATGGCCCGATGCGCTCAATGAATGAACTCACAATGGTGCGCTCCATCGACTTCCGCACACGTCAGATGCTCTACAGCGTGGCCTTCGTCGACAGCATTGCAACAAAGCCACCCCTGCCCACACTGAAAGACTGCCTGAAACGAGGCCGCAACGAGATGGTGACTGCCGCTTCAATCCCCTTCTACAAAAGGCAGGGCGACCGAAACGGATACCTCGGATATCCCTATAAATTCTGGACACGATACCAATTCCGCTATGGCCCGTTCGTCAAAGCCGGTGTCGTGGCGGCGCAAGATGCAGGAGAGCCTTTCTTTGCCAACAGAAACAGCAGCGGATTCGACTATGCCTCGCCCTATCTGCTCCTGCAGAAGTGGGGAAGGCTGAAAGCACTCGCCCTTGGCAGATACAGGGTGCACATGGGCTTGGGACTGGCCATGAACAACGACTTCACGATGGGAAAGGTAGGGTCGCTGCAAGGGCTCGGCAGACAGACCAACACCATCCGGGCACACTCTTCACGGCTCGCCTCCAACTATCTGCAAGGTGCTGCAGCCACAGTAGAAGTGGCAAAAGGCCTCGACTTAACCGCCTTCTTCTCCCACCGGAACATCGATGCCACACTGAACTCCGACGGGACTATTGCCACCATCCTCACCTCTGGCTATCACCGGACACAGAGCGAGATGGACCGAAAGCACAACGCCCGACAGAACGTCACAGGGACGCATCTCAGCTATTTCAACAAGGGCTTTCTTGTAGGTCTGACGGCTGTACAGACTTCGTTCAATACGCCATTGCAACCCGACACTCGACAACAATACCGACAGTACTATGCCATGGGCAAATCCTTCTGGAATGCCTCCGTCGATTATGGCTACCGCTCCTACTTCCTGACCTTCGCCGGCGAGACAGCAACAGGCGGCTGCAAGGCCGTCGCAACCCTCAACACCCTGAGCTTGCGACTCACATCCAGCCTGACCCTGACGGCACTGCAACGATTCTATTCCTACCGATACAACGCTCTCTTTGCCAACAGCTTCAGCGATGGCGGACATATACAGGACGAGAGTGGTGTCTATGTCGGAGCACAATGGACCCCAACCCGACGGCTGACAATGGCAGGCTATGCCGACGTGGCCTATGCTCCCTGGCCACGGTATATGATTTCAAAGGCTTCCTATAGTCACGACTACTTGGCCACGGCGGCCTATCAGTGGCGGCAGTTCACATTGACTGGCCGCTACAGACTGCGTCTCCGGCAGCGAGACAACAGCGCGAAGACCGCACTCATCAGCCACAACGAACAGCGGGCAAGAGTGGCTTTGACCTATGAACATGGGAGATGGATGCTGAAGACGCAGGCTGACATGGCCGTGGCCGATATGCAGAAGCGGAGCCTGGGATGGATGATGACAGAGAACATTGCCTATGACGCCAGCATCCTGCGCCTCGGGCTCACTGCTGGATACTTCCATACCGACGACTACAACAGCCGCGTCTATACCTACGAACGCGGCATGCTCTATACGCTCAACTTCCCGATGTTCTACGGAAAAGGTCTCCGAACAGCCCTCTTCTTCCAGCTGAAAGCGTCAAAAAAACTCCATTTCATCGGGAAAATCGGCAACACTCATTACTTCGACCGAACCACCATCGGCACCGCACTCCAGCAGATTAACGGCCGCAATAAAACCGACCTTGACCTGCAACTCCGCTGGAAGTTCTGACGCCCACAAGGTCCCTTCACGGAAAGACTTTGTATCATCAAACAAATAAAGAGGGCGTGGAAACACCCTCTTTATTTGTCTTTCTTCTCGAAATATCTACAATCAATCAACTCCAAAAGTTGCGATAATCAGAACATTCTTCTCGTCTTTTTCGTTTGGATTCGTTACATAAACGCCGTATTCTCCCGGCTCAATGCCATCAATTGAAATGAGATAGGAATCTTCGCCATATTTCTTTGCGTTGAAATCAAGTCGCTTCATGTTGTTTGACGTCTCGCCTCCAAACGAGTTTATCTTTGACAACTCTGCGCGACGTGCGTTCCCATTGATGTCAAACCTGATAATGTTAACTATCTGCAAAGGATCTGTCTTGTTATCGACGGCTCTTACAATGAACTGAGTCTGAGGACTCTGGGGTACACGTGTGACGGCTTGTTTTCCCTTGATATGCATACGTGACTTCACACTTCCTATACCTACCAGGTAAAGAGAGGCTCCTGCCTTCGTCTTGATCTGGGCGTTCTCTTTGTGAAGAAGAATTCCTTCTGTAGCGCTTTTCACATATACCACCTGACCCGAGAATTCTGGTTCTGATACCTCTATTTGTGCATTTACAAGCTCTGCCGTCAGGATAAAAAGTAAAGACAAAAATAATTTTTTCATTGGCAATAAATAAATGGCGTATTCTTTTGGTACTCTATAGCTATATATAAGTACGCTAAGAAACGCGATATAGTAGCTTATTTATTTTGTATCCTGCCATCGTCGAAGCAATGGAGACGAGAGAGTTGGTGTCAGCTGACTAACACTCCAGTGTGCAATTGCTCAATAGGGAAAATAAGGTCCCAGTTTTTACCCCATACGATATTACCGTTCTCTATCTCGAAACGGCCAAATTTGAGTGGATCAAGATACTTATTGTACTGGGGGTGCGGATGGCGACGTATGAAATCACCAACATTTATGGTCTGAGTCGTATTATCGCTGAACGTCAGGGAAACGGTCAGATTTCCCAAATTCTCAGCTCTTACAATGTGAAGATTGTCCATAATATTATTTCCGCCTAAAGTTTCTTCTTGATGTTTGTACTACGGACAGCCTGCTTCATAACAAAGAACTTTATCCACTTTTCGATAATGTTTTTGTGGTATTTATGAATAAAGGCTGTCGCAGTGTGTTTGTCCTTTTCTGATAAAGGTTCTGCCCCTCTTTTTTCACGAACAACTACATCAACCAACAATCCATTCATCATTATGAGATCGAAAATACTTTCTTTTCCTCCATGAAGCACATGGACGTGTATGGGTTCATGTTCATTAGAGTAGAAATAGAATATAAAACCGAAATACTCAAATATTTTTGGCATGTTGATGGTCGGTTTTGTCCGTTAATCTTTTTTTTAAACGGTAGCGAGGCCGTTTGTTGCCCCGCTACCGTTGTATAAAGGGTTTAGTCGGCCAGCTTTGCCTTGATGAACTCGCGGTTGAGGCGGGCGATGTTGGCGATGCTTTCGTTCTTTGGACATACGGCTTCGCAAGCACGGGTGTTGGTGCAGTTGCCGAATCCCAGTTCATCCATGCGCTTGATCATGGCCTTGGCACGCTTGGCGGCCTCGGGACGACCCTGCGGGAGGAGTGCGAGCTGGCTGACCTTCGAAGATACGAAGAGCATGGCCGAACCGTTCTTACATGCAGCGACGCAGGCTCCGCAACCGATGCAGGTGGCGCAGTCCATGGCCTCGTCTGCATTCTCCTTAGGGATGAGGATGGCGTTGGCATCCTGTGCCTGTCCGGTGCGGATGCTGGTATAGCCACCGGCCTGGATAATCTTGTCGAAAGCCGAGCGGTCTACCATGCAGTCCTTGATGACGGGGAAACCAGCTGAGCGCCAGGGCTCTACGGTGATGACGTCGCCGTCGTTGAAGCGGCGCATGTAGAGCTGGCAGGTGGTTGCTCCGCGTTCGGTCTTGCCGTGGGGCGTGCCGTTGATGTAGAGTGAGCACATGCCGCAGATGCCTTCGCGACAGTCGTGGTCGAAAACGAACGGTTCCTTACCTTCGTTGATGAGTTCTTCGTTAAGGATGTCGAGCATCTCGAGGAACGAGGTGTCATCGGGGATGTTCTTCATCTCTCTGGATTCAAAATGACCTTTTTCTTTGGGACCATTCTGCTTCCAGTATTTGATGGTGAATGATATGTTACGTGCCATAATTAATTCTTGTAATTTCTCGTTTGTACTTTGATTGCCTCATACTCGAGAGGTTCCTTGATGAGTTCGGGTGCGGTGTCGTCGTTGCCCTGATACTCCCAGCAACCTACATAGAAGAAGTGTTCGTCGTCGCGCTTGGCTTCGCCTTCCTCTGTCTGGTGTTCTTCGCGGAAGTGTCCGCCGCAGGACTCCTCACGATGGAGGGCGTCGTAGGCTACGAGCTCGCCCATGAGGATGAAGTCGCGGAGGTGGACAGCCTTGTCGAGTTCGACGTTCAGGCCTTCCTTGGTTCCGGGAACGAAGAGGTCGGTATCGAATTTCTTGCGGAGTTCCTTCATCAGCTTCAGTCCTTCCTCGAGTCCTTCTTTGGTACGACCCATGCCGACGTGCTCCCACATGATGTGTCCGAGTTCCTTGTGGATGCTGTCTACCGAGCACTTACCCTTGATGTTGAGCAGGCGTGTGAGCTCTGCATCGACGGCCTTCTCTGCCTCTGCGAATTCGGGCAGGTCGGTGGAGATGCGGGGCCATACTTCCTGATCGGCCAGGTAGTTCTGGATGGTATAGGGCAGCACGAAGTATCCGTCGGCCAGACCCTGCATCAGTGCAGATGCACCGAGGCGGTTGGCTCCGTGGTCGGAGAAGTTACACTCACCGATGGCGAAGAGGCCAGGGATGGTGGTCTGCAGCTCGTAGTCTACCCAGATGCCGCCCATGGTGTAGTGGATGGCGGGGAAGATCATCATCGGCTTGTAGTACTTCACGCCGTTGATTTCCTTAGCGAGTTCGCCGGGGAATACGTCGGTAATCTCTTCATACATCTCGAAGAGGTTGCCGTAGCGCTGCATGATTTCGTCGATTCCGAGTCGGTTGATGGACTCTGAGAAGTCGAGGAACACAGCCAGACCGGTATTGTTGACACCGAATCCGTGGTCGCAACGCTCCTTGGCGGCACGCGATGCTACGTCGCGGGGTACGAGGTTACCGAAGGCGGGATAGCGGCGCTCCAGATAGTAGTCGCGGTCTTCTTCGGGGATATCCCATCCCTGTATCTCGCCGCGCTGCAGCTTCTTGGCGTCTTCCAGCTTCTTGGGAACCCAGATACGGCCGTCGTTACGCAGCGACTCCGACATCAGCGTCAGCTTCGACTGCTTGTCGCCGTGTACGGGAATACAGGTGGGGTGAATCTGAACGTAGGAGGGATTTGCAAAGTAGGCACCCTTGCGGTAGCACTGAATGGCTGCTGTGCAGTTGCAACCCATGGCGTTGGTAGAGAGGAAGTAGGTGTTTCCGTAACCGCCAGTTGCGATGACGACGGCGTTGGCCGAGAAGCGTTCGAGTTTACCTGTGACGAGGTTCTTGGCGATAATGCCGCGTGCACGTCCGTTGACGATGACGACGTCTTCCATCTCGTAGCGGGCGAAGAGCTTCACCTTGCCCAGCTCAACCTGACGGCTCAACGATGAGTAGGCACCGAGCAGCAGCTGCTGGCCGGTCTGGCCCTTGGCATAGAAGGTGCGGCTCACCTGTGCACCACCGAACGAACGGTTGGCCAGCATGCCGCCATACTCACGAGCGAAGGGAACTCCCTGTGCTACGCACTGGTCGATGATGTTGTTGGACACTTCAGCCAGACGATAGACGTTGGCCTCGCGTGCACGATAGTCACCACCCTTCACGGTGTCGTAGAACAGGCGATAGATGGAGTCACCGTCGTTCTGATAACACTTAGCTGCGTTGATACCACCCTGTGCGGCGATGGAGTGAGCGCGACGGGGCGAGTCCTGAATGCAGAAGTTGAATACGTTGAAGCCCATCTCTGCCAGCGAGGCTGCTGCCGAGGCTCCGGCAAGACCGGTTCCTACAACGATGACGTCGAGCTTCAGTTTGTTCTTGGGGTTCACCAGTCGCTGGTGAGCTTTATATTCTTTCCATTTCTCAGGTACCGGACCTGCAGGAATCTTTGAATCTAATACTTTTGCCATAATCTTTTATAGGTTTACGATTGATGATTTTTAGCACTTGCATTCCTCACACTGGCAGGGGTCGCACTGGCAACCTTCTTTCTCTGCGCACTGACAGGGGTCGCACTGGCACTCTTCGCACTGGCAGGCTTTTGCTTCTTCGCAACAAGCTGCCTTGGCTTCTTCTCCGGGGCACTGCATGGTGCACTCCGTCTGAGCCTTGCAGAGGCTGGGGGCGGTCTTGGTGGCGAAGCCCAGGACTACCACGAGGAAGCCGAGCATGAGCAGCGTCACATAGGTGATGCCGATAACCTTCCAACGGCAGAACCAAGTCTTACCATTCCATCCGAAGGTCTGGATGGCTGACCAGAAGCCGTGGGAGAGGTGGAACCAGATGGCCACAATCCATACCACATAGAGCACTACATAGATGGGGTTCGAGAAGGTGTTGACAATCTTTCCGAATCCATCGGCGGGAGCTGCGTCGAAATGAATCGAGGGGAACAGCTCGGCAAACATCATGTTGTACCAGAAGTTGAACAGGTGCAACAGGAGTCCGAGCAGGATGATGATACCCAGCACCAGCATGTTCTGCGATGCCCACTCTACCTTCTTCGGGCGGTCGGTCACCTCGTAGCGTGAACCGCCACGAGCCCTACGGTTCTGAGCCGTAAGGATAAACGCATAGACAATGTGAACCAGTGCCAGGAATGCCAGTCCCAAGGTAGCTGCAACTGCATACCAGTTGGCTCCGAGCAGCTCACAAATCGTGTTGTAGGCCTCTCCTGAGAAGAGCGCCACGACGTTCATGCAGCAGTGGAACGTCAGGAATAGAATCAGTGCCATGCCGGTGACTGCCATGACTACTTTTCTACCAATCGATGAGTTGTTTAACCACATAATTGTTTGATTGTTAATTATTTAAAATGTTTATAAATTTGATTGTTTCATTACTGTCACACACATCTCAGACCTTTTTAGCACCTGAAAATACCTACTATTAAGTACACGGGCGCACAAAAAGCTCTGCAAAAATACTACTTTTTAATGATATTTCAAAGTTTTTTCCTGTTTTTATACGGAAAAACTGCATTTTTCCTCTACCGACGGACGAACCTCCTGACTTGGGGAACGGGATAATAACCCAAAGTCAGGCTGCCTATCGCTTGTTGAATTCCTTTTAACCCCATGAAAGGCGACCATTGCTGTCTGCAGAATGTATTCATCATTCACTAATGGGGGTTGATTCTTTGAAATATATTGACAAAAATCCTTTTTTAGGGCCCTGAGAATCGGTTGTTTTGAAAAATTTTTTCTTGCGGGTCGAAAATAACGCCGTTTTGAGTCCGTTTCCGCAACCCGTTGAAAGAGAGATAGATAGCTATTCCGGCCTTGATAACCACCGACAAACCGACCAACGGAGCCGACCTTTCGAACAGCAAAAAGCTACCTTTCGTTCAGACTTTAGGTACAAAAGTCATGACGAAAAGTAAGAAATCGTGATGCGAATTCTAAGAAATCATCGGGCGAATCGGTACAAAAGTCTTGACGATTTGTACCAAAAGTCTTTGGCTCACCTTGGGAAGCGTCAGAAACTTGGCCGAAAAGGTTGGAAATCTTTTCTAGAACGAAGGTTTTACATAGCAGGATTTTTCAATCAAAAATCTTTACAAATAACTCGGTGGATATCGCATTAAAAAGGCCAAAGGCCTGACAGTGTTTGGAAGGGTGTTCTGTCAGGTTTTTGGCCTTTTCGAATCTTGTTTCTAGCCTCAGCGGCTAAGGGCCTTGCGGCCTTGTGTTACGTAGACGGTGGCCCTACGGGCGCTGTCGGCACTCCCCTCCTCCGGCTTCACGCGGCGACCCTGCAGGTCATAGACGGCAGTCGGCTGCTGCTCAGCGGATAACGGATGCTGGGAGATGCCCGACCCGGCACCTACCGTGAAGGTTCCTTTGGTGAACTTAGAGCCGATGCGGCGTCCGTCGATGGCCTGCACACCCCACTCATAAGTGTCGTCGGGCAGGGTGTAGGTGATGCTCGTCACGCAGCCCAGCTTGCCGAAGTCCTCGCATTTGCGCTGTCCCTCGAACTCCCCGTCGGTGTAGGCACGCGGACTGCCCAACAGCTCGCCCTTGCTGTTCTTGAAGTAGAGCTCGTAGGTGGTGCTCTTCGGCGCACCGTCGGCAGGTGTCCACATGACGGTCACCTGATTGCCCTCAACCTTGGCTTCGACGGCACGCGGCTGGTTGGGCGTCTCGGTAGCGCGCTCCTCGCTATAGGTGACGCGCATGTTGCGGCCTTTCTGGGCTGCGGTGACATAGGCTTCGTCTTCAAACTTACCCGTATTCACCAAGTCTTTTTTGCCGTCACCGTTCCAGTCGATGAAGCATGAGGCCGACTCTTGTCCGCCAGCCCAGCGGTAGGCGCGCTTGAAGGCCGGTCCTACCCCACCGGCATTGTTCTGCCAGATGTAGCCTGCCTGCGTATTGTCTGTAGGGCTCCAACCCTGATAGACAATGTCAATGAGTCCGTCGCCGTTCCAGTCATAGGCCTGTGCACAGCCGGAAGTACTGTTCCAGTTACGCACAATCATTCGGTCGAAGTCGCCCGTTCCCATCGGTGCAAAGTGTCCCGTACCGTCGTTCAGGCATACAAAAGTGTGGTCCCAGTAATAGCTGAAATAGCCACCAGAGCCCTGCAGGAAGATGTCGAGGAAGCCGTCGCCGTTGTAGTCTGCAATGGCTACGCCGCCGTCAGAAACGGAGGGATTTTGGAATTCATTGTCGTTTTCGCCTAACGAACGGGCGAAATACGTTCTCGTAAATCCCGTTCCATCGCCGTTGTTCAGGTAGACCTCAGTGAAGCGCTCCCAGTCGGCGTCGTAGTTCTGGCGCTCCCAGTTGTTCGACGAGATAAGAATGTCGGCAAAGCCGTCGTTGTTGAAGTCTTGGGCAAACACCATGCCGCAGTCGAAGTTGCGGCCTGGATAAGGCTTGTCTCCGGCCACATCACGCTCTGGATCAGTAATGCCGTTGTCAAAGTAGACGGGCTTCAGCTGAATGGTTGTGCCGGAAATTCCCAGGTTGAGCAGCACGACGGTGGGCGAAGCCTTCAGACCAATACCGACGATGTCCATCAGTCCGTCGTTGTTGAAGTCGGCAATATCGGCCGACATGATGTCGTTCAACACAGAGATGGGTGCAGAGTAGTTGTCGGGCAGTCCTTCGCGAGGCGTAACGAAACGCGGACGCAACTTAGTGAAGGTGCCGTTGCCCTTGCCCAAGAAGATGCCATCGGAGTTGTTGCCCGTCTGTTCAAAGATGACGACATCCATGATGCCGTCGCCGTTGATGTCACAAGGTGAGAACGAAGGCCGGTCGGCAATGTTGAAGGGCGACTTCGTCTCTTTCCAGGTGCCGTCGCCGTTGGGTTCGAGGACGACAGTGAAACGCGGAGTCTCCGTGCCGTACCTGAACCAGGCTCCCAAGAGCAGTTGCTGCTGGCCGTCGTTCTTCATATCTATAGGCATCATGTTGCCATACTGACAACCCCAGTCGGTAGTTACGAACGAGGGTTTGAGGTCTACCAGCTTATGATATTCGTCATAGTCTTCATTGTGCAGCCACACCAGCATCTTGCCTGCCGTGCGGTTGTCCCAGGCATAATAAGGAATGAGTTCCAAACTCGTGGCACCTGTTGTGGCAGTGATGCGGCGGATGCCCCCGAGGATGTCGGCTTCCTGCTCGGCAAAGGTGCTGCCCTCAGTAAGCAGGAAATTGTTGAAGATGGCGTTGTTGTTGTCGGCTCCCTCGGCACAATAGACCAGCGGACCACGCTGGATGGCACGGCAGCCAAGGTCTTCGGTTACGTGCGGGTCGGCTTCGACAACCTCAATGGGCATATCGAGGGTCAGCTTCACGGTGGTCTCTGAACCCAGCGTCAGCACGGCATAGCCGTCTTCCATCATCGGCTCTACCTGCTCATCACCTACGCTGACGCTGAACTGCTTGCACCAGGCTGGGATATGCAGGCGCAGCTGCTTGCCGCTCAGGCTGCGGTCGAGACTGATGGTGACTGCGCCGTCCCAAGGATATTGAGTCGTCATCGTCACCTTCACATCCTCGCCGCCCACTTTCATCGTGGCCTCGCTGCCGATATAGAGGTTCACCCAGAGGGCATTTTCGCTCGTGCCATAGATATAACTGCCCAGCGATGGCAGAAAGCGCGAGAGGTTGCTGGGGCAGCAGGCCGTACCGAACCATGCCTGACGATGGTGGCTACCGGTAGACTCCAGGGGGTTGACGTAGAAGAATCTATCGCCGGCAAGGTTGATTCCGGCAAGGAGACCGTTGTAGAGCGACCGTTCAAGCACATCAACATATTTGCCGTCGCCTGTAAATAGGTTCATGCGATGGTTCCACAGCACCATACCCACCGAAGCACAGGTCTCGCAATAGGCTGTGGCATTGGGCAGGTCGTAATCGAAGGTAAAGCCTTCGTTGGCCGCCGACTGTCCGATGCCACCTGTGATATACATGTTACGGTCGACGGTATTGTGCCACAAGGCATCCAAGGCATCCATATAGCCTGTGTCGTCGCGATAGGAGGCCACATCGGCCATACCGCAGAACAGATACATGGCACGCACGGCATGTCCGCCAATCTTCTTCAACTCTTTCACGGGCACTGCATCCTGATAATAGTTAGTACTCCAGTTGCCGTTGCCTCCCTTGGTGCCGTAGCCGTGGCCGCGCTCCTCAAGCAGCCAGTAGGCAAAGTCAAGGTATTTCTGCTCGCCGGTGACCTCGTAAAGTTTCACCAGTGCCAGCTCTATCTCCTCATGCCCGGCAACCCAGTGGCGCTTGCCGGGGCCGAAGAGCGTCATCATGTGGTCAACCATACGCTGACCGACGTCGAGCAGCGCACGCTTGCCGCGGGCCTTATAGTAGGCAATACCTGCCTCCAGCAGATGACCAGCACAATACATCTCGTGCTTGTCCATATCAGTCCAACGCGGATTGCTGGTCAAGGTGAAGTAAGTATTGATATAGCCGTCTTCCTGTTGGGCACCGGCAATGTTGGCAACCCACTCGTCGAGCTTGGATTCGAGGGCTGCATCGGGCTTCACAACGAGTGAGTAGGCCATGCCTTCCATGGCTTTGTAGACATCACTGTCATCGAAGAAAATTCCTGAATGTCCGCCGCTACCCTTGCCAGCGTTGATGAAGTTCTGCATACGACCTGTCTTATTTTCTATCTGGTCAATACAGACTGGCAGCGTGGCTGTTGCATGCTTTTCAAGCCGTGGACTCCAGAAGGCATCCGTGATTTTCACTTGCGAGAAGTCAACTTGATTTACTTTTCTTGTCGGCTGACTGGCCTGGCTCCAACCCATCAGCGGCAGAGCTGCAGATAATAGCAATAATAGATTCTTTTTCATTCTTTTATGTATCTTTTACTTCCTTTTATATCTAAAATGCCCAATTTCATCGGAAGTACGCATTTGTACGCTACTAATTAAATGCCTTGAAACAAAAAATACACAGTTCCGATGGAATGGTCTGTTTTTCAAAAATTTCTTCTCTAATTATAATAGTCTCCTTTTTTGCGGATAATTGAAATGAAGAGTTTTCTATTTGCTCTTCCTTACCAGTTGGTTCAATCTATCGGTTGCCGTGCGGACCATCTGCTCCACATCAACTTCCGGCGACATCTCTGTGGCCTGGAAAGGAATGAGTATTTTCTCGATTTCATCGGGATATGCTGCCCTCAGCAGACGGATTTTCTCGAAGGCCTGGATGCCTTCTACGAGGCGTTCCATGCGGATGCTCGGGCCATCGGGATAGACCAGGAAGCAGTCACCGGAAGCCCACGTGCGGAAACGACTGTCAACACAGGGGTTCTCCACCCAGCTGTTATAGGCCCAACGCAGGTATCCGTCGTAGCCTACGGCAGCAGCATGCCAGCCCATGTAGGCGGCTTCGGCAGGAGGTGAAAATGTGAAGGTGTTGGGGCGGGCGGGGCCACAGCAGGTGTAGAACGTCACGGGCTGACCGCTCTGGTGGCGCTGGGCGATGTAACGATCGGCGATGATGGGGTTGTTGTAGGCTACACTGATATCGTGAACATCGCTATAGAACTCGGGGAAGTAGTTGTAGGCACCCTCCATCCGGTAACCAGGGTCGGCCTTTTTCATTACCGCATAGGCTGCTTGCAGCTGGGCTGTCGGGCGCTCGTCGATAGCAATGCAGGTTTTTGAAAACCATCCTTTTGCCTTCAGATGGGCAGCGAAGTCGCGGAGGAATGGCAGGAGAAAATCTTCGTAGGCCTGCTCACCAGCCTGGCAGTGGACATACTTAACAGTGTTGGACGCCTGGTCGAAGTAGTCGAAGCGGCTGTGCCACGGCAACAAGGTGTAGCAGTCAATCTGTTGGTCGATACCAAGATCCATCATGAACTCCACCCAGCGGTCGAAGACGGTGTAGTCATAGCGCCATTCTCCATCAAGTGTCTTGCTCTTGCCAATCATACTCTCAAACGGGTCATAGGTCTGAGAGTTCCACGGATGCTGGATGATGCTGCAGGTGATGACCTTCTGTCCGGCATCGGCCAGCGTCTTCATGATGGGACGCATACAGTCGAAGTGCTCGCGACTCCACAGCGGCACATTGAAATAGCGAGCCACTGCGTAAGGATTTTGCCAAAGGTCGAGGTGGAACTGCCAGTCCTTAGGAGCTGGAAGAATTTTATCTAACACTTTGACTGTCAATTGCAAGCGCTGTTTCAGCCCATCACTTTCAATCGTCACCTGACCTGCATACTTGCCGGCTTTTGCTTCTTGCGGCACCTGGATGGTCAGCCAGACTGGCCGGGTAGTGTGCGCATCGACCGAGAAGGTAGGTTCCTCGACAAGGCGGTCGGGCATCAATGAAGAGTCGTTGCGGGCTATATTGTCGGTCAGCACATAGGCCACCTTATATATTTTTATCTGGCTGGCAGGAATAGTCTGGCGCCCACTCTTCTGGTCAGAGACGCAGACAGAGACATTGTCCAAGGCTTTCGGGGCTACGACAAGTGCTTGAGCCGATACACGCTCGCCGCGCCAAGCCGACAGCTGAAGGGGCGTGGTGCTAACCTGGGGCACCTGACTGCGGGAGTAACGCACATCGGTACTACCCCAAGCAACCATTGTTTTCTTAACCCCATCCCAAGCACTCTGGTCACCAGGGTACGGGTCGGCCAACTCGATTTGGGCAAACACAGGTGAGGTTGCCAACAGAGAAAGAGCAACAGTCAACAGACTTATAAAAGACATTTTCATAATGTAATTAGGTTTGTAAGCTACAAAATTAATAATAATCCAAGGAAAAATGTGGTCTTTGCCGTTTAATTTAAGATTATTAAACTTTTGAAGCCTCTTGGTTAAAACGCCTGCTGATTATTGAACTCCCTCTGGCAAACTTAAAGTGATGTGCTGTGTTTTTTCACTATCATCACGAAAAGTCATTATAAAACTTGCTGTTTTTAAGGAACTTTTAGTAACTTTGCATCGTAAAAACAAAGAAATGGTTCTGAATTACGACGTCATTGTTATCGGCGGCGGACATGCCGGATGCGAGGCTGCTACTGCGGCAGCCAACATGGGAGCACAGACCTGTCTGGTAACGATGGATATGAACAAGATTGCCCAGATGTCATGCAACCCCGCCGTGGGAGGCATCGCCAAGGGACAGATCGTCCGCGAGATTGATGCGTTGGGCGGACAGATGGGGTTGGTAACCGACGCCACCGCCATCCAGTTTCGTATGCTCAACCGAGGAAAAGGGCCCGCCGTGTGGAGCCCAAGGGCGCAGTGTGACCGCGAAAAGTTCATCTGGAAATGGCGACAAACTCTCGATGAAACCGACCGATTGGACATCTGGCAAGACCAGGCTGACGAGCTGCTTGTAGAAAATGGAGAAGCCGTCGGCGTGCGAACCATCTGGGGCGTGGAAATCAGAGCAAAGGCTATCATCATCACAGCGGGAACATTCCTCAACGGACTCCTGCACATAGGACGCAAACAAGTGCGTGGCGGCCGCATCGCAGAGCCTGCTGTAGAACACTTCACCGAGAGCATCACGCGACATGGCATCAGGTCACTCCGCATGAAAACAGGAACACCCGTGCGCATCGACCGCCGCTCTGTCCACTTCGAAGACTGTGAAGAACAGCCAGGGGAAACCGACTACCACATGTTCTCATATATGGGCGTCGCAAGGCCTTTGAAGCAGCTACCCTGCTGGACGCTCAATACCAACGCCAAGGTACATGAGATACTCCGTTCCGGACTGGAAGATTCTCCTTTATACAACGGGCAGATACAATCCATCGGACCACGCTACTGCCCGTCAATAGAAACCAAGCTGGTCACCTTCCCCGACCGCGAGCAACACCCGCTCTTCCTGGAACCCGAGGGAACAGATACCAATGAAATGTATCTAAATGGCTTCTCTTCAAGCATGCCCATTGACATCCAACTGGAAGCCCTTCACCAGATTCCGGCACTACGGGAAGCAAAAATCTACAGGCCAGGCTATGCTATCGAATACGATTTCTTCGACCCCACTCAACTGAACCATTCACTGGAATCAAAGGTTGTTAGCGGTCTTTTCTTTGCCGGACAGGTGAATGGTACGACAGGTTACGAAGAAGCTGGCGGACAGGGAACACTTGCAGGCATCAATGCAGCCATCAAAGCAGGCAACGCAGCAAGTGAAAGGAGCGAGTCTACATTCATTCTTAACCGCGACGAAGCCTACATTGGCGTACTCATAGACGACCTTGTGACCAAAGGTGTTGACGAACCATACCGCATGTTCACGTCACGAGCTGAATACCGTATACTCCTACGTCAAGACAATGCTGACGAAAGACTCACCGAAAAAGCCTACCAACTCGGTCTCGCCAGAAAGGAAAGACTCGACTGGTGGATAGACAAGAAAGAACAAATAGGACGAATACTCCACTTCTGCGAAAACACTCCGGTAAAACCGAGAGAAATCAATTCTGCACTGGAAGCCATCGGCACCACTCCGTTGCAGTTCGGATGTAAGATAGCAGACCTCATAGCGCGACCACAAGTAACCATACACAACCTGGCAGAAATCATTCCTGGGCTGAAGGAAACCTTGGAAGACTCGCCCAACAGAAAGCAGGAAATCGCCGAGGCAGCAGAAATCAAAATCAAATATAAAGGGTACATCGAACGAGAGCAACTGGTGGCCGACAAGATGCACCGTCTGGAGAACATCCGGATCAAGGGTCGCTTTCATTATAATGAACTGCACGAGCTCTCAACTGAGTGTCGACAGAAACTGACGAAAATAGATCCGGAAACATTAGCACAAGCAAGTCGAATTCCCGGCGTTTCACCGTCGGACATCAACGTTCTTTTGGTCCTCTTAGGAAGATAGTTTCACGTGAAACAAATAGTTTTAAAACAACAGTAATAATGAACAATCAGATTCTTCTCGACAATCTGCGTTGCATTCCAGATTGGCCGATTAAAGGGGTTAATTTCAGAGACGTTACAACCCTGTTCAAGAATGCAGAATGTGTAAAAATCATCAGCGATGAGATGTTCAATCTGTACAAAGACAAGGGTATCACGAAGATTGTAGGTATAGAAAGCCGCGGGTTCGTGATGTCGTCGGCCGTTGCCGCCCGATTAAATGCAGGAATCGTGCTTTGTCGCAAACCCGGAAAGCTACCTTGCGATACGGTCCAGCAAAGTTACGCCAAGGAATATGGCATTGACACTATAGAAATCCACAGAGATGCTATCGATGAAAACGATGTGGTCCTGCTCCATGACGACCTGCTTGCCACAGGAGGAACCATGAAGGCAGCTTGCGATTTGGTCAGAAAGTTCAATCCCAAGAAGATTTATTGCAACTTCATTATAGAATTGGTAAACGAGGGTCTGAACGGACGCGATGCCTTTGACAGCGACGTTGAGGTGACTTCCCTTATTCAAATCTAAGAAAACGCCACGTAAAGTACGAAAGACAAAGAGGTTTGCGCGAAACGTTTCACGTGAAACAATAAAGAAGTAGCCTGATGACCAAACAAGAGAACGAAACGAGGTTAGAACGCCTGAAAGGAATAGTACTGAGCCTTCCCGAAAAACCGGGAAGCTATCAGTTCTACGACGACCAGCATATCATTATCTATGTTGGTAAGGCTAAGAACCTGAAAAACCGCGTTTCGTCCTACTTTCACAAGGAGGTAGACCGCTTCAAGACTAAGGTTTTGGTAAGCAAGATCTGGGACATCAGCTATACCGTGGTCAACACCGAAGAAGATGCCTTACTGCTGGAAAACAGCCTCATCAAGAAATATAACCCCAGGTATAATGTACTCTTAAAAGACGGCAAGACCTACCCCAGCATCTGCATCACTAACGAATACTTCCCCCGTATCTTCAAAACACGCACCATCAACAAGAAATTCGGCACGTTTTATGGCCCCTACAGCCACATTGGCAGCATGTATACCGTCTTGGATTTAATCAAGAAAGTATGCAAACCACGCACTTGCAGGATGCCGATTACAAAAGAAGGCGTGCTTCAGGGCAAATACAAGCCTTGCCTGGAGTATCACATACACAACTGCAAGGGCCCATGTGTCGGGAAACAATCGTTTGAAGAATATCAACAACATATCGCTCAGGCCCGAGAAATACTGAAAGGAAACACCAGGGAGGTGCTGAAGATGTTGCACGAGGAGATGCTGCAAAAGGCAGAGGAACTGAGATTTGAGGAGGCAGAACAAATCAAACAGCAGTACCTGACGATTGAGAATTTCGTTTCAAAGAGCGAAGTTGTCAGCCATACAATTACCGACGTCGACGTCTTCACGATAACCGATGATGATGCCCAGACGAATGCCTTCATCAACTACATCCACGTGAAGAACGGCACCATCACCCAGAGCTTTACCTTTGAATACAAGCGCAAACTCGACGAAAGCGACGAGGAACTGCTGCTGACCGCCATTCCGGAGATTCGTGAGCGTTTCAAGAGCTCGGCTAAGGAGATTATCGTCCCGTTTGAGATGGGTTGGCACTTGCCCGACGCTGAGTTTTTCGTCCCTCAGCGAGGCGATAAGAAGCACTTGCTGGACCTTTCAGAGATGAATGGAAAGCAGTATAAGTTCGACCGTCTGAAGCAGGCAGAAAAGCTCAATCCAGAACAGAAACAAACGCGTCTGATGAAGGAACTTCAACAGAAGCTCGGCTTAGAGAAGATGCCCTATCAGATTGAATGCTTCGACAACTCCAACATCTCCGGTACCTACGCCGTGGCAGGATGCGTCGTCTTCAAGGCCATGAAGCCTTCAAAAAAAGACTACCGAAAGTATAACATCAAGACCGTTGAAGGCCCCGACGACTATGCCTCAATGCAGGAAGTGGTGCGGCGTCGGTATAGTCGGATGATAGAGGAAGGCACCCCCCTACCCGACCTTATTATTACCGACGGCGGACAGGGACAGATGTCGGTTGTCCGCGAGGTTGTTGAAGGAGAATTAGGTCTGCAGATACCTATTGCCGGACTGGCCAAGGACGACCGCCACCGCACCAATGAATTGCTCTTCGGCAACCCGCCCCAGACCATTGGTATCAAGACAGACAGCGAGCTGTTTCATGTCCTTACCCGCCTACAAGATGAGGTCCACCGCTACGCCATCACCTTCCATCGTGACAAGCGTAGCAAGCACGCCCTGCACAGCGAGCTCGACGACATCCAGGGCATCGGCCCCAAGAGCCGCGATGCCCTCTTGAAAAGGTTTAAGACAATGAAACACATAAAAGAAGCTGATTTACAACAGCTTACTGGGTTGCTTGGCAACAAGAAAGCCGCAGTCATCTATCAACACTTCCATCCGGACGTGGAAGCCTAAAAAAACCTTCAGAGACGATGCCCTGAAGGTTTTCTTTTTTTCTACCTTTTTATTGCTGTGTGATGCTCAGGATGATGGTTCTTGAGAACACGTTTTTGGCACGTTATTTTTCCAGGAAGTGGTCGGTGCGGTTTGGTGAATAAAGCTCCCACAGCGATGCCGTTGCCCAGCCTGGAGCAAAGATATCATTATAGAAGCCCCGCCCGTTCTTTCCATAGTCCCAGTCGGTGCTCTGAATAAATTCCGGATAGAAGCCTTCGACGGCAATGCCGCAGAGGCGCCCTTTCACGGGCAGCAGCTGGTTGAGGGATGAGTTGATGAGGGTGTTCATACGGGTGAAGCGTGGTTCGTTGCAGGTCTTTCCGAGCCAGTCGACAATATGTGCCAGCTCAAACACGAAGACGTCAGCACAGTTGTTTTCCACCGACACGTTGCCCCATCCGCGTGTCTTCAGCCCGAGGTCACCCAACATCTGTCCCGGTGCATAGGGAATATCCCAGAGATAGTACCACGACAGGGCAAAATAGGCCGCCTGCCTGCAGAGGTCAATATAGTGCTGTTGCTCTTTGCCCCGGGTCACCTTGGCCAGGTAATAGGTAGCTGTGACGGCAGCGATGGCGGCCTCTTTGTCTTCGCAGTTGGCATCGAGCGTAGACGAGAAATAGTCGCTTTTCGAGATAATGTTCTGCTCGAGATAGTCCACGGTGTGTTTGGCTGCGGCAAGGTAATGCTTGTCCCCGAAGTACCTGTAGCCCATGACGAGGGCCGATGTGGCAGAGGGTGTAGAGCCTCCGCTGCTGTCGATGTCGCTGCCGTCGTCGTGGAACTTGCGGGCATAGTGGCCGTCATCCTTCAACAGGCCCAGCAGGTTGTCGAGCAGACGGTGTATGCGCTGTTCCCATTCGGTGTGCCGGCGACCCTGCTCCTTCTCATATTTCAGATAGAGCAACACGGCATAGATGGCCTCCGACTGCTGGCGGATGCTGTGCACTACGGCATTGTCGTCGGGCACGCCGATGTTGTAGTTGATGTCGTCGTAGAAGTATCCGGCCTGAGTGAAGCCATGCTTCAGGAAGCTTTCCATGATGGCTTGTCCGTTGTCTGCCAAGTCTTTCTGGGCGGTCTGCTCGCCGTATTCTATGGCATTGAAGGCGTTCAGCAGCACCCTGCCGCAGAAACCCACCTGGATGATAGGCGCCGGCTCACAACGTTCGATGTGCAGTCCATGGCCAGAATGGTATTTAAGGGGGTAGCGATCCACATAGGCCCGACGGAAATAGTTGGCCATCTGTGCTTTCATCTCTTCCGGTGAATAGAGGGGCTTGACGGGTTGAGGATCCATCACGTCGAAACAGTATTCCCACATCTGGCTGACGAAGGAGGCATAGTCGTTGGCTGCCAGCCTTTTCACCCTCCAGCGAATTGTCTTACTCTCGCCGGCCTTCAGGCGGGCAAAGGTGGTGATAGGCGGGATGAGCGTCAGCTTGCGGATATAGCGCTTAGGCGTCTCTATATAGGGATAGCCGAAGCAGAGTTCTACCTCCGTCTGTTCGCCGTCAAATCCCAGATAGCCCACAGAGCTCTCGCCAGAGAGAATCTCCTCGCCCGACTGGTGGCAGGTCAGCGCGTCTGCCGCCGTGTCGAGCAGTCTCAGCACGCCCCATCCATCGCCTGTCTCCATATTATAGACGCTGGTCAAGGGTGCCGACATGCGGTCCTCGCGGAAGTTCCAGCTCTTCGACGTATGGAACGAGGGGGCCTCTTTCGGCGACCGCAGGTTGCGATGGTACCAGAACCCCGGCAGATAGTATTCGCAGTCGGCCGAGCGATAGCTGGTGGCCAGCTCTGCTCCGAAGTTGAAGTAGACGGTCTGCTGGCGCGCCTTGACGGTAACCTCGTAAATGGTTTCGTTGCCCGCTGCCACCTGCCTTGTAGTGACCACCAGCGGAAGGGCCTCAGGCGGAGTCGTCTGCAGGTCGTAGGTCACGGCGGGGTTGCCCGGTTGCTTAATACTGATGTGGCTCTTTATCTGAGCTGCATTGGCTGCTACTGCTGAATTGACAGCAAGCAAAATCATTAATAAGAGTAAACGAAGTGTTTTATCTTTCATTGGTTTATAGATTTAGGAACTTGACTGCAAATTTAAATAAAATAATTGATTTTCCTCCAAAAATAAAGAATGTTTTTTTCTCCCAATACTTTTCGCAATGCGATTTTCATCATTTGATGGCAGCAAAAGACTGAAAACTTCAAGTAAAAGACTATCTATTGCAAAGTAATAGATGATTTATTACCGAGTAATAGATGATTTATTACCGAGTAAAAGATGATTTATTACTTTGCAATAGATAATCTTTTACTCTACGAAATGATAGGTTTTTCTGGATATAGAGGGGCTTTTCGCAATAGGAAAGGGCTTGATTATAAAAAGAAAACTCCCTCGAACCCATTGGCGCGGGGGAGCTTATCTGAAGCGTTACATGAAGGCGTGCTTACTCTGTCGGCCCGTTCAGCAGTCGGTAGTCGTAGGCTTCGATGACGACAGGGCCTATCAATCCAGACGCCTGCAGGTCGGAGTCTGCTTTTAGGGAACTACTGGTGTGGAAGGTGAAACGTTCGCTTTCGGGCACTGCTCCCTTCTCTCCGATGAGTCGGTTGCGCCAGTTGTTCACCACCTCAACCTCTATGGTATTCAGCCCTTTGTGCAACGCCTTGGTGACATTCACCCGATAGGGCGCGGTCCAGGCACCGCCCACATACTGGCCGTTCACCCGAACTTTTGCCATGACCATGACACTGCCGAGGTCCATATACAGCTGTTTGTCCTGAGGCAGCTTGCCCAGCTTCACCTGCGTCGTGTAGGTGGCTGTTCCTGAGAAGTATTTGATTTTATAATCATCGCTTTGCGACCAGTCAAACAGCTTGTCGCTCTTGACGTCAGCTGGGCCACCCCTACCCTCTTCAAAGGCTATCTGCCACGGGGTCTCCACTCTTGCCACCAGCGTGGCCTCGGGGAAGTTTTCGCCTGCTGGCGTATCAACGCCCGCCTGCTTGCGGAACACCACGAAGGCGCTCTCGCTGGGCTGCAGCTGCATGGGAACGAGTGTGGCCGAGGTCAGCGACGTGGTCTGTGGCAGCTGGCGGCGCTCGCCGGTCACAGGATTCCACAACTCGGCTTGCAGGCCTTTCACGCGGAACGCAGCGTCGAAGGTCAGCTGCCTGTCGCTCTGATTGGAGACGAAATAGAAGTCGCCATCGGCTAACTGCTTATGGATGAACAACAACGGCAACAATGGGTCGGCCGTCGTGAAGTCGGGAACGAGACGCATCTCGGCAAAGACTTCTTCAAGTGTTGCATCGCGATAGATGCGGCCCTGTCCGTAACTGACGCTTCCCGTCAGCGGAGCCCTTTCGGGTTGCCACATCGCCTTGGCCAATGCCTTCACGCGTTCATCGCAGAGGGGATAGCCTTGCATGCTGGGCGACCGCTGCGGGGCCGGACCAACAACTACCAGACCATCGCGAACCAACTGGCTGAGCTTCTCAAGAAGTTCCGGCCGCATGGCATCTTCCTTCGGCAATACCAGCACACGATAGCGCATACCGCTCTGCAGCACCAGTGCTCCCTTCTCCACATGGGCCGTTGAGAGTACTTCCGCGTTCACATAGTCGTAGCTATAACCTTGTGGTATCTCTGGTGAGCGCACACCGGTCATCTTCGGCGCATCCTCGCCGATGAAGTAAGCCACGTCGGCCACATAGCGGCCCTGTTGCAACAGGTAGGTGCAGCGCTTCATATAGTCGGAGAAGAGGTCCATCTGCGAGAACCACGTATTGTGGCGGTTGAACTCATTGCCGAACCAGGCCGAGAATCCCGGCACTCGGTCGTCGGGCTGCTGGATGTAGAGGTGCAGCAGCGTGGCATTGATGCCTTCGGTATAGAAGCGGTCGCCACGGGCCTTCATCATGGCCGGATACTGTGTGAAGTTAGAACCTCCACAGGTGTATGACTCTGCCCAGACGAGACGCTTTCCGTAGGTGTGACCGCACGACGATGCACAACGGTTCTCGATGTCGCCCAGATCGCCCCAGCTCCAGAACTCGCCGGCAATCTCGTCGCTCTGCGAGCCATACTGCAGGAATTCTCCCGGAAAGCCCCAGTGGCCGTAGTTCTCCAGCCACGTCGTCAGACCGTGCTCATGAGCCACCTCACTCAGGCCGCCCACATAGTTATAGGACACCTCGTCGGCCACCAGTCGGCGCAAGTCCCAGAGGAAACGGTCGGAGAGATCTTCACTACCCACCACCTGACCATACATGGCCGGAATGAAGGGCACGGGGTCGTAGCCATAGGTCCGCTTGAAGTCGTCAATGAAATCGTCGGTCCAGTTCTGTCCGCCCGTCTCGTAGCTGTCCTCCACGATGACCTTGAAGGTCTTGCGGTCTTGTGCTGGTATACGCTCGAGAATCTTTCCTATATAGTTGTCGAAGTGGGCGCGGATATGACGCTTGCTCATCTTGTCAGTCTCCAGCCCCGTGCCTTCCTTCGGTGCAGGGCTGCAGGTGGTACCTGTTGGCAGCATGGCTGTTCGCATCAGCACCCATCGGCCTGCGGGAACCTGCCAGTCGAGCGTGCCGTCGGCCTTTACATACTGCGATAAATCTTTTACCTGACTGGCCAGCAGGACGTTGGCTTGCTTATATTTAGGCTGCTGAGGCCACATGTAGGCATCCCACATGGGGTGCGGTGTCTGCCACATCTTGGCAAACGTCTTATCGGCCCAACGCTCCACCCGTGACTCGTCCGACAACTCTACCCTGCCGACGACACCCTCATTGGCCAGTTTCAGAAGAAACTCCCGACCCCAAGTCTCGGGCAGCGACACGGTAACGGGTGCCAGAGGATCAAAACCTACGATTTTCTGAGCATTGCTACGATCGATATCAAACGACAAGATGCTGTTATAACTGAGGTCTGCCGCCTTCACGAAGAGCTCGCCTCGGGTGGCTCGGGTGGCAATGGGATAAAGCGTCAGACTGCGAACAATGCCGTCTTCGGAAGCCGAAAGACGAATTTCCTTGGCCGTAGAGACGTTTTCTTGGGTCGTGAAGGCACGAGTACCGACACTGATGGGATAAGCCAACACGCGCACATCTTGAGGCTTTCCTGCGATTTCTGGCAACGGATTGACGTAATGCATAGGTCCTTCTATCGTATCGGCAGCCATGGCCAGATAGCGCATCGACTGACTCTCGTCGACCCATGGGCCGCCTGACTGACTCCAACCGGGACAATTGAAGAGGCCGACGGTGATGCCCAGCTCGCTGGCACGCTTAAACATCGTATGAAGGATGTCCCACCATTCGTCGGTGAACATGCGGACAGGGCCTGTCGGGGTTCCCTGACCCTCGCCTATCATACCAATCTGTACGCGGTTGATGCCTGCCCGCTTCATCGCTTCAAGGTCTTTTACGACTCCCTCCTTCGACATGTTGCCGGCTATCCAATACCAATACACCGCAAGCGGCTGGCTTTCAGGTAAATCCGTAAAATGCTTCTCTGCTACACTCAGCGCGTCTTGCGCTTGGAGGTTCATGGTGAAGGCTGTTAAAACAACAGCCAAGACGGTTTTTAGTTTGTTGTTCATCACTCTGTTGTTATTATTTGCATGCAAAGGTAGCAAAACTATCGTGAAAAGAGAAATAAACAGAAAATAATCTTCTTCTTTTTTGCAGAAGCAAGATTTTTCTTTTACCTTTGCAGCATGAGAGTTGTTATACAACGTGTCTGTCGGGCTTCCGTCAGCATCGGAGGTGTCGTGAAGTCTGCCATCGGACAGGGTCTGATGGTACTGCTCGGCGTTGGTTCCGACGATAGCCAGGAAGACATTGACTGGCTGGTGAAGAAGACCCTGCAGCTGCGCATCTTCAACGACGACGAAGGCATCATGAACCGCTCTGTGATGGACGTCGGTGGCGACATCCTGGTAGTCAGCCAGTTCACGCTGATGGCCTCCACCAAGAAGGGCAACCGCCCCAGCTATATCCACGCTGCACCTCACGAAATCTCAATCCCTCTCTATAACCGCTTCTGCGTGACCATGGAAACCGCATTGGGCAAACCGGTCGGCACGGGAGAGTTTGGGGCCGACATGCAGGTTGAGCTCATCAACGACGGCCCCGTAACCATCTGCATGGACACCAAGAACAAAGAATGAAAAAGTACCTAAACGAAATAGAGATTGCCGGCATCGTCTTGCTGGCAGCTGGCTCGCTGATAGGCCGGATTGCCAATATGACCTTCGGTGCACTGATGGTTGGCGTGGGGCTGCTGCTATGGGCCTACACTGTCGTAGTAAAGGCTCTGAACTGGCAGCAATACCGACGCGACAACATTGTCAACATCTGCATTATGATGGGTGCCATCTTAGCCATCTTCATCACTTTTAAATTCATTGCCAAATGACCATCAAGGAAGCACAACAGCAAGTAGACCAGTGGATTAAGGAGTATGGTGTCCGCTACTTTTCCGAGCTGACCAATATGGCTTGTCTCACCGAAGAGGTGGGCGAACTGGCCCGCGTCATGGCCCGCACCTACGGCGACCAGAGTTTCAAGGCTGGAGAAAAGGAAAACCTCGGAGAAGAGATGGCCGACGTGCTTTGGGTACTCATCTGCCTGGCCAACCAGACAGGAGTGGACCTCACAGAGGAATTCCGTAAGTCATTGGAAAAGAAAACCCAAAGAGATTCTATCAGACATATTCAAAATCCAAAACTAAAAGCATAAAAACACATGATGAACAAAGAAAACAAAAGCCGTATAGAACAGGCTCTCGAGAAGTACAACCTGAACGTCAGCGATGCCGACGTGCAGGCTGCAGTACGCACCATCCTCACCGAAAAGGTACCACAAAACGACACTCCTGAAGTCAAGAAATTCCTCATGGGTAGCATCGAACTGACCACACTGAAGACCACCGACTCCGACGTCAGCGTCATGGAGTTCACCGAGCGCGTCAACCGCTTCGACCAGGAGTACCCTGCCCTACCCCACGTAGCCACCATCTGCGTCTATCCCTGCTTCGCCGCCATCGTCAACGACACCCTTGAAGTCGACGGCGTAGAGATTGCCTGCGTCAGCGGTTCCTTCCCCTCCTCTCAGGCCCTCATCGAAGTGAAGGTTGCCGAGACGGCCCTAGCTATCAAGGACGGTGCCACCGAAATCGACATCGTGATGCCCGTAGGCAAGTTCCTGCAGGGTGACTACGAAAGTGTGGCCGACGACATCAGCGAGCTGAAGGCTATCTGCGGCGATAAAGCCATGAAGGTCATCCTCGAAACGGGCTGCCTGCGCAATGCATCCGATATCAAGAAGGCTTCTATCATCTCCATGTATGCCGGAGCCGACTACATCAAGACCTCGACGGGCAAGGAGAAGATTTCTGCCACTCCCGAGGCTGCCTACGTCATGTGCCAGGCCATCAAGGAATACTACGACGAGACGGGCATCCAGATTGGCTTCAAACCTGCCGGCGGCATCAACACCGTCATGGACGCCATCACCTACTACACCATCGTCAAGGAAGTGCTCGGTGAGAAGTGGCTCACCAACAAGTGGTTCCGCCTCGGAACATCACGCCTCGCCAACCTCCTGCTCTCTGAACTCGAAGGCCACGATGTGAAATTCTTCTAACCAGAAAAAAGCATTTTTAATAACATTATTTTTAATAACATTCACAAATATGAAAAAATTCTTTTTATTCCTGGCCTTGGCAATCAGCAGCAGTGTCTTCGGCCAGACATTAGTCAAAAACATAGAAAATGATCGTTTCGAAATTATTCCAAAAGCATTTTCTTTTCAGGGAAAACCCTATCTCTGTACGCACAAGAACTGGAACGATTTCGTTATCTTCGATGAAAACTTCGATGAAGTAAAACGGTTCTCTACTCAGAAAGAAGCTAAAGAATGTTTACTCTATGACAGTGATTATTCTGCCGACCCCCAAGAGTTTTATTTGAGTCAAACTCTTTTCAATAATGACGAAAAGATTGAATACATTTCAGCTCTACAAGAATCTAACGAAGAGTTCTCTCCATATTTAGGCTTTGAGATAAAATCCGAAACAGGAGATATTCTGTCGACAATAAACTTTTCTTCTCCTCAACAATATGAACCTTATATGGGCATTATTAAAATGAACTCAAATGTCTATTTGGTAGCTAAATGTGAAGATTTGGTTGAAATATACCGTATAGACAATGGTATGAGTACCGTGCAAAAGGTGAAGGCTATCGAGGGAATAAACATCATGCCGCGTATGCCAAAACGCCATGAGGTGGTGACTGTAGAGCTGGACGATGTTTCTGACGAGTCCCGTGAACTTCAGGTGGTGAATGGTTCCGGACAGATGGTCGACCGTATCATCGTTCCCGCCGGACAGAAACAGGTACAATTGAACTCCGCTCACATGTCGCCTGGCATCAACATCATCAATGTCAAGGGTTCAGATAACAAGACTGCGTCGGCCCAAAAAATCTTTGTGAAGTAATCGCTTTCGAAGACACACGTACAAAGCCTATAGCAAAAAAGTCATCGCATGGATGCACTCCTATAGAGACGCTTCCATGCGATGACTTTTATCGTTGATTAGTTAATCTCTTTTTCAGCTCTTCCGCTCGATGACGTAGTCGAGATAGGTCTCGAGAGCTGTGCGGATAGTTAGGTCTGTCGTATAATGCTCGATAAAATGGCTACATTCAGCGTGGAACTCCCACATCCGCTGTTCTGCGTATTCAATGCCGCCATACTGCTTGGCAAACTCTACTAAAACAGCGATTTCATCGGGATTAACCGTTCCTGTCTTCACCTTTCGGGCAAGGGTGGTCATAGAGTCGTAGGGGGAATGTTGCAGGGCATAGATGACGGGCAGCGTCAGCTTGCCTTCTGCCATGTCGTTGCCGGTCGGTTTGCCGATTTCTTTTGAATCGTAATAGTCGAAGATGTCATCGCGAATCTGGAAGATGATGCCGAGGTTCTGACCGAAACGTTTGGCTGCCTCCACCTGCTCTGCCGAGGCTCCTACCGACAAGGCTCCGATGCCTGCACAGGCCTCGAAGAGGGCCGCAGTCTTCTGCCTAATGACTTGATAATAAACCTCTTCGGATATTTCTTGATTTTGAATATTCGTCAGCTGCAAGATCTCTCCATTCGACAATGTCCGACCCAGTTCTGAGATGTATTCCACTATCTGGACGTTGCCGGTTTTGGCCACATTCAACAATGCCGTAGAGAGCACAAAGTCACCAACCAAGACAGCGACTTTGTTGTCATACATTTCATTTACGGATGCCTGTCCGCGGCGCTCGGAACTCTCGTCCACTACGTCGTCATGGACCAAGGAGGCTGTGTGCAACAACTCCAGTCCTACTGCCGCATGCTGGGTCTCGCGGGTCACCTGTCCGAAGTTGCGTGCCACCAGCAGCGTCAGCATGGGTCGCATACGCTTGCCGGCACGCTGGCGGATATGGGTCAACGCCTGACCCAGCAGGCCGTCTTCATTAGTCAACGACTGATTGAATAGCTCGATGAATTCGGCCATTTCAGCCTCTATCGGCTGTTTGATGGTTGATAAAAAGTCCATGCGCTAACGAAATTTGTTACAAAATTACGCATTTCTTTTCGTATAAGTGCCGATTTTTTTGTAATTTTACGCCCACAAAGCATTTTTTTCAACATGGAGAAACTATTCCTGCTCGATGCCTACGCACTCATCTACCGTGCCTACTATGCCTTCATCAAGGCCCCGCGCATCAATTCCAAAGGTCTCAACACATCGGCCATCATGGGGTTCGTCAACACGCTCAACGAGGTGATTACCAAAGAGAAACCGACTCACATTGGAGTGGCTTTCGACCATGGCAAGACCTTCCGCCACGAGGCGTTTCCCGAGTATAAAGCCCAACGCGAGGAAACTCCAGAGGACATCCGCCTCTCCGTCCCTATTATTAAAGAGATACTGGAGGCTTTCCATATTCCAATCCTGCAGGTTGATGGCTTCGAAGCCGATGATGTTATCGGAACGTTGGCAACAAAGGCTGGCCTGCAAGGCATTGAAACTTACATGCTTACGCCCGATAAGGACTATGGCCAGCTGGTGCGCGACAACGTCTTCCAGTTCCGTCCGCGCCATGGTGGTGGCTACGAGACAATGGGCCCGGCTGAGGTCTGCCAGAAATACGATATCTCCTCCCCTACCCAAGTCATCGACCTCTTGGCCTTGATGGGCGACGCTTCAGATAACTTCCCTGGCTGCCCGGGCGTCGGAGAGAAGACGGCTGCCAAACTCATCGCTGACTTCGGAAGCATCGACAATCTCCTCTCCCACTCTGCCGACATCAAGGGCAAGCTTCGCGAAAAAGTGGAAGCTGCCGTCGACGACATCCGCATGTCGTACTTCCTTGCCACCATCCGAACAGATGTTCCGGTGGAACTCGACATGGATGCTTTGCAACTGTCAGAGCCTAATGAGGAAAAACTGCGCCAACTCTTCAGTGAACTTGAGTTCAAGACCCTTGCCGACAAGATTCTTAAAAAAACAGAAATAAAACCAAAACCTGTTAATGCCCAGCTCGATTTGTTTGCCGATTTTTCGGCCGAAACCCCGAGCGAGCCGAAATTTTCGAGTTTTCAGACACTTTCTTCTACCCAACACTTTTACAAACTTGTTGAAAATGAAGAAGAAATCAAAAATCTTTGTGAAAGAATCTTTACAAACGACTTTTTTGTTCTAGACACAGAAACGACTTCTGTCAACCCAATAGATGCGGAATTGGTAGGTTTGAGCTTCTCCGTGAAGGAAAATGAAGCTTTTTATGTTCCGATACCGGCCGAACGTGAAGAAGCTCAAAAGATTGTTAATATATTTAAACCGCTCTATGAAGATGCGAATATTTTGAAAATCGGACAGAACATCAAGTATGACCTGGAAGTGCTGGCGAACTATGGCGTTGGACTTGCCGGTCCGATGTTCGACACGATGTTGGCCCATTATGTGTTGCAACCAGAGTTGCGCCACAACATGGACTACATGGCCGAAGTCTACCTGAACTACAAGACTATCCACATTGATGAACTGATTGGTCCGCGTGGAAAAGGCCAGCAGTCGATGCGAGACTTACCCCCCGCGGAGGTTTATGAATATGCATGTGAAGATGCGGATGTAACGCTGAAACTCTATCATGTATTAAAACCGAAACTTCAAGAGAGTGGGGTAGAGGAGTTGTTCTACGACATTGAGATGCCTCTGGTTCCTGTGCTGGCTGAGATGGAGATGAATGGTGTGCTTCTTGATACTGACGCGCTTCAGGAGACGTCGAAACTCTTTACCGAGCGGATGTTGGAACTCGAAAGCCACATCTACGAGCTGGCTGGACGGCAGTTTAACATCTCCAGCCCGAAGCAGGTGGGCGACATTCTGTTCGGCCAGATGAAGATTATCGAAAAACCGAAGAAGACCAAGACGGGCCAGTTTGTCACCTCCGAGGAAGTGCTTCAGCAGCTGCGGGCCAAGCACCCCATCGTTGCCGATATCCTTGATTACCGGGGACTTAAGAAACTTCTCGGTACTTATGTTGACGCACTGCCAAAGCTTATCAACCCCAAGACTGGCCATATCCACACCTCGTTCAACCAGGCTGTCACGGCCACGGGCCGCCTGTCGTCTTCCGACCCGAACCTTCAGAACATCCCTGTGCGCGGTGAGGACGGCAAGGAAATCCGCAAATGCTTCATTCCTGAGCCAGGCTGCCAGTTCTTCTCTGCCGACTACAGCCAGATAGAGCTGCGCGTGATGGCCCATCTGTCGGGCGATGAGAACATGATACGTGTCTTCAGCGAAGGCCACGACCTGCATGCCGCCACGGCTGCCACCATCTACAAGAAGCCTATAGAAGAAGTTTCGCGCGACGAGCGTACGAAGTCTAAACGGGCAAACTTCGGCATCATCTACGGCATTACCGTGTTCGGCCTGGCCGAGCGTCTGGACATCACGCGCGACGAGGCCAAGCAACTCATCGACGGCTTCTTTGAGACCTTCCCCCAGGTGCACGACTACATGGAACAGTCGAAGCAGCTGGCGCGTGAGCGTGGCTATGCCGAAACCGTGTTCCACCGCCGGCGCTACCTGCCGGATATCAACTCTGCCAACGGCACGGTGCGTGGCTTTGCCGAACGCAATGCCATCAACGCCCCCATACAGGGTTCTGCGGCCGACATCATCAAGGTGGCCATGATCCGCATCTACCAGCGCATGAAGGCCGAGGGGCTGAAGAGCAAGCTCCTGCTGCAGGTGCACGACGAACTCAACTTCAGCGTGGTGCCCGAGGAGCACGACAGGGTAGAGGCCCTGGTACTTGAAGAGATGCAGCGCGCCTATCCGCTCCGCGTTCCACTTGTGGCCGACTGCGGATGGGGCGACAACTGGCTCGAGGCACACTGATGGTATGAGGACTAAGACATGAGAAATATGAAGTGAGAGCATAAAAAGTAAAAGAGCGATGGCGGCCGGGCATGACCCGGTCGCTTTTTTCATACCTAAAACTTAACGATTCCTTACATCAAAGACTGACGTTTGTAACTTATTGAAATAAAAAAGGTTAGAAAAGGCAAAGTAAAATAGGCTATTTTAGTCAGTAAAATAGGCTATTTTGCTTGAACTTTTGGTACAAATCATTTCACGATTGCTTACGAAGTGCGAAGAGAAAGTTAAGAAAGGCCAGATCGAGAGGCTACAAAAGTGATGTCGGAGGGTAAGAAAAGTCTGCGTGAGTGCTTACTTTTTGTCGGATTTCCTTGGGTAAGCTACGGAAATATCGTAATTTTGCAGGCAAGAAACATTTTAAAAGTACAATGAAAGAACGTATTCCCTTTGTTGATTGGATTCGAGTGGTTGCATGCTTCATGGTGATGCTTGTCCACGCCAGTGAGAACTTCTATGGTGCCGATGCATCGGGTTTGGCTGGCAACATGTCAATGCTGGCCAACGAGCAGAACCGCTTCTGGGTAGCCTTCTGGGATGGTGGTGTGAGCCGTACGGCCGTGCCGCTGTTTATGATTGTCTCGGCCTTTCTGCTGGTTCCGATGAAGCCAGGCATGACGATGACGGGGTTTTATAAGCGCCGTTTCAAGCGCATCCTGCCGCCCTTCATCACGTTCCTGCTGCTCTACACCTTCCTGCCGCTGCTGTGGGGAGGCATGACGTGGGAGCAGTCGGTGCAGGACCTGAAGCTGTTGCCTTGGAACTTCCCGTCGATGGCTGGCCATCTGTGGTTCATGTATCCGCTCATCAGCCTCTACCTCATCATCCCGGTCATCTCTCCTTGGCTCGAACGCGCTACGGCAAAGGAAGAGCGCATCTTCATCGCACTGTTCGCCGTGACGACCTTTGTGCCCTTCATTCACCGGTTTATTTCACCCGAAATTTGGGGGGAGTGCTTTTGGAATCAGTTCTCAATGTTCTGGTATTGCTCGGGATATATAGGCTATCTGGTAGTGGCTCACTACATCCGTACGCACCTGAAGTGGTCTGTTCAGCGCCGCCTCACCGTCGGTGCCCTGTGTTTCCTTGCCGGAGCAGCCTTCACGGCCTGGTCTTTCTGGATGAAGGGAGAGCCCGGACAGCTCATCGAGACCCCCGCGCTGGAGTGGGGTTGGGAGTTCTGCACACCTAATGTGCTGCTGGCCACATTCGGCCTGTTTGTCATGTTCAGCTGCATCCAGACGGAGAAGGCTCCGGCCATGATTACCTCGCTGGGCAAGCAGTCGTTCGGCATGTACCTGATGCACATGTTCTTCCTGGCTCCCATTGCCACCTGGCTGATTCAGGGCAATCAGGCCAGTCCGATGCTGCCCGTATGGCTCTGCATACCTGTCATAGCCTGTCTGACCTTTGTCTGCTGCGCCGTGACCACGAAGATTCTCTCCTACGTGCCAGGCAGCAAGTATATCATAGGAGTTTAAGCAGGGGCTATCTCAGTGCCCTCATGGCGTTGAGCACGGCCAGCACGGTGACGCCCACGTCGGCAAAGGCTGCCATCCACATGGTGGCAAGTCCTACGGCGGCGAGCAACAGCACGGCCACCTTCACGCCAATGGCAAAGCACACATTCTGACGCGCTATAGCTATCGTCCGCCGGGCGATGGCTATAGCCGTTGCTATTTTAGAGGGTTGGTCGTCCATGAGCACCACGTCGGCAGCCTCTATGGCGGCATCGCTCCCGAGGCCACCCATGGCAATGCCCACATCGGCACGGGCCAGAACGGGCGCATCGTTGATGCCGTCGCCCACGAAGGCTACGGTACCGCCACGCTCTATCTCCTGCTGCAGGCGCACAACCTTGTCGGCAGGCATGAGTTCGGCATGATAGTCGGTCAGCTGCAGCTGCTCGGCCACATGCCCGGCCACAGCCTCACGGTCGCCCGTCAGCATCACCAGGCGCTTCACTCCCAGCTCCTTCAGTCGGGCTATAGCCGTACTGCTGTCGGCCTTCACGCGGTCGTTGACGACGATATGTCCGGCATACGTGCCATTGACGGCCACATGGATGATTGTGCCCACATGATGGCAGTCGCGCCATTGGGCACCCACATGCTCCATCAGCTTGGTATTTCCCACCGCCACAAAGTCTTCGCCTACGCGAGCCTGGATGCCTTGTCCGGCCAGCTCCTCTACGTCAGTCACCCTGCAACCGTCCGTTGCCTCGTCGGGGAAAGCGTCGCGCAGGGCGGCTCCGATGGGGTGGGTAGAAAAGTGTTCTACATGGGCTGCCAGATGGAGCAGCTGATGCTCGTCGAAAAGGTCGGGATGAACAGCCTCAACGGCAAACTGTCCGTGCGTCAGCGTGCCTGTCTTGTCGAAGACCACGGTGTTGACCTTCGCCAAGACATCCATATAGTTGGCACCCTTCACGAGGATGCCCTTGCGCGAGGCACCGCCTATGCCGCCGAAGAAGGTCAGCGGAACACTGATGACAAGGGCACAGGGGCAGGACACGACGAGGAACATCAGGGCCCGATAGAGCCATGTGGGGAAGACCGAAAGGAAGGAGGTTCCAGAGGTGAGCCAGAGTAGGGTGGGGGGTATCAGAGCCAATACCAGTGCGGCGATGGCCACGATGGGCGTATAGACGCGGGCAAAGCGCGTGATGAAGGCCTCGCTCTTCGACTTATGTTCGCCGGCATGCTCCACCAACTCGATAATCTTCGCCACCGTGCTCTCGCCAAAGGCTTTCGTCGTACGCACACGAAGGACACCAGAGAGGTTCACGCACCCCGACACGACTTCGTCGCCTTCGGCCACCTCGCGAGGCACACTCTCGCCCGTCAGCGCCATCGTATTCAGCGCAGAAGCACCATCGAGGACGACACCATCGAGCGGCACTTTCTCGCCCGGACGAATGACGATGATTGAGCCGATGGGCACCTGATCGGGACTGACGGCTTGCGTCTGGCCGTCGTGTTCGAGGTTCGCGACGTCGGGACGAATGTCCATCAGGTGGGTGATAGAACGCCGGCTCTGCCCCTCGGCATAGCCTTCGAAGTATTCGCCTATCTGGAAGAACAGCATGACAAACACCGCCTCGGGAAAGGCTGTATCGGCACCCGGAAGAAAACCAATGGCCAATGCCCCGATGGTGGCTATCGACATGAGCAGGTGCTCATCGAAGGCTTCGCCGTGAAGAAGGCCTTCTGCTGCCTCCTTCAGCGTGCCGTAGCCTACCAGGAGATAAGGAACGAGATAGACCAGAAGCAGCTGCCACGTGGACAGACTACTGGTCTTTTCAATAATCACTGCCACCATGAGCAGTAAGGCCGCAGCACCTATCAGCCAAAGCTGATGGCTCTGACCCTCTTCATGGTGATGCTCGTGATGATGCTCATGGTGATGTTCGTGACAATGTTCGTGCTGATGCTCACAGCAAGCGTGTTCATGGTGATGGTGATGTTCGTGTATCATAATTGTACCCTTTTTATTGTTTTCTGGTGCAAAGGTACGCGAAAAGGGATGCAACTCGGTTGCAAAAGAAAAAAGATTGAGAAAAAACAGGAAAAAAGTTTCCTTATGGAAGCAGTTGTGAGGTGACAAAGGCTCCTCCGCCTTGCCAATTGACAAGTGTCGAGATGCCTGTCGTGTCGCCGTCGACAACGTTCTGAAGCCGCCTAAGGGCCAGGTTGAAATGCTCCGGCAGGGTTTCTATGCCGATGTATTGGCGGTTCATCTTGTGAGCCACAGCGCAGGTTGTCCCACTGCCCATGAAAGGGTCCATCACGAGGTCGCCCTCGCGCGTAAACATTTTTATTAAGCGATAGAGCAACCGCTCGGGCTTCTTGCCGTTGTGCAGTTCCACGCCTCCCTCCTTGGCTACTGCCCCGCTGGTCTTGATATCGTGCCAGAAGTCACAGGGATGCTTGTAGAGGTTCTCATCGGCAAAGAGCACGCGAAGTCGCGGTTGGCGCACCTTGCGGTTGTAGTGGCACAGGTAGAAGAACAATACCTTGCGGCTTGACAAGGCCGCTGCTACATCCTGCTCGGGCTGGTGGGGTAGGGCACTCACAATCTTTGTCAGACTCTCCGACCCGGCCGTCTTGACAATGCAGTGACTATGGTCGTAAAGCCACGTCTCCATGGCCTTGCTGTCGGGGAAACGCTGCTCCTGCAACTTCTTGCCCAATGGCACCAGCGTGGCCGACTTCAGTAAGTCTGTGGCTACCTTAGCGTCAGCTTCCGTGTTCTTATCCTTGGCCTGCAGGTCGATGAGCTGCTGGCGGATGTCGGGCGTGATGCCTTCCAGAAAGAGGTCGTTCTCCGGGTCCCAACCGTCGGACTTGTACTTATCGATTGCTACGAAGCCCTTAAAATCCGGGCGGACATACACCAGCAGGTACTCTTTAATCTTCGGAAAACGCTTGTCGCCATGGTTCATCTTCACCCCGGTGGGCTCGCTCATTTTCACCGCAATACAGTTAAGAAAAGAAAGCCCGCTGAAGCTATCCATCATTACTTTCAGATAAGCCTGCTCATGGTCGTCGCATTGAACGACCAAAGCCCCGTCGTCAGTCATCAAGGCAACGGCAGCCTCCAGTCGGCTCCGCATAAATGAAAGCCACTGCTCGCGCTCAAAAGTGTCGTTGTAGCCGAAGTCCTTCCGGTGGGTGTTATAGGGCGGGTCGACATAGACCAGCTTCACCCTATGAGCAAAATGCGGCGACAACGACTGCATGACCTGCAGGTTGTCGCCGCAAATAAGAAGGTTATCTGTGGGGTTCATGATGATGTCGATAGACGCTGTTCTTGTCAAAGTTTCCAGACGGCACCGTCCTTCGTGTCTTTCACTTCAAAGCCAGCCTTAGCCAGACGGTCGCGAATCTCGTCGCTCGTGGCCCAGTCTTTGTTGGCCTTGGCCTTGGCACGGAGTTCAAGAACCATGTCCACCACCTTTCCGAAGGCCTTCTCACGGGCATCGTTGTTGGCAGCATGGTCATTGCGCAGACCCAGGATGTCGATGGCAAAGAGCTGCATCGTCTCCTTGAGTTCCTGCAGGCAGTCGGCACAGATGGTAGCCTTGTGGTCGGTCAGTTTGTTGACCACGGTGCAGGCTTCAAAGAGGGCAGCAATGACGAGTTGCGTAGCCATATCGTCGTTCATGGCATCATAGCACTTCTGCCGCAGGGCCTTGACGATGCGCTCTGTCTCTTCGTCGCAGTGGTCGGCGGGCTGAATACGGTCGAGGTCGGCCAAGGCGTTCTGAAGCTTCTCCAGACCCTTCTGCGAGGCAATAAGGGCTTCGTTGGAGAAGTCTACCGTCGACCGATAGTGGGCCGAAAGGATGAAGAAACGGATGGTCATGGGCGAGAAAGCCTGCGTAAGGCTTTCGTGCTGACCGGTGAAGAACTGTTCGAGGGTGATAAAGTTGCCCAGCGACTTACCCATCTTCTGTCCGTTGATGGTAATCATGTTGTTGTGCATCCAGTACTTCACCATTTGCTCTCCCTGAGCAGCCACAGCCTGCGCTATCTCGCACTCATGATGGGGGAAGATAAGGTCCATGCCACCTCCGTGGATGTCGAACTTCCGACCCAGGTACTTGCGACCCATGGCCGTACATTCACAATGCCATCCGGGGAAACCGTCGCTCCAAGGTGCCGGCCAGCGCATGATATGCTCGGGCTGGGCCTTCTTCCAAAGAGCGAAGTCGGCCTGATTGTGCTTTTCACCTACGCCGGCCAGCGTGCGGCTCTCGTCCTTGATATTCTCCAAGGACCGGCCACTCAGGATGCCGTACTTATATTTCTTGTTGTAGGCCTCGATATCGAAATAGATAGAGCCGTTCGACTCATAGGCAAAACCGTTTTGGAGAATCTCCTTGACCAGTTCTTCCTGCTCGATGATGTGTCCCGTAGCATGCGGCTCAATGCTGGGCGGCAGCACGTTGAGCGCTTCCATGGCCTGATGGTAGCGGCGGGTATAATACTCTGCCACCTCCATCGGCTCAAGCTGCTCCAGACGAGCCTTCTTGGCTATTTTGTCGTCTCCCTCGTCGGCATCATGCTCCAAATGGCCCACATCGGTGATGTTGCGCACGTAGCGCACCTTATAGCCCAGATGCTTCAGATAGCGGAACAGTACGTCGAAGGTGATGGCCGGACGGGCATGGCCCAGATGGGGATCGCCATAGACGGTAGGGCCGCAGACGTACATGCCCACATGAGGTGCGGCAATAGGCTCGAAACGCTCTTTCTGACGGGTCAGGGTGTTATAGATAAGAAGTGTCTGTTTCATAAATGATGGCTTGCTTTTGTCTGTTTTGAATGGAATTACTTCACGGTGATGAGGAAGTAGTTCTTCTTGCCGCGCTGCACGAGCAGATACTTGCCGTCGATGAGGTCTTCTGCCGTGACAGGACGCTGCTGGTCTTCCAGCTTCTCCTTGTTCAGCGACACACCGCCGCCCTGCACCATCTTGCGCATCTCACCCTTTGAGGGGAATACGGGAATGTCGGGACGGGTGAAGAGTTCGATGGCAGGCTGGCCCAACTCGCTCTTGTCGAGGGTATAGTGAGGAACACCGTTGAAAACATCGAGGAACGTCTGCTCGTCCAACTTCAACAGGCTCTCTTTGGTGGCCTTGCCGAAGAGGATATTCGAGGCTTCCTGTGCCATCTCCAGGTCTTCACGGGAGTGCACCATGACGGTGACCTCTTCGGCCAGTCGCTTCTGCAACACGCGGCGACCGGGGTCCTGACGGTGCTCCTCGATGAGGGCATCGATGGTCTCTTTCTCCAACGAAGTGAAAATCTTGATATAGCGCTCGGCATCATCGTCGGAGACGTTCAGCCAGAACTGATAGAAGGCATAGGGAGTGGTGCGGTTGCGGTCGAGCCATACATTGCCCGACTCGGTCTTGCCGAACTTCCTGCCGTCGGCCTTGGTGATGAGCGGACAGGTCAGGGCGAAGGTCTCTACCTCGTTGCCCAGCGTGCGGCGGATGAGTTCCGTACCAGTGGTCATGTTGCCCCACTGGTCGTTGCCGCCAAGCTGCAGTTTCACTCCCTTGTGCTGATAGAGATAGAGGAAGTCGTATCCCTGGAGCAGCTGATAGGTGAACTCCGTGAAAGAGAGTCCGTCGCGGGCCGTACCGTTGAGTCGCTGCTGCACGCTCTCCTTGGCCATCATATAGTTGACGGTGATATGCTTGCCCACCTCACGGGCAAAGTCGAGGAAGGTGAAGTCTTTCATCCAGTCGTAGTTGTTCACCATCT
>CAMHUI010000019.1 GCA_946188345.1 uncultured Prevotellaceae bacterium | reverse complement strand
TTTGTATTTCCGAGCGGAAGTAACTTCGGCGAAGCCAATGTTACGAATAAGCGAGGACAAAAACAAGAAAAGGAAAAAATATTTTTACTTTTATTGGTTTTGCCGAGCGGAAGTAACTTCAGCGTAGCCAATGTTACGAATAAGCGAGCGAAATGCAAAAGAAAAGACGAAATACATAGGGGCACCATCACTCATTTTGTCAAGTTTTTTGTCTGAAAAATCCTGTCATATAAAATCTTCGTTCTAGCGAAAATTTCCGACTTTTCCGGCCAACTATCCAGAGGTTATTAACCACCTTCGCAGACTTTTGTACCAAATCGTCAAGACTTTTGTACCGAATCATCATGACTTTAGCAACAAATCATCATACGATTTGCGACAAATCGCCAGGACTTTTGTACCAAAAGTCTGGGTGGAGCACCGTTGGACGTTGTTTGCAAATTCCACTTTTTTGTCCTTTTTATTACCTGCCGGCAACCAAGAAAACGCCATCCGACTCATACTCAGTCGGTTAACTCTGATGGCTCATGGCTGCGTTATTTTCGACCAAGGGAAAATAATTTCAGAATAATCGATTCTCAGAGGGGTAAAACGGGGTGTTTTGTAAATATTTTTCACAGCCGAAGCTCCCCTGCTGCAACCCTACCCCAGCCCACCATCGGGGAGCTCTGAGGAGAATGGCCGGGCTGCCAGGGAGGACAACGCCGCGCACGTCTTGTACTTCTAGCCTGTCCGCCTCCTCCATCTTCGAAAGATGAGAAAAATCTTTGTCTTTGACAAAAATACATTAAAAAATACATTTAAAAAAACGTCAATACGAAAATATTTTGTAACTTTGTGCCCTAAATGCACGAATTTATTAATTTATTAACAAAAAAAAACTTTTATCATGAGAAAAATTACCATTCTGCTGACGCTCCTTATGACAGGTCTGTCAGCCTGGGCAGAGCCCGTCACCCGCGACGAAGCGAAGATGAAAGCCCGCGAATTCATGGCATCGAAAGGCGTTCTGATGACTACCGACAAGGCTGCCTACCGCTCGCCGCGCAAAGTAGCAGGCAAGGCCGACAGCGAGAAGGCCTACTATTACGTGTTCAACGCCGGCAACGACAACGGATATGTCATCATCTCCGGCGACGACCGCACCGAGACCGTACTCGGATATGCCGACAAAGGCTCGTTCGACATCGACCGCATGCCCGAACACATGCTCAGCTTCCTGCAAGGCTATGCCGACCAGATTCAGTATCTCGACGACACCAACGCCACCTCTGACAAATATAAGGTCAAAAAGAAGAACAAGCCCGTGCTGCGCGCCATTCCGTCGCTCCTGAAGTCGAAATGGAACCAGGGCGACCCCTACAACCGTCTGGTGCCCGAATACTGGCAAGGCAACAACGAGCGCGGACGCTGCGCCACAGGCTGCGTGGCTACAGCCATGGCACAGGTCATCAACTTCTGGAAGTATCCAGCCAACATCCGCGCCAACATCCCGGCACACTCCGTCACCTTCAAGACCGACGACGGCGTGGAGCACGTTGAAAGCATGCCCACGGTAAGACGCGGCACAGCCATCGACTGGGAACACATGTGCGACACCTATTCGTCGGCCAACAGCGAAGAAGAGTGCACCGCCGTGGCCCAGCTCATGATGATGGTGGGCCAGTCACTCAAGATGGGCTACGGCCCGTCGTCCGGCGCATCAACAGGATACGCCCCCGTTCCCTTCAAGAACATCTTCGGCTTCGACAAGAGCTGCTATGCAGCAAGCCGCCCGAAATACACCATAGACCAATGGACCAACCTCATCTACGGAGAAATAGCCCAGGGCCGTCCAGTGATGTTCGGCGGACACTCCACCGGCGGCGGACACTCCTTCGTGCTCGACGGGTATGACGGAGAAGGACTCTTCCACGTCAACTGGGGCTGGGGCGGAAGCTGCAACGGATACTTCCGCGTCGTCATCCTCAACCCAGGCGACAACAGCGGCATCGGCGCATCGTCAAGCTCCGACGGATACTCCATGAGCCAGACTGCCATCATTAACGCCATTCCACCACAGGAAGGAAGCAAGGCCGCATACACCGACATGAGCGTCATCTACCCCTCATTGACAGCCGACGGAGCAGGAACACCCGCCATCAAATGCGAATTCGTCAACTGGACAGGCACGGCAGGACGATTCCAGACCGGCATCGGATTCCTCAACGAAGACGGCACCTTCACACCCATCGGCAACACCAATACCGAACAATATAACATCAACGCATACCGCTGGTATACCTACCCCATCATAGGACTCGCACCCGGTACCTATAAGGTATCGCCCATCTCCCGTCAGGAAAAACGCGAAGACTGGGCTGCATCCTTCAACACCGACATGGAATGGATTGAAGTCAACGTCGACGCAGACCGAAAAGCTACCGCCACATGGATTCATCCCATCGACGGGCTCAGCGTTGCAAACATCACCTTCACCGGAAACGGTAAGGCCGGCTCGCAGCAGACCCTCGACGTGACCTTCAACAACGAGAACACCGAATACTACGGAGAAATCCACTGCTTTGCCAGCCTCACCAGCGACAAAGGCAGCTCCAAATCCCACTCCGCACTCAGCGTCAGACCGGGTGAGCAGGAGACCATCAGCCTCTTCTTCGCCACCAGCGCCGAGGAGACAGGCAACTACCATGTATGGATCTGCGGCGACGGAGAAGGCACTAACGTGCTCGGAGAAACAACCGTGGAGATTACCACCAACGGCACAAGCGCAGAAGTGCAGAACCATCTGTCGTTAGTCAGCAACACCATCAACAACAACGTCAGCGGAAACATCATCAGTGACCAAATCTCCGGAACCGTCGTCCTGAAGAACAACGACACGGAAGACTATGAAGGAATCGTAACCATACAGCTTTGGATTAAAGAAGTCAACTCCAACGTATACTGGACCAACGGCAACGTCAGACTATATTGCCAGATACCCGCCGGCGGCAAGGAGACATACGACTATCTCTTCAAAGGAAAAGAACTGAACCGCACCTTCGGCATCTCCATCAACAACGACAAGGCAACCGTCAACTCCCGTTTATGGGGTATCGGACGCATCGGCGACACCAAACCAGGCATCCTGCGCTATATGGCCAACGGCAAAATCACCGGAGCCCTACCCGCAGCCGTCATGAGAACACCTTCAGGAGTAGCAGCCGTTGACCTCAGAGGTAACCCGACCATCAAAACCGTCAGAGACGGAGGCTATCCCAACACCGTATACTACGTAGACAAAGATGCCGACATCGCCGGACTCGAAGGACTCAACGTAGTGCGTGACGGACATGCCGACGAAATCAACATCTACGACGGAAGCGCATTCTATATCCCCATGTCCATCCAGGCCGACAAAGTGGTCTACCACCGCACTTTCGCCAAAGGCTCGACAGGAAAGAACAACTGGGGCGTGCTCATGCTCCCCTTCAAGCCAGAAAGCATCACCTGCGAAGGCGAAGAGCTGAACTGGAAAGAACAGGAAGGACTGCTCGTCAGACAATTCGACCACCTCACCGACGACAACATTGTGTCGTTCGAATATACCGACGAGATTGATGCCAACATCCCCTACGTGGTAGCCGCACCATTGTACAACGAAGGAAAGGAAATCCTGATGACCGCAGAAAACGTCACCCTCGACGCCAACACTGACAGCAAGCCCAAGCTCGTCTCTGAAGCCTACAACTTCCTGGGCCAGTGGAACGAAGGCAAGATGGCCAACGTCTACGTCATCAACGCCGATGGAACAGCCTTCGAACTTGCCACGAAAGCAGCCCAGATAAAAGGTATGGACGCCTACTTCGTCAGCAAGCTGCCCGAAGGAACCGAGGCCGACAAGATAATCATCTGCGACCAAGAACTCGGCATCAGTGACCTCACCCAGAAGGAAGCCGCCAAAGCCAAGATGTTCGACCTGCAGGGACGCCGCATCAACGGCAAGCCCGCCAAGGGAACCTACATCGTCGACGGACGAAAAGTCATCGTCAAATAACGAAGCTCTTTTATATGAAGAAAACAACCATCATCACCATCCTCGCCCTGTGTCTCATCGGCACGGGCGAGGCTCTTGCCCAAAACCAAAGGGCTAAGCTCGCATCAGGAGCCATCACTCCGCAAATGCTGGAGAAGATAGCCAAACAGGAACCCAACAACAAGGCACTCTTCAATGCCATCGCTTCGAACAAAATCGACGACCTGGCCCAGAACTTTGCCAACCGGAAACCCATCGACAACCACTTCTCAGTTGAGACGCCCAAGCAGTCAATCCACGACCAGAAGTCGAGCGGACGCTGCTGGATGTTTTCCGGACTGAACGTGCTGCGTGCCAACTTTGCCAAGCAGCATGCCGACACACTGGCCGTTGAGTTCTCACACGACTACCTGTTCTTCTACGACCAGCTGGAGAAGGCCAACCTGATGTTGCAGGGAGCCCTGGAGACAGCCGACAAGCCTTTGGACGACCCACGGGTGCAGTTCTTCTTCCACCATCCCATCAACGATGGCGGAACATTCTGCGGCGTGGCCGACCTCGCAGCGAAGTATGGCCTCGTACCGAAGTGCGTGCAGCCAGAAACCTTCTCCGCCGAGAACACCTCGCGCATGGCCTCCGTCGTCTCGTCGAAACTCCGCGAGTTTGGGCTTGAGTTGCGGCAGATGGTGGCCGACAAGAAGAAAGCCGCCGACATCCAACAGCGCAAGACGGAACAACTGTCGGAGGTCTACCACATGCTCTGCCTGACACTCGGCGAACCCGTCAAGGAGTTCACCTATGCCCACGTCAACAAGGAAGGCAAGACCAAAGGCGAAGCCCGCACGTATACCCCGATGGAGTTCTACAACGAAACCGTCGGCAAGCCCCTCAACGGTACCTTTATCATGGTGATGAACGACCCGCGCCACGAATACCACAAGACCTACGAAGTGGAATACGACCGCCACACCTACGACGGCCACAACTGGAAATACCTGAACCTACCAATGGAAGAGATAGCCCAGTTGGCCATTGCCTCGCTGAAAGACGGGCGCAAGCTCTACAGCAGCTACGACGTAGGCAAGCAGCTTGACCGCAAGCGCGGCTATTGCGACCTTGAGAACTTCGACTATGCCTCGCTCTTCAACACCACCTTCGGCATGAATAAAGCCCAGCGCATTGCCACCTTTGACAGCGGTTCAACCCACGCCATGACACTCACCGCCGTAGACCTCGATGTCAACGGAATGCCTCTGAAGTGGAAGGTAGAGAATTCATGGGGCACCGACAGCGGCATGGCAGGCTATCTCATCATGACCAACCGCTGGTTCAATGAATATATGTTCCGCCTCGTCGTGAACAACGAATATGTCCCCGAGCAGCTGCTCAAGGAATACGAACAGAAGCCCGTCATGCTCATGCCGGAAGACCCCCTCTTCGGCCTTGACGACTGAAAGACAGACATAGAAATAAAAACCAGACCATAACAAACGTAAGGAAAAAAACAATGAAAAAGGTATTAGTAGCCCTTGTGGCCTTGATGAGTACGACGGCTCTTTTTGCTCAGGAGCTGACATCACAGGAACTGGCCGCTCGCAACCTGCAGCGCGCCGTAGAGATGAACGAAGCAATCTTCAGCACCATGTATGACCAGCGCTATTACAAGCTGTATTTCTTCTTTAACGCCGAGACCGGCAAGCGTGCCAACGATGATGTCGTCAGCGTATGGGAGTTCACGGCAGCCCTCGAGGCCGTCAACTCGGTGCTCGAAGGACTCACCGTCATGAAAGAGTCCACCCCAGAGCTCTACGAAACATACTATTCCAAGAACGTCAAGCGACTGGAGAGCCTCTATAGCGACATGAACTATTACAAGGGCACCTTCTCCCTGGCCTCCTATACCGGCCGCAACAGCTGGTCGCCTTATGGCGTGCATCGTGCTAACAGCACCGGCGCAGCCAACGTGGCTGGCATCGAGAATGTCTACGACGACCAGATGTGGATTATCCGCGAACTCATCCGTGCCTACCACAACACCAAGGTGGCTAAATACCTGAACCGGGCCGAGGAGCTCACCCGCTACGTGCTCGACGGATGGGACTGCACCCTGAAGCCCAACGGCGAAGAGTATGGAGGCATCACCTGGGGACCGGGCTACACGTCGAAGCATGCCTGCAGCAATTCGCCCATCATCTCTCCGCTGGTGTGGCTCTATGAAATCTATGCCAACGGGGAATTGGCCGACAACGGTCAGGACTACTACGAGCTTAATGCCGACGGCGTGCGCGTAGCCGTTCATAAGACCAAGGCGGACTACTATCTTGACTTTGCGAAGAAGATCTACGCCTGGCAGCGCAAGACCCTCATCAACTCCTCCCGTGGCGTCTATTACGACGGTATCTGGGCCTCTACCGGCGACATCACCACCCACACCGTCGACGGAGTTGAGTATCGCGACCACGTCAACTCCAATGCCAATCCACAAGGAACCTACCACACCTACAACACCGGAACGATGATTTCCGGAGCTGCTGACCTCTACCGTGTCACCAAGGACGAATACTATCTCGAGGAGCTTGAGACCACAGCAACGAAGGCCTACACCTTCTTCTCTCCGAGAACCCGCGTGGGCAACATCTTCTACTTCCCGATGATAACGAAGGAAGACAGATCAGTCGACCCCAGCAAGAACGGCAATCCTTGGTTCAACCAGGTTCTCTTCCGCGGCTTTGTGGCCGGTGAACCTTATTACAGCAACATCACCACCTACCTGATGTCCTATCAGACCGTACTCGACTATGGCTACGACAACCACCTGCTGCAGGGCATCCTGCCCATCAACCTGCTTACCGGCTGGACTGATTCTGAGAAGGTCAAGAGCAGCGTTCAGTATTCGCTGTCGCGCGTGTCGGAGTACGCTCTGCTCGTCAAGTTCCAGAACGACCAGACTGCCGTCCCCACCCTTGCAGCACCCAAGGCTACAGCCCTATCTGGCATCTATAACATGAATGGTCAGAAAGTAGCAGGCCGGCTCTTTTCAGAGTCGGACCTGACTACCGGCCTCTACGTCGTAGACGGCCATAAGTTCGCCAAGAAATAACGATTCCTAAACCATCTTTATTCCAATCTACTAACATGAACAAAAGGATTATAGCATCTCTCGTCCTGCTGCTGTCGGTTGCCTGTGCATGGTCACAAGGCCCCAACGGCACAGGCACCTACTATCAGAGCGCCAACGGCAAGAAAGGCCAGGCGCTGAAGACGGCATTCTTCAACATCATCAAGAACCCCGATGTGGTCAGCTACGATGGACTTATCAAGGCCTACGAGAAGACAGACACACGTCCTGACGGCTATGTGCGCGACTGGTATTCCAACACCACCAAGTTCCGCCATGGCACCGACAAGGCCGGCTCTTACAAGAAGGAGGGAGATGTCTATAACCGCGAACATAGCGTGCCGCAGAGCTGGTTCTCGAAGGCCAGCCCCATGGTGAGCGACATCGTACACGTCGTTCCCACCGACGGCTACGTCAACAACCGCCGCAGCGACTACCCCTTCGGCGAGAACAATGGCGACATATACAAGTCGAACAATGCCTACAGCAAGCTGGGCCGTTGCACCACGACGGGCTACAGCGGCACCGTCTTCGAACCCAACGACGAGGTGAAGGGCGACATTGCGCGTATCTATTTTTATATGGTTACCTGCTACGAAGACCGCATCAGCGGCTGGACGGGCAATGCCAGGGCCAGCGAGGTGTTCGACGGCAACAAGTATCCCGGACTCAAGAAGTGGGTGCTCGACATGATGATGCGCTGGTCGAAGCTCGATCCCATCGACGCAGTTGAGCAAGCCCGAAACGAAGCTGTCCAGAAAGTGCAGGGCAACCGCAACCCCTTCGTCGATTATCCCGGACTCGAAGAATATATCTTTGGCAGCAAGACCGATGTGACATTCTCCTACGACAACTACGACGGCACAGGCACCATTACCGTCAGCGAGCCCGTCATCTCTCCTGCCGGAGGCACCTTCTACGGCCAGCAGGAAGTAAGCATCACATGCCCCACTACGGGTGCCGACATCTATTTCACCTTCGACGCCTTTGAAGACGGCTACGACTCGACGCCGTCCGCCGCAACACAGCGCTACACCAGCCCGCTCACCATCACAGAGAGTGGCACCCTGAAGGCCATTGCCATCAAGGAGGGAGACCAGAGCCGCATCGTCAAGGCAGAGTTCATCATCTCCGACGAGCCGATGCCACAACCCTCGGGCGACCGCTATGCCAAAGTATCTTCTTCGGCCGACCTGCAGGCCGGCGACCGATACATCATCGTCTACGAAGAGTCGGCTGGCCAGGGACGCGTCATCACCAGCATCGCCAACAACCGCGGTCTGAACACCGAGGTGCTCATCAACAACGGCATCATCGATGCCTCCGAGCTCAACGAGAAACCCCTCGTGATGACGCTTGAGACCGTAGGAGGCAACTGGGCCTTCAACTTCGGCGGAACCTATATGGCACTGCTCTCAAAGGCCAACTCCCTCGACACCACCACTGATGCCAGCAATGCCGGCGCACAGTGGACCATTTCACCGTCTACATCTGCTACCGACATCGTCAACGTAGGTTACAGCGACTACTCGCTGAGATACAACAAGGGCGCCAGCATCTTCCGCTGCTATACCGGCGGACAGAACCCCGTGACGCTCTATCGGCTCATCCCCTCAACGGATATCGCTGCCAATGCTTTCGCAACCATCTCACAAGAGCCGCTCTTCGACCTGCAGGGCCGAAGACTGAACCGTCACGCCCAAAAAGGAGTTTACATCCGAGGCGGAAAGAAATTCATCCAACATTAAGCATTTGAAGTCGCTAAATACTATTCTGCATAGGGTCATTCTCCCGGTCCTCCTTCTGTTCCCCACCTTGCTGCAGGCACAGAACGACACCATCGTGGCTCGCTATGGCATGCGCTACGTGAAGGAACACCTATACTATCACCAGGGCGACCAGATGAACGTTATCGATGCAGAGCTGGAATGGCCAGAAGCTATCGACGGCCAGCGGCCTGCAACGCTGCAAGCACTTCTGGCCCACGAGCTACTGGGGGTAGCCGACAACAGCGAGTTCACTCCGGCCTATGAGGCCTTCCGCAACCACTACGGGCAGCCTGTCACATCGCTTGACACCCTGCCTGACCCCGAGAAATACTGCTACACTGACATCCTTCTGCGCCACATGGGTGGCGTGAAAGGACGCTTCGATACCTACTTCCTCTCGCGCACCGTCCAGCCACAGCGCTTCTCCGCCCAGCAGGCTGACACCACGGAAGCACTCATCACCTACGACATCGCCTCGCAACAGGTGCTGCAGCTGAACGACATCGTCAGCACCCAACGATGGCTCCACGACCTCACCCGCGAGGAAGGCCTTGGCCCGTTCATGCAACTGGTCGTCGACCATTCGCTCGTGCCCATTCCGGAAATCGTAGAAGCCATGAACCTCGAGAACGGCTGCCTGTTAGAACAGCAGCTGCTCGTGCTCGGCACCTACACCGTCGACGGGCAGAAGGTGAAGTTTACGTCGCTCTTCAGCTACGACGACATGCTCAATGCTTCAGACGACGGATGGACCACAGCCGCCTCCTATCTCACCCAACCCGGCCGGGAACTCATCAAGGCTAAGCCTGGCAAAGGCAAGAAGCGCCGCGGGAAAACCGCCGAAAACCCCACCGTGAGCATCTATCAAGGCACCGGCCAGCCCATCTACACCCTCTGCGACGAAGCCCCAGCCTTCCCGGGAGGCGCTGCCGCGATGAAGCAGTTTCTCACCGACCACCTGCAGTTGCCCACCGACGAATCGCTGGTAAACAAGGGCAAATGCCTGGCCGAGTTCCTGGTGAAAGCCGATGGTACCATCAGCGACATCGTCGTCATCGAGACCATCAGCCCCCTTGTCGACCGTGAGATCGTTCGCGTGTTGCGCTCCATGCCCCGATGGACTCCCGGGCGGATGGCAGGCCAGCCCGTCGACGTGCGCATGAAGATTCCCGTGCAGTTCACCACCGTCGACTAATCGTTTTTAGTCAATCCCACAACCATTTATTGTTCGTCACAAAATGACCAGCCACTGGTCACAATGAGACCAGCCCTTGGTCACAATGAGACCAGCCCTTGGTCACAATGAGACCAGCCCTTGGTCACGACAAGACCAGATATGGGACTGACTTTTGGTCGCAAAAAAAGCCAGACCACATCAATACTTTTTCACATTCATTTGCGGAAAAAATGAAGAATTTTTGCGAATTATAGAAAATAATCTTCGCTTTATTTGGTGGTATAGTTTAAAATGTGTAAATTTGCAGTATCTCATTGTTAAAGAGACTCAACACGCAAGAATTCAGCTAAAAAAAACACTATTAATCCTTTAAACCCACCAGCACTATGAAGAAATTCACATTCCTTCTCGTTGCCGCATTGATGGCTCTGAGCCAGAGTGTCAATGCTCAAGAAGACAAAAACATGTTCAACCACCTCGGCGTAGGCGTAGGTGTAGGTGTGCTCAACGGAGTGAACTTTGAATTAGCCACCCCCGTGACCGACTATCTGGCCGTCCGCGTGGGCTACGCTTTCCTGCCCAGCCTCAGCTACAAGACTGATGTCGACATCGATTCCGATGACCCCACCATCATTGCCGACGAAGTAGAGGTTGAAGGCAAGCTCAACAAGAAAGACTTCAAAGTTCTGCTCGATGTCTACCCCTTCAAGGGCAGCAGCTTCCGCCTCACGGCAGGTGCCTATATCGGTGCCGACAAGCTTGTCACCGCACGCAACACAGAGCCCTTCTTGAACCCCGCCGACTGGGGAACAGCAGGTATCAAGCTCGGCGACTACCGCGTAACCTCTGACAGTCAGGGTAACGTAGAGGCCGACATCAAGGTAGCCAAGTTCAAGCCCTACCTCGGAATCGGTTTCGGCCGTGCAGTGCCCAAGAAGCGTGTATCCTTCAACTTCGACCTCGGTGTGCAGTTCTGGGGCTCACCCGGCGTATGGACCAACACCAAGGACGACTTCGGAAACATATCCTACAGCAAGCTCACCAAGCAAGACGTCAACAACGAAGACGCCGACAAGGTGTTCGACATCATGGAGAAAATCTCCGTATGCCCCGTCATCAGCTTCCGTATCAACGGACGCATCTTCTAATCGACACAGCATAAGAACAAACCTATAATCTTAAAAAAAACAGTAAGCATTATGAAGAAATTTTTTTTCTATGCCTTTGCTGCCATAGCAGCATTGAGCATCACCTCCTGTGGCGATAGCGACGATGAAGGAGGCAACGAAAGCAAGAAGAACGTAACCCTCACCGAGGCACCCTATGCAAAAGAAGCTATCAGCTATGACCTGTCAATGGGAGGCATCGAAGGCATCTACGCTCAGAATGACATAGAAGAAGTAGCAGGCAAGATTGTCGGAGTATCCATCACCGAGAGCGGCTACGGCGTAGTAGAAGTCAAGATGAAGGACGGCGAGACTAAGTTCGTCGAAGAAAAGGTAACCATCAAGGATAAAACCTTCACTTTCAACGGCAAGACCATCAAGGGCACATTTACCGAGGAACAGCCGACGGTGGCAACTGCACCTACCCGTGCATCCGTGGCTACAGGCATCTCTGCCAATGTGACCATTACCATCCCCGGATGGAACCCCATCACCTTCAACACCACCAGCCCTGCTGATGCTTTGATAAAGGCTACCATCGGCACCGGTGGACAAATCCTCACCTACCTCGTCCGCACATGGACCGTCAACAAGATGATTATCGACCTGGAAGGCGATGTCAAGGCCTACAAGGAAATCTCTGGCGGCAACCTCGATGCAATACGCGCTGAAGCAGAAAAGCACGGAGCCACCTTCACCGAGGACGAAGTGGAAGACTTCAACAAGAGCATTGAAAGCGTAACTGTCAGCGCCGACGGACTTATCACGCTGAAGTATACAGACGGTGTTGTTGACGCAGGCGACTGGACATGGGCCAACAGCCAGTTCAACACCCTCAACCTCAAGCTCAAGGACAAGGGAATGGGTAACAAGTACTTCACCGACAACACCAAGATTGCCATCGACTTCAATGGCAACCAGTGCTCGTTCAAGCTCAGCACCGATATCAAGGGCAACAAGAACTACAAGGCTGCCCTCACCTTCGTGATGCAGTAAGTCACCCCCTACTTCACGGATTCCCACAAGGATTCCGCGTGAGTAAAGGTTAAACAGAAAGAGCGGAGAAGCAAATCGTTTGCTTCTCCGCTCTTCTTTTTTACTATTATACTTCAGACCTTCGAGCCTAAACTATAAACTCTTCACTTGATCAACAGCTCCACTGGACAGTGGTCGCTACCCATGATGTCGGTGTGAATCTTCGCGTCGACTATTGACGGTTGCAGCCTCGAGGACGTGATGAAGTAGTCGATACGCCAACCCGCATTCTTCTGCCGAGCTTGGAAACGATACGACCACCAGGAATAAGTGACCTGTTCAGGATAAAGCGTGCGGAAGGTATCTATGAATCCAGCTTCAAGCAACTGCGTCATCTTCTGCCGCTCTTGGTCGGTAAAGCCTGCATTCTGGCGGTTGGTCTTCGGGTTCTTCAGGTCAATCTCCTCATGTGCCACGTTCAGGTCGCCGCAGAGAATGACAGGTTTCTGCTGGTCGAGCCGCAGGAGGTAGGCACGGAAGTCATCCTCCCATCTCATGCGATAGTCAAGCCGGCGAAGGCCATCCTGAGAGTTCGGCGTATAGCAGCACACCAGGAAGAAGTTCTCCATCTCGAGCGTGATGACTCGCCCCTCGTGGTCGTGCTCATCGATGCCGATGCCGTAGGTTACGCCAAGAGGCTGACGGCGGGTAAAGATGGCCGTACCGCTATAACCCTTCTTGTCGGCATAGTTCCAATAGGACTGATAGCCAGGGAACTGCAGGTCGAGCTGCCCTTCCTGCATCTTTGTCTCTTGCAGACAGAAGAAGTCTGCATCCAGTTGCTGGAAACTTTGGGCAAAATCCTTACCTACGACGGCACGAAGGCCGTTGACATTCCATGAGATAAATTTCATAAACGTTGGGAGGTTAGGGGTTAGGGAAAACAAACCTTAAGCCTCGTCGGCTGGCTTGTCAGCTTTCTTGTAAGGAGTCTGGAAGGGAAGCATCAAGTTGACGTTGCGGGCTATCTGGTTGGCCTCGACGACTTTAACAAGCAGAACGCCATAAAGGTCCTTCTTGTCGAGGATGGCCATCTGGGTGTAGATGGTGTTGATGCTGGTAAACTGTGTGCTGAACTCTATCGCTGCATATTCCTTACCTTCCTCGTCAAGGTTGAAGGTGACACGGTCCTTGATAGTGAGAGGATAGTAAAAAATCTCAGCATTGTAGTTAGCCTCAAGCACAACAGGGTCGGTGGTAAACTTGAAGGTAATAGGCTGACGGTCGACTCTCTTGAGCACATCTTTCACAACATCAGAGACGACATAGTTGCGGAAGATATAGACCGGGAAGTCGGTGCAGGTGGCTGTCGACTCCTCAGGATTCATCTCCCAGTGCACAAGCACAGAATCAGTCTTCTGCTTGTCGGCATCGGTAAAAAAGACATAGGTGGTATATTCGCCACTGAGCCTGTCATGAACAGCCTGCTGTTCTTCTGCCGTGAGTTCCTTATAGCTCACCTTGCGCTCCTTGTCGTCATCTACATCGTCGCTGATACAGGCCACAAAGGCCATGGATACGATGGCAATAGCCATCAGAAATCTGAAACTTTTCATTTTCTATTTTATCCTTTCTCTGTTTAAAAAGTCTATTGCTTATTCTGTTTCTTATTCTATGCTGTTTAGGACACGCCTGCCTGGGAGATATTGCAGGGCTCATCCTTCTTTGCCTGCCATTGCTCTCTTGTCTTCGCGTCTTAGCCGTCGGGATGACTTATATCCGTTTGGATTCGCCTCTCAGCAGGTTCATGAACTCCTCACGAGTCTTGGCTTGGTTGAAGGCTCCGCAGAAGTCACTGGTGGTAGTGATGCTGTTCTGTTTCTCAACTCCCCGCATCTGCATGCACATATGCTTGGCCTCGATGACGACCATCACGCCGAGCGGCTTGAGGGTCTCGTTGATGCAGTCTTTAATCTGCTGTGTGAGACGCTCTTGCACCTGGAGACGATGGCTGAAGATATCCACCACGCGGGCTATCTTCGAGAGACCGGTGATGCGCCCGTTGGGTATATAGGCCACATGGGCCTTGCCATAGAAAGGCAGCATGTGGTGCTCGCACATGGAGAAGAAATCTATGTCCTTGACGATGACCATCTGGTCATATTTTTCCTCGAAGAGTGCATCGGTGAGAACCTTTCTGGGGTCTTGCTGATAGCCTCTGGTGAGCACTTGCATGGCTTTTGCCACGCGCATCGGAGTCTTTTCCAGTCCTTCGCGGTTGACGTCCTCGCCGAGCAAGGAGATGATGTCTTTATAGTGTCCCGCCAGCTCCTCCAGACCTGGACGGTATTCGTTTTCTGTTGTCATGGATTGTCTTGTTATCGTTTACTTGACTGTTATCTTGCCTTTAATCAGGCACGACTCGCTGTAACCCAGCTTCCGCAGGGCCTGCAGCAGTTCATTCGCTTCTTCCTGGCTTCTGAAGTTGCCTACGCGGCAAATCCATCGGGGAGAATTGAAATGCACGAAGACGGGCTGCTCTGGGAAGAGTGCTTTCACCTCCGCTCCTATCCGTTGTGCCGTACGCTTGTCTTCCCGGGAGTTGCCTCCTGCATAGACTTGCACCCTGTAGCCGTCAACCTTGGTGCCTCCTACGACCATCTTCTTGCCAGCTGATGTGGTAATGGTGTCGACATGTGCCGTGACGGATTTCTTGTGTTCTGCCTCTTTTTTCTCCTTGGGCTTGGAGGGGGTGGTGTTGGCAGGCTTATTTATCTTGGGAAGTGCCGCTCTGCCGTTGACGAGGTCGGTGATTTCCTTACTCTGGACGACGGTGATGGTTCCCTGACCTGCCTGTGGTTTTTCCTGCAGGTGTTCAATAAAGGTCTGGGCTCTGCCGGTGAGGGCAGTGCTCAGACCTATCAGGATGATGATGAATTTCTTCATACAGTATTATTTCCAGGCGTCGATGATGCCCTTGAAGTCGGCAGCCTTCAGCGAGGCTCCGCCAATGAGTCCACCGTCGATGTCGGGCTTTGCAAAGAGCTCGGGGGCATTGGATGCCTTGCAAGAGCCTCCATAGAGGATGCTAGTCTCGTCGGCAACCTTCTGGCCGTATTTCTCTGCTACGATGCTGCGGATGTAAGCGTGTATTTCCTCTGCCTGCTCAGCGGTAGCGGTCTTGCCTGTTCCAATGGCCCAGATGGGTTCGTAGGCAATGATGATGTTCTTGAATTCCTCTTCAGTGAGGTTGAAGACGCTGCCTTCGAGTTCAGCCTTAACGACGGCGTTCTGCTTGTTGGCCTCGCGCTCTTCGAGGGTTTCGCCGATGCAGAAGATTACCTTCAGGCCGTTCTTCAGTGCGAGGAGCACCTTCTCTTTGAGCACTTCGGGAGTCTCCTTGTAGTATTCGCGACGCTCGGAGTGGCCGAGGATAACGTACTGTGCACCTGTCGACTTAACCATCTCTGCGCTTACTTCGCCTGTGAAGGCACCCTTTTCCTTGTCGGCGCAGTTTTCTGCTCCGAGTCCGATGACTTCCTGATTGAGGAAGCTGGCGATGCTTGCCAGATGGATGAAAGGTGTGCAGATGACGACGTCGCAGTTGGGCTTTTCTGCGGTGAGTGTTTCGTTGAGTTCATTGGCCAGTGCCAGCCCGTCTTGCAGGTTCATGTTCATTTTCCAGTTACCTGCTACAATTTTCTTTCTCATTTCTTTTCTTTTGATTTATGAATATTGATAATGTGTTGCTTGTATTGCCGTGCAAAATTACACATTTTTTTCGTTTTTCGGAAATAATATAGTGGTATTTTCGGCTGCACGGGCTAATTATTGACGGGTGTTCAGTCTTCGAGCATTCCGTCTTTCATTTTGATGGTTCTGTCGGTGATGCCGGCAAGTGTCTCGTCGTGGGTAACGATGACAAATGTCTGTCCGTACCGGTCGCGCAGGTCAAAGAACAGTTGGTGGAGTTCTGCCTTGTTTTTAGAGTCGAGGGATCCTGATGGTTCGTCGGCAAGGATGACGGCGGGATTGTTCATGAGTGCGCGAGCCACTGCCACACGTTGCTTCTCTCCGCCGCTGAGTTCGGCGGGCTTGTGGTCGGCGCGGTCGGCCAACCCCATGAAAGTGAGTAGCTCGAGTGCGCGCTGGCGGGCCTCTTTCTGACTCTTGCCAGCTATAAAGGCAGGAATCATGATGTTCTCGATGGCCGTGAACTCGGGCAGGAGCTGATGGAACTGGAAGACGAATCCGATGTGCTGGTTGCGGAAGTCGGCAAGCTTCTTTCGCGAGAGAGTTGTCGTGTCTACTCCGTCGACGCAAACGGTGCCTGTGTCGGGTCTGTCGAGTGTACCGATGATTTGCAGCAGTGTTGTCTTTCCGGCTCCGCTGGGGCCGACGATGCTGACTACTTCTCCGCGCTCAATGTGCAGGTCGATTCCTTTGAGCACCTGCAGCGAGCCGAAGCTCTTGGTGATATTGCTGATGGTTATCATATCTTGATGATGTTTTTAAGCCACTTGACAAGGATGTCGTAGTAGCTGTGTTCCTCGGTGTGTTGCGGCTGAGAGAAGGTCATCTCGTCCATGGCGTCGCCATACTGGTCGGGGAAGATAATCATGAGGTTGGCGCCTGAGAAGAATTTCGTCAGTTCCTCGGGCAGGCGCTCCTGGGCGTTCTTATAGGATACGGTTCCCTTGCGTGCGGTGACGACGACGAAGAGGTGGTCTTCGTGGATGGTTGTTGCGAGTTGGGGCATCTCGTTCCAGTGTTCCATCGAGCCGTATTCCGCCCTTACGCCCTGGTGGCGGGTTTCCATGTAGACCCGGATGTGCTCAAGAGTGTCGCTGCGGCCGTGGAAGACGATTCGGCAGTCGAGGTTGTAGGCCAGCCGTGCCAGTCGCTCCAGCCATCGGCGGAAGCCAGGCTCGAACTGGGCTCTCGATGGCACGGCTACCTGTATGCGGCGGATGGTGTTGAGCGGGTGGATGAGTCGGGCCATGATGATTTGCCGGCTGAGTCCGTTGAAGAGGCTTTGGTGGAACTCGCCCCAAAACTTGTTCGACACCTCTTTGTGGGTGTGCATGCCGATGAGTATTTCGGATGCGTTGAACTCCTTGAAGGCGTGCTTGATGCCGTTGGCGATGTTGGCAGCCACGCGCACTTGGGTCTGCAGCCTCACGTCGGCGGCGGCGGCATAGCCCACCACCTGTTCGAGCAGTCGCTCGCCCTTCTCTTGGTTGCGGCGCATCTGCTGGTCGTCATAGACGACGTTGAGGGCCACTATCTCGCGGTTGAGTTTCTCGTTGCGCATGAGAATGGCCATGTTAATGAGCCGATTGGCATACTCGGGGTACTTCACGGGCACGAGCATTTTCTCGTCGTCTACGTGGCTGTTGTCGCTCACCATGTCCTGGTCGCGCATGGTGATGCACTGAGCGGCGCGCTCGGTGACGAGGGTCGAGATGACGCAGGTAAAGAGTATCATGATGACGACTCCGTTGAGCATGTCGTCGCCTACGAGGTATTGGCCTGGTGTAGTCTCGAGCTTCATGCCCACCATCACCATGGCGATGGCTGCGGCGGCATGGGCGGAGGTCAGGCCGAACATCATGTGGGCCGACGACAGCGGCAGGCGGAAGAGGCGTGCCGAGAGGTAGGCGGCCAGGGCCTTACCCACGGTACCGATGAACACGATGACAAACACCACCCAGACGATGTTTCCGCCCTGGAAGAGCAGTCGCACGTTGATGAGCATACCGACGCCAATAAGGAAGTAGGGTATGAAGAGAGCGTTGCCGATGAACTCAAGTCGGTTCATCAGGGGCGACAGACGGGGGATGTAGCGGTTGAGGATGAGACCTGCCATGAAGGCTCCGAAGATGCCCTCGATGCCGATGGCCTCGCTCAGGGCGGCGCTCATAAACATCATCGCCAGGATGAAGATGAACTGCATGACGGCATCGCTATATCGACGCAGGAACCAGCGTGTGAGCCGCGGGATGGCCATGACGACGAAGGCGACATAAGCGACGAGTTTTCCGGCGAACCATAGCCAAAAGAGCAGTCCGCTGCCGCCATGGAAGGAGGAGACGAGGGCTGCCATGACGATGAGCGACAGCAGCAGGGCCACCATTGTGGCGCCTACGCTGAGGGTGACGCTGGGCTTCCGCGAGAGGCCGTAGCGCCCCACTATCGGGTAGGCTATGAGGGTGTTCGATGCCATGATGCAGCTGAGCAGCAGGGATGCCGGCAGGGAATAGCCCAGAAGGGTGGCGCCGGCCGCATAGGTCATTAGGAAGGGGATGCCCGCCGAGAACAGTCCGAATAGGGCCATACGGCCTGTGCTCTTGCGGAAACCGTCCATATCCATCTCAAGGGCGGCGAGAAACATGATATAGAACAGCCCCACCTTGCCGAAGAGTTCAAACGAGTCGTCGCGCGAGAGGACGTTCAGGCCATACTGCCCCACGAGCACGCCGGCAAGCACCATGCCGATGATATGCGGAATGCGCAGCTTGCCCATGATGATGGGGGCAAACAGCACTATCAGCAACACCACGAAGAAGATGAGCGTGGGGTTGGTGATGGGGAAGTACTGGGACAAGTCTATCATTGCTGCAAAGTTACAACAATTTTGAGTTTTGGGAAAGAATTTGCAGCATTTATTTAATATGTACACGCGATTTTTTACTACTTCCGCCCGAAAGAGCCATGCAGACGTCCGCCATCATGCAGCAAGCTGGGGAATGTCCACTTTCTCAGCTGCTGATATCCGGATAGTCGCTAAGTAAACTATCAGAGAAAGGTGGAGGACGAGATGGCGAAGGGCATAAAAAAGCCGAGAGACGGCGGGCCATACTCGCTGACATGGCCTGCCATCCCTCGACGGATGGGGTTATGGAGAGTGGATTACTCCTTGCCTACTACGATGACGACGCGGTTCTCGTCGTTGTTGGCGAAGGGCTGAACAGTGTCGCCCTTGGCGTCGGTGGTGATGCGGGTAGCCTCAACACCGCCGTAGACGAGCTGCGTCTTCACAGTCTGAGCACGACGCTCGGCGACGCGCTTGTTGACGGTTGCATTACCCGTACCCTTGTCGGCATAACCGGTAACGGTGAACTTAGCCTCGGGGTTAGCCTTGGCAAACTCAACGATGTCGTTGATTTTCACCTTCTCGGCGCTCTGCAGGTCGGCCTTGTTCAGGGCGAAGAAGATGTTCTTCTCAATCTTTGCAGGAGCCTTGGGGGCAGGTGCGGGAGCAGGAGCGGGCTCTTCCTTCTTCTCAACCACAACGGGTTTCGGAGCGGGTGCGGGTGCGGGCTCAGGCTCGGGAGCGACGTATTCCTCGACGACGGGCTCAGCCACGTGCTTCTTCTTGAAGCCGAACTTATAGCTCAGGCCGGCCATAGCATAGGGCCACCAGCGGTTTTTGTTGGCAGCGCTGTGCTGACGGTTGTTCATATAGATAGAACCAGCCTCGATGTTCAGGCCCCAGTGCTTGGCGATGTCAAACTCGAGCATACCACCGCCTTTCCATCCGCGGTTCCACTTGTCATAATCCTGAACCTGTGTACCTCCGTAGGTGTCAATGTAGGTATGAGGAGTAATAATCTGCCAAGGCATGCCGAAGACACCGATGACATTGACGGCATTGTGGCGGTTGGGGAACAGGATGTTGGAGAAGTTGAGCAGCAGGTCGAGGCTCAGATCGAGCATCTTGCTGTCATATTCGCCGTCAGGTGTGTCAACCTTCCACATGGTGCCAGCACCAGTCAGGCGGGTTCCTACTTCCTGAGTGAAGAAATAACCCAGCGACAGAGCTGCCTCGGGAGCAATCTTGCGCTCGGGAACGGTTCCGCTGTAGTTCTTCATCAAACCACCCTGGATGCCTACGAAGCCGTAGGGATACAGATGATAGTCTCTCTCCTGTGCAGACGCAGTCAGGGCCACCATCATGGCCAACAGCGTCATAAGTGTTTTAATACTTTTCATGTTGTCTAAAATTGGGTTATTTAACGTTAATATTATTCAATGAACGTTGCAAAGATATAAACTTTTCTGAAAATAGCAAAAAAAATAAACAAAAATGTAACATTCAGATTGCAAAAAACCGAAAGTAAGAACAATTCTCGGAAAAAACGGACATTTTTTGCCGTCTGCCTTGTGTTTTCAAGCACGCCCCACTTGCGCCTTTCAACTTTATTTCGTAACTTTGCCGCGCCTTTTAAAAAAAAGAAATAACGACAAAAAAATAAAGAAACAAAATGACATCACTGACACTTGCGATTGTAATCGTATTCTGCTTGGGCTATTTCTGCATAGCCATCGAGAGTGTAACCAAAGTCAACAAGGCCGCCATCGCCCTGCTGATGTTCGTAGCCTGCTGGACGCTGTTCATGATTGACCCGGCCCAATACCTCGCCGCAGCCATTGGCGAAGGCAAGGCTCTCATCGTCAGCGAGGAGATTGAGCGCCACCTCGGCGCCACCTCTACCACGCTCTTCTTCCTCATGGGCGCCATGACCATCGTTGAACTCGTCGACCAGAACGGGGGGTTCAACTTCGTGCGCGACACCCTGCAGACCAAGAGTAAGCGTGCCCTGCTCTGGAGAATTGCCTTCATGACTTTCATCCTTTCCGCCATTCTCGACAACCTCACCACGTCTATCGTGATGATAATGATACTGCGCAAGCTCGTCAATGACAAGAAAGACCGCATGATCTATGCAGCCCTTGTCATCATCGCAGCCAACTCCGGCGGTGCCTTCTCGCCCATCGGCGACGTCACTACCATCATGCTTTGGAACAAGGGAGTCATCACCGCCGCAGGTGTCATCAGCGAAATCTTCATCCCGTCGCTTGTCTCAATGGTCATCCCTGCCTACATCCTCTCGCTGAGCCTCAAGGGCGAACTCGCCTTCACGAAGGAGCAGGCCCAGAGCGTTCAGGCCAGCGACCTGACCTCAGCCCAGCGAAAGACCATCTTCTTCCTCGGTGTCGGCGGACTCATCTTCGTGCCCATTTTCAAGAGCATCACTCATCTGCCTCCGTTCATCGGCATCCTGCTCGTGCTCGGCGTCCTATGGACGGTGACCGAGATCTTCTATGCCAACCTGAAGCAGAAGGAAGAAAAGGGAGCCATGCAAAAGCGAGTGACCAACATGCTTTCGCGCATCGACATGTCGACCATCCTCTTCTTCCTCGGCATCCTCATGGCCGTGGCCTGTCTGGAGACCATCGGTGTGCTGACCGCTCTGGGCAAGGGTCTCGACGTGACCTTCGAGGGCAACCACTATCTGGTAACTGGCATCATCGGCGTTCTCTCGAGCATTGTCGACAACGTACCCCTCGTGGCAGGCTGCATGGGCATGTATCCCGTTCAAGCTGTCGGCGACATGGCCGTCGACGGTGTCTTCTGGCAGTTGCTGGCCTACTGCGCCGGCGTGGGCGGCTCGATGCTTATCATCGGCTCGGCTGCAGGCGTCGTCGTCATGGGACTCGAGAAGATTACCTTCGGATGGTATATGAAGAAGATTACATGGGTGGCCTTCGTAGGCTACATCGCAGGCATCTTCTGCTACTGGGTGCTGCGCTCCTTCATCTTCACCACCCCGCTCTAACACGCCAAAGCACTGCGCCGCAGCGCACATAACCCACAAAAACACCCGACATGAAAAAGAGAACGCTGCTGGCTTTTGCAGCAACCATCATCACTATGACGGTCGAGGCACAGACGGAATCTGTGTTCGACCGTCTTTTTGCTCACGCCCAGGAGTTTGCCAAGAACTGGCCCCGCGAGAAGGTTCACCTGCATCTCGACAACACCAGCTACTTTCAAGGTGACACCATCTGGTATAAGGCCACCGTGGTCAATCCTGTCACCCTTCAGCCGAGCCTCATCAGCAAGCCGCTCTATGTGGAGCTGGTCGACCAGCTGGGCAACGTGCGCGAACGGCAAATCGTCAGGCTCGACAAGGGCGAGGGCCACGGACAGATTTCCCTGGCCAGTGCCTTCTTCACGGGCTATTACGAGATTCGCGCCTATACCAAGTGGATGCTGGCTTTCGGCGACGATGTCTCTTACTATTCAAGGACAGTCCCCGTCTACCGCAAACGCCTCTCCATGGATGAGCCGCGCGGCATCGCCCACTACAACATGGATGCCAGCATGAAGCAACGCCCGCAGGAAAAGCTCAAGGCTCTCAACGTGCGTTTCTTCCCAGAAGGCGGTCAGCTGGTTGAGGGAGTACCCTCCGTTGTCGGCATCGAAGCCATCGACCGCGACTCGGGGTGGGTGAACATACAGGGACAGCTCCTTACCGACGACGGCCGGCAGCTGGCAACCATCGGAACCATCCACGACGGCATGGGCTCCTTTGTCTATCAGCCAGAGCCCGGAAGCAAGCCCGCCAAGGCGGTCTTCACCCGCGGAAGCAGGAAATTCACCTTCACCCTTCCCGAGGCCGAGCCGCAAGGCTACGTCATGCAGGCCACCAACCGAGGTGAGGCTTTCGACATCACCGTGCGCCGAAGCAAGGGACTGGAGGACGAACCTATGGCCCTCTTCGTCTTCGCCCAGGGCGTACCGCAGACTTTTATCCCGATAGACTTCCCTCAGTCGGACAGCCGGCACCTGAAGGTGATGACCGCTGAGCTGCCAGCCGGAACCATCCGCCTCGCACTCGTGAACGCCGACGGAGAGACGCTGGCCGACCGGTTCTGCTTCGTATACCCACGCTCACAGAACGTCTTGAAGGGACAAGTGGACGGACATATGTTCGAGCCTTTCCGACCCATCGACACGAAGCTCCGCCTGACTGACAGCGAGGGAAAACCGCTCGCAGGAGCCAGCGTCTCGGTAAGCATCCGAGACGGCATCGACAGCGACTATCTGGCTGCCGACGACAACATGGCCACCGACCTGCTGCTCACGTCAGACCTGCGCGGATACATCAACAAGCCGGGCTTCTATTTCGAGCAGAACTCTGCAGCGCGGAGAAAGCTGCTCGACAACCTGCTGCTCATCCGCGGATGGCGACAGCACGACTTGAGCGTGGCCTTCGGAAAGAAAGACTTCACACCTCGCTATCTGCCCGAAGAGCAGCTGACGCTCTACGGACAGGTGCGCGGATTCCTCACCAGCAAGGAGCAGGGCAACCTCGGCGTCACCATACTCGCACAGGAGGACACCTTCAACATCGCAGGCTCCACCATGACCGACTCACTCGGATACTTCAGCGTGCCGCTCGACGAATTCTATGGCACCGCCTCGTCGCTCATTCAGACCAAACGCGAGGGGAAGAAGTTCACGCGCAACTCGCGCGTCAGCCTCTTCCGCAACTTCGAACCGACCCTGCGCGAGCTCGACTACAACGAGATGAACCCCAAGTGGGACTTCCTGGCCGACACGCTGGCCGTGCAGCAGGAGATTGACTCTATCATCGGCATCGGAGCGGAAGCCTACGACGCCCAGATGATTGACGAGGTCGTCGTTACGGCGAAGAAGCGCCGCAACATGCTGCGAAACACCGAAGCCTTCGAACGAGATATCTTGGCCTACTACGACATCCCGCAGATTCTCGACCGGCTGCGCGATGAAGGGAAGTTCGTGCCCGACGACTTTGCCGACCTGCTCTACCATCTGAACCCGACCAAGATCAACCGCGACGCCACCACCTACGGAGTAGCCGAAATCAAATACAGCGTCGACGGGAAAATCATCGGACAGGAATTCATCAACCGAGGCACCATGGAGATGATGGAAACGGCTGTCTTCTATAACGACATCATGGGCCGCCACTCCAAGGTGTTCAACAAAGACACCTACCGCATCTCGGAAAAGGATGCCGACGACTTCTTCACCAACAGCCGCACCGAAGAACAGGACTCCACCGACTACACCCTGCTCGACGAGAAGTTCGTGCGCTGCGACCTCACGATGAAGCCCCGATGGATGGCCTCGAAAAGCTATCGACCCACACACGGCATCCGCAACACCTACATCCAGGGCTACAGCCTGCCGGCCGACTTCTATGCGCCGGAGTATCCCGAAGGGCCGGTCGCCAATAGCGAAGACCGCAGGAGAACCCTCTTCTGGGCACCGGCACTGCTGACCGACGAGAACGGGGAAGTGAACATACGCTGCTACAACAGCTTCAACACAACCTATGTCACCGTCACTGCGGAGACGCTGACCGACGGGAAGCCGGCTGCGACGGTCTTCGGCTCGTTCTAAGAAGAACAGATAGGAGAAGGCCGCGATTTCGTGATATCTCAACCATATCGGAACAAAAAAAGTTCAGGAGCTTGAGGCCCCTGAACTTTTTTATTGATGAAAGGTGGTGCTTACAGCGGATACTCATCCTCGTCGTAGAGCACTGTGGAAAGGTAGCGCTCTCCGGTGTCGGGCAGCAGCACGACGACGCGCTTGCCTTCGTTCTCGGGACGTGCAGCGACCTGCGCTGCGGCCCAGGCTGCGGCGCCGGCTGAGATGCCCACGAGCAGGCCCTCGGTGCGTCCCAGCTGACGGGCAGTAAGAATGGCATCGTCGTTAGCCACATCGATGACTTCGTCCACGCAGGCGGCATCGTAGGTCTTCGGCACAAAGCCGGCTCCGATGCCCTGAATCTTATGCGGCCCGCTCTTGCCCCCGTTCAGGACAGGAGATGACAAGGGCTCCACGGCAACAATCTTCACCTGCGGGTTCTTCTCCTTCAGCGCCTTACCCACGCCCGACACGGTGCCACCCGTGCCAACTCCGGCCACAAAGATGTCGACCAGTCCGCCGGTGTCCTGCCAGATTTCCTGCCCCGTTGTTGCTATGTGGGCTGCAGGATTGGCGGGATTCTCAAACTGCTGCAGGATGACGGCGCCGGGGATTGAGTCGCGAATCAGCCCGGCAGCCTTGATGGCTCCGGCCATTCCCTCACTGCCGGGAGTGAGACGTACTTCGGCACCATAGGCCGACACCAGCTTGCGGCGCTCAATGCTCATCGTCTCGGGCATCGTCAGGATGAGATGATAGCCCTTCACGGCCGACACTAAGGCCAGTCCCACACCGGTATTGCCACTGGTAGGCTCTACGATGGTGGCTCCGGGTTTCAGGATGCCCCTGCGCTCGGCATCTTCAATCATAGCCAGCGCGATGCGGTCTTTCACGCTGCCGCCGGGGTTGAAAAACTCCACCTTCGCCACAAGGGGAGCAGAAAGCCCCCGGGCTGCGGAGAAACGGCCCAGCTCAAGCAGAGGAGTGTGGCCGATGAGGTCGGTAAGTTGTCGTGCAATCTTTGTCATAATCATATCGTTATTTTAATTGTTCATTTCCAAGAACATACAAAGTTAAACATTTTAGAAAGAACCTTCCAAGAAAACACTTTCTTTTTTATGTTTTTTAAGAAATGCCACGCATGAAAAAGAGAAAGGTAAGACTTCGTAAAGTAAAATCGCCGAAATTGGTGACCAAAATCGCCGATTTTGGTCGGTAAAATCGCCGATTTTACTTTGCAAAATCGGCGAAATTACTTGACGATTGATTATCAATCTGTTGGAGAAAGGCTAAGAAACCGTGCAGGTCTGAGGCAAAAAAGTTCAGGCGGCGGGATGGAGAGCGCGATTGGTTGACACGCACAAAAAAACTGAAAATATAGGCCGAAACGCTTGTTATGTGAAAATAATTGCGTACATTTGCTGTCGGAAACTAAATCAACGAACGCCATGCAGAAATTTGCAGACTACATCAAGAGAATCGAGATTGACTCGCTGTGGAGCGGCAAGCGGCACATCGTGTGGACGCTCAACCGGCAGGTGAACATCCTGAGCGGCATCAACGGCGAGGGCAAGAGTACGATACTGAACAAGGTGGTGAAGAGCCTGTCGGGCGGAGGCGAATTCCCCAGCCACCTGCTGAAGGGGGTCCATCTGGACGTCGTCCCCGAGGATGCACGCTGGATTCGCTACGACCTCATCCGCACCCTCGACTCGCCCGTGCTCGACCTGGGGACGATGGCGCACGTGGACTCGCGGATATCATCGGCCTTGGACTTCCAGCTGTACCACCTGCAGCGGAAATATCTCGACTATCAGGTGAACATCGGCAACCGCATCATCGAAGTGCTGCAGGCCGGAGGACCCGATGCCGCCCAGCGCGCACAGGAGCTGTCGCAGCGGAAGACACGCTTCCAGGACATCGTTGACGACCTTTTCTCGGCTACCGGAAAGACCATCGTGCGGACGGAGAACGAAATCAGGTTCTCGCAAATAGGCGAGACGCTGGTACCCTACCAGCTGTCAAGCGGAGAGAAGCAGATGCTCGCCATCCTGCTCACCGTACTGGTAGAAGACAACGAAAACTACGTGCTCTTCCTCGACGAACCGGAAGTAAGCCTGCACATCGACTGGCAGAAACGCCTCATCGACCTCATCGTGGAACTGAACCCGAACGTGCAGGTCATCCTCACCACCCACTCGCCAGCCGTCATCATGAACGGATGGATGGACAGCGTGACTGAGGTTTCTGACATCACCGACCAGCTATAAACACCAAGAAAAACATGCCGAGCAAGCTCAGGGAAAACATATCGTCAAACTACTTCGAGGCAGCCAACAGGCTGCGGCCAAAGACGGCAAGACGCAGGATCGTTGCCTACGTCGAGGCCTACGACGACATCTTCTTCTGGCGAACCGTGCTCGGACCCTTCGAAGACGAGAGCAGATACTTCGAAATCATGTTGCCCACCAGAGTGGGGAAACTGGAACGCGGCAAGAAGGCCGCCATCATGAACATGCTCAGCGAACGCACCGGCAAGGACATGATAGCCTGCGTGGATGCCGACTACGACTACCTGGAACAGGGCGCCACGACGACATCCGAGAACGTCATCAGCAACCCATACGTATTCCACACCTATGCCTACGCCATAGAAAACCTGCAGTGCTATGCCCCGTCGCTGCACGACATCTGCGTGGCCGTGACACTGAATGACCACAGACTCTTTGACATCGAAGAATTCCTACGCCAATACTCCGTGGCCATCTTCCCCCTGTTCGTATGGAGCATCTGGCACTACCGCACACCCGACTATGGGAAATTCACCATCACCGACTTCAACCGCATCATCGAGACAGGACACTTCACTATAGAGCGGGCCGAAGACCTCATCGCCAACATCAAACGCAAGGTGGGCTCGAAGATACACCGCCTACAGAAAGAACATCCGGATGCCAAGGAGAGCTACCTGAAGGTGAAAGCCGACCTGCTGCGGCTGGGCGTAACGCCGGAGACAACCTATCTATACATACAAGGACACCACCTTTTCGACAAAGTGGTCGTGCCCATGCTCAAGAAAATCTGCAACCAACTCGTCAACGAACGGCAACAGGAAATCAATCAACAAAGCCAACACAGCACCCAACGCCACAACGAACTGTCGTGCTACACCAGCAGCATCGGCAGCGTGGAAGCCACACTGCGCCGCAACAAGGGATACGAGACTTCGGAACCCTATCAACGCATCCAACAAGACATCCGGAGATTCTTAGGCATCGAAACACCATCCCAAGAATAGCCCCCCTACCCCACACCAAAAACGCACAAAAAGAAATCCCCCCGAAAACCAAGACCGAAGTCAAGACAATCGGGAGGAAACACCCCTGTGGGCGTTGACGGATTCGAACCGCCGACCCTCTGCTTGTAAGGCAGATGCTCTAAACCAGCTGAGCTAAACGCCCTTACATCTGTAAAGCGGGTGCAAAGTTAGCGCTTTTTCTCGACACCTGCAAATTTTTTAGCACTTATTTTCAAAAAAAGATGCAACTGTGCGTTTTTTTTCGTAACTTTGTCCCCAGAAAACAATCATCTATCATAAAAAGAGAAAAATGGAAAAAGTAGTAAGTGGCATACGCCCAACAGGCAATCTGCACCTGGGTAACTATTTCGGAGCCGTGAAAAGCTTCGTCAAAATGCAAGACGAATACGACAGCATGTTCTTCATTGCCGACTGGCACTCGCTCACCACTCACCCCAAACCCGAAGATATTCAACAGAGCGCACGCACCATCCTGGCAGAATACCTCGCATGCGGCATCGACCCGAAGAAAGCACCCATCTACGTGCAGAGCGATGTCAAGGAAACACTTGAACTATATCTCTACCTGAACATGAACGCCTATATCGGCGAGCTCGGACGCGTCACCACCTTCAAGGAAAAAGCACGCCAGCAACCCGACAACGTCAACGCAGGACTATTCACCTACCCCACACTCATGGCAGCTGACATCCTGCAGCACAGAGCCGTGAAAGTGCCCGTAGGAAAAGACCAGGAACAGAACATGGAGATGGCCCGCAAATGCGCCCGCAGATTCAACAATATATACGGAGTAGACTTCTTCCCAGAGCCACAGAACTTCTATTTCAACGCCAAAGCACTGAAGGTACCCGGACTCGACGGAAGCGGAAAAATGGGCAAGAGCACAGGCAACTGCATATATCTGCGCGACGACGACAAGACCATCACCAAGAAAGTCATGCGCGCCGTCACTGACAACGGACCACAGACACCCAACAGCCCAAAGCCTGAGGTCATCGAAAACCTATTCACCTTCCTCCGCATCTGCTCCACACCTGACACCTACCAATACTTCGACGAGAAGTGGAACGACTGCACACTGCGCTATGGCGACCTGAAGAAACAGATTGCCGCCGACCTATGTGCAACCGTTGCCCCCATCCGCGAACGCATCATGGAATACTCCGCTGACACCGAACGCCTCGACCGCATCGCACGGGAAGGTGCAGAAATAGCACGCGCCAGCGCTTCAGCCACCCTCAACGAAGTGCGCCGCATCATCGGCTTCAGAGTCTATTAAGACGATTGGTATCAGATGAATAGCCCAAAAAGAGATTATTAGCTCCAACCCCCAAAAGGGATTAACGGGTGCCCAAGCACTAACATCAAATAAAACGAGCGGACTGCAGTCATTATTTGCAGTCCGCTCGTTTCATGTCTAATTACAATCTGGACCAAAACCACGAAGCAGAGAGGAATCTACTCATGGCGGATAAACAGAGCAACAATCCAAATCATGCTAAAAGAATGTGTTCAACAAGAACACTTACGTAAGGAAAGAAAAGAGAGGCGCTCCCCAATAGGGAACGCCTCTGTATTTAGTCTTTGACTATTGTTCAGATTACTCAGCAACCTGGACAGTAGCGCGACGGTTGAACGAAACAGGAGAGAGTTCGTTCGTGCCACCGTGACCAGCGCAGCTGATCTTGTCGCGGCTAACACCCATCTTAACGAGTTCGTTAGCAACAGTCTCGGCACGCTTCTCAGAGAGCTTCTGGTTGAAGTCAGACTTACCAGTAGCGCTGTCAGCATAACCATCAACCTTAACATTCAGGTTGTTGTCCTTTGCATACTTAGCAATACCCTTCACGTTCACGAGGTCCTTCTGCGAAGCGATGTTGCTCTTACCAATGTTGAAGAATACGTTAACAGGAGTAGCAACGAATTCCTTGACAGGAGCGGGAGCAGCTGCGGGAGCTTCGGGGCACTTGTGGTCGCGGATGAGCTTGTTCAGGCGAGCGATCTCAGCGTTAGCATCGTCGAGCTGTGCGTTGAGGGCGTCGATCTGGTTCTGATAGAGAGCCTTGATAGCATCCACATCGGGAGTCTTGTCCCAAGTAGCCTTACCGAGGTTGAAGGTCAGACCGAGTTCAGCATAGACGTTGTTGTCGCGTGATTCCCAACCACGGAAGGAAGCATTGCCACCATTAGCGATGCCATCCATATCTTCAGACATGTAGTTCCAGCCAAGTTCGAAGTTCAGGGCAACCTTGCGGCTGAGACGGAACTCGTTCAGGATACCAGCGCTCAGACCAGTAGCATAAGTGTTGTTAGTCATAGAACGGCCGATAGCACCACCAAAGAAGGGGATGAAGTTCCAAGTACGCTTGGGGTTGTAACCGCACAGCATGTTGCTGAAATTCAGCAGCACCTGCTCGTTGGCAATCCAATACTTGTTGAAGTTACCGAGGTTGTCGTCGTCGCCATAAGCAACAGTCTTACCCCAGATACCCTGGACCTTTGTACGGAGACCGATGCCAGGAGTAAACCACTTACCGATAGCAACGGCAGCGGTAGGACCTGAACGGAACTTCTCAATGGGAGAGTGGCCGAGATTTGAGCCATGCTCTTCGTTGGAGTACCAAGCACTCCACTCACCACCAACCTGGATGAACCAGTTGCTCCAGAAGGAGTTGGTTGCTACGCTAAACTTCTGCGTAGGATCTTCCTGAGCCATTGAGCTCAGAGAAACGCTGGCAAAAGCCAGAACAATTAAAAACTTTCTCATAATTTTAAAATTATTTTTAATTAATCAATAAATATAGACTTCACGTCATTACACACTTTACGATTCGAGCGCAAAGATAGCAATTTTTTCTTATACAATCACTTTTTTTTTCAAAAATCTTTACTAAAAGCCGAAAAAAAGTACATTTTTGGTGATTTTTTATCATTTTTTTACTTTTTCACCCTAACAAATGATCTATTTCCTGCTGTGGGAGAATGGCGAAGATAGTTTTGCCATCGGGAGTGTAGTTGACATTGGAACATGCGAAAAGCTGATTGACGATGCTCTCCATCTCCTCATTGCCCAGCACCTGTCCCTGGGGGATGGCAGCATGTCGTGCCAGGCTAAGAGCCAGCGTATGATGGATTTCGTCTGCAGAGAACTGTCCCTGCTCGGCTGCCGTACTTACCAGATGTTCGACCAACTCCACGGGATTCAGTCCTTCCAACCCACCCGGCATACCATTGACAGCATAGTCACCGCCGCCAAGGTCGCTGAGTTCGAAGCCAAGCGCCTCCATCTCCGGCATTACCTTTTGAAGCGTCAGTCCATCTGTCATGCTTAAATGAACTACTTCCGGGAACAGCATCTTCTGGGACACACCCGTCCGGCCTTGCAACTGCCGCTGATAGTACTCATATAAAATACGTACGTGCGCGCGAGACTGATCAATAATCATCAACCCCGACTTCACGGCAGTCATAATATAGGAGCCTTTATACTGATAGTGCACTGGAGACTTCTCCTCTATCATTTCCGCACCTAAATCTGCCTGCAGGTTTTCCATCGGCTGTTCCGGAGCAGAATCAGGATTACTAAAAAGGTCTTTCTGTGGTGTTTTCTCCGAACGAAGTCCTTCATAGAGCTCCTCCCAGTCGTCAGGAACCGAACGATTGTGCGGCTGATACTGGCGAGGAGTACTGTCGCGGAAGGGATTATACTGAGGATTATACTGCACCTTTGGCATGGGTGAGTCAGTCTTCTCCGGATTGAATACAGGTATATCAGGGCTACCGTTCGGGTCGAAATCGATGGACGGAACATCGTTGAACAATCCGACAGCCTCCTTGACTACAGCCGATAGGATTTGCCAGATAGGCTGTTCGTTTTCAAACTTGATTTCTGTCTTTACCGGATGGATGTTCACGTCGATATCTTCTGCCGGGACATGGAAATAGATAAAGTAAGGAACTTGTTCGCCTGTAGGCACCAACCGTTCGAAGGCGCTCTGCACTGCCTTATGGAAATAAGGATGTTTCATATAGCGCCCGTTGACGAAGAAATACTGATGAGTACCTTTCTTCTTGGCTGACTCAGGTTTACCGACAAAGCCTGTGATGCGGCAGATAGTTGTGTCGACATCCACAGGCAGGAGATCCTGGTTGAGTCGTTTGCCGAAGACATCAACGATACGCTGGCGCAGTCCTCCTGCCCTGAGGTTAAAGAGTTCTGCCCCGTTGCTATGAAGGGTAAAGGTTATCTCCGGATATACCAAGGCGATGCGCTGGAAAGCCGTAACGATATTTGCCAGTTCCGTCGAGTTAGACTTCAGGAACTTTCTTCTCGCCGGAACATTGAAGAAGAGATTCTCTACCTTAAAGTTACTCCCGACGGGAGCCGAACAAGGTTCCTGACTGACAAAACGGGAGCCTGAGATGGAGAGCGTTGTCCCCAGGTCTTCTGTCTCTTGTCGGGTAGTCAGTTCCACCTGAGCCACGGCTGCTATTGAAGCCAAGGCCTCACCTCGGAAGCCCATTGTGTGGAGTGAGAAGAGGTCAGATGCCTGGGATATTTTCGAGGTAGCATGGCGTTCAAAAGCCAGACGGGCATCGGTCTCAGACATACCTTTACCATCGTCGATTACCTGGATTGACGTTCTTCCGGCATCGACGACCAGCACATGAATCGTCTTTGCGCCGGCATCGACGGAGTTTTCCATCAACTCTTTGATGACGCTTGCAGGCCGTTGTATCACTTCCCCCGCGGCAATCTGATTGGCCACGGAATCGGGGAGCAGTTGTATGATATCACTCATGGGTAGGTTCCTCCTCGTTCTCTGTTTCTTCTGTTGTCAATGCTTCATCCGCAGTAGGCTGCTCTGGTTCCGCGACCTTGGGAGTAGGTTCGGTAAAGGTCTGCAACGGAGCGCTCCTACGCTCCACCACTTTCAACTTATCATCTTCACTTTTCCCTCTCCATTCGAAGATGTCGTTCTTATCGCGAGGCCGCAGGTTGTCGAACCAAGCGAACTCGGTAAGGCGGTATTTGTCGGGCGGTATCTGCGTCATCGGATAAGTCACGCTCTTGTGCCGGGGGGTCCAGATACGTTCCAGCTGCCGTTCTTTCGACAGGTACATCCGCAGGGTGTCTGTCTCGGTATAGTTCAGTCCTATATAAGTACTGTCCTTGTCATCCATGGAGTAATAGATGACGCGCACATTACTCACAGCCACCGTCTTCCGCAGGATGCCATCGATGAAGTAGGCATCCATTTGTTTAGAAGATATCTGATTGAAGTTATTCTCCGTCAATCCCTGTTCTATTGACAGAGCCTGCCCGATGATATGAGCCTCTCGGATGGTGCTGTCGTTCATATAAGCCTCGATGCGTTCGCCCAGCAGCTGCCGGTTGGCGTTCCACACGATGGGGTCATAGTACATGGTCATGCAGGAGTCCTTGGAACTGAATACCAGGGAGTCACAGATAGCCTGCACATCGGTACGATATGCTCTGACATGCGGATAGGCATGCACTGTCCGATAGACAGAGTCTGTGTCAATATGATACGTAACCAGTTTCAGGGTGTCGGCATGCATATAGAGTGTATCAGGGCCTTGTGAGAAGTCTTTTACGACGGCATGGCCTGTGGCATACCCGTAACCTGTCTCGCGGTCATACTGCATATAGCCACATTCGAGCCCATTCCGGTTCAGCGTGTCGACATAGATCACATTTCCGAAAGCCTCCCCGCTGCCGACGGTCTTATCGTAGAGCAGGGTGTCGCCCGTGATCTGTTTTTCCTTATCGATGATTGTTGAACGCTGATAGAGCCTCATCCATTCTGACTTTGTATTGTAGTAGCCGTTGTCGGTATCGGCATCGGTGGTTCCCGAAGTCATGTGCGAGGGCCCCATCACATGTGCTTCCGAACTACGGGTGTCATAGAAGAGGGTATCTGTGGTGATGAGGTGGTCTTCTCCCTGAAGCTGTACATTGAAATAGAAGCGTGCCTCCCTTGTATCGGTATGATATTCGCCCCAGTCGGCTACAAGTTTATCGTTACCGTCGACCAAGGTTCCTCCTTCAAAGAAATAAGCCACGCCGTAAAGTCTGTCGTAGTTCAGACTGTCCGTATAAAGAGTCTGCCTTCGATGCTTCAGCACCACCCGTTGTCGGGCATGCATCTCCTGCACCTGACCGTCGTAGTCACCGTGGTCACAAGTCAACGAGAGCGTATCGCCCTGGGTGAACCTCACGTGGCCGAAAGCCTTGACCGTGTTGGCTTCCTGATAGAAGAACGCGCTGTCGCAGCGCAGCTTACCTCCCTGATGAAGGAAGACTACATTACCACTGACAATCTGGGCATAGCGTGTCTCGGGATCTGGCGAATACATGTCATAGCGCAGTTCGTCAGCATGTTCCAGGTAGATTCTGGTATCATCTTTTCCTCCTTTTTTCTGGGCTGCTGCTCCCGAGGCGATACAAAGGGCAAACAGGCATAGAACCATTTCCCGAATGACTCTATGCCCGCATGCCTTGTTTGCTATTTGCTGCCGGCGATTGTTCATTTAGCCCATCCTTCGTATTCGTATTTACCGTTACGATAGCGTTCTTTCATCCAGACGTGGGTGCGCTTGATTTTATCTTCCACCCACTTATGCAGGTGCTTTGTGCGCTCTTTGGACAACACGACATTCTTCATCACCTGATAGTCCTCGGTGATGGTTGCGGTATGTGCATCGATACGGCTCTTCAGCTTCACGATGGCACACACCTTCTTGCCTTTTGAATTAATCATTCTGAAGGCAGGCGAGATTTCACCCACTTCCAGATTGGCTACTGCCTGCTGTATCTCCGTGGGCAGCTGGTCCATACGGAACTTCGAGGTAATGGTGCGCTGTGCCTGATTCTTGTAAGCCATCAGGCCGTGATTGCTCCTCGTATCCTTATCGTCAGAGATATAGAAGGCGGCCTCTTCGAAGGTGTATTTTCCGCCGCGGATTTCATCAGCCAGCGAGTCAAGTCTATGCTGGGCATCCAGAAGGTTCTCTTCCGACACCTTCGGGTTCTTCAGGATATGACGCACGTTGATTTTGTCGCCTCGCTTGTCGATGAGCTGGATGATGTGGTAGCCGAATTCCGACTCGACAATCTTCGATATCTTCTTCGGGTCGGTCAGGTTGAATGCTACGGCAGCGAAGGCCGGATCGAGTTCTCCTCGTCCCATATATCCTATCTCACCTCCCTGGCGCGCGCTGCCGTCTTCCGAGTTCAGTCGGGCCAGCACAGCAAAGGATATCTCACCCCGCGTCACACGGTCGGTGTATTCACGCAGTTCGTCCTTCACGCGGTTAATTTCCTCCACGTCTATCTTCGGCTGCTTGGTGATAATCTCCACCTCAACCTCAGTGGGCACGAAGGGTATACTGTCTTCTGGCAGATTGCGGAAGTAGTCGCGCACCTCGGAAGGCGTCACGACGACATCTTCGACCAGTTTCTGTTGCATCTGCTGCACCATCTGCATATTGCGGAATTCGTCGCGCATCTGTTCACGTATCTGCTGCACCGACTGGCCTCTCTCCTCCTCGAGTCGCTCCTGCGAACCGAGATAGTTAATCCATTCGGCAATCTGTCCTTCGACAGCGCGCATCACCTCGGTGTCAGTCACCTCAATGGAGTCCAGCTCGGCCTGATGCAGATAGAGCTTCTGCACGGCGATATGTTCCGGAATGAGGTAGTCGGGGTCACCGCTCCACTTCACGTGTTCCAGGTCCGACTGTTGGCGCATGGCCTCCACCTCCGACTTCATGATGGGCTCGTTGCCGACCACCCATACCACCTCATCGATGATACTTCCTTCCGGCACTTCAATCTCCGGCACGCCAGAGTCGTTGACAGCCTCGACAGCACTTTGCCCCACTGACATACCCACGCTCTCCGGCATATAGCCAAAGGCGGTGAGTGCACAGGCCACGGCTGCCAATATCATTATTCTTTTCTTCATCTAATCTTTCGATTTCTGTTTTTCCTATCAATGCTTGTTCACTGTGGCCAACACCTTCTTGTCGACCTCAATGAGGGCATCCTTGCGCAGGTCGGCCACCCAACGCTCCATCAGATACTCTGAATAGTCGTTGACGACCTGTCCCTTGACATCCTCCATCTCTTTCGGGGCCTTCAGCAGCTTTCCGAATACGGCTACATTGGGATAGTCTTTCAGTTCAGTAATGGTGGTGTCCTTCTTGAATACGTTCCGGTCGACGATGGCATTGTCACCCTTCTTGAAGTAGCCCTTCTCTACGCGGATGCGCAGTATGCTGTCGTTGTTGAAGGTCTCGCGCAGCACCTGAGCCCACTTATCGAAGGAGACGCCCTTCAGAGCCTTCTGCACGGCCTTGACGTCTTGGGCATAGCGTGTGCGATAGGCGATGCCTTTGAAGCGGGGAGCCTCCCACTGATAGTTTTTCTTGTTCTTCTTGAAGAACTGTGCCAGTCCTTCCTTATCGTTCTGGGCCTTCTCCCAGACGTTGCGCTGTGTCAGTTCGATGGCCAGCACACCGTCGTGATATTCCTGGATGAGATACTTCAGGTCGCTGTCGGCAGCCACCATCTCTTCTCGTTTTTCGGCGAGAATCTGCTCCTCGGTCTTGCCAGTAGCCTTGGCGATGTCGCCAATCTTCTGTCTGACAATCTGGTCGCGTATGCCGCGCTGGCCGATATAGCGGATGATGTCCGTGCGCATGCTGTCGTAGGGGAAGAACATACGCTTCTCCATCAGCTTCACGATATGCCATCCGTACTGTGTTGTGAAGGGCTTGCTCATCTCGCCGGGCTTTAGGCTGTAGATGGTCTCCTCAAACTCGGGCACGGTATATCCTTTTTCAATCCATCCCAGGTCGCCGCCGTTGCGGGCCGAGTTGTCGTTAGAGTGCTTACGTGCCGTCTCGGCAAAGTCAGCGCCCTGCATCAGCACTTGATAGATGGAGTCGATGCGGTGCTTGGCGGCATCCTGCTCCTGCTGCGAGGCCTGCTGTCCCATACGAATCAGGATATGGGCCGGTCTGACCAGACCACCGCCCGAGTCGATGCGATGCTGCGTAGCGTCATAAATCTCGCGGGCCTTGCGCTCGATGTCTTCGTCGGTTACCATGGCCGGGCGAATCTGCTGGTCGCGATACTGCTCGTATTCCTTCTTCAGCGACTGGATGGTGTCCAGGCGGGCCTTCATAGCGGCCTGCACCTTCAACTTGTAGTTGACGAAGAGGTCTACATATTCCTCGACGGTTTTCTTGTCGATGACGCCGTCGGTGTTATTCTTGTTATAGGAGTATTCGAACTCCGAACGCGGTACGGCCTCGCCGTTGATCTTCATGATGACGGGATCGTCAGACTGCGCTGTGGCTGCTGTTGCAACGAGCAACATGGCTGCCATGATGATTCTTGTTTTCATCGTATTCTATCTCTTTTTGTTTATGTTTTCAATTATTCCGGCCGCGAATAGTTCGGGGCCTCGCTGGTGATGGTGATGTCGTGGGGATGGCTTTCCATGACGCCTGCGTTGGTGATGCGCACGAACTTTGCGTCGTGCAGTCGCTCGATGGTGGGAGCGCCACAATAGCCCATGCCTGAGCGCAGTCCACCGGTAAGCTGGTAGATGACTTCCTGAACGGTTCCTTTATAGGGCACGCGTCCGGCGATGCCCTCTGGCACCAGTTTCTTGACCTCCTTGGTGTCGCCCTGGAAGTAGCGGTCCTTCGAACCGTGCTTCTGCTCCATGGCTTCGAGCGAGCCCATACCGCGATAGCTCTTGAACTTACGTCCGTTGTAGATGATGGTGTCGCCGGGGCTCTCTTCCGTGCCGGCCACGAGCGAGCCAATCATCACACAGGAGCCACCGGCTGCCAATGCCTTCACGATGTCGCCCGAGTAGCGCAGACCGCCGTCGGCTATCAGTGGCACGCCGGTACCCTTCAGGGCACTGAAGACGTCGTAGACAGCCGAGAGCTGTGGTACGCCCACGCCGGCCACGACTCGTGTGGTGCAGATGGAGCCCGGACCGATGCCTACCTTCACGGCATCGGCGCCATTGTCGACCAGCATCTTTGCTGCTGCACCCGTAGCCACGTTACCCACGACAATGTCTACCTGCGGGAAGGAGGCCTTCACCTCGCGCAGCTTCTCGATGACGCCGAGCGAATGGCCGTGGGCCGTATCAATGACGATGGCATCGGCTCCGGCGTCGACCAGTGCCTGTGCACGCTCCAGCGTATCGGCTGTGACGCCGACGCCGGCTGCCACGCGCAGACGGCCTTTCTCGTCTTTGCAGGCCATGGGCTTGTCCTTGGCCTTTGTGATGTCTTTATAGGTGATGAGTCCCACCAGGTGGCCGTTCTTGTCGACCACGGGGAGTTTCTCGATTTTGTTCTCCTGCAGGATTTGTGCGGCAGCGCTGAGGTCGGTCTGCTGATGGGTGGTGACAAGGTTCTCCTTGGTCATCACGTCGTCAATCTTTCTGTCGAGTCGGCGCTCAAAGCGCAGGTCGCGGTTGGTGACGATGCCGACGAGGCATCCTTCATCGTCGACGACGGGGATGCCGCCGATGTGGTAGTCGCTCATCAGTGCCAGGGCATCGGCCACGGTCGAGCCGCGGCGGATGGTGACGGGGTCGTAAATCATTCCGTTCTCGGCACGCTTGACGATGGCGACCTCGCGGGCCTGGGCATCGATGGACATGTTCTTATGCACCACGCCGATGCCGCCCTCGCGGGCAATGGCAATAGCCATAGCACTCTCGGTCACCGTATCCATTGCGGCCGTGACGAACGGCACGTTCAGCGCGATACGGCGCGAAAAGCGGGTTTTCAACTCTACCGTCTTGGGCAGCACCTCTGAATAGGCGGGAATAAGAAGGACGTCGTCGAAGGTAAGGCCGTCCATCACAATCTTGTCATCAACAAATGAAGCCATAGTATACGTTATTTATGGGCGGAGACGCTGCCCCATCCCTGTTCATATATTTATATTGGGTGCAAAGTTAATACTTTTTTCGGACATATCAGCCTGTTTCCGGCCATTTATTCTCTTATTTTTTATCTTTTTAAAGTTTCGCAACCAAGCCCATGTTTAGAAAGCAAGGAGTTCGGGGGCTTGAACCTCCCCGAACTCCTTGCTTACGGGACTCTGGGCTGGTTGATATCTGACGCTATTCAGTCAGCCAGGCCATGGGGAAGACGTCGTTGAGGGCTTCGGCGGCACAATAGTAGGCATCGGCTCCTGTATCCCCTACAACGGGGCCATAGGTGCCTACAACGCGTACGAGCTGGCTGCGGTCGGTCAGGTCGGCGGCATGGGTTCTGAGTTGCTTCTGCACCTTTGTCAGCTGCGCCTTGCCGGCTCCGCGCAGACCGCTCTCAGCGAGCCGCTGCGCCACATACTGCCGGGCGGCATCGACTCCGTCGCGCAGGCACACGGCCAGCACCTCGACGGCATACAGCCGGCCTTGGTCGCCCTTGTCAACCTTGCCATGGGCAGCCTCGTTGAGCATCTGTTTTATCTGCTCCTTCTGCTGCGCCACCTTCACGTCCTTCAGTCTGCCCGAGGCGATGAGCTCCTCGATGATGGGGATGATATTCTGTGGCGTTCGCTGAACCGTGGCCAAACGGTTCTGGTCCTCAGGCGTGAGCTGGTCGGAGTCGATATATGTCAGGCGATAGAACATCTTGTCCATCAGGTCCTCGGTCTGCAGGAATCGCAGGCTCTCGTCATCCGCCTCCACGGGCAACCCGATATCGCCGGTCTTGATTTTGGTCTCGGCCAGCTGCAGCACCTTGTCGTAGGCCCTGCGTGCCGTTGCCTCGCGCCCGGCCAGGTCGTAGGCCACGGCACGCTGCAACTGCATGGCCACATCGTCCTTGCCGCAGTAGCCGGGACGGAAGCCCAGGATGGCCGGGGCCCCATCCACCTGCCGATAGGGGTTCAGATGTTCGTACTCGCGGGCCGAGCGGTCCATCTGTACGGCGGCCTGCTCCACGTCGCCGAGTGAGGCGCGCAGGCGGTTGATGGCGATAGCCGTAGGCTTATATTCCAGATAGACGTCGCCGATGACACCCAGTTCAGCGACTGCTTGTTCCATCTGTTGGCGAGTCATCGGACGGGGGGTGTAAGAATGGGCCGTGTAACGCTCCAGACTCTTGGCCGCCGTCTGCAGATGATAAGGAAGGCCCGTACGCTGCTCGACAAGGTTCACGACGACGCCCACGCGGGCATCTATCTTCTGGCCGCTCTTGTAGGCCGGATACCACAGCGGCATCTTGGGAATGACCCGCTGTAGCTCGGCAACGAGTGCGGGGTGTAAATCTCCTTCCACCATCACGCTCGTCACCGTGCCATCGCGACGGACAATGAAGTTGACTTCTGCCTGTTTCACGCGACTGGACTGCCAAGCCTCATCGGGGTAGACGAAGTTCTGGGCCAGCGCACGCTGCATGCCCATCTTCACGCCACCTGGAAAATGGGGAGGAAATTCCACATAGTCGTAAATCTTCTGGGGGATATCCACTTCCTTGATGGTCTGGGCCTCGGCCACAGACACGCCCAGTACGAGCAGAGCCAGGCTGACAAACAATAGTTTTTTCATACGTTAAGAGTCTAATAATCAATCCTTATTATCTTTGCAAAATTACACAATTTCTATTACTATATGACACTCGGAAAGCCGAAAAGACAATTTCTGAAAAGTTAAAAAAACATAACACCCAAAGGCTATTGGCAGTCGGTGAAGTAGCGCTGGCGATTTTCCGTATCGCGGAGCGCCTTCCTTCGGCGCGAGGGCAGCACGGCATACTGATAGCGACAGCCATAGCACACGCGACGGCGACAGCCGCCAGAGAGCAGCTGGAAACGGTTCTCCGGCAGTGTCTGCCCGCAGACGCGGCAGCGGCGCAGGGACTCTGAGGAAACGGCGGACGTCATCGGCAACCTCCTTTCGCCAGATAGTTCGGGAAAGCCTGATGGCGGTTCAACGCCATTTCCTGCCTGCAGCTCACGTGGAGCCACACGGCACCGCGACGGTTGTACTCGAAGAGCAGCTGGTCGAAGTTGACGTGGGCGACGAGGAATGTATAGTAGCGCCAGCCCGTCGCCACGTCAACCAGCCGGATGTCGGCAGCCTCACCGCGCAGATGGCTGCTGTTGCCCACCCCGCCGACGGCCTCGTTCAGCCGCTCACAGCGGTAGCCGCTGTTGACCATGATGGGACCGAACTGCCGGCGCAGCGGCTCAAGCACCTCCTGGCAGAGGTTGCGAAGGTTGCCGACTTGCTCCGCCGACGGCCGGTTGTCGATGCCGAGCAAGTCGGCCGTCGCAGAGCGCATGAACTCACTGAGCATAAAATGCTCGCTTAACTGAATGTCGTTTTTCATGGTAAAAAAATTATTAAGGTTACTGAAAACAATGATTGGTAATCGGGGGCAAAGGTAAGGCCTTTTCAGCAACGCGCCAAAATTTATCACTATGCTTATTCATGGTTTTTTCATGGCCACAGGAAAGCCGGGGCCGAAAGGCCTGAGAGAAACGAAGGAATTGTCATGATTTCTTACTAAATTTAACATTTAGTTTTCAGACAAACCAGAGAAAAAACCTGCACAAAACGACTCGTTTGTGCAGGTTTTTATACGATGGTGAAGAGCAAAAACGGCAGAAGATGCAGACTTTTGGTACAAATCGTTGCACGATTTCTATCTAAACTGACTGCGATTTCTATCAAATCGTGGAACGAATTGGTACAAATCGTCAAGACTTTTGTACCAATTCATTTTGCGGGAGAGGCGGAAACTGGAGCGACAGAAAACATAAAGCGTTGTAAATCAGCAAAATAAGAAAATGGCGTCAAAAAGGCGGAAAAACAGCCTTTCACCTGGCCGAAAACCCAGAAAAGCGGGAAAACGAAACACTTTTGTCAAGAAAATTCCAAGAAATTAACATTTTGCCTTTCGCTACATAAAAAGCCCCTGAAAGATAATATTCCAGATATTTATCCGCGGAAAAGGCGGTTTTTCAGCGTTTTATTTGTAATTTTGCAGGCGATTACATAATAAGACCGACACATGAAGGATATTGATTTCGAAAAGATGCAGGGCCTTGTCCCTGCCATTGTCCAGGATGCAGCCACCGGAAAAGTGCTCATGCTGGGATACATGAACCGCGAAGCCTACGAGCGCACCCTGCAGACGCAGCTTGTCACCTTCTGGAGCCGCTCGCGGCAGGAACTGTGGACCAAAGGCGAGACCTCAGGCAACAGGCTCCACCTGGTGAGCATCAGCGTCGACTGCGACGGCGATGCCCTGCTGGTGAAAGCTCACCCCGACGGCCCCGTGTGCCACACCGGCACCGACACCTGCTGGGGCGAAGAGAACAAGGCGCAAGCGGACGGCACGGCCTTCCTCAGCGAGCTGCAGGACTTCATCGACCGCCGGCGCGAAGAGATGCCAGAAGGGAGCTACACCACCAGCCTCTTCCGCGACGGACTGCACCGCATGGCACAGAAAGTGGGAGAAGAAGCACTCGAGGCCGTCATCGAAGCCGTCGGAGGAACCGACGAACGGCTGCTCTACGAGACATCAGACATGCTCTACCACCTCATCGTGCTGCTCTCGTCGAAACACCTGCGCATAGAGGACGTGGTGAGCGAGCTGCGCCAGCGCCACCAACCCGGATGGCAGAAGCACTGACCAGAAAGAACACATCCCCTATAAATATAATAATGTAGGGATTTTTGCGTTATCATAGCAGTATGCAATGGACTGACCGAATACGACAGGTGAAAATCTTCCTGGTGCTGACCGCGATTATCATAGCCGTGGCCTCGCTCGTCGCGTCGAACCTGCTGACGCGCGACCTCTACGTGGAGGAGCACAAGAAGATGGAAATCTGGGCCGAGGCCATGCGCTCGCTGAACGAAGCCGACGACAACACCGACCTGGCCCTCGTGCTGAAGGTCATCGATGGTAACACCACCATACCCATCATCGTGCTCGACGCCAACGATAGCGTCAGGACATACCGCAACATCGAGTTGCCAAAGGCAGAAAGCAGCAGCATAGAAGACGTGCAGGCTAAAGGCGTCGCCCTGAAACGCGCAGGAAAAAGCATCCGGATAGAACTCGACCGCGAAGTGGCCGACGGATATGTAGACGTATGCTACGACGACTCGCTCATGCTCAAGCGCCTCGCCGTCTACCCATACATCCAGCTCGGCGTCGTGCTCATCTTCGTCGTCATCGCCATCTTTGCGCTGATGACCTCGAAACGGGCCGAACAGAACAAGGTGTGGGTGGGCCTGTCGAAGGAGACCGCCCACCAGCTGGGAACCCCCATCTCGAGCCTCATGGCATGGACCGAGATACTCAAGGAAAACTATCCCGACGACGAACTGCTGCCCGAGATGGACAAAGACGTGAAGCGCCTGCAGCTCATCGCCGACCGCTTCTCGAAGATAGGCTCCCTGCCCGAGCCCGTACCGTCGAGCCTCACCGAGGTGATGAACCACGTCATCGACTACATGGACCGCCGCACGTCAAACAAAGTGCAGATGGTGCGCGTCTTCCCACCGGAAGACATCATCGTCAAAATCAACGCCTCGCTCTTCGAGTGGGTCATCGAAAACCTCTGCAAGAACGCCGTCGACGCCATGGAAGGCAGCGGACGCATCACCCTCTTCATGAACATCGAGATGGGCACCGTCGTCATCGAAGTGAGCGACACAGGCAAAGGCATCCGAAAGAAAGACATCAAAAACGTCTTCACCCCAGGATTTACCACCAAGCAGCGCGGATGGGGACTCGGACTATCGCTCGCCAAACGCATCGTAGAGGAATACCACCACGGACGCATCTTCGTCAAGTCGTCAGAAGTAGGACGTGGCACGACATTCAGAATAGAACTCAAACAATAAAACCATTGTTGTCCACTAAAAATCGCTAAGCGTTCTTTGAAATGATTGAAATATAGTT